>NZ_JAJOZB010000001.1:7151049-7807098 GCF_023701745.1 Streptomyces sp. RKAG293 | reverse complement strand
TTCTTCACCGCGACCAACATCGCCGACCACATCAACGTCCCCGGCCTGAACACGAGCGTCGCCCAGATCACCGCCATGGACCGCGGCTCCTTCACCCGGCCGCGCTCCACCACCGCGCAGCCACTGGAGTTCGGCGGGATGCTGGCCATCCTCGTCCCGTTCGCCATCCATCAGGCTTTCGATCCGGTGCGCAAGCACCTCAGCGTGTTCCGCCGCTGGGGGCCCGTCGCGATCATGGGCGGCGCCCTGCCGCTGACGGTGTCGAGGACGTCCATCATCGGCGCCCTGCTGGTCGCCCTCATCATGATGCCCCGCTGGACACCGCAACGGCGCTGGAGCGCGATCGGCCTGCTGATCGGGTCGGTCGCCTGCTTCAAGGTGATCATCCCCGGGCTGATCGGGACCATCACCACCCTGTTCGCGACGTTCCTGAACAACTCCGACAGCAGCACCCAGGCCCGCACCGTGAAGTACAGCGCGATCGTTCCCTATCTCACCGAACGTCCGCTGTTCGGACGCGGCTTCGGGACGTTCATGCCCGACCTCTACTTCTTCACGGACAACCAGTACATGATGACCCTGGCCGAGATGGGCGCCCTGGGGCTGGTCGCGCTCCTGACCCTGTTCATCGCCGGGATCCACAACGGGGGCGCCATCCGCCGCCTCGCCCGTACCGAGTCCGACCGCGAGCTGGGGCAGGCGTTCTTCGCCTCGGCCGTGGTCGCCCTCGTCATCAGTGCGACGTTCGACGCCCTCGGCTTCCCCATGTTCGCCGGAATCTTCTTCCTGACCCTCGGCGCCGGCGGCAGCTACCTGGGCTTCATCCGGCGCGACGCGGAAGCCCGGGCGGCCGACGTGCCCGCCGCCCCGCCCGTGACCCCGTCCGCAACCGAACCGAGGACCGCCGCGCCCGTCCGGCGCGAAGCCGAATCCCAACTCGTGGAGTCCTGATGCCCCCCAAGAACGCGGCCGAGGGCACCGGCCCTGTCGCCGTCCTTGTCGTCACCTGGAACAGCGCCGCGGTGCTCCCGGAGTTCATCGCCTCGCTCCCGGCAGGCATGGCCGGTCTCGACTGGCGGCTCGTCGTCGCCGACAACGACTCGGCCGACGACACCGTGGCCGTACTGAGCGCCCTCGCCCCCGACGCCACCGTCGTCCAGACCGGCCGCAACGCCGGATACGCGGCCGGTGTGAACGCGGCGCTGGGCGCCGCCGCGCAGTGGGACGGCGGCTTCCGTGCCGCGCTGGTGTGCAACCCCGACATCCGCATGCGGCCGGGCTGCGCCAAGGTGCTGGTCGACGCGCTCGGCAGCGAGCTGCCCGACGGCGACCGCGTCGGCATCAGCGTGCCCCTGCTGTACGAGGAGGAGGACGGTGCGCCCCTGCAGTCGCTGCGCCGCGAGTCGAGCGTGACCCGGGCGCTCGGCGAGGCGGTCGTGGGCAACCGCAGGGCCGGCCGCTTCCCGCGCTGGAGCGAAATGGTCACCGACCCCGCCGCGTACGAGGGCCCGACCCGGGCCGACTGGGCGACCGGGGCCCTGATGGCGCTGTCGAAGGACTGCCTGGACACCTGCGGTGCGTGGGACGAGTCGTTCTTCCTCTACTCCGAGGAGACCGAGTACTGCCTGCGGGCCGGGGACCACGGCTATGCGACCCGGCTGGAACCCGCGGCCAGTGCGATGCACCTCGGCGGCGACTCCCAGGTCTCGCCGCGCCTGTGGACCCTGCTGACGCTCAACCGCGTCCGGCTCTACGGGCGCCGGCACGGACCGCTGGCGACCACCGCCTTCCGGGCGGCGGTCCTGCTGCGGGAGACCTCGCGGGCAGCGCTCGGCCGGCCCGCGAGCAGGGCCGCCGCGGCCGCCCTGCTCAGTTCGTCCGCACTGCGCGCGACTCCCGGGCCCTGAGGCCGGACAGCCCTAGGCAGGCGGCACCGAGCCCTCCCACGCCGTGTAGAAGCTCGCCGGGTTCACCAGGTACCGGACGGTGGGGCACGGCACATGCCGCACCTCATGCCGTCTGCTGTAGCGGCGGATGAGCTCCCAGTCCTCCCGCGGCAGCACCTCGGGGGTCCGGCGCAGCCGGCTGAAGTGCAGCGAGCCGTTGCGGCGGGCCACGAAGGCGTTGGTGTCCAGGAAGGATTCCCGGGCCGACCTGCGGCGGTCGAAGGGCACCGACAGGATGTCCATCTCGGTCCCGTCGGGCAGGACGCGGCGCAGCGCGGTGTAGACGCCGTCGGGTCCGCCGGGCGCCTCCAGCACCGCCAGCGCCTGCTCCAGGTGGTCCGGCTCCCACAGGTTGTCGTCGTCCAGGAAGGCGACGTACCGCGAGCGGGTCAGCCGGATCCCGACATTGCGGACGATACCCGCGGTGGCGGTGTTCCGGGACAGCGACACCGCGAACAGCCGCGGGTCGTCGGGCAGTTCCGGCAGCCCCGCGCAGTCGTCCACGACGATGACGACGTGGTCCCGTACGGTCTGGTCCAGCGCGGAACGTACCGCTTCGAGC
The DNA here is from genome assembly GCF_023701745.1 of Streptomyces sp. RKAG293. NCBI lineage: Bacteria > Bacillati > Actinomycetota > Actinomycetes > Kitasatosporales > Streptomycetaceae > Streptomyces > Streptomyces sp. RKAG293. Next base: position 7,804,590 of record NZ_JAJOZB010000001.1, on the reverse strand, counting down.
AGTGCCTCCGGACGCCGGTGGGTGGCGATCACGGTCGCGACCAGCGCTTCGGGGACCTGACCCAGGACAGCCGCCAGCCGAGCCGTCTCGGCGGTCTCGAAGCGGCGCAGCCGCAGGGCGGAGGGCGCCAGCACGAGCTTGTTCCTGGTCTCGAAGAGCACCAGCCAGCCGAAGGCCCACTTGAGCAGTTCCCAGGGGGCGCGGGCGATACGACGCATCGTTTCCTCTCTCATGTCGCCGTTCCGGGACGTGCGTGGTGTCCGCGGCGTCGCCCGGAGCCGCCGCTCAGCAGCAGGTGGAGCGGCCGCTCGACGATCCGCCACAGCAGCGCGGCAGCGCACAGGGAGCCGGCCAGCATGGCCAGTTCCACCGCGATCACCTGCGCCACCCCCCAGTCGGGGGCGCCCGCCGCCGGGACGTGCAGGGCCTTGCTCGCGAAGCGGATGACGAGTTGGTGCACCATGTAGAAGGCGAAGGAGACCTCGCCCAGCCAGACCGCCCGGCGGGTCGACCACAGCGTGCGCCGCCCCGCGAGGTCGGCGGTGGCGAGCGCCGGGATCAGCAGCGCCAACGGTACGACGGTGGCCGCGACGTAGCCGAAGCGCACCGGAAGATAGCCGACCGACACATACGCGGCGACCAGGAGCAGGCCGGCGGCCCAGATCGGGAAGCGGATCCACTGCCCGGTACGGACGATCCGGGCGAGCACCATGCCGAGGCAGAACTCGCTGATCCGGGTGGCCGGCAGGACGTAGAGGAACCAGTACGCGGTCGGCTCCGACCAGCCCGCCGTGACCAGCGGGAGGCAGCAGGTCAGCACGGTCAGCCCGGCCGCCAGCGGCCACAGCGCCCGCGGGCCCAGCCGGGTCAGCCCGCGCAGCAGCCAGGGGAAGAGCAGGTAGAAGAAGGCCTCGCAGGAGAGCGACCAGGAGACGGTGTTGAGCCCGAAGTAGACGTCCGGGTCGCGGCTCCAGGACTGGACGAGCAGCAGGTTCGGGACGACGACGCCCGGGGAGCCGCCGCCGGTGGCCGATGCCGCTCCCCCGGCCACGGCGACCAGCGCGGCGAGCGCGGTGATCAGGTGGTTCGGGTAGATCTTCGCGGCACGTTTGCGCCAGCTCCGGCGGGCCCGCTCCCCCGGCCTGGCGGACCAGGTCAGCACGAAGCCGCTGAGGATGAAGAAGAAGGACACGCCGATCGCGCCGTGCCCGAACACCCGGCCCAGCAGCAGGTCGCCGCTGGACCCGGCCGGGAAGAGGTGGGCGACCTGCAGATGGAACCCGAACACCAGGAACGCCGCGGCGAACCGCAACCCGGTGAGCGAGGGCAGCCGCCCCCGCTCCGGGGTATCCGCGGTCGGCGCCGCGGTCGGTTCCGTGGTCGGCGGCACCGCGATGGACCGCGGCGTCAGCCGGCCGGCGTCAGGCACGGCCTCGGTCATGTCATCCCCCAGTAGGTCCTGCTGCGGGCACGACCGGAGTGCCGTCCGACATCCGGTTCCCGCTCCAGACGTTCCCCGACCCGCCGGTGTTCCAGTGCGCGACCGCACCGTAGTGGCCGCTGCCGGGGTGGTACTCCGACGAGAAGACGTTGTTGATGACCTGGATCCCCTTGGCGCCGGCGCCCCCGCCGTACAGCGCGTAGGAGCCGCCGGCCAGCCAGTTGTTGTCCACGACGGTGCTCAGGACCGCGCCGGTGTCGTCGTACAGACCGATGCTCGCGGTCCCGCCCTTCTCGACGCCGACCGGGTTCAGCAGGGTGTTGTGCCGGACGATCAGCGGGGCGGAGCCTGCGCCGTCGCTGATCACGGCATCGGTGTGGGCCCACTGGCCGGACGAGTTGATGAACGGGACGAGGCCGTGCACGTAGTTGTCGTGCAGGTTTCCCTGCCCCATGGACAGCGAGTTGCTGAACACCGAGATGTCGCACCATCCCACCTCGATGGAGCTGCCGCCCATGTTGGAGACCCCGTAGTCCTCGCCGCCGTTGTCCGGTCCCTTGCCGGGGATCCCGGTGATGGTCGAGTGCAGCACCCGCAGGCCGCTGAACTTCGGGCGGAGGTTCACACCCCACCAGTTGGTGGAGGTGATCCGGCTGTCGATGATCGTGACGTTGTTGGCGTAGATGTCGAGCGAGCCGGTGATGTCCCAGCCGCGGATCACCGTGCCGTCCTTGGTGATGCTCAGCGCGCCGGTGTTGTGCGGCTTGAGGGCGATGCGCGGCCCGGTGGTGGTCGCGTCGGGGAAGCCACAGGCGGTGGGCGACGCGCACGGCCCTGATGCCGGGAACTTCCCGGTGCCGGTGCTCGCGCCCCCGGTGGTGGGGGGATGCACCGTCGGGAGGGGTACGGGCGTGCCGCTGCCGGCTCCGGGCACGGTCGTGCTGCTGCCGGGCGTGGGCGTGGGCGGGGCGGCGTCATCGGGGGGAGGCGACCCTCCTGGACACGTCAACGCACTGTCCGGGCAGTCCGCGACCGAGTGCTCACCGGTGCTGGAGCGGGTCGCCAGAAACACGGTCAGGACGCCTGCCAGCAGGACCCCCGCCAGTAAAAAGAGCACTATGCGGCTTCGTCTTCGGAGCATGTGGCCCACCTCGTGGTCTCTCGTCGGTACACGGTGCCGGGCCAGTTGCCCTGGTGCATGTCGTCGGGTGGTTCATCGGTTCACGCGATCTTCCGGTGCCGGCCGCCGCTGGGCCGGGTGCCACGCAGGAAGTCGCGGCTGGGCAGTACGCACACGATGTAGCTGAGCAGCGCGGCGGTGCCGATGGCGAAGAGGGCGGGCTTGCTGTCGCCGATGCCCCGCTCCAGGCCGAGGATGACCGCGGCCATCACGCCCCCGCCGAGGAAGGGCCAGGCGCAGGCCCGGCCGATCGACCGCAGGCTGATGCCTCCCCGGCTGAGCGCGAAGAGGAACACCGGCACCACGAGGCCGCCCGCGACCAGGACATGGCCCTGCGCGACCCCGACGATGCCCTCGGCGCGGCCGGCGAAGATCAGTACCGGGATGAGGGCGACCAGCCACAGGCCCTGCACCATGATCAGCGAACGGCGCTGTCCGATGGCGACCAGGCAGTCGTACGCGAGCTCGCAGCCGATGCGCACCAGTCCGAGCACCATCAGCCAGGGCAGTGCCTTCGCGGCGGGAAGCCACTGGTCCCCGTAGACGAGTCCGACGATCGGGCCCGCGAGGACCCCCAGCAGCACGCACAGCGGGACCGTGCCGGTGATCAGGACGCCCAGCGCGCGGCTGAACCCCTGGGCGAGCGCCTGTGGCGAGTCGGCCAGCCGGGAGAACCCGGCGAAGGAGACCCGGCGCGCCGCCTCGGAGATGATCCGCACGGGCCAGCCCGACATGTTGAACGCGAGCACGTAGAAGCCCAGCGCCACCTTGCCGGTGGTCGAGCCGACCACCATCGTGTCCACGTTGACCACGCCGAGGGCCAGCATGCTGGCCCCGGCGAGCGGCAGCCCGAACCGGAGCAGCGCCCGCGCCTGCTCCGGGTCCCAGCCGAACCTCAGCGTCCCCGGGGCGGCCAGACAGCAGCCGATCAGGGCCGCGACGTTCCCCACCACCGCTCCCCAGGCGAAGCTCATCGCGCCCCAGCCCTCGAAGGCCAGCAGCAGGGTCACCGCGGTGCTCAGCACGAAGTTGAGCGCGTCGATGACCATCCGTTTGCCCTGGGCGAACTCACGGGTGAGGAAGCCTGCGGGCACCTGCGACAGCCCGTCGAGCACCACACAGATGCACATCACCCGCAGCACGCCCGAGGCTTCGGGCGAGCCCAGCAGCCGCGCCACGGTCGGGGCGGCGGTGAACAGCGCCACGTACAGCACACAGCTGGAGATCGCGCTGAGGGTCAGCACGGTCGGCGCGAACCGGCGGGCGTCGCCCTCCCAGCGCACGATGGCCAGCCCGACGCCGAGTTCGTTCGCGGACAGCAGGACCAGCAGCACCGTCTGGGCGATGCCGTACACGCCCCACGCCGCCGGCCCCAGGACGAAGCGCGCCAGGATGATCCCCGTCGCGAAGTTGCCCAGTCGCATGACGACGGTGTTGATCAGGCTCCACCGGGCGGCCGACCTGACCTTCTGGCCCAGCGACGGCGGGGCCGGGGCCGTTTCCAGGTCGGCTGCCGGCCCGAGGGCGGATTCCGTGCCGGGCCCGGCCCCGTCGAGCACCGGGGGGACGGATATGCCGGTCGTACCGGGCGTTTCGCCGGCCGTGGTGGCCGTTACGCGTGCCCTCTCCATGAGACGACTCCTTGTCGAGCGGCTCGCAGGATGCGCGGGTCACACAAACCGATGCGCTTCTGTCTCGGTTGCTTCGGAGTCGGACTCCTCGACGGGCTTCGACCACCGGGGAGCCGGCCGGACCGTCGGTGTTGCCGTGGATGGTGCCGCGGGCTGTCCGGCCGGCTCCCCCGCCGCCGTCTTCTGGACCGCGGCCGGTTGCGGCGCCGCCGGCTGAACGGCGGCCGGCGGAACGGGACCTGCGACCGGCGGTGCCGCCGGCTGCTCGTCCGTCCCGTCCTCGACGGCCGGCACGCTCGCGACCACCGGCTGCGAGGCGGGCCGCGGCCGCCGCCGGGCCTCGACGTAGAACGCGGCCACCATGCTGGACACGAACCCCAGCAGGCCGGCCATGATCAGGTATTGCAGCCGCTTCTTGGTCTCGGCCACCGGGTTCTGCGGGGGCACGACCGTCGTCATACGGATCATGGCGTTCGGAGCCACCGACTGCTCCGTCTGGAACTGCTTCAACCGGGCCTCGGCGTACGTCGTCAGGATCTTGTCCGACTCCAGAACGCTCGCCGGGTCGGTACCCGTCACCGTGAGCCACATGAGCGGGCCCTGCGCGTTGTCGGCGATCTTCGCCTGGTAGACCCCGGTGAGGCCCTGCGCCCTGAGGTCCACGATCGAGGCATCGGAGTTCAGATTGCGGGCGAGGCTGTCCGCCATCCCCGTGAGCGAGGTCTGCGTGCTCAGGAAGGGGTTGCCGTCGAAGGCGACGGTGGCCTTCTGCGAGTTGAGGAGCGCCACCGTGCTCTGCGACTGGTACGTGACCGGCACCATCAGATACACACCGGCCGTCAGAGCTGCGGTGAGCAGCAGTCCGGGCAGCAGCACGTACCAACGCCTGCGCATGACCCGGCAGATCTCTGCGAGATCCATGGTGTTCCCCCTCGCGGCCCACGTTCGTGGGTATCGCGCGCCGCGGCGGCCGCGGCACTGTCGTATCTGTTCCGGTCGCCGGCCCGCCCCCGTGCCGACTGTGATCGAGCATATGGTGCATCCGGACCGGGTGCGGCCTGTTCCGGCCCCACTTCGGGCGGCCGTCCCACCGGCCGCCCGACTCCCGTCCGGACCGTACCTAGTTGCCCGGGTCGTCCTGCACCCGCAGGTCGGTGGGTCTCAGCCGGCCGCTCGCGCCGCCCCCTCCCAGCAGGACCTCGGCGATGCGGTCGCTGGCGTGCCCGTCCCACAGCTCCGGGCAGCGGGCCGCGGGCGGGTTGTCGAGCACCCGGTTCACCGTGGCGACGATCCGCTCGGGATCCCGGCCCGCCAGCACGTTGGTGCCCTGCTCGACGGTGATCGGGCGTTCCGTGTTGTCCCGCAGGGTCACGCACGGCACGCCCAGCGCGGTGGTCTCCTCCTGGATGCCGCCCGAGTCGGTCAGGACGACACGGGCGGAGTCCTGCAGGGCGATGAAGTCGAGGTACCCGGCCGCCGGCACCAGCCGGATCCCGCCGGGCACGCCCAGTTCGGCCAGCCGCCCGGCCGCCCGCGGGTGCACGGGCAGCAGCAGCGGACAGCGGCCGGCGATCTCGCCGAGCGCCTTGAGCAGCCCGGTGAGCGACTCCGGGTCGTCCACGTTGGCCGGCCGGTGCAGGGTGACCAGGCCGTACTCGCCCCGGGTGAGCCCGTACCGCTCCAGGACGTCCGACTTCCTGGCCCGTTCCAGGTTGGCGAGCAGGGTGTCGATCATGACGTTGCCGACGACATGGATCTGGTCGTCCCGGTACCCCTCGGCGCGCAGGTTCACCGCGGCGTCGGGCGACGGGGCCAGCAGATAGTCGCTGACCCGGTCGGTGGCGACGCGGTTGACCTCCTCCGGCATGCTCCAGTCGCGGCTGCGCAGCCCGGCCTCGACATGGGCCAGCAGCGGGCCGGCCTTCGCGGTCACCAGGGCGCAGGCGAGGGTGGAGTTGATGTCCCCGACCACCACCACCGCGTCCGGTGCCACCTCGTCGAGCAGCGGCTCGAAGGCCGCCATCACCCGTCCGGTCTGCTCGGCGTGCGTGCCCGAGCCGACGCCGAGGAAGCGGTCGGGGGGCCGGATCCCGAGGTCGCGGAAGAACACCTCGTTCATGGACTCGTCGTAGTGCTGTCCGGTGTGGACGAGAACCACCTCGGCGCCCCGGCGCTCCAGGGCGTCCATCACCGGTTTGATCTTCATGTAGTTGGGTCGCGCTCCGGCGACGCAGATGATCCTCATCGGGTCAGAGCACCTCGATCGTGGGTCCGGCGGACAGCTTGCGACGGCAGTCCAGGACGAAGGAGGCGTGCTCCGTGACGAGGTCGTAGTCGAAGGAGTCGTGGTCGGTGAGCAGGACGACCACATCGGCCGCCGCCAGCTCCTTCTGGGTCGGCTCGACCCGGACGAGCCGGGTGTCGACCGCCATGCTCTCCACCACGTGCGGGTCCGCCGCCCTGACCTTGGCGCCCATGTTGAGCAGCAGCTGGGAGATCCGCAGCGCCGGCGACTCACGGGCGTCGCCGGTGTTCTTCTTGTAGGCCAGTCCGAGCAGCAGGACGCGCGAGCCGTTCACCGAGCGGCGCTTGGTGTTGAGGACGTCGATGATCCGGCGCGTCACGTAGTCGGGCATGTGGCTGTTGATGTCGTTCGCCAGCTCGACGAAGCGGAAGCTCTGGCCGAGCTCACGCTGTACCCGCCAGGACAGGTACGAGGGGTCGATCGGCAGGCAGTGGCCGCCGACGCCGGGTCCCGGGGTGAACTTCATGAAGCCGAACGGCTTGCTGGACGCCGCTTCGATGGCCTGCCAGACGTCGATGTCGAGGTGGCGCGCGAACATCGCTATCTCGTTGACCAGCGCGATGTTCACATGCCGGAAGGTGTTCTCCAGCAGCTTGGCCAGTTCGGCCTCCTTCGGCGAGCCGACCGGCACCGTCGTGTCGACCAGGTCGTCATAGAAGCTCTGCACGGCCTTCAGGGACGCCGCGTCGACTCCCGAGACCACCTTCGGCGTCTGCTGGAAGCCCCAGACGGGGTTTCCGGGGTCGATGCGCTCCGGGCTGTAGCCGAGATGGAAGTCGGCTCCGGCGGTCATTCCCGAACCGTCCTCCAGGAGCGGTCCGAACAGCTCCTGGGTGGTGCCCGGATAGGTGGTCGACTCCAGGACGACCGTCGCCCCGGGGCGCAGATAGCGGGCCAGCGTGCGCGCCGACTCCTCGATGTAGCGCAGGTCCGGCACACCTTCGTGCAACGGGGTCGGCACGGTCACCACGGCGACGTCGAAGCCGCCGCAGTCCCGGGCCGACTCGCTCGCCCGGTACGCACCGCTCGCCGTGACGGCGCGCAGCCGCTCGGAGGAGACGTCCTCGACGTAGGACTCCCCCGCCGCCAGGCTCTTGACCCGCTGGGTTGCCACGTCGTAGCCGATCACCTCGTGACCGACCTCCGCGGCCCGAACGGCCAGTGGCAGCCCGACATATCCCTGTCCCACCACGACGACGCGCATCAGTATCTCCTGTTCGCGAAACCGGTTGCCGGTGTGCGGTGGATGAGCTCCCGCGCCGTCATGGCGAGGAAGAGAGCGTTGGTGGTGAAGTAGCGCTTGCCGAGCCGCCGCGGTTCCTGCAGCGTCCGGTAGAACCACTCGAGGCCCATCCGCTGCCAGACCTCGGGCGCTCGCTTGGTGATGCCGGCCAGGATGTCGAAGGAGCCGCCGACGCCGTGCACGACATGGGCGTCGGTCCGCTTGCCGTAGCCGGCGGTGAAGATCTCCTTCTTGGGCGACGTCATCCCGAGGAACAGCAGCTGTGCGCCGCTGTCGGCGATCGCGTCGGCGACGGCCTCCTGCTCGGAGTCGGCGAAGTAGCCGTTGCGGCTGCCGGCCACCCGCAGGGCGGGGAAGCGCAGACCGACCTGCCGCAGCATCATCTGGAGCACCTCCTCCTTGGCGCCGAGGAAGTAGACGGACATGTCCGCCTTCTCGGCCGCCGCGAGCAGGCGCATGAACAGGTCGATGCCCGCCACCCGCTCCGGCAGCGGTGCCCGCAGCACCTTGCCGGCCCAGACCACCGCCTGTCCGTCGGCGAGGACGAGGTCGCAGCCGGCCACCGCGTGGGCGAGTTGGGGATCGCGCCGCATGTTCACCAGCTTCGCGGCGTTGACCATCCCTATTTCGAGCTGTTCGCTGTTCCGCACCGCTTCGAGGCAGCGCTGAACGGTCTCATCCATCGTCATGGCGTCCAGTGCGACGCCGAACAAGATCTGCCGCTTCATCTCTGCGCTCCCCCGAGCCATGCGAACAGCATCCAGCCGAACTCGTACGGGCGGCACTCGCGGTCCACCGAGGCCGGGCGGAACACCCGGTCGAGCGGTGTGAGCCGTGCCGTCGGAGCGACGCGGGTGGTGAGCCCGCGGGCGGCGCGGACGGCCTTCTTCGGGTCGCCGCGGTAGACCTTGCGCCAGGTGACCCCGAGCTCGTCGAGGATCAACGGCTCGGGGACGGCGCCGGCTCCGGCGGACCGGGTCAGCTCCGGTACCTCCGTCATCCAGCGCAGCCCGCTGCGGATCGCCGCGGCGAAATCGGTGCCTCCCGCGTCGGCGAGGTCGAACAGCGCGGTCGGGGCCATCGCGTGCTGGTGGACGCTGTAGACGGGATACCCCTCCACGACACCCGCCCGGCGCGCGTCGTAGTGCCACCACCACTGGCCGCCGTCGCCCTGCAGTGCGCAGATACGGGTGGCGCACGCGTCGGACGCGGCGAGCGCCTCCGGGTCGTCACCGCTCGCATGGGCGCGGGCCAGCGCCTGCAACGGGTAGGTCTGGTCGGCGAAGCACGCCACATGCGACCGGTACCAGGGCACCAGGCCGGGTCCGGTGGCGTGCGGGAACAGCGGGCTGTTGCCGATCCTGGCGCGCAGCAGCCGGTCACGGGCGGCGGTGAGCCGGCTCTCGACGTCCACCGTGCCGCGGGCGGCCGCCAGGGCGGACAGCACCCAGGCCGCCTCGACCGTGTACTGGGGCCGGCCGGGCTCGTCGAGTGCGGCGACCCGTTCGAGCGCGTCCGACAGTTTCGGGTGGCCGGTCTCGGCGGCGGCCCAGGCGATGAGCGCCGCGTCCCCGAGGTTCCGCACCGCGGGCAGCCGCTGGACCAGCAGTCCGGTGAACTCCTCGGCGGTGTGCCCGCCGAGGACGGCGCGCTGCCGGTCCTCGGGCAGGAACCTGGCGCCCAGCGCGGTGATCGCCGCGTACCGGGTGCTCGTCCCGCGCTGCTCCAGGTGCCAGGAGCCGTCGGGAGCGGCGGTTCCCGCCCTGGTGAAGACGAAGGTGTCGCTGCCGGGGAGGTACATCCCGGGCAGTCCCGCCTCGGCCACCGCGAGGAGGCGTTCGGCGAGGGCGTGCAGCGGCTGGTCCGCGGCCGCCAGTGCTCCCAGTCGATCCGTGGTCATCGCACCCTCACCCCGATCACACACATCGCGGGGTGTTGCACGGTCGGTTCGGTGCGGATGATCGGTTCGGTGCGGATGAAACGTTCATGCCGTTGATCAGGCCGTCGGTCCTCCCGACGGCGCCCGCTGTGCACACCCGGCGAATCGGGTGCGTCGGCGAGACGTCTGCGCGGACCACGTATGTCCGAGCGGTGCGGCTCTGGCACACCTACCCCCCCTCTGGTCTCTCCTGGTTCAGACTTGCGGTTCTCGCTCCGCGGAGAGGGCCGTGCGTGACGCCGCCCGGGTCGGCCCCACGGCATCGCCCCCCGATGCCGTGCGCCGCTCGAACGTCGCACTACCTGCGTGCCCTTCCGACCACGTGTCGGAATCAGCCACGCCTGAACAGGCAGCATCCGTCGAAGCGGTTCTCACTTCGACCCAACTGCCACAGGTGCCCCCACCGCGTACAAACCCCCACTGCGCACCGCTTGTTGCGTGCTCAGCTCGCGCGTACATACACACGGTATGCCTACGGATGTTCGCTGATCGGCGTTTTGAGGAAATGGCGCCGCTCAACCTCTGTGTGCCTCGTCAGCCACGCTCGAAGAGCGCGCCGTCCTTCTCGTCGTGCAGCACGCCGGTGCTGGGACACTCCCAGACGCCCGGCTCGCCGTCGCGCTCCAGCAGCTTGACCCCGGCCCGGCCGACCCAGCCGATCCGTCGCGCCGGCACCCCCGCCACCAGGGCGAAGTCCGGTACGTCCCGGGTGACCACGGCCCCCGCCGCGACCAGTGCCCAGCGGCCGACCCGCACCGGTGCCACACACACCGAACGGGCGCCCAGCGAGGCGCCTTCCGAGACCTCCACACCGACGGGCTCCCAGTCCCCGCCACGTTTCTGCTTGCCCTCCGGATCCACCGAACGCGGATAGAAGTCGTTGGTGAGCACGACGGCCGGGCCGACGAAGACGCCGTCGCCGAGCACCGCCGGCTCGTAGACCAGTGCGTAGTTCTGCAGCTTCACGTTGTCGCCGATCCGGACTCCCGGACCGACGTAGGCACCCCGGCCCACGATGCAACTGCGACCGAGCCGGGCCTGCTCACGGATCTGCGCCAGATCCCAGACGGTGGTCCCGTCGCCGAGTTCGGCCGTGTCGTCGACCTGGGAGGTGGGTTGAATCCTGACACTCACGGCGCTGTCCCCTAACGGCGGGCGAGGGTGCACAAGTTGTGCAGGTCGAGCATAGGGGCTGTGAAGAGATCAGCCCCCGTCAGTCAACGGACTGTTCACGGAATCGCCTTCGGGACCGCATTCGGGACCGGATCCGGCCAGGGCCACCGCCGACGCCGGAACGGTGGCTTGGACTCTTCGACGGAGCTGCTGGACTCCCGGGTTGCCGACGTCACGGGTCTTGACATGCCCGAGCGCCGGAACGGGAGACTACGGCGTCAAACCTCCGATGACTTGATGGGCGGGGACCGAACCTGTCCGGTGTGTCCCAGGAAGGGAACCTCAATGTCCCGATCTCTCGACCCTCAGCACCGCGCCGAACACTCCGAACGTCCCGAAGGCCCCGAAGGTCCTGAACGCACCGCGGAAGGTTCGTCGCCGTCCCGCCGCGCATTCCTCGGCGGCTCGGCCGGTGCGATTCTGGCCCTCGCCGGGCTGCCGCGGTTCACCGCGCACGCGGATCCGGCCATCGTCCGCCCGTCCGCGGCGTCGCTGGTGCCCGAGGCCGATGCCGTGGCGCTGTGGTACCCGGCTCCGGCGAGCGAGGCCACGATCATGGAACAGGGCCTGCCCATCGGCAACGGCCGGCTCGGCGCGATGGTCGGCGGCCATCCCTCGCGGGACTTCCTCTACCTCTCCGACGCCACCCTGTGGACGGGCGGCCCGAACGCGTCCCTGGGCTCCGACGGACAGTTCCCCTACGGCACCGGCGATTTCGGCACCTTCGGGCTGCTGGCCAAGGCCTTCCTGAACCTCCCGGCGCACACCCCCCTGCGGTGACCGACTACCGGCGCCGGCTCGACCTCAGCAACGGGCTCGTCACCACCACCTACCGGCTCGGCGGCGTCACGTACCGCCGTGAGGTGTACTCCAGCCACCCCGACGAGGTGATCGTGGTGCGGCTGACGCAGAGCGGCGGCGGCTCGTACACCGGCGGTCTGACGCTGAACGGGACCCGCGGCGAGGCCGTCACCGCCGACAGCGTGGCGGCCACCGCGTCGTTCGCCGGCACGCTCGCCAATGGCCTGAAGTACGCCACCGCCGTACGGGCCACCGGAACCGGTGGAACGCTCTCCGCGGCCGGCTCCGACGTGACGTTCTCCGGGTGTACCGAGGTGCTGCTCGTCATCAGTGGCGGCACCAACTATTCTCCCACCGCCGCCGGGTTCAAGGACCCGTCCGCCGATCCGAAGGCCATCGCGGCCACCCGTGCCGCCACCGCCGCCGGGCTCGGCGGCGCCGCGCTGCTGGCCACCCACACGACCGACTACCAGACGTTGTTCACCTCGATGACGGTCAGCCTCGGCACGTCCTCGGCCGCGCAGCGGGCGCTGGACACCGGCGCCCGGCTCACCGCCCGCGCCGCTTCCGCCGCCGCCCCCGACCCGGAGCTGGAGGCCTCCTACCTGCAGTTCGGCCGCTATCTGATGATCACCGGTTCGCGCGGCAGCGTTCCGCTGAACCTCCAGGGCCTGTGGCTGGACCGCAACGATCCGGACTGGATGGGCGACTACCACACCGACATCAACGTCCAGATGAACTACTGGCTGGCCGACCGGGCGGGCCTCGCCGGCTGCTTCGAGGCGTTCGCGGAGTACTGCCTCGGGCAGCTGCCGTACTGGCAGGACCGTACCCGGACGCTGTTCAACGACTCCCGCAACGGCTTCCGCAACAGCAACGGCAGGATCGCCGGCTGGACCACCGCCATCTCCACCAACGTCTGGGGCGGGCTCGGATGGTGGTGGCATCCGGCCGGCAACGCCTGGATCGGCAACTCGCTGTTCGAGCACTACGAGTACACCCAGGACGCCGGCTATCTGGCCAGGATCTACCCGCTGCTCAAGGGCGCCTGCGAGTTCTGGGAGGCGCGGCTGATCACCACCACCGTCACCGACCCGGCCACCGGGGCCTCCCGCCAGGTGCTCATCGACGACAGCGACTGGTCACCCGAGCAGGGGCCGACCAACGCGAAGGGGATCACGTACGCGCAGGAGCTCGTCTGGCAGCTCTTCGAGAACTACCGCACCGCCTGCGCCGCCCTGGGCCGGGACGGCGCGTACGCCGCCACCGTCGCCGGGCTGCAGAGCCGGCTGTACCTGCCACAGGTCAGTGCCACCACGGGCTGGCTGGAGGAGTGGATGAGCAACGACAACCTCGGGGAGACGGCCCACCGCCATCTCTCCCCGCTGATCGGCCTGTTCCCCGGCGACCGCGTCAACCCCGCCACCAGCCCGGCCGCACTGCTCACCGGCGTCACCAACCTGCTCACCGCCCGCGGCATGGAGAGCTTCGGCTGGGCCTGCGCCTGGCGGGCGCTGTGCTGGGCGCGGCTGCGCAACGCCGACAAGGCCTACCAGCTGGTGCTCACCGTGCTGAAGCCGTCGGTCGGCCACAGCAACGGTGCGGCGGCCAACATGTTCGACATGTACAGCATGGGCTCCCGGTCCACCTTCCAGATCGACGCCAACTTCGGTACGCCGAGCGCCATGATCGAGATGCTGGTCCAGTCCCGGCCCGGCACCGTCGAGCTGCTTCCCGCGCTGCCCGGCGCCTGGGCGGCCGCGGGCAGCGTCACCGGTATCGGCGTCCGCGGCGGCTTCACCGTCGGGTTCGCCTGGAGCGCGGGCCAGGTCACGTCGATCACGCTGCACAGCGTGGGCGGCACCCGGACGACCGTCCGGGCCGGCGCCTGGAGCCAGGACGTCACGCTCTCCCCCGGCGGCACCACCACCCTGGTCCCCACCCCCGCGCCGACCGTCTTCACCCTGGTCAACCGCCGCAGTGGCAAGGCCATCGACGTACCCGGCGGCTCCACCTCCACCGGTACGGCGCTCATCCAGTACGGCGCGCACGGCGGAACGAACCAGCAGTGGACGTTCACCGGAACGGGCGCCGCCGGCAGTGAGCGGTTCCGGATCACCAATGTCCACTCCGGACTGGCGATGGACGTCAACGGCGGGTCGACGGCCGACGGCGCCACCATCATCCAGTGGACCCCGTCGGGCAGCACCAACCAGCAGTGGACGCTGGCCGACGCGGGCGGCGGCTACGTCAAGATCGTGAGTCTGCGCAGCGGCAAGCTCCTCGGAGTGGCCGGTGACTCCACCGCCGATCTGGCGGCCGTCGTGCAGCAGACCGACACCGGCAGCACGAGCCAGCAGTGGCGGCGGACGGCCGTGTGAGCGGCGGCGCGGCGCACGGGGGTGACCCGTGCGCCGGACCGCCGGCGCGTAGCGTGACCCTCTGCGTTGCCGGGCCGGCGGGTCCTGGCGAGCGTCACCGTCCCTGAGGAGTTGTCGTGTGGCATGACCTGATGTCCGTTCAGGTGCCGATCGCGGAGAAGATCGTCCGCACCGTCCTGGTCTACGCCCTGATCCTGATCCTGTTCCGGCTGGCCGGAAAACGGGGCCTGGCGAACCTGAACACCTTCGACTTCGTCGTGATCTTCCTGCTGTCCAACGTCGTGCAGAACGCCATCATCGGGGCGGACAACAGCCTGCTCGGCGGGGTGATCGGCGCGTTCACCCTGATCGCCGTCAACTCCGCGGTGAACCGCTGGCTGGCCGGCGACCCCCGCGCGGAACGGCTGCTGGAAGGAACCCCGACCACCGTCATCGAGGACGGCGAGCTCGTGCCGCAGGCCATGCGCGATCTGGCGCTGAGGTCCGCCGAGATCGAGCACGCGGTCCGGATGCAGAACGGCGAGGCCATCGCGGATGTGGCCTCGGGCCGGCTGGAACCGGACGGCCATCTGATCATCACCCTCAAGCCCGCCGAGCAGAACGCCACCCGCGGTGACGTCGAGGCGCTGCAGGCCCGCCTGACGGCGATCGAGAACCTGCTCAAGGACCTCGCCGCGGGCCGGCCCTCGTAGGTCGTGTCTTTGACGTCCCGTCAGGGCACCATGAGGCCATGCTGCTGCGTCAATTGGAGTACCTCGTCGCGCCGGCGCGGGAGCGGCACTTCGCCCGCGCGGCGGCGGCCTGCTACGTGTGCCAGCCGTCGTTGTCCGCCGGGATACGCCGGGATACGCCGGCTGGAGCATGACGTACGGCTGCACTACACCGGCTCTTCGACGAGAAGCTGATCGGCGCCATGAAGCGCGGCGCCTATCTGATCAACACCGCCCGCGCCAGGATCTGCGACCGGGACGCGGTCGACCGCGCGCTGCGCGGCGGACAGCTCGCGGGGTACGCCGGTGACGTCTGGTACCCGCAGCCCGCGGGGCCCGACCACCCCTGGCGCACCATGCCCCACCACGGCATGACCCCGCACATCTCCGGCTCCACGCTCGCCGCCCAGGCCCGGTACGCCGCGGGGACCCGCGAGATCCTCGAGTCCTGGTTCTCCGGTGCGCCCATCCGCGACGAGTACCTCATCGTCGACAAGGGAGCGCTGGCCGGAACGGGCGCCCACTCCTACTCCACCAGCACGCCCGCCGCCCGCTGAGGCCCGGGAAACACGAAGGCCCGCCGGCCCGGGATCGCTCCCGGGCCGGCGGGCCCCGCCGTGCGTCGCTCGTCAGCCGAGGGTCGCGATGGCGTCGTTGAACGTCTTCGACGGACGCATCACGGCCGAGGCCTTGGCGTCGTCGGGACGGTAGTAGCTGCCGATGTCGGTCGGTGAGCCCTGGACGGCGATGAGCTCGTCGACGATGGTCCGCTCCTGCTCGGCCAGCGTCGTGGCCAGACCCGCGAACGCGCCGGCCAGCTGCGCGTCGTCGGTCTGCTTCGCCAGCTCCTGCGCCCAGTACAGCGCCAGGTAGAAGTGGCTGCCGCGGTTGTCGATGCCACCCAGCTTGCGGCTCGGCGACTTGTCCTCGTTGAGGAACGTGCCGGTCGCCCGGTCGAGGGTGTCGGCGAGGACCTGGGCGCGCGCGTTGCCCGTGGTCTGCGCCAGGTGCTCGAAGCTGACCGCGAGGGCGAGGAACTCACCCAGGCTGTCCCAGCGGAGGTAGTTCTCCTTGAGCAGCTGCTGGACGTGCTTGGGGGCGGAGCCGCCGGCGCCCGTCTCGAACAGGCCGCCGCCGTTGATCAGCGGGACGACGGAGAGCATCTTGGCGCTCGTGCCGAGCTCCAGGATCGGGAAGAGGTCCGTCAGGTAGTCGCGCAGCACGTTGCCGGTGACCGAGATGGTGTCCTCGCCGCGGCGGATGCGCTCCAGGGAGAACGCCGTCGCCTGCTCCGGGGTCTTGATCTCGATCTGCAGCCCGTCGGTGTCGTGCTCGGGCAGGTACGCCTTGACCTTGGCGATCAGGTTGGCGTCGTGCGCGCGGCCCTCGTCGAGCCAGAACACCGTCGGGTTGCCGGTGGCGCGGGCCCGCGTCACGGCGAGCTTCACCCAGTCGCGGATCGGCACGTCCTTGGTCTGGCACATGCGGAACACGTCGCCCGCGCCGACCGTCTGCTCGAGTACGGCGTTGCCGTCGGTGTCGACGACCCGGACGGTGCCGGTGGCCGGGATCTCGAAGGTCTTGTCGTGGCTGCCGTACTCCTCCGCCGCCTGCGCCATCAGGCCGACGTTCGGGACGGAGCCCATGGTCGCCGGGTCGTAGGCGCCGTGCGCGCGGCAGTCGTCGATGACGACCTGGTAGATGCCGGCGTAGCTGCTGTCGGGGATGACGGCGAGGGTGTCGGCCTCCGAGCCGTCCGGGCCCCACATGTGGCCGGAGGTGCGGATCATGGCCGGCATCGAGGCGTCGACGATGACATCGCTCGGGACGTGCAGGTTGGTGATGCCCCGGTCGGAGTCCACCATGGCCAGCTCGGGGCCCTCGGCGATCTCGGCCTCGAAGGACGCCTTGATCTTCGCGCCCTCGGGCAGCGACTCCAGGCCCTTGAGGATGCCGCCGAGCCCGTCGTTCGGGCTCAGGCCGGCCGCGGCCAGGGTCTGGCCGTACTCGGCGAACGTCTTCGGGAAGAAGGCCCGCACGACGTGGCCGAAGATGATCGGGTCGGAGACCTTCATCATCGTGGCCTTCAGGTGCACCGAGAACAGCACGCCCTCGGCCTTGGCCCGGGCGACCTGCGCGGTGAAGAACTCACGCAGCGCGGCGACCCGCATGACGGACGCGTCCACGACCTCGCCGGCGAGCACGGGTACCGACTCGCGCAGCACCGTGGTGCTGCCGTCGTCGCCCACGAGCTCGATGCGCAGCGAACCGTCCGCGGCGATGACCGTGGACTTCTCGGTGGAGCGGAAGTCGTCGGCGGTCATGTGC
This sequence comes from Streptomyces sp. RKAG293, assembly GCF_023701745.1. NCBI lineage: Bacteria > Bacillati > Actinomycetota > Actinomycetes > Kitasatosporales > Streptomycetaceae > Streptomyces > Streptomyces sp. RKAG293. Next base: position 7,787,458 of record NZ_JAJOZB010000001.1, on the reverse strand, counting down.
GCGACGTTCGTCTTCGAGTCGGCCGTCCACGCGCCCATGCGGTGCGGGTGCGCCTTGGCGTAGTTCTTGACGGACGCGGGTGCGCGGCGGTCGGAGTTGCCCTCGCGGAGCACCGGGTTGACGGCGCTGCCCTTGACCTTGTCGTAGCGGGCGCGGACGTCCCGGTCCTCGTCGGTCTTCGGGTCGTCCGGGTAGTCCGGCAGCGCGTAGCCGATCGACTGCAGCTCGGCGATGGCCGCCTTGAGCTGCGGGATCGAGGCCGAGATGTTCGGCAGCTTGACGATGTTGGCTTCTGGGGTCTTGGCCAGCTTGCCGAGCTCGGCGAGCGCGTCGTCGACACGCTGGTTCTCCGCGAGACGCTCGGGGAAGCTGGCGATGATGCGGCCGCTGAGCGAGATGTCGCGGGTCTCGACGCGGACGCCCGCGGTCGAGGCATAGGCCTGGATCACCGGCAGGAGCGAATACGTCGCCAAGGCCGGGGCCTCGTCAGTGTGCGTATAGATAATGGTCGAGTCAGTCACCAGTACTCCGCTTCACGTCGACAAACGTCTCGACATCAAGATATCTCGTGAGCGCCGCTACCTGAAACCGACCCCCGGCGTCGGGCGGCGGCGCGCCCGCCGTGGCGGCTTCCGGGACCGGACGTCCGTGGCCGAAAAGGCGCACTTGCCGCAGGGTTCGCTCCGCCAGCACACTCACACCGGCACTCTTGCGGCATCCCCCACCCGAACCGGAAGTCCTGCGGTGCCTTCCGGATTCAAAGTTGTCATGCACCTGTCGCTACGTGCCTTCCCCCACACGAGAGGAAGAACGGTGAAGAACTTCCTGAAGCCACTCGGCCTGCAGCGCGGCCTGAAGCCCCTCAAAAGGTACGCGGCGCTCGGCGCGATCACCCTCGCCGTCTTCAGCCTGCAGCCCCTCAGCGCCCAGGCGACCGCCCCCAGCCCGGAGCCCGGGCCGTCCGTCGTCGGTGGCACCCGCGCGGCGCAGGGCGAGTTCCCCTGGATGGTCCGGCTGTCCATGGGCTGCGGCGGCGCGCTGTACACCCAGCAGATCGTCCTCACTGCCGCGCACTGCGTGAACGGCAGCGGCGCCAACACGTCCATCACCGCCACGGCGGGCGTCGTCGACCTGCAGAGCGGCAGCGCCATCAAGGTCAAGTCCACCCGGGTGCTGCAGGCCCCCGGCTACAACGGCAGCGGGAAGGACTGGGCGCTGATCAAACTCGCCAAGCCCATCAACCTGCCGACCCTGAACATCGCCGGCACGACCGCGTACAACTCCGGCACGTTCGACATCGCGGGCTGGGGCGCCAGAAGCGAGGGCGGCGGCCAGCAGCGCTACCTCTACAAGGCCAAGGTCCCGTTCGTCAGCGACGCGTCCTGCAGCAGCTCCTACGGCGGCGACCTGATACCCGGCGAGGAGATCTGCGCCGGCCTCTCCCAGGGCGGCGTCGACACCTGCCAGGGCGACTCCGGCGGTCCGATGTTCCGCAAGGACAACAACAACCAGTGGATCCAGGTCGGCATCGTCAGCTGGGGCGAAGGCTGCGCGCGAGCCGGGTACCCGGGCGTCTACACCGAGGTGAGCACCTTCGCCTCCGCAATCCAGAGCGCCGCCGCCGGCCTCTGAGCATCCCCCCACGTACGGTCCGCCGCCCGCGCGAAGCCACGCGCGGGCGGCACCTGCGTTCCCCGGCCCGGCTCGCCGGGGCCGCCTGGGGTGCGGCTCGCCGTATCCGGCCGATCGGTCCGCGCCGGGGCAGACTGAGGACATGCCAGAACTGCCGGAGGTCGAGTCCCTCACCCGCTTCCTGGCCGAACACGTCGTCGGCCGTTCCGTCGCGCGGGTGTACCCGCTCGCCGTCCACGCGCTCAAGACCTACGACCCGCCGCCGAACGCGCTCGAAGGCCTCGTCTTCGAGAGCGTGACCCGGCACGGGAAGTTCCTCGACCTCCAGGCCGGGGACCTGCATCTGGTCATCCATCTCGCCCGCGCCGGCTGGGTGCGCTGGAACGACGCCCTGCCGGCGGAGCCGCCGCGCCCCGGCAAGGGCCCGCTCGCGCTGCGGGTACGGCTCACCGAACCCGACGGTGCCGGGTTCGACGTCACCGAGGCCGGCACCAAGAAGCACCTCGCGGTCTACGTCGTACGGGATCCGCAGGACGTACCGGGCATCGCGCGGCTCGGGCCCGACCCCCTCTCGGCGGCCTTCACCCCGGAGGTCTTCGCCGGGCTGCTGAAGGACGACCGCCGCCAGATCAAGGGCCTCCTCCGCGACCAGAGCACGATCGCCGGGATCGGCAACGCCTACTCCGACGAGATCCTGCACACTGCCAAGATGTCGCCGTTCAAACTCGCGGCCAATCTCTCCGAAGACGAGGTGGCCCGGATCTACGCGGCGATCGGATCGAACCTCGCCGACGCGATCGAACGGTCCGGCGGACTCGCCCTGCGCGATCTCAAGAGCGAGAAGAAGAGCGGGCTCCGGGTCCATGGGCGGAAGGGCGAACCCTGCCCGGTCTGCGGCGACACCATCCGCGAGGTGTCCTTCAGCGATTCCGCGCTGCAGTACTGCCCCACCTGCCAGACCGGCGGCAAACCCCTCGCGGACCGGCGGATGTCCCGGCTGCTGAAATAGCGGCCGCAGGGAACGCTGCTGAGGCACCGATGGTGGTCAGCCCCATGGCCAGCCGGCCAGCGCCGCCGCCACACCGAGCGTTCCCGCTCCCAGCAGGGCGCTGACCACTCCGCGCCGGGCAGCGAGCAGCCAGAGGGCGGCGGCCGCCAGCACGGCGTACTGCCAGCCGTTCCGCAGGGCCAGGGAGAGCGGGATCGCGGATCCGGCGATGGCCCCGATCACGGCGGGACCGGCGCCGGTGAAGAACGCCTGCACCCGCTCGCTGGAACGCAGGGCGTCGAAATGCCGCCCGCCGAGGATCACGAACAGGAACGACGGGGCGAACGCCACCGCGGCGGCCAGCAGACCACCCCACCCTCCACCGGCCGCGTACCCGACCACGGCGACGGTCTGCACGACCGGGCCCGGGGTGATCTGGCCGAGGGCGACGGCGTTGAGGAACTGGCCGTCGGTCATCCAGTGGTAGTGGTCGACGGCGTCCGCCTGCATCAGCGGAATGATGACGAACCCTCCGCCGTACGACAGGGCTCCCACCTTGAGCGCCACCCAGGCCAGCGTCAGCATTCCCCCGCCGAGCACCGGAGCGGCAGCCGCTACCGGCCACGACGCGACACGTGGGCCGATGCGTCGGTCGCGGGCGCGTACGGCGATCTCCACCAGACCCGCCGCGAGCAGGACCAGCACGAGCCATGGCCCGGTCAGAGCGGCAGCGGCCGCACCCGCCAGCGCGTACCCGAGCCAGCGGGCACGGGCGGAACGTGCCTTCCCGGCACGCTTCCAGCTGCCGGGAGCCAACGACCAGGCCGCATGCACGGCAACGGCGGCGACGGCGGAACCAGCCCCGGCGGCCGCCCCGCGCACCCACAGCGGCGGGTTCCCGGACAGGAACAGCGCAGCCAGGGCCAGGATCAGCGCGAGGCCCGGCAGGATGAAACTCAGGCCGCCGACCAGCGCGCCGGGCAGGCCGCGCAGGCGCCAGGCGGTGAGAATCGCCAGCTGCGTGGAGGCCGGGCCCGGCAGCAGGTTCGTCGCGGTGATGGAATCCTCGAACTCCTCCGCCGGGATCCAGTCGCGGCGCTCCACACACAACTGCCGCAGGAGAGAGATGTGGGTCGGTGGTCCGCCGAAGCCGATACAGCCGATCCGACCCCACTCCCGCGCGATCGTCACCAGCCCCACCTGGCCCGTACCCGTGCTCCGGTCCGCGCTCCGGTCCGCGCTCCGGTCCGCCCTCACTCGTCGCTCGTTCCTCACGTCATCGGCTCGTACGGCGCCGTGACCCTATAGGACCCCGGTGACGTCGAGGTGCCGCACTTCCGCGCGGGTCGGACCGGCGGCGGGCAGGACACGGCGAGCCGTATGGATTTCGTTAAGACTGGTGAGCGACAACCAGTGGCACTCGGGTCGGCCCGATGACCTTTGGAAGACGTATTCCCCTGCTCTGCAAGGGAGTTGGCGGACAATCCCACCGGATCGCGGGCTCTGCGGCGCCCTGTCCGCCGCCATCCGGAACGCCGGGCGGCCCTTACGCTCCCCCGCGTGGCGAGAATCGTGGATGGAATCAAGCGGGTAGTCATCGGGCGGGCGTTGCCGAGCGAGGGGTTGCAGGAGACGCTGCTGCCGAAGCGGCTGGCGCTGCCGATCTTCGCGTCGGACCCGTTGTCGTCGGTCGCGTACGCCACGCAGGAGATCCTGCTGGTGCTCACCCTCGGCGGGCTGGCCTTTCTCCATCTGACGACCTGGGCGGCGATAGCCGTGGTCGGCCTGATGGCGGTCGTGGTGCTGTCCTACCGGCAGGTCGTGCACGCGTACCCGTCCGGCGGCGGATCGTACGAGGTGGTCGCCACGAATCTCGGCCCGTCCGCGGGACTCGTGGTGGCCGCATCGCTACTGGTCGACTACGTGATGACCGTCGCGGTATCGGTCGCCTCCGGCGTCGACAACATCATCTCCGCGGTGCCCTCGCTCAACGACTACCGCACCGCCATGGCCGTGGGGTTCGTGGCCCTGCTGGCCGCGGTGAACCTGCGCGGGGTGCGCGAGTCCGGCCGGGCGTTCGCGGCGCCCACGTATCTGTTCGTCGCGGGCGTGCTGATCATGTGCGCCACCGGGCTGTTCCGCTGGCTGGTGGGCGACGCCCCGGTGGCGGAGTCAGCCGCCTATGGTGTCACCGCGGCCCCTGGTAACAGCAATCTGACGGGTCTGGCGCTGCTGATGCTGGGCCTGCGGGCGTTCTCCAGCGGCTGCACCGCACTCACCGGCGTCGAGGCGATCTCGAACGGCGTGCCCGCGTTCCGCAAGCCCAAGTCCCGCAACGCGGCGTCCACGATGACCGCGATGGGCCTGATCGCCGTCGTGATGTTCTCCGGAATCACCGCCCTCGCGATGATCGCGAAGGTGCACATCACCGAGGACACCTGCCGGCTGACCGGCTTCGCCGGGGACTGCGCGACCACCCCGCAGCGCACCGTCATCGCCCAGCTGGCCGCCGCGATCTTCGGCGGTGACCACAGCTTCGGTTTCTTCTTCATCCAGGCCGCCACCGCGCTGGTGCTCGTACTGGCCGCCAACACCGCGTTCAACGGCTTCCCGTTGCTGTCGTCGATCCTGGCGCAGCACCGCTATCTGCCCCGTCAGCTGCACACCCGCGGCGACCGGCTCGCGTTCTCCAACGGCATCGTCGCGCTGGCCGTCGTCGCCGGTGGCCTCCTCTGGGTGTTCGACGCGTCGGTCACCAACCTCATCCACCTGTACATCCTGGGTGTCTTCACCTCCTTCACGCTGTCGCAGACCGGCATGGTCCGGCACTGGAACCGCGCCCTGCGCGACGAGACCGACCCGGCGCAGCGCCGCCGGCACCAGACCGCCCGGCTGATCAACGGGCTCGGGGCGTTCGTCACGGGGTTGGTGCTGGTCATCGTGCTGCTGACGAAGTTCATGCAGGGCGCGTACCTGGCGGTGATCGCGGCGGTGGCGTTGTGGCTGATGATGCGCGGCATCCGGCGGCACTACGACAGAACCGCCGCCGAACTGGCCGTCACCGACCCGACGGACGAGACGGTGCTGCCCGCGCGCGTGCATGCCGTCGTGCTGGTCTCGAAGGTCCACAAGCCGACGCTGCGGGCCCTCGCCTACGCCCGCGCCTGCCGCCCGGACACCCTCGAAGCGCTCACCGTCTCGGTCGACCGCGACGAGGCCAAGGTCCTGCAGGACCAGTGGGACGCCTTCGGGATCGACGTACCGCTGAAGACGTTGGCGTCGCCCTACCGGGAGGTGACCCGCCCGGTCGTGGAATACGTACGGTCGCTCAACCGCACCAGCCCCCGCGATGTGATCAGTGTCTTCATCCCCGAGTACGTCGTCGGGCACTGGTGGGAGAACCTGCTGCACAACCAGTCCGCACTGTGGCTCAAGAGCCGGCTGCTGTTCACCCCCGGCGTCATGGTCATCAGCGTGCCCTGGCAGCTGAGCTCGTCCGAACACCGGCCGCAGCGCCCGACCCGCCGCGCCCCCGGCTCCGTCCGCCGCGGCGAACCCGCCCTCACCCCCTGGGCGAACCACCCCGACCCCGCCGCCGAACCCGACCGGGCCCCGCACGTCGACACCCACTGACCCCCGGCCACCCATCACCCGACCACCACGAGCTGCCCCGGGCCCACCGGCGAGATCAACCGGCCCGGGGCAGCTCCATGTTCCGGTGCCTGCGCTGGGCCGCCACAGGGAAGGTGGTGGCGGCCCAGCAGGGTCCCGCCCGGCCTGACGGCCGGCGTTCGACGGTGCGACGGCTTCTCCGTGCTGTGTGTGCGCCCGGGACGGTGCCCCCGAGCCGTCGCCGTGCGACGTACCGGCCGCGATGGTCTCTGTCATGTCCGCGGCCCTCCAGCTTCACATCACGAACGGCCGACGACCGTTCCCGAACAGAGCCTCAACCCCGACATCGGTCACGTACACGGTTCTTGATACGCCTCTGACAGCGCACCGTCGATTCTTGACGCCGGGCTGACGCATCCCCCGAAAGCGCTGTCAGGAGACCGTCAGGGTTCGGCCGCTCCCCTTGAGTCCGGGCTCCGCAGTCTCCTTGGATGGAGACGTGAACAGCTGCCTGCGCCATGACGACCGGCCACCGCATACGGTGCCGCCGGCTGCGCCCTGTTCACCTCCGGTGCGCTGACGCACTTTCCCCGTCACCGCCCATCGCTCGACGAGCCCGGTGGCGCGTTTCCCGGCACCTCTGTGCCGTCTCGCTCTCCTGAGCCCTGTTCCACAACCAATCCGTAAACCCGCAATCCCCCATCCCGGAGTGGATCATGTCTTCACCCTCCTCACCCGTCCGTCCCACCGCGCTCGTCACCGGCGCCACCTCCGGTATCGGCTGGGAGACCGCCCGGCTGCTCGCCGAACAGGGCAGCACCGTCATCGTGCACGCGCCGGACCTCACCTCCGGGCAGCAGGCCGTCACCCGGCTGGTGGCCGCCGGCGTCGCGGCGTCCCAGCTGGACCTCGCGGTGGCGGACTTCTCCCGGCTGGAGGAGGTGCGGGCGATGGCCGCCAAGGTCGCCGACACGCATCCCGTACTGGACGTGCTGGTGAACAACGCGGCGGTCGCCGCCCCCGAGCGCCACACGATGACGCCCGACGGCAACGAGATCGCCTTCCAGGTCAACTTCCTCGCCGCGTTCCTCCTCACCCGCGAACTGACCGGGCCGCTGACCGCCCGGCCCGGCAGCCGCGTCGTCAACGTGTCGTCGTCCATGCACCGCACGGCGTCCATCGCCTGGAACGACCTGAACCGCTCCCGCCGTTACTCCCGGCTGGCTGCCTACGCTCAGTCCCAGCTCGCGCTGACGATCTTCGCCAGGGCGGGCGCGGGATCGGACGCCGGCTGCACTTCCGTCAGCGTGCACCCGGGTATCTGCGACACCGCCCTGCTGCCGCTGTACGCGCACGAGGGCGACTCGTCCGCCGAGGGTGCCGCCCGTGTGGTCCGGCTGTGCGACCCGGCGACCGAGCTCGTACCCGGTGCCTACTACGACCGCACCGCGGTCTCGCCCGCCGCGCCGGTCGCCATGGAGGACCGCACCGTCCGCCGGCTGTGCAAGGTCGCCGACCAGTTGGTCGGCCGGGCCGGCTGAACCACTGAGACCCCGAAGCGAGGCGGTACATGTCCAAGCGCGCCCGTAAGAAGAAGGCCCGCCGCAAGAAGAAGGCCCATCACGGCAGGAAGCCCAACGGCCGTTGAGACGAGGGCGGTGCGGTTCCCGTGGGGGGATCCGCACCGCCCTTCCCGGCCCTCCTGCGCACCTGTCGGCGCGTAGGAGGGGCACGGACCACCAGCTCTCGCCCACCACCACGTACCGTCGAACGGAACCCCGAACCCCGTGATAGAGCTGTCCCGCCACGCCCTCCCGGCCTCCGGGCCCTGGGTGGACTGGTTTCCCGGCGGTTCCCCCGGCACCGGAGCTCTCGCCGAGCATGCCCGCACCGCCACGACGGGGCGCTGGTGGGCCGACCGCCCGATCCGGCCCCGTGCCATCGCGGTCTCCTGCGCGGGCCACGTCCTGCTGCGGGGCGATCCGCGGGCCGTCGACCCCGGCGCCTTGGCGCCGCTGACCGGCGGCTGCTTCGACGCGCCGGACCGCTTCCTGCCCGTCCTGGGGGCTGCCTTCCACCGGATCACGCCGTGGGAACGGATGATGTGGCTGCGCACCGGACCGGCGCCGGCCTTCGGGCCGCCCCCAGGCGCTACCGTCCGGCGGCTGACCGCTGCCGACCGGCACACGATCCGGCATCTCGGCCCCGACCTGCAGTGGGTGACCAGCAGTTGGGGCGGAGCCCTGGCGGCCGCCGCGTCCGGCCACGTCTGGGGCGCGTTCCGCGACGGCCGGCTCGTCTCCCTGGCCGGTACGTACTTCCTCGGCAGCCGCTACGAGGACCTCGCCGCAGCCACCGCACCCGATCACCGCGGTCAAGGGCTGGCCCTGGCCTGCGTGACGGGCCTCTGCGCGGACATCTCCGCGCGCGGCCACGAGCCGAGTTGGACGTGCTCCCGTGACAACCGGCCGAGCCGCCGGCTCGCCTGGGCGGCGGGCTTCCGGCTGGTCCGCGAGTACGTCCACCACGTTGCCGGAGCCCCGGCCGTCCTGGGTCGGCGAACGCCGGTACCAGCAACGCCGGTAGCGGAGCCGCGCGCACTGTCCCCGGTCAGGGGATGATGCGCACCGCCCGGTACGCGTATCCGTCCTGACCGGGCGCTTCCCAGGTCAGCTGGACCCGCTGTCCCGCGCTGAGCGACCGGAATCCCTCGGCCACGATGTCGCTGAAGTGACCGAAGCAGCCCCCCGGTGTCTCGGCGCAGTCGAGAACACCCCAGCCCGCTTCGTCATCCCACTCCCGCACCACGGCCGGAACGGTTGATGTCCTCGAGATCCTCATGACGTGTCCGTGGCGGGGAGGTCGGGGCGGATCGGTGGGTGGTCGGCTACGGACGGTACGGAGAGGACCATCGTGAAGCCGCCGCCAGGGGTGTCCTCGGCGTTCAGGGTGCCACCCATCGCTTCGGTGAAGCCGCGGGCGACCGCGAGACCGAGGCCGACTCCCGCTCCCCGCGGGGCGTCGCCGTACCGCTGGAAGGGGGCGAAGATGCGGCTCTTGGCCTCGTCCGGGACACCCGGGCCGCGGTCGACCACGCGTACCTCGACCCGGTCGGCGATCGCGCTGGCCGTGACCAGCACCGGTTCACCCCCGGGGCTGTACTTCACGGCGTTCTCGACGACGTTGGCGACCGCGCGCTCCAGCAGCCCCGGGTCGACGGCGACCATCGGCAGGGCCTCCGGGATGTCGAGGACGACGCTGCCCTCGGGGACGCCGCCGAGTGCCATCGGCACCACCTCGTCGAGGTAGATCTCGCGGATCAGCGGGGTCACGGTGTCGGTCTGCAGACGGGACATGTCGAGGAGGTTGTCGACGAGGTGGCCGAGCCGGTCCGCTCCGTCCTCGATGCCGGCGAGCAGTTCGGCCTGGTCGGCCTCCGACCAGGCGACGTCGTCGGAGCGCAGTGACGTCACGGACGCCTTGATGCCGGACAGCGGTGTGCGCAGATCATGGCTGACGGCGGCGAGCAGGGACGTACGGATGCGGTTGCCCTCGGCCGACTCGCGGGCCTGCGCGGCTTCGCTCTGCAGTCGCTGCCGGTCGAGGACGACGGCGGCCTGGGCGGCGAAGGCGCCGAGCACCCGGCGGTCCTCGGCGGGCAGCACCCGTCCGGACAGGGCGAGGGCGAGGTGATCGCCGACCGGCATGTCGACGTCCGCGTCCTCGGGGCGCAGCACGGCACGCGGTCCGACGCTCCCGGTGCACGTCCAGGGCGCGACGTCGCTCTCGCGTTCCAGCAGGGCCACCGACTCCATGGTGAACGTCTCGCGGACCCGTTCCAGCAGGGCGTCCAGGCTCGTCTCACCGCGGAGCACGCTGCCCGCGAGGAAGGAGAGTATCTCCGACTCGGCCCGCAGGCGGGCGGCCTGCTGGGTCCGGCGGGCGGCGAGGTCCACGACGGAGGCCACCGACACCGCCACCCCGACGAAGATCACGATGGCGAGGATGTTCCGCGGGTCGGAGACCGTGAACTGGTGCAAAGGCGGGGTGAAGTAGTAGTTCAGGAGGAGCGAGCCGAACGCGGCGGAGGCGAGCGCCGGCAGCAGCCCGCCGAGCAGCGCGGCGGCCACCGTCAGCGACAGGAAGAGCAGCATGTCGTTGGCGAGGCCGAGGTCCGCCCCCGAGCTCGTCAGGAGCACCGAGAGCAGCGCGGGGCCCAGCAGCCCGGCCAGCCAGCCGGCGACGATGCGGGAGCGGCCGAGCGTGGCGCCGTGGTGCAGGGGCAGCCCGCGTCCCTTGGCGACCTCGTCGTGCGTGACGATGTGCACGTCCAGGTCAGGGCCGGAATCGCGGGCGACGGTCGCGCCGACACCGGGCCCGAAGATGTACTGCCAGGCCTTGCGGCGGCTGGAACCCAGCACGATCTGGGAGGCGTTGACGCCTCGTGCGAACTCCAGCAGCGCCTGGGTGACGTTGTCGCCCACGACGTGGTGGAAGGTGCCGCCCAGGTCCTCGACCAGCGTCCGCTGGCCGGCGAGTTCCTTGGGTGAGGCGGAGCTGAGGCCGTCGCTTCTGGCGATGTAGACGGCGAGCACCTCGCCGCCGGCGCCCTTCTCGGCGAGGCGGGCGGCGCGGCGGATGAGGGTGCGCCCCTCGGGCCCGCCGGTGAGGCCGACCACGATGCGTTCCCGCGCCTGCCAGGGAGAGCGGATGTTGTGCTCACCGCGGTACTGCTGGAGGTACTCGTCGACCCGGTCGGCGACCCACAGCAGCGCCAGCTCGCGCAGCGCCGTCAGATTGCCGGGGCGGAAGTAGTTGGACCGGGCCGCGTCGACCTTGTCCGGCTTGTAGATGTTGCCGTGTGCCATCCGGCGGCGCAGCGCCTCAGGGGACATGTCGACCAGCTCGATCTGGTCGGCACGGCGAACCACTTCATCGGGCACGGTCTCCCGCTGCCGGATGCCGGTGATCGACTCGACCACGTCACCGAGCGACTCCAGATGCTGGATGTTGACGGTGGAGACGACGTCGATTCCCGCCGCGAGCAGTTCCTCGACGTCCTGCCAGCGCTTGGCGTTGCGCGAGCCGGGGACGTTGGTGTGCGCGAGTTCGTCCACCAGGGCGACGGCCGGGCGGCGCTCCAGCACCGCGTCGACGTCCATCTCCGTGAAGACGGCGTCGCGGTACTGGAGCTCCTGGCGCGACACCTGCTCGAGGCCGTGCAACAGCACCTCGGTGCGCGGTCGTTCATGGTGTTCCACGAACGCCACGACACAGTCGGTGCCGCGCTCCACGCGCCGGTGGGCCTCGGACAGCATGGAGTAGGTCTTGCCGACCCCTGGTGCCCCACCGAGGTAGATGCGGAACTTGCCGCGCGTCATGATGCAGATCTCCGTGGTCGGGGGTCTTCAGATCTCAAAGCGGTAGCCCATGCCGGCCAGGGTGATGAGGTGGCGGGGGTGCGCCGGATCCGTTTCGAGCTTGCGTCTGAGCTGGGCCATGTAGACGCGGAGGTAGTTGGTGCGGGTGACGTGGCCGGGGCCCCACACCTCCTGGAGCAGTTGTCGCTGGCTGACGAGCCGTCCCCGCTCGCGGATGAGGATCTCCAGCAGGTGCCATTCCGTGGGGGTGAGTCGCAGATCCCGCCCGGCGCGCCGGATCTTCTTGGCGAGCAGGTCGACGGTGAAGTCGGCGGTCTCGACGAGTGCCGGACCGTCGTAGCGCGCCACGGTCTCCTTCGAACGGATCGCCGCCCGCAGTCGCGCCATCAGCTCTTCCATGCTGAACGGCTTGGTGACGAAATCGTCCGCGCCCGCGTCGAGAACCTCGACCTTCTCGTCGGAGGTGTTGCGGGCCGAGACCACGAGAATCGGTGCCCGGAACGAGCCGCGCAGTTCCCTGATCACGTCGATGCCGTCCATGTCGGGCAGGCCGAGATCCAGCAGGACGGCGTCCGGAGGACGCGCACCGGCGAGTCGCAGGGCGGTTCCCCCGTTGGGTGCCGTGTCGACCTCGTACTTGCGTGCCTTCAGATTCATCTCCAGAGCCCGCACGAGCTGTGGTTCGTCCTCCACCACCAGCACCCGGGTCATCGGTGTGCCGCCTTCCTGTCGTGCGTGAGGGAGTGTGTGCCGGAACGCGGCCGGGTCTGCGGCCCGAGAGAGACGTCTCGGGCCGCAGACCTCCGGCCGCGCACCAGCTGTAACGCGATCAATGCGCGATGAGCGCTTTGAGGGCGATGTTGAGCTGCAGGACGTTCACCCGCGGCTCACCGATGAAGCCGAGGATCCGGCCGTCGGTGTGGTCCCGCACCAGCTTCTCGACCTGCTGGGCGTCGAGCTTGTTGAGCGCGGCGACCCGGTGGACCTGGAGCTCGGCGTACTCGGGCGAGATCTGCGGGTCGAGGCCGGAGCCGGAGGAGGTGACGGCGTCGGCCGGCACGTCCGAGGGCTTGACCTTGAAGTCCGCCGTGGAGTTGTCCTTGACGACGGCGGCCTTGGCCTCCGTCACCCACTTGATCAGGTCCGCGTTGTCGCCGGAGCGGTTGGTGGCTCCGGAGAGGATCAGCGAGTACTGGGTGTTGACCGAGTTGGTGCCCAGTCCGTTGGACGGCCGCGGCTGGAACCACTTCAGGTCGGGCGCGGGGGTCTCCTCGCCGTTCTTCAGCGGCAGGTTGTAGGTCTGTCCGATGAGGCTGGAACCGACGACCTTGCCGCCGTCCTTGATCTCCGAGCCGTTGGCCTTGTTGTTGAACAGGCCCTGGGCTATGCCGGTGATCAGGAGCGGGTAGAGCACGCCGCAGACCAGGGTCAGGACGAGCAGCGCGCGCACCCCGGCTCCGAACAACCGCACGGTGTTTCCAAAGGAGTTGTTCATGACGTCACCCGATGCCAGGGATGAGGGAGATGAGCAGGTCAATGATCTTGATGCCGATGAACGGGGCGATCAGGCCGCCGAGTCCGTAGACCGCGAGGTTGCGGCGGAGCATCTTGTCGGCGCCCATCGGCTTGTACCGCACGCCCCGCAGGGCCAGCGGCACCAGCGCGATGATGATCAGCGCGTTGAAGATGACGGCCGACAGGATCGCGGACTGCGGGCTGTGCAGGCTCATGATGTTGAGCTTGTCCAGGCCCGGGTACGCGACGGCGAACATGGCGGGGATGATCGCGAAGTACTTCGCGACGTCGTTGGCGATGGAGAACGTCGTCAGCGCGCCACGGGTGATCAGCAACTGCTTGCCGATCTCCACGATCTCGATGAGCTTGGTGGGGTTGGAGTCCAGGTCCACCATGTTCCCGGCCTCCTTGGCGGCCGAGGTACCGGTGTTCATCGCCACACCCACGTCCGCCTGGGCGAGTGCGGGAGCGTCGTTGGTGCCGTCACCGGTCATCGCGACGAGCTTTCCGCCCGCCTGCTCCCGCTTGATCAGCGCCATCTTGTCCTCGGGAGTCGCCTCCGCGAGGAAGTCGTCCACCCCGGCTTCCTCGGCGATCGCCTTGGCGGTCATGGGGTTGTCACCGGTGATCATCACCGTGCGGATGCCCATCCGGCGCAGCTCGTCGAACCGCTCCCGCATGCCCTCCTTGACGACGTCCTTGAGGTTGATCACGCCCAGCACGCGGGCGCCCTCGGTGTCCTCGACGGCGACGAGCAGCGGCGTACCGCCGGCCTGGGAGATCGCGTCGGTGAGCGCCTGGGCGTCCTTGGCGACGACTCCGCCGCGCTCGTTGACCCAGGTGATGACCGAACCGGCCGCGCCCTTGCGGACCTTACGGCCGTCCACGTCCACACCCGACATGCGGGTCTGGGCGGTGAACGCGACCCAGTCGGCGCCCGTCAGCTCGCCCTGCTGCCGCTCGCGCAGCCCGTACTTCTCCTTCGCCAGCACGACGATGGAACGGCCTTCCGGCGTCTCGTCGGAGAGCGAGGAGAGCTGAGCGGCGTCGGCGAGCTCGGCGTCCGTGGTGCCCTGGACGGGTACGAACTCGGACGCCTGGCGGTTGCCGAGGGTGATGGTGCCGGTCTTGTCGAGCAGCAGCGTGGAGACGTCGCCCGCGGCCTCGACGGCCCGCCCGGACATCGCGAGCACGTTGCGCTGCACCAGCCGGTCCATACCGGCGATGCCGATCGCCGACAGCAGCGCGCCGATGGTCGTCGGGATGAGGCAGACCAGCAGCGCGACCAGCACGATCATCGACTGCTTCTGGCCGGCGTAGATCGCGAACGGCTGGAGCGTGACGACCGCCAGCAGGAAGACGATCGTCAGCGAGGCGAGCAGAATGTTCAGCGCGATCTCGTTCGGCGTCTTCTGCCGCGAGGCGCCTTCCACCAGCGCGATCATCCGGTCGATGAACGTCTCGCCCGGCTTCGTCGTGATCTTGATGACGACGCGGTCGGAGAGCACCTTCGTGCCACCGGTCACCGCGCAGCGGTCACCGCCGGACTCCCGGATGACCGGCGCCGACTCACCGGTGATGGCCGACTCGTCGACGGAGGCGACACCCTCGACGACGTCCCCGTCACCGGGGATGACGTCGCCGGCCTCGCAGACCACCAGGTCACCGATGCGCAGTTCGGCACCGGGAACGCTCTCCTCCACGCCGCCGTTGAGCCGCCGCGCGACGGTGTCGGTCTTCGCCTTGCGCAGGGTGTCGGCCTGCGCCTTGCCGCGGCCCTCGGCCACCGCCTCCGCCAGGTTGGCGAAGATCGTGGTGAGCCAGAGCCAGCCGGCGATGGCCCAGCCGAACCAGTCGCCCGGATCGGTGAACGCGAAGATCGTGCTCAGCACGGAGCCGATCTCGACCACGAACATCACGGGGGACTTGACCATCACCCGCGGGTCGAGCTTGCGGACCGCGTCCGGGAAGGACCGGATCAGCTGCTTGGGGTCGAACAGGCCCCCGCCGACGCGTGCGCTGTCGGTCTGGTGACCGGTGGGCACGTCCTGGTGCGGGGCACGGGTCGGAGTGACAGTGGACATCGAGTCCTCTTGCTTCAGACGAGTGGTCATGACCCCAGCCCCTCGGCGAGCGGCCCCAGCGCCAGCGCCGGGAAGTAGGTCAGGCCAGTGACGATGATGATCGTGCCGACCAGCAGCCCGGTGAAGAGCGGCTTGTGGGTGCCCAGGGTGCCCGCGGTGGCCGGGACCGGCTTCTGCTCGGCGAGCGAGCCGGCCAGCGCCAGCACGAACACCATCGGCAGGAACCGGCCGAGCAGCATCGCGAGCCCGATCGTGGTGTTGAACCACTGGGTGTCGGCGTTGAGCCCGGCGAAGGCCGAGCCGTTGTTGTTGGCGCCCGAGGTGTACGCGTACAGGATCTCGGAGAAGCCGTGCGCGCCCGAGTTCGTCATCGACGTCATCGGGGTCGGCAGCGCCATGGCGGCGGCGGTGAAGCACAGCGCCAGTGCCGGGGTGATGAGGATGTAGCAGGCCGCGAACTTGATCTCGCGGGTGCCGATCTTCTTGCCCAGGTACTCGGGGGTGCGTCCCACCATCAGGCCCGCGATGAACACCGCGATGATGGCCATGATCAGCATGCCGTAGAGGCCGGAGCCGACACCACCGGGAGCGATCTCGCCGAGCTGCATGCCCAGCATGGTGATACCGCCGCCGAAGCCGGTGAACGAGGAGTGGAACGAGTTCACGGCGCCGGTCGAGGTCAGCGTGGTCGCCACCGCGAAGATCGACGAGCCGCCGACTCCGAACCGGGTCTCCTTGCCCTCCATCGCACCACCGGCGATGTTGAAGGCCGGGCCGCCGTGGTGGAACTCGGTCCACATCATCAGCGCGGTGAAGCCGATCCAGATCGTCACCATCGTGGCGAGGATCGCGTAACCCTGCTTGACGCTGCCGACCATCTTGCCGAAGGTGCGGGTGAGCGCGAAGGGGATGACGAGGATCAGGAAGATCTCGAAGAGGTTCGAGATGCCGTTCGGGTTCTCGAAGGGGTGCGCCGAGTTGGCGTTGAAGTAGCCGCCACCGTTGGTGCCCAGCTCCTTGATCGCCTCCTGGGAGGCCACCGCGCCGCCGTTCCACTGCTGCGAGCCACCCATGAACTGGCCGACGCCGTGGATACCGGAGAAGTTCTGGATCGCGCCACAGGCGACCAGCACGATCGCGCCGATCACGGCGATCGGGATCAGGATGCGTACGGTGCCGCGCACCAGGTCGGCCCAGAAGTTGCCGAGCTCACCGGTGCGGGAGCGGGCGAAGCCGCGTACCAGGGCCACCGCCACGGCGAGGCCGACGGCCGCCGAGACGAAGTTCTGCACCGCGAGGCCGCCGGTCTGTACGACGTGGCCCATGGCCTGCTCGCCGTAGTACGACTGCCAGTTGGTGTTCGACACGAAGGACGCGGCGGTGTTGAACGCCTGGTCCGGGTCGATCGCGGAGAAGCCGAGCGAACCGGGCAGGCTGCCCTGGATCCGCTGCATCACGTAGAGGAAGAGGACGCTCGCCGCGGAGAAGGCGAGGACACCGCGCAGGTACGCGGGCCAGCGCATCTCGGTGGACGGGTTGGCGCCGATGGCCTTGTAGATCCACTTCTCGACACGCAGGTGCTTGTCGGAGGAGTAGACGCCGGCCATGAAGTCGCCGAGCGGACGGTATGCCAGTGCGAGCGCGGCTATCAGCGCGAGCATCTGGAGCACACCGGCGAGGACGGGGCTCATATCTGGACTCAGAACCTCTCCGGGTAAAGAAGGGCGAGGACGAGGTAGCCCAGGAGGGCGACGGCCACGACGAGGCCGACGATGTTCTCGGCGGTCACAGCTTTGCCACCCCCTTGGCGATGAGAGCCACCAACGCGAACACCGCGATCGTGGTGACGACGAAGGCCATGTCGGCCATCGTGTGCTCCTAGAAGAGTCGGAATCTCTGACCCCCGAAGCAAACCTCCTGAACAGGCCGCTTCCTCTTTCGTTGATGCGTCCCTTACGGCCACTGGCACGCTTTTGACGCCTCTCTTACGCACCCGGCCCCACCTGCGGAAAAGCCGGCGCCAAGGGCTGCGCACGCCGGATTCCGGACGCCTGCTCCGCCGCTGGTGCGCCCCGCGCCGCCGCCCGATCCTGACGCGTCCCTGAGGCGCCGGCGGTGGCCGTCGGGCCGGGCCCCGGCGCAGACTGGGACAGGTCCCGGTCCCGGTGCAGGGGGAGGTCCTATGGCGGACGGAGTCGTCGGCGTCTTCGCCGGTTTCGCGGCGATCAGTGGCGTGGTGGTGTCCCTGGCCGGGCTGGCCGGGTTGCGGGCCATCCGCCTGATCGGCGGCGTGGGGGCCGAGGCCCGGGCCCTGGTCAAACGCACCGGGCCGGCCGCCACCGACTCCGCGGTCCGGCCACTGCTGCAGTTCACGGTGGCGGACGGCCGGGTGGTGGAGATCTCCTCACCGGTTCCCGCGTCCAGGCGCCGGCCGCTGACCGACGGCTCCCTCGTGCGGGTGCGCTACGACCCGGTCGACCCGCGGGACGTGGTGGTTGTCGGCCGGGAGCGCCGCGGCCTCGAGTACGCACTGGTCGGCATCGGAGCGCTCTTCGTGCTCATCGGCCTCGGCCTGCTGATCGCCTGAGCCGCCGCGACGGCGGCCCGAACCCTGCGAACGGATCCGGGCCGGCCCTCCCCGCTGCCCGTGCGTCGCCGGACGGCTCCGCATCCCGGCAGCGGGATGCGGAGCCGGTGGCTCACTGGTCGGACGGAGCCGCCAGGCGGAAGCGGAGTCGGCAGATGACGGCGTCCGTGTCCCGGCGGACGGCGTGGGCGACGACCGCGCCGCGCTGGTTCTGCAGCAGGCGCTGCCACATGTGGGCGGGCTCTACCTCCGGGATCAGGACGGTGATCCGGGTGCCGGGCTGATCGGCGGCCATCTGACGTACGAGGGCGGCGACGGGGCGGCCGACGGAACGCGTGGGTGACGGCAGGTCGCGCAGTTCGACGCCGGGCGACCACAGCGCCCAGTCGCGGTGCAGGGCCTCGGTGCGTTCGCGGTCGTCGGGGTCGGTGACGGTGACCGCGATGACCTCGTCGCCCAGGGAGACTGCGGCGGTCAGCGCCTCGCTGGTGAGACGGGACAGCGACGCCACTGGGACGATGATCACGGACCGGTCGCGGTGCGGGGCGTCGGGAATGAATCCCAGGCCCAGCCGGCCGGCGATGCGGACATAGGCGCGGTGGACCGCCTCGAAGAGCAAGACGAGGAGCGGGAGCGCCAGCACGATCATCCAGGCGCCCTCGGTGAACTTGACCGACGTGGTGATCACCGCGGCGACACCGGTCAGTACGGCCCCGAAGCCGTTCAGCGCCGCCTTCGCCCGCCACCCCGGCGATCGCTCCGCGCGCCAGTGGCGCACCATGCCGGTCTGGCAGATGGTGAAGCCGACGAACACCCCGATCGCGAAGAGCGGCACGAGCGTGTTGGTGTCGCCGCCCGAGAACACCAGCAGCAGCGCGGACACGGCGGCGAGCGCCAGCACGCCGTGGCGGTGGACCTGACGGTCGGCCTTGAGACCGAAGACGTGCGGGAGGAAGTTGTCCCGGGCCAGCAGTCCCATCAGCACGGGCAGCCCGCCGAACGAGGTGTTCGCGGCGAGTGCGAGCAGCACGACGGTCGCGAACTGGACGACGTAGAAAGCCCAGTTGTGGCCGAGCGAGGCGTCGGCGAGCTGGGCGAGCACGGTCACGCCCTCGACCGGCTGGAGGTGGAAGCGGCCGATGAGTACCGACAGGCCGATCAGCATGACACCGAGCAGCCCGCCCAGTGCCACCTCGGTGCGCTGGGCGCGCTTGCGCGCCGGGGCGCGGAAGGACGGGACGGCGTTGGCGACGGCCTCGACACCGGTCAGGGCGGAGCACCCCGCCGCGAACGCCTTCATCAGGAGCAGCGCGCCGACCGTGGTCGCGTTGGCGCCCAGCGCGGAGGCGTGGCCGGCCGCGGCCTCGGTGCTGGCAGGGGCGTCACGGAACAGCCCGACGACGATGATCGTGAGGATCGAGCCGACGAAGACCGCGGTGGGGATGATGAACGCCCTGGCCGAGTCGACGATGCCGCGCAGGTTGACGGCGGTGACGAGCACCAGGACCGCCAGGCAGATCCACACCCGGTCGCCGTACAGGGAAGGGAACGCCGAGGTGAGCGCGGCCACTCCGGCGGTCACCGACACGGCCACGTTCAGGACGTAGTCCAGGATCAGGGAGGCCGCCGTCACCAGGCTGGTGCGCCGCCCCAGGTGCCGCTTGGCGACCGCGTACGAGCCGCCGCCGTCCGGGAAGGCCGCGATCACCTGACGGTAGGAGGCGACGAGGACGGCCAGCAGGCCGGCTATCGCGAGGGTGACGGGAAGGGTGAACCCGAGCCCGTACCCGCCCGCCGCGGCGAGCACCAGGACGATGGCCTCGGGGCCGTACGCCACCGAAGCCATCGCGTCCAGCGACAGGGCGGCCAGCCCTTGCAGCGCGGTCAGCTTGTGCTGCTCCTGAGCCGGGTCCGGGGGCTCCCCGTCGGATGCCTCGAGAGTCGGCTCGCTGGTCAGAACGGACATCGTGGTCGTACCTCCATGGTGTGGATACCCAGCGTGGAGGCGGCTCCCGGAGCCGATGCGCCGTCCGTACGCGGTCCTGACGCCGAACGGCGCCATCTTGACGCTTTCCTGTCGCCGTCTTCACCCCCGCCATCAGAAGGCCGTCAAGAGCCCAGGGGCCCGCGTCAGCGATGCGTCAACGGCCGCTGCCAGCACCGCGGCCGCTCCTACCGTCTGCCGCATGGGACGCGCAGACGAAGCCGAGGACGTACTTGCCCACGACCGGACCTGGGAGGGCGAGGCGTTCACCGCGCTGTCCTCCTCGGCGGCGGTCCTCGCGCTGCTGCTGGTCATGGACTGGGGGTCGGGCGGGTTCAACACGACCCGCGCCGTGCTGTGGACCGGGCTGGCGGCCCTGCTCTATGTCATCCTCCATCCGCCCCGGGTGACCGCGGGCCACGGATGGCTGGCGGTCGGCGGACTGCTGCGCGAGCGGCGCGTCCGCACCGACTGCCTGGTATCGGTGCGCCGCATCGACGGCGTCGCCACCCGCCTCGTGCTGCGCGATGTGTACGGCAACCGCGCGGAGTTCAACCCGAAGGTGCTCGCCGCGAACCCGGCCCTGTGGCTGCTCGTCAACGCGGGGGCGTGCCGCTCGTGGGAGAGCGGCACGCTGCTCTGCGGCTGGACCGAGGTGGAGGCCATGGCGGCGCGGTACGGAATCGGCCCTTCGCTGAGTGCGTGAGTCCGGCCGAACCGGTGACGTGACCGAGGTGCTTCCGTCCGGGCGATCGACGTTAAAAATCCATCAGCGATGCATCAAAGCACGGTGTTTCGACGTGCGGCGTGTCTAGCGTCGGCCGTATGGGACGGCGAACCGCACGCTCCGCTCCGCTGGGCGGGGCCTATTCCGCGGACTCGGGTTGGACAAGCGCCCGCGACCGCTTCTGGGCCGGAGAGCTCCGATCGGCGGCGGGCTGCGCCGGTGCGCTCTTCGCCGCGCTGACGCTGGCCGACGCCTGGAAGGGACAGCTCACCGCGCCGCGTGCCGGGATCTGGGCGGCGCTGGCCGTCCTGCTGTTCGCCGTGCTCGCACCGGCGAGGGTGTCGGTGGACCAGGAGTGGCTGGTCTCGCGCGGACTGCTGCGCCGCCACCGGGTCCGCACGGACCACCTGGCGAGCGTCCGCTGGCACCAGGGCACGGCTCCCCGGCTCGTCCTGCGGGACACGCTCGGTGGCGTCGTCGAACTGAACGCACGGGTGCTCGTCGACAATCCGCTGCTGTGGATCGCGCTGGATGCCGGTGTCCGCCACTCCCTCGGCACCGGGACCCTGCAGAGCGGGGCCGGTGATCTGCTGCGGGCGGCGGAGCAGATCGACGGGGCCGCGGCGCGGGCCACCTTCCGCGCATCCGGGCTGGAGTAGCGGGCGACGTCGAACGCTCACGTCAGCGGAACTCCGCCAGGCGGGGGCGCAGCCCGAGGACGGTGAGGACGGCCGCTGCGAGCAGCGCGCCACCTGCCGGCCAAAGGCTCCCGGCGACGAGGGCGCGTCCGTCACCGGCAGCGTCGTCGAAGGCCGCGCGGTTGATGCCGATGACCTTCTGCAACGCGGTGTCGTACTGCGCGAAGTGGTAGTTGGACGCGCCCTGACTCCAGCCGATACCGAATTCCACGGCGTCCTGCAGGCGGCCCTGTTGCACCAGGCCGCGGATGGTGCGGTCGTCGCGCTCATAGACCGCGTAGGCCTGGACGGCCGATTCGGCGGCGGCGCGTTCACCGGGGAAGGTGATGTTGCGGAACTCGTTGCCGTAGTAGCCGGTGAAGCGCAGATCGCGGTGGTCGGCGCCGTAGGCGGTCCACGCCTCGTCGAGGCGGGCGTTGTAGGTGTCCAAGGTGGCGCCGGGCAGGGTGAGGAGCCGCTGCGACGTGTCCTGGAAGGCCTGCTCGTAGGTGCCGTGGCGCTGTACGTCGAGCAGGAAGCGGCTCTCGTCGGCGTTGGCGTCGTAGGACAGCGCGCGGGCCTGGGACAGGGCCACGACGGAGTCGAAGGCGTCATGGCGGGCGACGCGCAGATCCTCGGCCTCGGTCGCCAGCGCCGTGGCGCCAAGGACGGTGGTCAGCACCGTGCAGACCGTGGCGGCGAGAAGCCCCGGGTTGATGATCCGGCGGAAGCGGCGTGCCAGATACAGCTGAGTGGCGACCAGGACGACGGTGAGCGCCAGTCCCAGGGCGATGACAGCAGCGGTCTGTCCCCCGAGAGTGCGGTGCCGGGCGTTGTAGGTCGCCTCGAACGCGCCGTCGTTGGTCTGTCCCAGGTGCTCCGCCTCCGGCAGCAGCGTCTGCCGGAGTAGGTCCGTGGCCGTGCGGTAGTCGGTGAGGGCGTCGGTCTTGCGCCGGTCGTGGGCGTCGTTCTCCAGGGCGCGGCCGATGAGTTCCTGGTAGCGGGCGAAGTCGTCGGTGAAGCGGACGACGGTGGCCTCGGCCTGCGGGTCGCCGTGGGCGGCCCCGGCCAGCAGGAGGAGTTCGGCGCTGACGGTGTGGCGGGCGGCGGCGTAGACCTTCTCGGCCGCCTCGTGCTGGGCCGGCATGGCCGCCACCTGGGGGCCACCGCTGGACAGCAGCTGGTTGGCGGCCTGCGCGTCCATGTCGTTGAGCGCGAAGTACAGATCACCGGCACCGGTCACCCGCGGGGCGTTCCGCTGGGTGATGTCGTCCCAGGTGCCCGCCACACCCAGGCCCGCGGCGGTCACCGTCGCGGCACACGCCAGGACGAGCAGCAGCACCGCCGACCGCAGCAGCCGCAGGCGCTCGGGAGTCGAGTTCCAGAAGCGGCCGCGCAGCGCGGCCGCCAGGATCGCGGGCTTCGACGGTCCGGGCCGCCGCTGGGGAGGCAGCGGCGGCCCGGCGGGCTCCCGGCCGACGGGCCGGTTGTGCCCCAGGAGGGCGGTGTCGGCATGGGGCGCAGGCGTTCCGTCAGGGCCCCCCGGCCCGTTGCCTCGCGATATACCGGCCACGATGGTCTCAGCCATCCAACGGCCCTCCAGCCTCGCACCACGGACGGTGGTCCGTCCCCCTGACACGACAGCCTTCCGCTCAACAGTTCTACGGGGTAAGGGCGTTGATGATCTCCTGACGCCTGGTGGGTGACTCTTGATGAGTTCCTGACGACCACCGCGGCAGTGGGCTCCCGTCAGCCCAACCCTTCGGTCCCGGCGGCGGGGAGGGAGACGACCATGGTCAGGCCCCCGCCGGGCGTGTCCTCGGGGGTGAGGGTGCCGTCCATCGCCTCGGTGAGACCGCGGGCCAGGGCCAGACCGAGCCCGATGCCAGTGCTGTTGTCGGTGTCGCCCAGCCGTTGGAACGGTTCGAAGACCCGGTCCCGGTCGACGTCCGGCAGCCCCGGACCCCGGTCGACGACCCGCAGTTCCACGCGGTCGGCCAGCGCGCTGGCGCTCAACAGGACGCACTCCCCGGGCGGTGTGTGCCGGGCGGCGTTGCTGATGAGGTTGGCGATCACCCGTTCCAGCAGCGGTGGATCGGCCAGCACGGCAGGCGCCGCTTCCACGCCCTGGAACTCGACATCAGGACCGTCCGCGGGCAGCGAGTCCAGAGCCGCTGGCAGGACTTCCTCCAGTGCGGTGGCCCGCAGGTTCAACGTGAGCGCGCCGGCCTGGAGCCGGCTCATGTCCAGCAGATTGTCCACCAGCCGGTTGAGCCGGATCAGGGACTCCTCAGCGGTGGCGAGCAGTTCCTCGCGATCCTCCTCGGAGAAGTCGACGTCGCGGCTGCGCAGCGAACTGATGGCCGCCCAACCGCTGGCCAGCGGGGTGCGCAGATCGTGGCTGACGGCGGCGAGCAGCGCGGTACGCATCCGGTCGGCGGCCTTGACCGGTTCGACCTCGGCGGCCGCTTCGGCGAGCCGGTCCCGCTCGACCGCGGCGGTGACGTGCGCGGCGAACGCGGTCAGGACGCGGCGCTCGGAGGCGGGCAGCGTACGGCCGCGCAGCACGAGGAAGGAGTCGGAGCCCACCGGCACCCGGAGGGCGGTGTCGTCGGCCATCGGTCCCTCGACCAGTTCGGCCGAGTCCATGCCGAACGTCTCCCGCGCGCGTTCCAGCAGGGCCGGGACCGCCTGGTCGCCGCGCACGATGTTCCCGGCGAGTGATGACAGCGTCTCCGCCTCGGCCGTCGCCCGGGCCGCGCGTCGTGACAGCCGCAGTGACCGGTCCACGATGGCGGCGACCGTGCCCGCGACGGCGGCGAAGACCCCCAGCGCCAGGATGTTGTTGGGCTCGGAGATGGTGAAGTGGCCGACCGGCGGGATGAAGTAGTAGTTGAGCAGGAGCGAGGCGGTCACCGACGCGACCACGGCCGAGACCACGCCGCCGACGCACGCCACGCCCACGACCACCATCAGGAACAGCAGCGCCTCGCTGGTGAGGTTGAGGCTCCCCCGGGTGTGCGTCAGGATGAAGGTGAGGGCCACCGGAAGCACCAGACCGGAGACCGGCCCCGCGATCAGTCGCGAGGTCGGCAGCGTACGGCGCCGCGAGGGCAGCAGCCGCCCGCGGCCGGCCCGTTCGTGCGTGACCATGTGGACGTCGATGTCGTCGGACAGGCCGACGGCCGTCTCGCCGATGCCGCGCCCGGTGAGGAAGCGCTCGAGACGGCCGCGGCTGCTGGTTCCCAGTACCAACTGGGTGGCGTTCTCGGCGCGGGCGAACTCCATCAGTGCGGTGGGCACGTCGTCGCCGACGACGGAGTGGTAACTGCCGCCGAGGCTCTCGATGAGCTGGCGCTGCTTGGCCAGGGACGCGGGTGAGGAGCCGGTGGACAGTCCGTCGCTGCGGGTGATGTGGACGGCGAGCAGATCGCCCCCCGCGCTGCGATCCGCGATACGGGCGGCCCGGCGGATGAGGGTCCCGCCCTCCGGGCCGCCGGTCAGGGCCACCACGACGCGTTCACGGGTCTCCCACACGCCCGCGATGCCGTGCTCGGAGCGGTACTTCTGCAGTGCCTCGTCGACCCGTCCGGCCACCCACAGCAGTGCCAGTTCGCGCAGCGCGGTGAGATTGCCGACCCGGAAGTAGTTGGACAGCGCGGCGTCCACCTTCTCCGGGGCGTAGACGTTGCCGTGCGCCATACGGCGGCGCAGTGCCTCGGCCGGCATGTCGACCAGCTCGATCTGGAAGGCCCGGCGGACGACGTCGTCCGGCACGGTCTCGCGCTGCGGCACCTTGGTGATCTTCTCGACGACGTCGTTGAGCGATTCCAGGTGCTGGATGTTGACGGTCGTGACGACGTCGATCCCGGCGGCGAGCAGTTCCTCGACGTCCTGCCAGCGCTTGACGTTGCGGCCGCCGGGCACGTTGGTGTGCGCGAGCTCGTCGACCAGCGCCACCTCGGGATGCCGTTCCAGCACCGCGTCGAGGTCCATCTCGGGGAACTCGGCGCCGCGGTAGTCGCGCCGGGTGCGGGGCAGCACCTCCAGACCGTCGAGCATGTCCTCGGTGTGCCGGCGCTTGTGGCACTCGACGAACGCGACCACCACATCGGTGCCGCGTTCCCTCCTGCGGCGGCCCTCGTCGAGCATCCGGTAGGTCTTGCCGACGCCGGGGGCCGCGCCCAGGAAGACCTTCAGCCGTCCGGGCCGAACGTCCGTAGTCACCAACGCGCCGTCCTCCTCCTGCCGAAAGCTCGCCCCGGCCGCACAGAGGGAACCTGTGCGGCCGGGGCGCGGTGTGTGCTGTTCATCATCGGGCGAGATCGGCCAGGGCAAGGTTCAGCTGGACGATATTGACGCGTTCCTGACCCATGAAGCCGGCGTTGCGTCCCTGGACGTGGTCAGCGACCAGCTGGCGGACCGTGTCCACCGGCAGGTTCCGGGCCCTGGCGACCCGTGCGACCTGCTCATCGGCGTAGGCCTTGGAGATGTGCGGGTCGAGACCCGAACCACTCGCGGTCAGGGCGTCCACCGGAACCTGGTCCGGTGCGACGCCGTCGAAGGCTGCGACGTCCTTGCGCCGCTGCTCGATCGCCTTGATCAGGTCCTCGTTGTTCGGGCCGAGGTTGGAGGCGCCGGACGCCTTCGGGTCGTAGCCGCCGGCGGAGGGCCGGGGCTGGAACCACTTGGGGTCGGGCAGCGCCGCCTCGTCCGCGTCGTCGGGGTTCTTCTTGGGGAGGTCGAAGGTCTGACCCAGCAGGCTGGAACCGACGACCTTGCCGTTCTGCCGCACCTCGGAGCCGTTGGCCTGGCCGGGGAACACGGCCTGGGCGATGCCGGTGACCGCCAGCGGATAGATGATGCCGGTGACGACGGTCAGCAGGAGCAGCATGCGCAGCGCCGTCAGGTGCTGGCGGACTGCGGCCGGGAAGAGCTTGGACATGGGGAACACCTTCTTTCGCGGGTCAGCGCAGTCCGGGGATGAACTGGATGATCAGGTCGATGACTTTGATGCCGATGAACGGGAGGACGAGCCCGCCGAGTCCGTAGACCATGATGTTGCGGTTGAGCAGGGCCGCGGCCGAGGACGGGCGGTAGCGGACGCCTCGCAGCGCGAGCGGGATCAGCGCGATGATGATCAGCGCGTTGAAGATGATCGCCGAGGTGATCGCGGACTGCGGGCTGTGCAGGCTCATGATGTTGAGCTTGTCCAGGCCGGGGTACGCGACGGCGAACATGGCGGGGATGATCGCGAAGTACTTCGCGACGTCGTTGGCGATGGAGAACGTCGTCAGCGCGCCACGGGTGATCAGCAACTGCTTGCCGATCTCCACGATCTCGATGAGCTTGGTGGGGTTGGAGTCCAGGTCCACCATGTTCCCGGCCTCCTTGGCGGCCGAGGTACCGGTGTTCATGGCCACGCCCACGTCCGCCTGGGCGAGTGCGGGAGCGTCGTTGGTGCCGTCACCGGTCATCGCGACGAGCTTTCCGCCCGCCTGCTCCCGCTTGATCAGCGCCATCTTGTCCTCGGGAGTCGCCTCCGCGAGGAAGTCGTCCACCCCGGCTTCCTCGGCGATCGCCTTGGCGGTCATGGGGTTGTCACCGGTGATCATCACCGTGCGGATGCCCATCCGGCGCAGCTCGTCGAACCGCTCCCGCATGCCCTCCTTGACGACGTCCTTGAGGTTGATCACGCCCAGCACGCGGGCGGTGCTGGTGTCTCCCTTCCGGACGATCTCGCCGACGACCAGGGGTGTGCCGCCGGCCGACGAGATGCCGTCGACGGCCGGGCCGACCTCGTCGGTGGGGTGGCCGCCGTTGTCGCGGACCCACTTCATCACCGCGGTGGCGGCGCCCTTGCGCAGCGACCGGTCGGCCAGGTCGACACCGCTCATCCGCGTCTGTGCGGTGAACGGCACGAACGTTGCGTGCCCGAGCTCCCCTTCGGCCCGGCCGCGCAGTCCGTACTTCTCCTTCGCCAGCACGACGATGGAGCGGCCCTCGGGCGTCTCGTCGGACAGCGAGGACAACTGTGCCGCGTCGGCGAGCTGCTCGATGTCCACCCCACCGACCGGCAGGAACTCGGCTGCCTGACGGTTGCCGAGGGTGATGGTGCCGGTCTTGTCGAGCAGCAGCGTGTTGACGTCACCTGCGGCCTCGACGGCACGGCCCGACATCGCCAGCACGTTGCGCTGCACCAGCCGGTCCATACCCGCGATGCCGATCGCCGACAGCAGCGCGCCGATGGTGGTCGGGATGAGGGCGACCACCAGGGACACCAGGATGACGATGGACTGCTCGGCGTTCGCGAAGATCGCCATCGGCTGGAGCGTGACGACGGCCAGCAGGAAGACGATGGTGAGCGAGGCGAGCAGGATGTTCAGCGCGATCTCGTTCGGCGTCTTCTGCCGCGAGGCGCCTTCCACCAGGGCGATCATCCGGTCGATGAACGTCTCACCGGGCTTGGAGGTGATCTTGATGACGACGCGGTCGGAGAGCACCTTCGTGCCACCGGTCACCGCGCTGCGGTCACCGCCGGACTCCCGGATGACCGGGGCCGACTCACCGGTGATGGCCGACTCGTCGACGGAGGCGATGCCTTCGACGACATCGCCGTCGCCCGGGATGATCTGACCGGCTTCGACCACCACATGGTCGCCGAGCCGCAGTTCGGCGGCGGGGACCGACGCTTCCTTGGCGGTCTGCGAGCGCGGCTGCCAGCCGTCGAGCCGGCGCGCCACCGTCTCGGTCTTGGTGCGGCGCAGCGTTTCGGCCTGTGCCTTGCCGCGTCCTTCGGCCACGGCCTCCGCGAGGTTCGCGAAGATGGTGGTGAGCCAGAGCCATACGGTGATCACCCAGGCGAAGACGCTGGGGTCCTTGATCGCGGACAGCGTGGTGAGGACCGCGCCGACGCCGACGACGAACATGACGGGGTTGCGGACCAGCGTGCGCGGATCGAGCTTGCGCAGCGCGTCGGGAACGGCCTTGAGCATCTGCTGGGGATCGAGGAGACCGCCCGAGACGCGGTGCGGTCCCTGGGAGGCGGGCGGCGGGCCGCCCGGCGATGCCGGTGGTCTGGCGGTGGTGAGGGACATCAGTGCAGACCTTCCGCGATCGGGCCCAGCGCGAGCGCGGGGAAGTAGGTGAGACCGACGACGATGAGGATCACGCCGACCAGCAGGCCGACGAACTGCGGCCGGTGGGTCGGCAGGGTGCCCGCGGTGACGGGCACGGGCCGCTGTTGGGCCAGCGACCCGGCCAGCGCCAGCACGAAGATCATCGGTAGGAAGCGGCCGAAGAGCATCGCCAGGCCGAGGGCGGTGTTGTACCACTCGGTGTTGACGCTGATGCCCGCGAACGCCGACCCGTTGTTGTTCGCGGCCGAGGTGAACGCATACAGGACCTCGGAGAACCCGTGTGCGCCGGAGTTGAGCATCGAGGCCCGCTCCCCCGGCAGCGCCATCGCGAACCCGGTGCCCACCAGTACGACCGCCGGGGTGGTGAGGATGTACAGCGAAGCGAACTTCATCTCGCGGGCGCCGAGCTTCTTGCCCAGGTACTCCGGGGTGCGGCCGACCATCAGTCCGGCGACGAAGACGGCGATGATCGCGAGGATCAGGATGCCGTAGAGGCCGGAGCCGGTGCCACCGGGTGCGATCTCGCCCAGCATCATGTTGAAGATCGTCATACCGCCGCCGCCGGGCGTGAACGAGTCGTGGAAGGAGTTGACGGCGCCGGTCGAGGTGAGCGTGGTCGACACCGCGAAGAGCGCCGACGCCCAGATCCCGAACCGCTGTTCCTTGCCCTCCATCATCCCGCCGGCCGCGTGCCCGGCGCTGCTGCTGACGCTGTGCAGCTCGTTGGCCGTCACGATCGCGACGGAGCCCGCCCAGATCAGGGCCATGACCGCGAGGATCGCGTAGCCCTGGCGGTTGTCACCGACCATCCTGCCGAAGGTGCGCGGCAGCAAGAACGAGATCACCAGCAGGAGGTAGATCTCCAGCAGGTTCGTGAACGCGTTGGGGTTCTCGAAGGGGTGAGCGGAGTTGGCGTTGTAGAAGCCGCCGCCGTTGGTGCCCAGCTCCTTGATGGCCTCCTGCGAGGCCGCCGGTCCACCCGTGAGTGACTGGTGGTCGCCCGCCAGCGTGGCGATGTCGTGGATCCCGTGGAAGTTCTGGATGGCGCCGGCCGCGACCAGGACCAGCGCGAAGACGAACGCCATCGGAACCAGGAGGCGTACGACAATGCGCGTCAGGTCCACCCAGAAGTTGCCGACCCGGTCGGTCCTCCTGCGGGTGAAGCCGCGGATCAGCGCGGCGACGACCGCGATGCCCACCGCGGCGGAGACGAAGTTCTGCACCGCCAGGCCCATCATCTGGACCAGGTGCCCCATCGTCACTTCACCGGAGTACGACTGCCAGTTCGTGTTGGTGACGAAGGACGCCGCGGTGTTGAACGCCTGGTCCGCCTTGACCGGTGGGAAGCCGATCGAGAGCAGCAGGTGGTTCTGCAGCCGCTGGAAGCCGTAGAGGAAGACGACGGAAACGGCGGAGAAGGCCAGGACGCTGCGGAGGTAGACCGACCACCGCTGGTCTGCGTCAGCGTCCACCCCGCCGAGCTTGTAGATACCGCGCTCCACCCTCAGGTGTTTGGTGGTGGTGAGGACATGGGCCATGTAGTCGCCCAGCGGGCGGTAGGTGAGGGCCAGCGCCCCGACCAGGGCGAGGATCTGGAGCCATCCGGCGAGAGTGTCGTTCACTAGAACTTCTCCGGGAAGATGAGAGCCAGCACCAGGTACCCCAGCAGGCCCGCGGCGACGACGAGGCCGACGATGTTCTCAACGCTCACAGCCGGTCCACCCCCTTGGCCACCAGGGCGAGAACGACGAACACGGCAACCGTGACGCCGATGAAGACGAGATCGGACATGGGCGATGCACCCCTGATGTCATGAAGGACAGCACCGCGCGGCAGGAGCCGGACGGTGATGGGAAAGGACCCCGCAGTGGCACCGGCCGGAACCGGCCTCCATACCGAACTGCGCGGAAGTTCCACTGAGGAGTGCCTTTAACGCTTCCCTGGCACCTATCGGCAGGACATTGACGCTGCCTTGACAGGGGTTGGGCCGATAGGGTCAAGGCGGTGTGCCGGGAAGACTGGTCGGCGAGACGGGCCTGCATGGCCTGAACTCGATCCAGGGGGCGGCATGCGCGGTGTGGGTACGGTTCTGATTCTCGTGGTGCTCGCCACCGTCGTGGCCACCGGAGCCCGCCGCTGGCGTATCCCCGCACCCTCCCTGCTCGTCGTCGCGGGCCTCGTCGTCGCGCTGCTGCCCGGAACGCCGGAGATCCGTGTCACTCCCGAGATCATCGGGCTGGTGGTGCTGCCGCCGCTGCTGTACGCCAGCGCCGAGGAGCTCTCCCTGCGCGAGCTGCGCGCGGTCTGGAAGCCGGTCAGCATCCTCGCGGTCGGCCTGGTCCTGGCCTCGGCGGCGGCCGTCGGCGCGGTCGCATGTCTGCTCACCCCGCTGACCTGGCAGCTGGCCCTGGTGCTGGGTGCGGTGCTGGCCAGCACCGATCCCGTGGCCGTCACCGCGCTCGGCAGGCGGCTGGCGCTGCCGCCGAAGGTGCAGACCCTGGTACAGGCGGAGAGCCTGTTCAACGACGCCACCTCCCTGGTGCTCTTCCGGGTCGCGGTCAGCATCGCCGTCGCGTCCACGGCAGTGTCCTGGCAGAGCGCCGGCGGCCAGTTCCTGCTCCTGGCCGGTGGCGGCACCCTCATCGGAGCCGCGGTCGCCCTGGTGGTGTCGGCGATCCGGCGGCGGACCGAGGACCCGGTGCTGGAAACGGTGATCGCACTCGTGACCCCGTACGCCGCCTACGTCCTCGCCGAGGCGGCCCACACCTCCGGCGTGACCTCCGTGGTGGTCGCCGGAGTCGTCCTCGGCGGACGGGGCGACCGGCTGACCAACGCGGGCATCCGCCTCCAGTTGCACGCTGTCTACGGCACCGTGGTGTTCCTGCTGGAGAGCGTCGTCTTCAGTCTCATCGGCCTGGCTCTGCCCACCCTCATCTCCGCGCTGTCCGACGAGGACCGGCTGTGGCCGCTGCACGCGGTCGCCCTGGCCGCGACGCTCGTCGCCGTACGGATGCTGTGGATCTTCCCGCTCTCGGCCGTCGTCCAGTGGAAAGGCGGCCGGCGAGCCTCGTGGCGGGTGCCGGTGGTGATGTCCTGGGCGGGCACCCGGGGCGTCGTACCGCTGGCGGCCGCGCTGTCCATCCCCCTCGTCACGGACGACGGAGCCGCGCTCGGCCACCGCCCCCTGGTTCTCGTCCTGGCCACCTCGGTCGTCGTCGTGACCCTCGTGGCGCAGGGCTTCACCCTCGCCTCGGTCGTCCGGCGCTCCGGGATCGCTCTCGAACCCGACCACACCGAACGGGAGGAGGCCACCGCCCGCTGCGATCTCGCCGAGGCGGGCATCCGCCGCCTGGACGAACTGTCCGAACTCGAAGCCGCCCCCGACGTGGTGATAGACCGTCTCCGCCGCAGCTTCCAGTCCCGTATCGACCACGCCCACGACCGTCTCAGCGACGCCGATCACACCGAATCCGCCGACCACGTCTACCGCCAGCTGCGCCGCGACCTGATCGTGGTGGAGACCGCCGAGCTCCAGCGCCTCTACGACGACCACCGGATCAGTGACACCACCCGCCGTCGGTTGCAGCGTTCGCTGGACCTCGAGGAGGCCCGTCTCGCGGGCACCTGACCCACCATCCGCCCACGGGTGCCGGCGTCACCACAGGTGCCGGTATCAAGATCGCGCAAGGGCCCGGCCGGAAAGCGCCAGGGATACGTCAAAAGCACGGCAGTCCACCAGTGGTGGACGGTTGGCTGACAGCGCCGGTCCGCTCCGGTGCTGCGCCGAGTGGTCCCGCCGGGCAGCCCGCGCCCGTATGCCCAGGGGTAGATCCCGTATGTCTTTCACGGCGCCTGAGAAGGCTTCCGCCCGCGACACCCCCGCACCGCACCGGACGGAGGGCCCGCACCGCATAGCCGCCGGGCTGATGGACCCTCAGCAACTGATCAGCTCTTTCCCGGAGGCGCTGCGGAAGCTGCACCCCCGGGTGATGGTGAAGAACCCGGTGCTGTTCGTCGTGGAGATCGGCGCGTCCCTCACCACCTTGTCCGCGGTCTTCGCGGCGACCGTGTTCGCCTGGCTGATCACCGTGTGGCTGTGGCTGACCGTGGTCTTCGCCAACCTCGCCGAAGCCGTCGCCGAAGGGCGGGGCAAGGCGCAGGCCGAATCGCTGCGCAGAACCCGTACGGAGACGGTCGCCCGCCGTCTGCACCGCTGGCACTTCGGGGAGACCGACTGCCCGGAGGACATCGTCCCGTCGACGGAACTACGGCCGCGGGACGTCGTGGTCGTCGCCGCAGGCGAGGTCATTCCCGGGGACGGCGAGGTCATCATCGGCATCGCCGCGGTCGACGAGTCCGCCATCACCGGTGAATCGGCCCCGGTCATCCGTGAATCCGGCGGCGACCGCTCGTCCGTCACCGGCGGCACCCGGGTGCTGTCCGACCGGATCATCGTGCGGATCACGTCGAAGCCGGGCGGCACGTTCATCGACCGGATGATCGCCCTGGTCGAGGGCGCGGAGCGCAAGAAGACCCCCAACGAGACGGCGCTGAACATCCTGCTCGCCTCGCTGACGATCGTCTTCCTGCTGGTCGTCGTCACCCTGCAGCCCATGGCCGGTTACGCGCACTCCGCCCAGTCCACGGTCGTGCTGGTCGCCCTGCTGGTGACCCTCATCCCGACGACGATCGGCGCGCTGCTGTCGGCGATCGGCATCGCGGGCATGGACCGGTTGGTGCAGCGCAACGTCCTGGCGATGTCCGGCCGGGCCGTCGAGGCGGCGGGCGACGTCTCGACCCTCCTGCTCGACAAGACCGGCACCATCACCTTCGGCAACCGGCAGGCCACCGCCTTCGTCCCCGCCGCCGGGATCGAGGACCGGCAGTTCGCGGACGTCGCCCAACTGTCCTCCTTGGCCGACGAGACCCCCGAGGGCCGGTCCGTCGTCGTCCTCGCGAAGGAGCGCTACCGGCTGCGCGCCCGCGACCAGGGCGAACTTCCCGGCGCGCGCTTCATGGCCTTCTCCGCGCAGACCCGGATGAGCGGTGTCGACCTGGCGGACGGACGCATGATCCGCAAGGGCGCCGCCGCCGCGGTGGCCGCCTGGGTCACCGGTCAGGGAGGCACGGTCGAGGAGGGCCTGGACCGCGTCGTCGCGGAGATCTCCTCATCGGGCGGTACCCCGCTGCTGGTCGCGGTGTACGACGGCTACGGGCCCCGCGTTCTGGGAGTCATCCACCTCAAGGACGTCGTCAAGGACGGCATCCGCGAGCGCTTCGCCCAACTGCGCCGGATGGGTATCAGGACCATCATGATCACCGGCGACAACCCCCGCACGGCCGAGGCCATCGCCGCGGAAGCCGGCGTGGACTCCTTCCTCGCCGAGGCCACTCCCGAGGACAAGCTGGCCCTGATCAAGCGCGAGCAGGAAGGCGGCAACCTGGTCGCGATGACGGGCGACGGCACCAACGACGCGCCGGCGCTCGCGCAGGCCGATGTGGGGGTGGCGATGAACACCGGTACCTCGGCCGCCAAGGAGGCCGGGAACATGGTGGACCTGGACTCCAACCCCACCAAGCTCATCGAGATCGTCGAGGTGGGCAAACAACTCCTCATCACCCGCGGTGCGTTGACCACCTTCTCCATCGTCAACGACGTCGCCAAGTACTTCGCGATCATCCCCGCCATGTTCGCCGGCGCCTACCCGGGCCTGGACGCCCTCAACATCATGGGCCTGCACAGCCCCACATCGGCGATCGCCTCAGCGATCATCTTCAACGCCCTGATCATCGTCGCCCTCATCCCCCTCGCCCTGCGCGGCGTCCGCTACACCCCCTCCTCCGCCTCCGACCTGCTGCGCCGCAACCTGATGGTGTACGGGCTCGGCGGCCTCGTCCTGCCCTTCATCGGCATCAAACTCATCGACCTGCTGGTCCAGTTCATCCCGGGCATCGGCTGAGGTCGTACGGGCACCAGCCTGGTCCCCTTGGCGTGACCGGCCTGCGCCTCCCCCGCCGCTCCGTGGTCGGGTTCCGCGGGGACACGGCCGCGGCTCAGGGGCGTGGGGGCGGGCGTCCCGTGGTCGGGTTGCGTACGCTGACCTGGCCGTCTCGTCGACGGCCGGCTCACTTCGCAGTCCGATCAGCCCGAAGGAGTTCACGGTGGCCACCTCCGACCAGGCGGAATCCGGATCCGGGGGCCGGGCCCCGTGGCGTCTGCGTCCGTGGCTGCTCGAGGGCCTGGCGGACATGGGCAAGCAGGGGTCGGGGGCGAAGGCGCAGGCTCCCGGTGCGCACCACGGGCAGCGGTGGTGGCGGGTGATGTGCCTGACGGGGCTGGACTACTTCTCGACGCTGGGTTACCAGCCGGGTATCGCCGCCCTGGCGGCCGGTCTGCTGTCCCCGCTGGCCACGGTGGTGCTGGTGGCCGTGACTCTGGCGGGCGCACTGCCGGTGTACCGGCGGGTGGCGGAGGAGAGCCCGCACGGCGAGGGTTCGATCGCGATGCTGGAGCGGCTGTTGTCGTTCTGGAAGGGCAAGCTGTTCGTGCTGGCCCTGCTCGGCTTCGCCGCGACCGACTTCCTGATCACGATCACCCTGTCGGCGGCCGACGCCACCGCCCACCTGGTGGAGAAC
Organism: Streptomyces sp. RKAG293; assembly: GCF_023701745.1. NCBI lineage: Bacteria > Bacillati > Actinomycetota > Actinomycetes > Kitasatosporales > Streptomycetaceae > Streptomyces > Streptomyces sp. RKAG293. Next base: position 7,752,496 of record NZ_JAJOZB010000001.1, on the reverse strand, counting down.
CCGCACTTCACCAGCGCTCTGCACGGCCACCAGATGGCCATCACCCTGGTGCTGGTCGGCCTGCTCGGCGCGGTGTTCCTCAAGGGATTCACCGAGGCCATCGGGATCTCGGTGGCGCTGGTGGGGGTCTACCTGGCACTGAACGTCGTGGTCGCGGTGGTGGGGCTGTGGCACGTGATCAAGGCGCCGCACCTGATCACCGACTGGTCGTCGGCGCTCACCACCGAACACGGCAACCCCTTCGCCATGATCGGTCTGGCCCTGCTGATCTTCCCGAAGCTCGCGCTGGGCCTGTCCGGATTCGAGACCGGCGTGGCCGTCATGCCCCACATCGAGGGTGATGCGGGCGACACCGAGGATCGGCCCACCGGGCGCATCCGGGATGCGAAGAAGCTGCTGACCACAGCCGCGGTGATCATGAGCGTCTTCCTCATCGTCACCAGCGTGATCACGACCCTGCTCATCCCGCAGGAGGAGTTCAAGGCCGGCGGACAGGCCAACGGACGGGCCTTGGCCTACCTGGCCCACCAGTACCTGGGCTCGGCCTTCGGCAGCGTCTACGACGCGTCCACCATCGCCATCCTGTGGTTCGCCGGCGCCTCGGCCATGGCCGGCCTGCTCAACCTGATGCCCCGCTACCTGCCGCGGTACGGCATGGCACCCCACTGGGCGCGCGCGGTGCGCCCCATGGTGCTGGTCTTCATCGCCGTCGCCTTCCTGGTGACCTGGATCTTCAACGCCGATGTGGACGCCCAGAGCGGCGCCTACGCCACCGGCGTCCTCGTCCTCATCACCTCCGCCGCGGTCGCCGTCACCATCGCCGCCCGGCGGGCCGGGCAACGCGGCTGGACGGCCGGCTTCGCCACCATCGCGCTGATCTTCCTGTACACGACAGGGGCGAACATCGTCGAGCGGCCCGACGGCGTGAAGATCGGCGCCTGCTTCATCGCGGGGATCATCGCCATCTCCCTGCTGTCCCGCATCGCCCGCGCCTTCGAACTGCGGGTCACCGACGTGGTCCTCGACGCGGCGGCCGAGCGCTTCGTACGCGATGACGCCACCCGCAAGCTCCGGTTCATCGCGAACGAACCGGACCGCCGCGACGAGGCCGAGTACCACGACAAACTCCAGCAGATCCGCGCCGACAACGACCTCCCCGAGGACGAGGACTTCGTCTTCGTCGAGGTCACCGTCCTCGACCCCTCCGATTTCGAGAGCGAGGTGAAGGTGACCGGCGAACTGCTGCACGGCCGCTACCGCGTACTCGCCCTGGAGAGCTCCACCATCCCCAACGCCCTCGCCGCGCTGATGCTGCACGTACGGGACCTCACCGACCGGCGGCCGCACATCTACTTCGAGTGGACCGAGGGCAACCCCTTCGCCCAGTTCCTGCGGTTCTTCCTCTTCGGACAGGGCGAGGTCGCACCCGTCACCCGCGAAGTACTGCGCGAGGCCGAACCCGACCGCGACCGACGCCCCCGCGTCCACGTCGGCTGAACCCAGGCCGCTCAGCGCAGGCGAAGAGCGTGTCAACATCGCGTCACCCGCCCATGGGCGGAGATCAACGTTGTGTCAGGAACAACCCCGCACAGACACCCAGCGCCTAGGATCGAACGCAATCGAACTGTGAAACGGGGGAAACAGTCGGATGGAAGGGGCACGCCCGGAAGTGGCCGCAGTACTGGATGTCGGGTGCCACAGCGCGTTGCTGGCAGTGGTCCGGCGGCGAACCGGCGGCGGGTTGAAGCCGGTCTTCTCGTACAAGGCGCGGCTGCGGTTGCACGAGGCGCTCGACCGAAGGGGCCGCATACGCGAGGCGGGAATCACCAGCGTGCAGCGCGCGGTGGCCGAGGCGACGGCCGCCGCCCGGTTCGGCTGCCCGTCGGCGGTGTTCCCCTTCGCGACCTCCGTCATCCGGGACGCGCCCAACCGCGACGAGATCATCGCGCGGGTGGCCCGCGCCACCGGGACCCGGCTGCGGGTTCTGCCCGGCGAGGAGGAGGCCCGCCTGGCCTATGTGGCGGCCCGGCAGTGGGCGGGCTCCGGGACCGGCTCGCTGCTGATGCTGGACATCGGCGGTGGCACCGTGGAGATCGCCTCGGGCCGCGGAGAGCAGCCCCGCAGCACGCTTTCGCTGCCGCTGGGCGCCCGCCGGATCACCCGGGACTGGTTCCCGGCCGGCACCCTCCCGTCGGCGGGGCGTCTGCAGGAGATCCGCGAGTACCTCAGCCATGCCCTGGGGACAGTGCCCGACCTGCCGGTGGCCTCACGGAACGGGCGCGTCGTCGCCTGTTCCAAGACCTTCGAGCAGCTCGCCGAACTGGCCGGCGCCCCGTGCCCGGACATGAAGCCCCATGCCGGGCAGCAGCTGACGCTGCCCCAGTTGCGCAGGTGGATCCCGGTGCTGGCCGCAGCGGACCCCGCCCTGCTCACCCAGCTGCCGGGCATCTCCCGGCACCGCGCCGGACAGTCCCTGGCCGGCGCTCTGGTCGCCGAGGCCCTTCTCTCCGCGTGCGGGGCCAAGAGCGTAGACATCTGCCCCTGGTCCACCCGGGAGGGACTACTGCTGGAGCGCCTCGGCACGGCCTCCGCGGCACCCCGGAACGACCTCCCCCTCGTCGGCTGAACTGCGGCTCACCCGGCTCGCCGATCACACCCTGTCCTCCTTCTCCCGCCGTCGGAGAGACCGGCACCCTGGGCGGATCCGGGAAGCCGGGCTTGCGGTGATCGCGTGTGCCTGTTGCGTCATCTGGGCTGCGCTGGCACGGATCGCATCCTTGGTGGCGGGTACGGTCACCGGTTCGTTGGCGATGCTCGCGTTCGGCCTCAGCTCGGTGATCGACGGTTCAGCGTCGGCGGTCCTGATCTGGCGATTCAGACGTGAACCCGATCGAGCGGGCGGCCCCTCCCCTGATCTCCGCCAGGTCGAGCGGGTCGCAACGCGGACCGTCGCCGTTGCGATGATGGCGTCAGCGGCATACGTCCTGGTCCAGGCCGGCCGCGCACTGATCCAGCAGGCCCGTCCCGAGCAGGGTGCCCTGGGCATCGGGCTCCTGATCGGCTCCGTACTCGTGCTTCCGCCGGTCGGTGTCGTCAAACATCACCACCGCCGTGCTGTTGCTCGTGGTCGGGCCGGTCGTGTCCCAGCTGGCCGCCCGGGCCCACCGCCTCCAGGTGATCGCCATCACCGACGCCGAATACCTCGCCCAGATCCACCACACGGCCAAGCTGGCCCAATCGGCCACCCCCTACGGGCGTGGTCGACCAGGTACGAGCGCAGCTCGTCGGACTCGTACACCCTCGTCCTGCCACCCGGCTGGAAGTAGATACCCCTGCGCCAGGGCACCGACGACGCCGTCCACCGCATCCTCGACCTGACTTTCGAGAACTTCCCGCGCGACGAGGTCTTCACCTACCGCCGCGATCTGGAGAAACGCCTCGCCCTGCAGATCCGGCAGGCCAGGGACGCCGCCGGGCTCGATCTCTATCTGCCGGTGGAGTTGATGCACGGCATCCCCATCGCCGCGTCGATTGTCGTCTCCGAGGTGTCCTTCGGTTCGGTCGAGGACATCGACCCCGACATGGTCGCGCTGCGGCTCGCCACCGCCGCGGACGGCAGTGAGACGGTCCTGCTGGACGGCGCGATCGCCGTGCGCACCGACAGGGTGGCTGCGGCCGATCCCGCCCGGCAGGCCGAATTCCCGTCCCGCCGCGTGGACTTCGTCATCTCGGTTCCGCAGGATCCCGACCGCTGGCTCGCCGTCGTGTTCTCCACCATCAGCGCCGGCGACCCGTACGACGAGATGTCCGAACTCCTCGTCGGCCTTTTCGACGCCATCATGTCGACCTTCCGCTGGGAGAACCGATGACCGCCGCCGGCACCCTCACCTGGTCCCAGCGCCCCGCCGACCACTGGGCAACCGCCGAAGCGCCCTCCGACGCATGGATCCCGCTGCCGCTCGACTTCGACGGCACGCCCTGGCCCGACGCCACCGCGTATGCCGCCTGGGCAGCGGAGTCGGTGGCCGCCCGGCACCCCGTGGGCGCTCCCTCCGACCTGCACACCCGATGCGAGCAGACCATCCTCAGCGCCTACGGAACGCTCATCGGCACCGTCCCCGCTCACCTGCACTTCCTGTACTGGCCCGACCCCGCCAGACCGCCGCTTCCCGTCTTCGTCGCACTCTGGCAGGCCGAGCACAGCACCGAGGACGCCCTGCTGTACTACTCCGGCGCCCGCACCGGCGAGGAGACCGAAGGCGCCGAGCCCCCGATCATGGAGATCTTCATCAGCGACCACCTCGGCGAGGGGCTGCGCGTCCTGCGCTTCGGCCCCTTCGGCCCCTTCGGCTCCTTCGGCCCCTTCGGCTCCTTCGGCGACGGATCGGAAGGAACCTCCGAGGCGCTGCTCGCCACCCTCGGCTACGCCTGGCGCGCCGAGGCCCATGCCATGGACGTCCAGATGTTCGCCTTCACTCCCGACCTCGGCCTGCTCTACGCGGCCCTCGCCGACCTCGACGCCTTCGCCCGCGTGATCGTCCCCACCCCGGATCCGGGAACGTGACGCCCGCGCCGCACCGCGCCTGGGAGCGTGAGTCAGTAACGTGCGAGCGACTGGTAGCACGCAGTGTTGAGGAGCGGTTCAGGTGCGGGCCAGTGCGGTGGTGATGAAGCGGGCGGCGCGGGTCAGGGCCGCGTCGGCCTCGTCCAGCAGGCCCTCGAAGGCCTGGAAGACGTGGGGAACGTCGGCGGTGATGTCGAGCTGGACGTCGACCCCGGCAGCGGCCGCCCGGACGGCGAACCGGGTGGAGTCGTCCAGCAGGACCTCGTTGGAGCCGGCCTGGAGCAGCAGCGGTGGCAGTCCGGTCAGGTCGGCGTGGAGGGCCGGGCTCAGCAGGGGCTGGTCGGGGTCCTGTCCGGCCAGGTAGTGGGCGAAGACGGTGGTCAGGTCCGCGCGGGTGAAGAGCGGGTCGGCGTCGTGCTTGGTGGTCATGCTCTCGCCCGAGCGAGTGGCGTCCAGGCCTGGGGAGAAGGCGACCGCGGCGGCCGGCATCGGCAGTCCGGCGTCGCGGGCGGTGAGCAGGGTGGTGATGCTGAGACCGCCGCCGGCCGACTCCCCGGCCAGGACGATCTGCTCGGCCGGAGTGCCCTGGTCCAGCAGGTCGCGGTAGGCGGCGAGGCCGTCCTCGACGGCAGCGGGGAAGGGGTGCTCGGGGGCGAGCCGGTAGTCGACCGAGACGGCGCGGACGCCGGTGCGGCGCACCAGCGCGGCGGTGAGTTGCAGGGCCGTGGCGGGTGAGCCGAGGACCCAGCATCCGCCATGGAAGTAGAGGATCGTCCCGGTGGCGGGGTTGCCCTGGGGCTCGACGGTCAGGGCGGGACGCCCGCCGAGGACGGAGGGGGTGACGGTCACCCCGGCCGGGGCCGGGCCCGAGGTCATCTGGGTTTCGAAGTCCTTGCGCAGTTGCTCCGGCGGGAGGCTGCCGTCGAACGGTGCCTGCCGCATCAGGGTGTCGATTGTCGCGCGCTGTGCCTTGCTCATGCGATCCTCCAGATGAGTGCCGTTCTTCACTAGGAACTATATTCCTAGGAATATCATTCCCGCGAATCTGGAGCAGAGTGTGACCGACCTCTCACAGGTGTTCATGGACCTCGTCCGCTACGAGACCAGGCTCTACAACGCGCTGGGCGAACGACTGCGCGCCGAGCACGGTCTGACGATGGGCCAGTTCGAGTTCCTGCGCATCATCGACGCTCGGGACGCCTGCCGGGTCAACGACCTGGCCGAGGAGGCCGCCATCACCGTCGGGGCAACCAGCAAGGCGGTGGACCGCTTGGAGGCCGCCGGCTGGGTGGTCCGGCGACCCAATCCCAGCAACCGCCGCTCGTCCCTGCTGGAACTGACCCCCGATGGCGGCACGCTGCTGGCCGCTGCCACGCCCACTTTCGAGGACGGGCTGCGCTTCTGGCTCGCCGAGCCGCTGACGGCCGGCTCGCTGGAGCGGTTGGCATCCACCGTCGCCCTGCTGCGCAGGACGCTGGAGGACGCCTCGGCGGGAATGCCTGCCGGCTAGGGCCTGTCCCAGCAATGGGCTACCCGCCCGTGTTTCGTGATCATTCGTGCGGGGGGATGGTGGTCAGCGCAGTGGGGACGGTTGTTCGGGGTCGAGCCGGCCGAAAGAGTCGGTCGCAGGGCCGTGGGGCGGTGGCGGACAAGCGGTTCCGGGCGTTCGACCCGCACCACGCGGACGCATCCCGGCGAACGCCGCCCTCAAGGAACGGACGGCCCGCAAACTGCGGACCACACCAGGCAAGGCCGCCTACTGCCGCCCCAAGGCCATCGCCGAACCGTCCTCAGACAGATCATCACCTGCCACAACGGCGCCTAGCCTTCCGGTGCAGGTGGTTCCCCGATCGGGAACAGGATCGGGGAGAGCAGATGTTGCGTCCGGTCCGGTGACGGCTCGTGGCCCAGCTGGGCCACGATCGCGGCGCGCATTCCGCCGATCATCTCGGCGAGTTCGTCCTGGCTGAGCCACAGCGCGTGCTGCCGGTAGCCCACCGAGTCGGCGGTGGGGTCGGCGTCGTCCCGGTCGAGGTAGGCGTTGAACTCGGCGATCAGAGTGGCCATCGCGACGGCGAACGCCCGGCGGTGGTCGTCCACCGAGACCGACGCGGCCGCGTCGGCGCCGATCACCGCCCGCTCCCGGTGCAACCGGTACGTGCGTTCCACGGCGCCGCGCACCCGCTGCTCACCGTCCACCTCCAGCACTCCGCCGTCGGCGAGCAGGGCGACGTGCCGGTACACGGTGGCCTTCGAGGCGTCGGTCAGGCGGGCGCACAACTGGCTGGTGGTGAGGGCCTGTCCGCCGGACAGGGCGTGCACGATGCGCAGCCGCACCGGATGTACGAGGAGTTCCAACGTGTCCACGGTGGCATGATCTCATATGCGATACCGTTCGCAATGTTGAGAACGTAGGACGGGCCCGGGTCGGCTCCTGCCTGCCTCAGTCGGCATCTGTCGGCCTCCGTCGGCCTCTGTCGACCCGGGACGGTCCGGCATGCCCAGACGCCGAAGGAGCAGCGATGCACCGTCCCTCACCCGAAGTTCACCCCGGGACCACCGCCGACGCGGCGCCGTCCGGGCCGCCGCTGGGACGCTTCCATGACGTGGACGGGCGGCGGCTGGCGCTGCACCGCTCGGGCACGGGCGGCCCGAGCGTGGTGCTCCTGCCCGGCGCAGGACTGGTGGGCCTGGACTTCCTGAACATCCAGCAGGGCGCGGCGGAACGCACCACGAGCGTGCTCTACGACCGCGCCGGAACCGGCTGGAGCGAGGACGCCGAGCTCCCCCGGACCCCTACCGACGTGACCGACGAACTCCGGCACCTCCTGCGCGCCGCCGGCGTCCCCGCGCCCTACCTGCTGGCCGGCCACTCCCTGGGAGCGATGTACGCACGCCGCTACGCCCAGCGCTTCCCCGACGAGGTGGCCGGCCTGCTCCTGCTCGACCCCGGCCACGAGGACATGCTCTCTTACCTGCCGCGGCAGGTGGCCGAGATGAACGACCGGATGAAGCCGGACCCGGAGCAGCTGCCGGAACTGACGGAGGAACAGATCCGCTCCGCCCGCGGCCAGTACACGCAGCTCTACGCGCAATGGCCGGATCCGCTGCGCGAGGTGCTCATCGAGCACCACCTCACCACCTGGCGGACCGGCATCCGCGAGACGCTCAACTTCGAGGACGAGGTCTACGACGAGCTCCGGCACGGCGGACCGCTGCCCGACGTTCCGCTGACCGTACTCACCACCACGGGCAGCAACCCGTACTGGGCCCGCTTTATGTCCGACGAGCTCCAGCGCGAGGCACACGACGGCGTGCACGCCCTCCATGCGGCGCTGGCGGGATCCGTTCCGCGCGGCGAGCACCGCGTCATCGACGGCGCGTCACACCAGTACGCCCATGTCACGCACCCTGACGCCGTACTGCGGGCCCTCCACGATCTCCTCGACGCCACGACGGACAGCGGAGCGTAGAAACGACCGGGCGGCGCACGCCGACGCGGGGTCGGAGTACGCCGCCCAGGGGCTGAAGGAGTTGCGGGAGGTGGCCCGCACTGTCATGGCGGTTACTTCGGGTCCTGGTTGAACTTCGAGGTCGACCAGAAGTATCCGAGCACGGTCAGGCCCAGGCTCCAGGCGACGGTGAGCCATCCGTTGTTGCCGATCCCGGTGCCGAGCAGCAGGCCGCGCAGGGTCTCGATGGCCGGGGTGAAGGGCTGGTACTCGGCGATCGGCCGGAACCAGCCCGGCATGGTGTCGATCGGGATGAAGGCGCTGGAGAAGAGGGGCAGCAGGATCATCGGCAGCGCGTTGTTGCTGGCTGCCTCAGCGTTCGGACTGATCAGACCCATGCCGACCGCGATCCAGGTGAGTGCCATGGCGAAGAGCACGAGCAGCCCGAACGCCGCCAGCCACTCCAGGACGGTGGCGTCCGTGGACCGGAAACCGATGGCCACGGCGACCGCGCCGACGAGCACTACGCTCATCACCGACTGCAGCACACTGCCGACGACGTGCCCGACGAGCACCGAGCCGCGGTGGATCGCCATCGTCCGGAAGCGGGCGATGATGCCCTCGGTCATGTCGTTGGAGACCGACACCGCGGTCCCGACCACGGTGCCGCCGATCGTCATCAGCAGGATGCCCGGAACGATATAGGCGATGTAGTCGGAGCGGTCGGCACCGCCGCCACCGATCCCAGCACTCATCACGTCGCCGAAGATGTAGACGAAGAGCAGCAGCAACATGATCGGCGTGAGCAGCAGGTTCAGGGTGAGGGACGGGTAGCGCCGGGCGTGCAGGAGATTGCGGCGCAGCATCGTGTTCGAGTCGCGGACGGCGAGGGCGAAGGCGCTCATCGGACGGTCTCCTTGGACTGGTTGGGCTGGTTGGGGACGGTGCTTCCGCCGGTCAGCGCGAAGAAGACGTCGTCGAGGTCGGGGGTGTGCACCGTCAGCTCGTCCGCCTCGATCTCGGCGGCGTCCAGCCAGTCGAGGATGGCGCGCAGCTCGCGCTGGCTGCCGTCGCAGAGGATCTGCAGCGCCAGCGCCTCGTCGTCCCGGGTGACCTCGCGCAGCGCGACGGCGGCGGCCCGGTACGCGGCCGGGTCGGTGAACCGCAGCCGCACATGGCCGCCGGGGATGAGCCGCTTCAGTTCCTCCGCGGTGCCTTCGGCGGCGATCTTCCCGTCGTTGAGCACGGCGATACGGTCGGCGAGTTCGTCGGCCTCGTCCAGGTACTGGGTGGTGAGGAAGACGGTGACGCCGTCGGAGACCAGCTCGCGGATGATCCCCCACATGTTGTGGCGGCTCCGCGGGTCGAGGCCGGTGGTCGGCTCGTCGAGGAAGATGATCCGCGGATTGCCGACCAGCGTCATGGCGATGTCGAGGCGCCGCTTCATGCCGCCCGAGTAGGTGGAGGCGGGCTTCTTCGCGGCCTCGACGAGATCGAAGCGCTGCAGGAGTTCGGCGGCGACCTTCCGTCCCTCCTGCTTCGGCAGGTGGTGCAGGTCGGCCATGAGGAGCATGTTCTCCTCGCCGGTGATCAGGCCGTCGACCGCGGAGAACTGCCCGGTGACACCGATCGCGGCCCGCACCGCCTGTGGGTCGGCGGCCAGGTCGTGGCCCGCGACCTGGGCCTGTCCACCGTCGGCGGTGATGAGCGTGGAGAGGATCTTGACGGCGGTGGTCTTGCCGGCTCCGTTCGGGCCGAGCAGCGCGAAGACGGTGCCGGCCGGGATGCGCAGGTCGATCCCGTCGAGGACGAGCTTGTCGCCGTAGGACTTGCGCAGGCCGACGGCGGAGACGGCGGCGGACGGCTCCTGACCGTCACCACTGCTGGGCATGGGCATGACAGATGAAGGCATGGGCCTCTCCCGATCGAAGGCTGGAGCGGAGCGACTGGATGGGGCGACTGCAATGGAGTGACTGGAAGGGAGCGACTCAAAGGGAGTGTGGGCCGGGCTCTCAGGCGCGGGCGCGACGGACGTCGATGTTGCCCCAGCGGGTCCGGGCGCGGACCTCGACGGTGTCCTCGGTCTTCTCCGGGGGCTCGGAGGCGTCGAGCGCGTTCCGTACCTGCCCGCGGCCGGAGCTGACGTCGAGCCAGGCGGCGGTGCCCTCACGGATGCCGATGTCGATGGCGCCGTAGTTGGTCTCCAACTGAACGTTCCCGCGCGCGACTTCGGCGACGCGCAGGGTGCCGTTCGCGGTGGTGGCGGCGACCGAGCCCTCGGCGCGCTCGATGGTGATGTCACCATTGGAGCCGCTGACCCGCAGGTCGCCGGTCGCGGTGCCGACGGTCGTGGTGCCGTGCGAGTTCTTCAGGACGGCCGTGCCGCTGACGGTGCCGACGCGCAGGCTGCCGGAACTGGTGGTGACCTCGGCGGAGCCCTCGACGTGGTCCACGGTGATGGACCCGTGGGACGCGGTCAGGTGCAGCGGCCCGGTCGTGTCGAGGCGGACGTCACCGGACGACGTCTTCACCCGGACCTCGCCGAGCCGGCCCTCGCCCAGCACCTGGGTCCAGGAGCCGGTCATGTCGACGCGCGAGCCCGTGGGCAGCTCGACCGTCACGTCGACGGCGCCGGTGGCCCCGACGAGATAGCGCGTCTTGGGAGTCCTGATGGTCAGGACGCCGCCCGAGTAGGTGACCTCGGTCTGCTCGGCGGCCCGCACGTCCTTGTCCTTCTTCGGGTCGCGGGGCGTCACGTCCACGACGGTGTCGGCGCGGTCGGCCGCGGTGAACTGGATGGATCCCGCGTCCACGCGGGCGTTGACCGAGATCGGCTGGGGAGTGTCGAAAGCAGGCATGGCTGTCCCGTCCTCTTGGGTCGTCTTGGGTTTTCGTGCGGGTATGCGTGCGGATACTCGTGCGGGTAGGCGTGCGGGTTCGGTCAGTGCACCCAGCCCGTGAAGCTCTGGCCGACGGTCCTGGTCTTCCCGGGGGTACGGGGGGTGGCGGCGTCGCCCGTGTCGACCGCGGCCGACACGACACGTACGAGCCATGCGTTGACCGAGAGGCCCTCCCGCGCCGCGGCGTCCTCGGCGCGGTTCTTGAGGTGGGCGGGCAGGCGCAGATTGACACGTGCCGTGCCGCCCTCGTCCGTTTCGGCGGGCACCGGGGCCGGTGCGGGCGCCGGTGCGTCGAGGGGTTCGTTCCGGTCCTCGTGTTGCGGCAGCACCACCACGAAGTCTGGGTCGAGACCACGCAGTCGTACGTCGACCGAGCCGGGGGCGAGTTCACGGGTGACCTCGGCCATGGCGGCGGACAGCACATTGAGCATGGTCAGGCGGGTGGCCGACTCCAGCGGCGCGGTCAGCCGCTCGGCGAGCTCGCGGGCTTCGTCACCCCCGGCTTCGGCGGCCACCGCCAGTTCCCTGCGGAGCGTTTCGACGTACGGCGTGAGGTCCATGACGCAATAGTGGCACCACTATGGCGCCATGGGCAAGCACATTGGCGTCACCCGTGGCGCGAGGCATGACCCAGAAGCGTCAGACGGGTACGTCGTTGCAGGTCAATGGCGTATGAGAGGCGGCGAGGGCTTATGGCGCCAGGTTGTCACCGGGTGGCGCCAAGCGGCGCCATCACCCAGCGGTGAACCACCCGGGCCGGCGTCGTGGCCCCATTCCGGCGCCTCGTCGGCCCGGACGTCAGTGCCCAGGACGTCTACGCAGGACGGCCGAGGACCCTACTCACGTGCGCACGACAGCGGAAGGCGGACCCGGACGGGATCCGCCACCGACATCGGTGCGCGACAATCGACGAGTGCCCGGTTACCCCTCCCTCACCGCACTCGACACGCTGCTCGCCTCACTGCCCGGCATAGGAGAAGCTCGCCGGCGCCAACTGGGCATGGTGCAGCGGGAACTCGCGGCGGCACTGGCCCGGGACGCGCTGCCGGTGGCGGCCCGGCGCAGCCTGCGACGGCTGCTGGAGACCGGGACGCTCGACAGCTACCTGCGCCTCGCCGAGTCCGGCGCGCTGCGCCACCGGCTTCTGGGCGGACGGCGCCCGCCGACCTCCCCGCCCACCAACCAGGCCCGCTACGACTGTCTGAACCTCGCCCGGCAGGCACTGGGCCTGCCACGGCTGCCGCTCGGCGGCGGCACCCCCATCCTGCGGCCCACCCCCGAGTCAGGTCAGCTGGCCGCGCTGCGGCGGCAGCTCGACCGCGACCTCGCCGGCCACCTCTCCCCCGGCCGGATCCGGCTGACCGCCGTACTCGCCCTGCTGCTCGACACCCGGTCGCGGTCCGGCGAACTGGCCGGGCAGCGCGTCACGCATCTCACCGGCGACCAGACCCGCCCGCACACCGGAATCCACTCGCGGCGGCAACCGCAGCACGGCACCGGCGTCGCGACCGAGAGCGAGTGGCTGCCGCTGTCGGACCTGAGCCGGGCGGCACTCGACCGGTGGCTGCCACTGCGCGCCGATCTGATGAGCCACGCGCACGGCACCACTCGCCTATGGGTCAGCCTCCGCATGAACCACGCGGGCACCCTGGACGACGACGGCCGGGCCACCCTGCGGCCGGCCGGGATGCCGCTGGAAGAGAACGGACTGATCACCTCCTACCGCGCGGGGCGGTCCCGGTACGAGGAACTGGGACGGCTCCTGCCCCCGAAGATGGAACAGCTGCGCCGGGCCGCCGAGGACCAACACGTCGCATCACAGCTGTAGTTCCGCGCTGTAGTTCCGCGCCGCGGTTCTGCGCTGAGGATCCTCCTGGGCGCGACCGTGAGTCCCTCTCCCCCTGCTGCCTGTTCTGTCTTTTCCTCGACGACAACAGAGAAACCACAGGGCTTGTTATTATCTCCGACGTACCGTTGACGGTGCCGGCACCAGCGGACCTGAGGGCGGCTGCAGGCCGGATGCGCTGCCGACGACCCGGCGGCCACCGCCCCTGACCTCACCCCCTACGCTGGAGCCCGCCACGTCGCGGATGCGGAAGACCGCCGGAGAACAACCGGAAGACCGCCGGACGACGCGCGACGGAATTGAACCAGGATGGGACGGAGCAAGGGTGACGACGGGGGACACGAGCGGCGGCGAGCTGGTCGGTACGGTCATAGCCGGGCGTTACCGGGTGACGGCGCAGTTGGGCCGGGGCGGCATGGGCGTCGTCTGCCGCGCGGTGGACGAGGTGCTGGGCCGGGAGGTCGCGGTCAAGGTCCTGCGCGCGTACAACGACGCGTCAGGACCCGAACTGGCCGATCTCCGGGCCCGGATGCAGCGCGAGGCGCGGGCCGCCGCCCGTATCCGTCACAGCGGTGTCATCACCGTGCACGACGTGACCGAGGAGCAGGGCCTGCCGGTCATCGTCATGGAGTTGATCGAGGGTCCCTCGCTCGACGGCGTGCTGGCGGAGAACGGCGCGATGGATCCCCGCGAGGCCGCCGCGATCGGCGCCAAGGTGATGGACGCGCTCGACGCGGCGCACCGGGCCGGGGTGCTGCACCGGGACGTCAAGCCCGGCAATGTGCTCCTCGACCGCAGCGGGCGGGTGGTGCTCACCGACTTCGGCATCGCGAGCGTGGAAGCCCCCGACGAGGGCGCGCTGACCAAGCTGACCCAGGACGGGGTCATCGTCGGTTCGCTCGACTTCCTGGCGCCGGAGCGCGCCAAGGGCCAGGAGCCCGGCCCCGCCTCGGACATCTGGGCGCTCGGCATGACGCTCTACGCGGCGGTGGAGGGTGGGTCGGCGTTCCGCCGGACCTCCGTCTGGTCCACGCTCAACGCGATCGTCGGGGACCCGCTGCCGGAACCCCGGCAGTCCGGTCCGCTGGCGCCGGTACTCCTCGCACTGATGGCCAAGGAACCGGCGGACCGCCCGTCCGCCGATCAGGCGCGCCGGATGCTGGAGGCGGTCGCCGCCGGCAGCGGCACGAGTGTGCTGCCCGCTTCCGTGGCCGGAGTTGCTCCGCTGCGCCGGCCGGTGCCTCCGGCGGGCGCGGGATCAGCTGACGCGACCGCCGGCCGGCCGGTCGCGCCCGCCGCCTCTCCCGCGGAGGCGGCGCCGCAGCCCGGAGTCGCCGGTTATCGGCCGTCCGCCGGCCTGGGCGGCTCGGGCGGCCCTCTCGTCTCCCCCGCCGGTGGCAGGGAACGGCGCACCGAGCCGCTCCCCTCGCGCCGTCGCAACCGCGGCCGGGTCACCGTCGCGGCGGCGGCCGCCGCCGTCGTCCTGGCCGGCGGCGGACTGGCGTACGCCCTGGTGGGAACGGGTGATTCGGGCGGCGGTGGCGGGTCGAAGAACCACGCCGCCGGCTCCAGCGGCACCCCGCAAGGCGAAGCCAACATCGCGGGCGAGAAGGCCGGTGGGAAGACCGGCAAGAAGGCCGGCTCGAAGTCCCCGGGAGCGTCCGTGTCCTCCCCTCGCACGTCCGGAAAGCCCGCGAAGCAGTCCGGCGGCGCGAGCCCGGGTGACGCCGGCAGCCCGTCCGCCTCCGGCAGCAAGGCCGGCGGCGCACCGTCGTCGCCGGCGGCCCCCACCACGTCGGCGAGCGCGGTGTCGAAGAGCTGCACCGGATGGACCCACCAGGACCCGCATCCCGGCACCTACGGCTACATGACCGGCAGCTTCCACCTCACGACCGGCCCGTACGCGGTATGTCCGGACGTCGCGGCGGTCACGTCGGGAGCGAAGGTCTTCTACCACTGCTTCATCCTCAACGCGTACGGCCACACCTGGACGTACGTGCGGATCGACGGCACCAAGACCGCGGGCTGGATGTCCAACGACAACCTCACCAAGCAGAAGGGCCCCGCCTACCACTGCTGAGCCCCCGCCGAGCCCCGCCCCCGCTCCCCCACCGGCCCGGTCGTACGGTCCGACCGGGCCGGTAGGGTGCGCGAGTGATATTCGCACGAGCCACTTTCACCGCCGCCGTCGCCGCCTTCGAGGCCGCGGTGCGCGCACAGGACTCCCGGGCGTCGGAGAAGTCCTTCGGGAAGCTGCGGCAGTCCTTCCAGCGGGCGGACGACGCCGAACTCGCCGCGGCCGCACCGCGGCTCGCCGCGCTCCTGCCCGACGTGCCGGCCGGCACCCGTTCGGTGATCGCGGTCGTCGTGGGTGCCTGTGTGGAGCGCGGCGCCGATCCCGCCGGGTGCGCTCCGGCGGTCCTCACGGAGCTGGGGAAGGCACTCGCCGGCGCGGCGGAGTTCGTCGAGCGGTGGGCCGCCACCGGTGGCGGCGACCTGCCGCAATCCGACGGGAGCGGCCCGGACGCCGCGGTGGTCGACCGGGTCGGCGCGGACGCCGCCCAGGCGTGGTGGTCGCTGCCGCAGTGGGAGATGGCCACGGTCGCCGTGCTCAACCACCGGGCGGTACGGGCCCAGGTGGACGGACGTCAGGAGTTGGTCGCGGCCGCCCGCCGCCTCGCCGAGGCGAGCGGCGACGAGCTGAAGTGCCTCATCTACGCGCTGCTCGTCCTCGACGACGAGCCGCTGGTGGTCCTGCACCGCGAGAGCCGGTCCGGCTACCGGATGCGGATGAGCGGGCTCGGCGACAACTTCCAGCTCCACACCCTGCTGGCCGCCGAACTGGTCGGCGCCGGGCACGTCCCCGGCGAGGCGCCCGCCCCCGAGGCCGTCGCCGTGTGCCGGAACGCCCCGGGCCAGGTGCCCACGACCGGTGCGTTCAACCTGGCCGCACCCGACGGGACATGGATCTGGAACGAGGGCACGCCGTCCGACGTCCCGGTCGTGGACGGCGTGCGGCTCCTGGTGCTCGACCCGCCGCCGTACTCACGGGGGTGGCCCGCCGGCCGCTTCTTCCCCGGCATGCCCGGCGAGCTCGTGCTGGAAGGCGTGCTGGACGCGGCGGAGACCGAGAGCTGGTTCGCCAAGGTCGCCGACGCCAAAAGCTGACTCACCTCTGGGGGACGGACCGGGCGGACACGGCGGCCCGGCAGGTCAGCGCCGCCGCAGCACGCCACGGATGAAGGCCGCCTGCCCCGCGTGCTGCAGGTCGTCGGAGATGACGCTCACGAGGCGTACGCCCTGCGTCACCGCCGGGGTCCAGGCCTCGTCCACGACGCGGTCGAGGTCGGCGTCACCGAGCCCTCGCACGTAGCCGACGGTGTGCTCGTGAACGGCGTCGTAGTAGCCCAGGAGCAGCGCCGGGGTGTCCACACGGACGGCGGCCACGTCGTCGGCACGCTGGCCGTAACCGGTGGCTCCGGTGGAGAACGGCAGCTGGAAGCGGTCGAACCAGCCCTCGGCGGTCCAGATCTCCTCGGTGCCCGCCAGGTCGGCGACATGATCGTCCTGAATGCGCGTCAGATGCCACACCAGCCAGGCGATCGAGTTGGCCTCCCCGTCGAGCCGCACGGACAGCTCGTCCGCGCTGAGTCCTTCGACGGCGCCGTGGACGGTTTCCTGGACTCGGCCGAAGGCATCGGCCAGTAGCTCCGCGCTGTTCATCCGTGACTCCTCAGAAAGTGGCAACGTTCCGACCCTTCCGATTGTGCACGCCACCCGGCGGGGTGGGCGGGAGCACGGGCGGCGGGGCGCCGGCCGGGCCGGTCCGGAAAAAATCACCGGAGTCGCCGCTGCGCTCCAATTCGAACACGTGCTTGAATTACCGGGTGATGTACTCCTTCCCCCACGACCTCCTGCAAGCACAGCGCGAGTGGTACGCCGTGTACGGCCAGCTCGCCGACCGCACCAGTAGCAGCACCGCCGCACAGACCACGGCGCTGCGCCGCCGTCTGCACCGGCTGTCCGTCCAGGTGTCCACGCATCCGTACTGGGAGGCACATACCGGACGGGCGCCGGCGGCGCGCATGGCGCTGCGTGAACTGGCACGCTCCTAGGCACAGTTCGACGGGACATCTCCGTGGCAGGTCCGCCCGTCAGTGGTATCAAGGGGCAGACGTTCAACGGAGGAGGGGCCATGCCGGGTTACGCCCGTCGGTACGTCGGAAACTTCGTTCTCGCCCTCTTCATCAATCTCTCGGTGCCGGCGGTCCTCCTCATCGCCGTGGCCGCCGCCGGCCCCGGAGTCGACGGGAGGTTGTCGGCCGCTTCCCTCGGCCTGGGGCTGCTCGGTGCCCTGTCCGTACCCTTCTCGGCGAAGCGTCTCGCGCGGGCGGACTTCCCGCGGATCACCCGCGGGGACCTCGTCAAGGACGCGGGCCACCACGAGGACGATGCGTTCGCCCTGTGGGCGCCGCGCGCCGATGACAGCATCCGGCAGGGCCGGTTGGCCAGGGCCGATGTGCTGGAAGCGACGTTCGTGTCGTACACCCCCGACACGGAGGCGAGCTTCGTCCACTACGTCGGCGACGTCGACCCCACCGAGGTCAAGCCCCTGATCCGGCTGAAGCTCCTGGTGCGCGGTGACGGAATCGACTCCTTCGAGACCACCGACGACGTACGGGTACAACCGCTGTGTCTGGCCGCCGTCACCGCGGGACGCCTCGCCGTCTACGTCGATCCGGACAGCTGCACGGTGCGGGGCGTCGACTGGCCGCGCAGCGCCCTGCTGTCCGGGGCCAGAACCTGCAAGGTGCTCGGTCTCGACGGCCGGAGCGTCGATCTGACCGGCCGTCCCGACCTCCTGATGGAACAGATGCAGATCTCGCGCGCTGCCGGCGGGATCGCTCTGGTCGTCGACACGGTCGTTCTCCAGCGGCTCGAACCCGCGGTGGCGGCACGCATAGCGGGGCTGGCCGAGCGGGCATGCGCCACCGTGGCGGACCGGGTCCGCCCGGCCCCGCCGGGCGAGGGGCCGACCTGGGTGGTCGACGAACTCCCCGGTGAGACGGGAGCGTTCGGCCAGGTCGGCAAGGGCTGGGCGCGCAGAGGCGGGCGGCTGGCCCGTGCCCGGTTCCTCGAGATCCGGGGCACGACGACCTTCCAGAGCGACGGCCCGGTGGTGAAGACGATCCTGCGCATCCGCCCCGAGGACGGCGGCGCCCCCTTCGACGTCCGGCGCAAGCTGACGGTGCCGATGAACTATCTGGCCCTGCTGCACCGTACGAAGGACGTCGTCGTCCGCGTCAGCCCGAACGGGAGGGCGCACGACATCGACTGGGAGCGCACCAATCTTCTCGCCGGGGTCAGCCCGGCCGTGGTGATCGGTCCCGACGGGCAGCGGTTCACCCTGACGGGACAGGCCGATCCGCTCTGGGCCGTGATGAAGCTGCTCGTGACCAACGCCGTCAGCAACTCCAGCGGCACTCTGGACCTGCGCGAGCACCGCCCCGAGGTGGCGGATCAGGTCCTCGACGCCCTCAGACGGACGGCCTAGTCCTCGTCGGCGGTCTCGCCGAGGAACAGCGGGCAGGTCCAGGCCTCCGGGCCGCTCACTTCCGAAATCCGGTTCCCCATCCGCACCCCGGTTCACTACACTCGCAACGAATCGCGCGCCGCCACGTCTTCGTCATCGCGGCGCGCACCGTGACAAGTGAGGGGAGACCGGTCGTGCGTTACCGCACCGCTGTCGTTGTTCCCCAGTCACGGTACGAGGTGATCCTGGTGTCTTCGTGCCCCCAGTGCCGGCTGCGCGGCTGCCACTGGATGTCCGTGACGAACGCCTGACCCCTGCGCCGACCCCGCACTCGTCCCGCCCTGTGGTGAACCGCCGGGGCGGGTACGTCCCGATGCGGTGTGCCGCGTCAGGGGGTTACGTGCGGCCCGACCTGGCCGCAGCCGCAGGCCGTCTTCGTCCGGAATCGCGCCGACCCGTTCCAAGGATCACCCCGAAAGGCCATGGGCCGTGCGTACCGACCTGCATCGTCAACCCGTCAATCCACTGACCGCCGTCCGCAATCTGGGCATCCTCGCCCACGTCGACGCCGGAAAGACCACCGTCACCGAACGGATCCTGTACTTCACCGGCGCCACCCACAAACGGGGCGAGGTGCACGACGGGACGACCGTCACCGACTTCGACTCCCAGGAGCGCGACCGTGGCATCACCATCTTCGCCGCCGCGGTGAGTTGCGCGTGGGACGGACACCGGATCAACCTGATCGACACGCCCGGCCATGTGGACTTCTCCGACGAGGTCGAGCGTTCGCTCCGCGTCCTCGACGGCGCGGTCGCCGTGTTCGACGCCGTCGCCGGGGTCGAGCCGCAGAGCGAGTCGGTGTGGCGGCAGGCCGACCGGCACGGCGTACCGCGGATCGCGTTCGTCAACAAGCTGGACCGTGTCGGCGCCGATCTCGACGCGGCCGTCGAGTCGATCCGGGAGCGGCTGCATCCGGCTCCGCTGGTGGTCCAGCTGCCGATCGGTAAGGAGGACGGGTTCACCGGGGTGGTGGATCTGCTCCGCATGCGCGCGCTGGTCTGGGCCGGCGACGGTGACACGTTCGAGGAGGGCCCGGTACCCGAGGCCCTGCTCGAAGAGGCGCGCCGGCGCCGCCGGTTGCTCGAGGAGGCGGTGGCGGAACTCCACCCGCTCGCGTTGGAGGAGTTCTGTACCGAGTCGACGATCTCCGCGGCGACGCTGGCCGCGGCGCTGCGCGACCTGACCCGTACCGGTGAGGGCGTTGTGGTGCTGTGCGGTGCGGCCTACCGCAACCGCGGTATCGAGCCGCTGCTCGACGCCGTCGGGGCCTATCTGCCGTCGCCGCTGGACGTTCCGGCGGTGCGCGGCACCCTGCGCGGCACGGAGGAGGAGCGGGCCGCCGATCCTTCGGCGCCGTTCGCGGCGCTGGTGTTCAAGGTGACGTCGACGTCCACCGGGCGGCTGACCTATCTGCGGGTGTACTCGGGAACGATCCGGAAGGGAGACACGGTGATGGACGTGGGCGCGCGGCGCTCCGAGCGGGTCAGCCGGATCCTCCGGGTGCAGGCGGACCGGCACGCGGAGCTGGACCAGGCGGTCGCCGGGGACATCGTCGCGGTGATCGGGCCGAAGGCCGCCCGCGCCGGAGCCACCCTGTGCGTACCCGAGGCTCCGCTGGTCCTCGAACCGCCGACGACGGCCGATCCGGTCGTCTCCGTAGCGGTCGAGGCGCGGAGGAGCACCGATACGGACCGGTTGGTGTCGGCGTTGGTGCGGCTGGTCGAGGAGGATCCCTCGCTGGTGGTCAGGACCGACACCGAGACGGGTCAGACGGTCCTGTCGGGCATGGGCGAGCTGCATCTGGAGGTCGCGGTGGAGAAGATCCGCCGCGCCCACGGTCTGGAGGTCGGCGTCGGCCGTCCGCAGGTGGCGTACCGGGAGACGGTCTCCCGCGGCGTCACCGGACTGCTGTACCGGCACGTCAAGCAGGACGGCGGCGCGGGCCAGTTCGCCCATGTCGTCCTCGACGTGGATCCGCTGGAAGCCGCCGATGCCGTCGGCGAGGAAGGCGGCGGCAGCGCGGTGGAGTTCGTGTTCCGGTCGGCCGTGGTCGGTGGACGGGTTCCGCAGGAGTACGTCCGGGCGGTGGAGGCCGGCTGCCGGGACGCTCTGATCGAGGGTCCCCTCGGCGGTCACCCGGTCACCGGACTGCGGGTCACGCTGACCGACGGAGCCACCCATCCCAAGGACTCCTCGGAGATGGCGTTCCGTACGGCCGGCCGGCTCGCGCTCCGGGAGGCACTGCGCGCCAGCGCGATGGTGCTGCTGGAGCCGGTGGTCGAGGTCACGGTCACCGTGCCCGACGACGCCGTGGGCGGGGTACTCGGTGATCTGGCCGCACGGCGCGGCCGGGTCTCGGGCTCGGCCGCGCGGGCGGGCACGGCGGTGATCACCGCGGCCGTGCCGCTGGCCGAGCTGTTCGGCTACGCGACCCGGCTGCGCAGCCGGACCCAGGGCCGGGGGACGTTCACCACCCGGCCCACCGGCTACGCCCCGGCCCCGGCTTCGGTCACGGCCTCGGCCTCGGTGGCCACCCGCTGAGCAGGTGGCTCAGGGTCGGCCCCGCTCGCGCACGCGAGCGGGGCCGGCTCCCGGCACGCGGGACCGGGACCCGCTACGCGCCGGCGTCGGGCGCGTTGAGGAGAGTCATCTCCTGCTCCGTGAGACGCAGCGCGCCGGCGGCCACATTGGCGGTGAGGTGGTCCGGATTGCCGGTACCGGGAATGGCCAGCACATGCGAACCCTGCTGGAGCGTCCAGGCCAGCCGGACCTGCGCGGGCGACCCGCCGTGCGCGTCGGCGATGACACGTACCTTGGCGTTCTCCGCACCGGTCGCGCCCGACTCGCGCCCTTCACCGGCGATGGCGAAGAACGGCACGAACGCGATCCCCTGCTCTCCGCAGAGGTTCAGGAATTCGTCGGCGCCCGGGCGCCGCGCGTCGATGCCGTAGCGGTTCTGGACGCAGACGACGGGTGCGACGGCCTGGGCCTCGGCGAGATGTTCGGCGCGGACGTTCGACAGGCCCAGATGACGGATGAGACCGGCGTCGCGGAGCTCGGCCAGCGCCCCGAAGTGCTCGGCGATCGGGCCGGGTGCGTTCATCCGCAGATTCACCACGTCGAGGTGGTCCCGTCCGAGCTGACGCAGATTCTCCTCCACCTGGCCCCGCAACTGATCCGGCGTGGGCCAGGGCAGCCACGCGCCCGACGCGTCCCGGCTCGGACCGACCTTCGTGACGATGACCAGATCGTCCGGGTACGGGGCGAGCGCCCGATTGATCAGCTCATTGGCGGAGCGCAGCGACGAGAAGTAGAACGCGGCGGTGTCGATGTGGTTCACACCGAGCTCGATCGCCCGGCGCAGCACCGTGATCGACCGGTCCCGGTCGCTCGGCGTCCCGAGGTCGAACGCGGCACTCCCGGTCAGGCGCATCGCGCCGAGTCCGATCCGGTTGACCGTCAGGTCACCGAGCTTCCAAGTACCTGCGGCCCCGGCGGTGATCGTCCGTGCGGGCAAGGGCGGCCCTCTCCATCGATCTTCGTCCGGTGGTCCCGGCAGCACTGCGGAGATCGGATTATGAGGTCCCGGCCAGCGAGCCGGGAAGCCGGGAGAGGTGCGGTGATCATCACATCCGGAACGGGAATCCGCGGCCGGGGATTCGGGTTGAGAGTTCGGATGGGCAGCGACAGCACGCTGCCGCCGGGGACGGCGCCTGGCATGACGCTCTACCGCGCGGGGCCGCTCCTCGACACTGCCGAGGAGCGGCCCTGAAACCGTGCGGCGTCTCAGACTGCGCCTCTGACGGTGCCTCAGACGGCGCCGCGTCGGGCGCCGCGGTCGTGGGCCTGCTCCGCGGGCGACGGGAAGAAGGCGCGGGCGGCTGAGGTGCCCAGGCCACCCGGGGCGGCCCAGACGTGCCCTTCCGGAGAGGGCAGGGACGGGAGTGCCAGGGGCTCGGACGGGAGGGCGGTCCGGGGCGTGGGTGTGTGCGGGACGCCGCCGTAAGGCAGGGTGGTCGGCAGGTCGGCGTCGTAGTAGCGGCGTACGCCCCGGTGCCAGTTGAGGATGCCGACGAGCCAGTCCTGCAGTTCCTTCATGTACGCGTCCATCGTCGCCCGGCCCTCGGCGTCCAGGTCGAAGTCGTCGTAGAGCACCGGAAGTTCGTGCTCCATCGCGTGCTGGAACTGGGCGAGCCGGGACGACATCAGATCCGCGACGATCTTCAGTGCGGTCGGATAGTCGCAGTCGAAGAAGTTCTCGACGACGAGGATGAGGTTGTGGATCTCTCCCTCGTACTGGATCTCCTTCTGGTACGAGAAGACGTCGTTGATCAGGAATCCGTAGTCGGAGACCGCGTTCTCGATCGCGCGCAGCGTGCCGCTCTCATAGATGCCCGGCGGCAGCTTCTTGCCGTGCCGCATCCGGCTCAGACTCATGGTGAGGTCGGAGCCGAAGGTGAACCGGCGCATCTCCAGATAGTCGATGGGGTCGGGGATGCGGTTCTGGTGCTGGTTGTGGAGTTCCCACAGCCAGCTGTCCAGCATGACCTCGATGGTGCGCTGAAAGGCCCGGCGCTGGTCCATGTCCATGGGCACGACGGTGCGGCCCCACAGGTCCGCGAGGCCGCGTTCCATCGGGGTGACCGCCAGGGCGGCACCGACGGCCGGTTCCTCAACGGTCATACAGGCCTTGAGACGGTCGGTGCACAGTTTCGCGCCGGCGAGGTCGTGGGTACGGCCGAAGGCGAGCGGATACAGGTCGTCGCCGTAGGTCCCCCACGTCAGCCACTCCGCGCTGAGCTCCAGCTCCTCCCGCGTGGCGTCCGGATCGAGGCCGGCCGAGCAGAGGGCGAAGTCGTAGCCGGCGAGCTTGTCCTCGTCCCAGATGTCGGCGAGCAGGCCCATCCGCCCGGCCCAGGCGATGGATTCCTTCCGCGCGTGATCGAGGTGGGGACTGACCGCCAACGTGAACGGCAGCTCGAAGTCCGGCAGTTGAGAAGGGCCGACATGCCGGCGCGGCACGTTGCTGTGACTCCGCAGCCGGGCCTTGGCAGGCCGGCCGAAAAGCGACTTGATGTCCAGGACCGACAGGCCGACGGCTCCCCCGAACAGGGCGTTCGGGGTGGTGACCGCGCCTTCGTTCATATAGCGGCTGGAGCGCAGATGCCACTCGTGGCCGCCGGACTGCCAGTCCTGCAGCCCCTTCACGTACGCGGCGACGGCCGCGCACTGCGCCGGATCCAGGCCCTTCTCGACGCAGAGCAAGGGGACTTCGGTCAGCGCGGAGTTCTCGAACTGCTGCAGCCGTGAGGTGAGCAGGTCGTTGACGGCCTCGGCGGCCTCCTGGGTCGTGCAGCCCAGGAACGTCTCCAACACCAGCACGCCGTTGCTGAGTTCGCCCTCCTCCTCCACCTCCCGCTGATATGAGAAGAGGTCGTTCCGCAGGTGGACGCCGTCCGAGAAGGCGTCGGTGAGGACGCGCAGCGGACGGGTCCCCGCGACCGGGACCGGGAGCTCGGCGTTCGCCGCGAACTCGATGATCCCTGCGGACCAGGGCGCCCCGCCCACCTTCCGCCGCATCTCGATGTACTCGACGGGGTTGGCGATCCGCCCCGTGTCGATGTTGGCGAGTTCCCACAGGGACTCGTTGAGGAGGTTGCGGGTCGACTCCGCGAAGCGCTCGCGCCAGGCGTACGACATGCTCGGCACGGTGCGCGCCCACAGATCGGCGAGCCCGGCCTCCACCGGGTTCTGCGGCTCCGGGAAGCCGTCCGCCAGATCCATCGGCATGAACGCCGGCAGCCGGTCGAGATACTCCTTGCCGCCCTCCCGGTCCGGTGTCCGTTTGTAGAGCTCCAGGAAGTGGTCGTCGAAGAAGAACACCCACACGTACCAGTCGGTGACCAGCGACAACACGTCGGCGTCACAGTCCGGGTGGGTGTACGAGCACAGCAGGGCGTAGTCGTGGGCGTCGAGGTCCTTCTGCTCCCAGATCCCTGAACCCTCCAACATGCCCATTCCCCGGGCCCACACCCTGGACTGCTCACGGGCCGCTTCCAGATGCGGGTTGAGCCGGGCCGGGTACGGCATGTAGAACTCGGGCAGGTCAAACGGCTGAGTCACTGGGCCGCCCCTCCAATTTTGCGCGCCAGTTGGTCAGGCCCAGTCATGCCCAAGTGGCCGGTGGCCATACGGAGTACCGCGTCGTCTCACACGAAAGTATGACGTTCCGCCAAAACACCCCGCCCGCGCGGCCGGTTCTGCAGATGGAACCGCGCGGACGTTCCATGTGGGCGTTCCGTGTGCCCGTTCCCTGTGCCCGTTCCGGGTGCGCGTTCCGGGTGGCCGGTTTCAGCCGTTCCAGGTCCAGTCCGCGACCTCGGGCAGGTCCACCCCGTGTTCGCGGATCCAGGCGTGGTGGCGCAGTCGGACGTCCTCCATGTCCTGGCGGACGGTGGCGGCGCGGACGGCGAGGCCGGGGACGCGGTCGATGACGTCCATGACCAGGCGGTAGCGGTCGAGGTCGTTGCGGACCACCATGTCGAAGGGCGTGGTGGTGGTGCCCTCCTCCTTGTAGCCGCGCACGTGCAGGTTCGCGTGCCCGGCGCGGCGGTAGGCCAGCCGGTGGATGAGCCACGGGTAGCCGTGGTAGGCGAAGACGACCGGCCGGTCGCGGGTGAACAGGGCGTCGTACTCGGCGTCGTGCATCCCGTGCGGGTGTTCCTCCTTCGGCAGCAGCCGGGCCAGGTCGACCACGTTCACGACCCGCACCCTCAGCTCCGGCAGGTGTGTGCGCAGCAGCTGCGCGGCGGCCAGGACTTCCATGGTGGGCACGTCGCCGGCGCAGGCCAGCACCACATCGGGCTCGCCGGCGCCGTCCTCCGTGCCGGCCCATTCCCAGACGCCGGCGCCGCGGGCGCAGTGCGCGCGGGCCTGGTCCAGGGTGAGCCAGTCGAAACAGGGCTGCTTGCCGGCGACGACGACGTTGACGTAGTCCCGGCTGCGCAGCACGTGGTCGGCCACCGCCAGCAGCGTGTTGGTGTCCGGGGGCAGATAGACCCGTACGACCTCGGGGCTCTTGTTCAGGACGTGGTCGATGAAGCCGGGGTCCTGGTGGGAGAAGCCGTTGTTGTCCTGCCGCCACACGTGCGAGGTGAGCAGGTAGTTCAGCGACGCGATGGGGCGGCGCCAGGGCAGCCGCCGCGAGACGCGCAGCCATTTGATGTGCTGGTTGACCATCGAGTCGACGATGTGGACGAACGCCTCGTAGCAGGAGAACAGACCGTGCCTGCCGGTCAGGAGATAGCCCTCCAGCCAGCCCTGGCAGGTGTGTTCCGACAGGATCTCCATGACCCTGCCGTGCCGGTCCAGGTCCTCGTCGACCTCCAGGGTCTCGCCCTGCCATGCCTTGCCGGTGGCCCGGTAGACGCTCTGCAGGCGGTTGGACGCGGTCTCGTCGGGGCCGACCAGCCGGAAGTCACGGCGCTCCGCGGTGTCCTCCATGATCGTCTCCACCAGGTCGCCCAGGACGCGGGTGGGCTCGTGGAGGGTCGCGCCGGGTTTGTCGACGGGGACGGCGTACCGCTCGAGCGCCGGGATCGGCAGGTCCCGCAGCAGCAGACCGCCGTTGGCGTGCGCAGTCGCACCGAGCCTTCGCTCGTCGACCGGCAGGCATTCCAGCACCTGATCGCGCGGGCGGCCGTGCTCGTCGAACAGCTCGGCCGGCCGGTAGGACCGCAGCCAGGCCTCCAGCTGGCGCAGGTGCTCGGGGTTGTCGCGCACGTGGGACAGCGGGACCTGGTGGGCGCGCCAGGTGCCTTCGACGGGAAGCCCGTCGACCTCCGCGGGACCGGTCCAGCCCTTGGGGGTGCGCAGGACGATCATCGGCCAGCGGGCGCGCTCCGCACCGCCCTCCTCGCGGGCGGTGCGCTGGATGAGCGCGATACGGTCCAGCGCGGTGTCCATGGCGCGGGCCATGGCCTGGTGCACGAGCAGCGGGTCGTCCCCGGTGACGTGGATCGGTTCGTGGCCCAGTCCGCGCATCAGGTCGTCGAGTTCGGACTCGGGGATCCGTGCCAGGACGGTCGGGTTGGCGATCTTGTAGCCGTTCAGATGCAGGATCGGCAGGACCGCTCCGTCGTTCACCGGGTCGAGGAACTTGTTGGAGTGCCACGAGGCGGCCAGCGGCCCCGTCTCGGCCTCACCGTCACCGATGACGCAGGCGACGAGCAGACCGGGGTTGTCCAGCGCGGCACCGTAGGCGTGCGCGAGCGAGTAGCCCAGCTCCCCACCCTCGTGGATCGATCCGGGGGTCTCCGGCGCCACATGGCTGGGGACCCCGCCGGGGAACGAGAACTGCCGGAACAGCTTGCCCATGCCCGCCGCGTCCCGGCCGATGTCCGGGTACGTCCGGCTGTAGGTCCCCTCCAGCCAGGTGTTCGCCAGCACCGCCGGCCCCCCGTGCCCCGGCCCCCACACGCACAGCGTGTCCTGGTCGCGCGCCTTGATCACCCGGTTGAGATGGGTGTGGACGAGGTTGAGACCGGGCGAAGTGCCCCAGTGGCCCAGCAGCCGCGGCTTGATGTGCTCCGGGAGCAGCGGTTCAGTGAGCAGCGGGTTGGCCATCAGGTAGATCTGGCCGACGGCCAGATAGTTCGCCGCCCGCCAATGCGCGTCCAGCGCCGCCACTTCGGCATCGTCAAGGTAACTGTCCTGGTGCGTCGATGAGCTGATGCCAGGCATATCCATCTCCTCCGCAAGCGCCGAACCGGCGTCGCTCCTACCCTGCGACGCGGTGCGACCCCGCCTCTTGGGCCGATAGGGGACATCCGGGGGGCCGAACGGCCCCCACTTCCAGCGGTGTCAGCGCGGTGTCAGCCGTCGTCTTCCAGACCGCCCACCGATACGGAGCTGTCGCGATACTCACCGAACGGGCCGTACAGGTCGAGCAGCCGGGTGCGCGTGGAGTGCAGCCGGCCCCCGATGACCTCGGCGCAGAGCAGGACGAATTCGTGTCCCAGTCCGGGATCGGCCGCACAGAGTTCACGGACCTCCGGCGCCGGGAACTCCCTGGCCCGCACGGCGGTGTGCGCCTGTGCGCCGAGCTGCCACCGGAACGGCGGGAACAGCCAGGACCAGCCGAGGAGTTCGCCCGCCGAGACGGTCTGCACGACGACCGCCTGCCGCCCGGGGACGTGCAGATCCAGGGCCACCTCGCCGCGGTCCAGGACCCAGAAACGTTCGGCGGACCGGTCGGCGTCGAAGATCCGGGTGCCCGAGGGAAAGGCGACCGCTGTGGACAACGCCAGCAGTCGGTCACGGTGTGCGGTGGTGAGCCGGTCGAGAATGGAGTGTGTGGTGGACATCGCACTGTCCGTTTCCGCGGCTCCGCGGTCTTCGACGTGTGCAGACGTGGTCGCGCTTCGCCGCTTTGGTTGTCCGTGCTTCGGTGGTCGTGCTTCGGTCGTCCATCGATCCTGCCTGCCCTCCCATCCTCACCCAGGCGGCGCTGACGCGCAGGGTCCCGAACGTCCTCAGTTGCCGGCAGGGCAGAGCGAACGGTCAGTGCGCGCCGGTCACCCTCGGTGACCGGCTCCGCGCCCAGCTCGGCGGGCAGCCGTGAGATGCGGGTCTGACACCATGCAGCGAGTTCACCCGGTGCCATGGCGCCGGTCGACGACCCCAGAAGGCGGTAGATCCCGATGAGCAGGCCCGACGACCAGGCGCGGCACCATCCGGTTGTCGTCGCGCACCGCGCCAGCCGTTCTTCGGACCTTCAGCTGCGCATCGCCGATGCGATCACCAAGTTCGCCGGCTCGATGATGTTCGTCTATCTCCACGGCGTCGCGTTCGTGGTCTGGATGCTGGTCGTCGAGACCAACCCCTGGCCCACGTTGACGCTCGTCGTATCGCTCGAGGCGATCTTCCTGTCGACGTTCGTCATGATCGGACAGAACCGGCAGGCCGTGTTCCAGCAGGCCAAGGCGGATCACGACTTCGTCGAGCAGGAGCTGGAGCTCAAGACCAACACCGAGCTGACGCGGGCCATCCACGCCATGACCACGGAGATCCACCGCCGACTGGCATCGGGCGAGGCCGAGGCCGACCGCAACGCCTGACGTTCCGGGTCCGGGTGTCTCAGAACTCCGAGTTGGCGAACCAGTGCGCGAGCAGTTCCTCGTCGCCCTCGATCCCGAAGAGGTCCGCGGCACGGTCGAGCCGGCCGTAAAGGAGCAGCAGCAGATCCGCTGCGGCGCCTCGCACGGTCGCGTCGGCGGTGGGCGTCGCCGGCCCGGCGGGGTGCGGGTCGATCCCGAAGCCGTCGGGCCGCAGGCGGACCAGCCAGCCACCGTTGCCGCTGACGTTGCCGGTGCCGGTGCCGCTGACGTCCGTGCACTGGAACCGGATGGTCTTCCCGTCGCCGCGCAGATTGGACACCTTGGGCGCGAAGGACGCGGCGAACGGCAGATTGGTCAGGAACTCGTCGACGCCGTCGGCCGCCAGGTCGCGGTCGATCACCGGCCGCAGGTCCAGCGCGCGTTCCGCGTCGGTGCGGTGCACCAGCGTTTCGAAGAGCATCCGCCGCACCCAGAACCGGGCGTGGTGGTCGGCGCCCCACACCCACATCGGGGCATCGGGGTCGGTGGCCGCGAAGGCGTTCGCGGCCTCGGCCGCGCTCGCCGTCAGCCAGTCGGGGTAGCCGTCATCGGTCGGGGGCAGCCGCAGCTCGACGTCACGGCTTCGCGGCCGTTCCTGGACCTGCTGGCGCAGCAGGACGGAGAACCAGCGCTGCACGCTCCCGGTGTGCTTGACCAGGTCGGCGAGCGTCCAGCCAGGACAGCTCGGCACCGGGGTCGCCAGGTCGGCGCCCTTGACCGCCGCCACGAACCGATCGGTCTCGGTCGCGACGGCGACGCGGTGATCGGCCGAGGTCACTGTGCGTCCCGAATGATCCGACGTTGTGCTCACCGTGGCGTACCTCCGTGATGTGTCCGGCCCCGAAGACGGCGGTCCGGGGGGCCGGGTTTCTCCTCGCAGCCTGCCACAGCACCGGCCGGGGGCGGCCCACCGCATCCAGGCCGCGCGGGCGGCCCGTACCCGGGGCCTGGATGCGATCGCATCGCCCGAGGACCCCCCCATACAAAAGATTTACCGCCAATGGTATAGACAACAACTACTTTTGCCGTCCAGTATGGGCGGTATGTAGCGGGTCGTGGGACAGGTCCCAGCGCTGGACCCGGCCGCTCCGGCGATTCCGGTGAATCCGGCGCCCGGGTGAACGAGGAGGCGGTCATGTCCACGGCGGACACCTATCGGGGTCGGGCGCGGGCCGCTGCCTATCTGCGCTGCTACCCGTACGACCAGTGGCGGATGGCGGTCCATCTGCACGCCCTCGAAGAGCACGCCGACCGGCTCGGCCACCACGCCCCGGAGATCTTCCTGGACAACGGCGTCTCCTGCCGGGCGGTGCGGCCGGAGCTGAGCCTGCTGCTCGCCCGGGTCGCGGTGGGGACCATCGACACGGTGTTGATACCCGGTCGCTGGGTGTTCTCGCTCG
Organism: Streptomyces sp. RKAG293; assembly: GCF_023701745.1. Classification (NCBI taxonomy): domain Bacteria; kingdom Bacillati; phylum Actinomycetota; class Actinomycetes; order Kitasatosporales; family Streptomycetaceae; genus Streptomyces; species Streptomyces sp. RKAG293. Next base: position 7,722,581 of record NZ_JAJOZB010000001.1, on the reverse strand, counting down.
ACGACCGCACGGCGGACTCCGTCATGGACTTCGTCCGGGGGTGCGGCGCCGAGGTCGTCGAGCTTCCGCATCACCGGGACCTCTCTCCCTCGCCGTATCCCGCCCTCGCCGGCTACCGGGTCCAGCGAACGCTCTGAACGCCACCGAGTGAACCGCCGCCCCTCCGACCGGCTCCCGTGCCCCCTCGGCTGACACCCACTACAGTGTGGGCATGTCCGGTGAATTGGTGCCCGATCACGGCGAGCTGCGCGCGTCTCACGAAGACCGGGACCAGGTCGTGGAGCGGCTGCGGGTCGCCGCGGGAGACGGCCGGTTGACCGCCGAAGAGCTGGACGAACGGCTCGAGGTGGCGTTGACGGCGCGTACTTACCGAGAACTCGAAGCGGTGCTCACGGATCTGCCGGCGACCGGACCGTCGTGGACGGGCGGTGTCCCCTCCCCCGCCCCGAAGGACAGGTCGCGGATCGCGGTCGACAGCGCGAGCGCGAAGCGCGAGGGCACGTGGGCGGTGCCCCGGCAGATGGAGATCGAGTCCAACAGCGGCTCCGTCGTGCTCGACTTCACCAGTGCCGTCATCGGGTCGCCCACCCTGGAGATCGAAGCGTCGGTGCGCAGCGGGTCGGTGACCCTGATAGTGCCGCCGGACGTTTTCGTGGACGTCGACGAGGTCTCGGTGAGCAGCGGCAGCGTGCGCCATCGGGCACATGTCTCCGCCGGGACGCCGATCCGGCTGCGTATCCATGTGACGGGAAAGGTGCGCAGCGGCAGCATCACGGTGCGACCGCCCAGGCCGCCCCGCCGCGGTTTTCTGCAGTGGCTGCTGCGCCGGCCCGGGCCGATGAAGTCGATCGCCCGCTGACGCAGGGCGTGACGGCGTTCGCACCGCGGACTACGGATCGGCCCGCTCCGCGCTGTCCGCGGGCGGCAGGTCCTGTTCGGCCCAGATCGTCTTGCCCGTGGGCGTGTAGCGCGTTCCCCAGTGCTCGGTCATCTGGGCGATGAGGAAGAGGCCGCGGCCGCCTTCGTCATCGCTCGCCGCGTGGCGCATATGGGGTGAGGTGTGCCCGGAGTCGGAGACCTCGCAGATGAGGGTCTGATCGCGGATGAGCCTCAGCAGGATGGGGCCCTCGGCGTAGCGGATGGCGTTGGTGACCAGCTCGCTGACGATCAGTTCGGTGGTGAACGAGACGTCGTCCAGGCCCCATTCGCCGAGCTGCCCGGTGGCCGCGGCGCGGGCGCGGCCGACCATGACCGGGTCGGCGGCCAGCTCCCACACGGCCACCCGGTACTTGTCGAGCCTTCGCGTGCGGACGAGGAGCAGGGCCGCGTCGTCGTCCGACGGCCCGGGGAGCAGCGTCGAGACGGTCCGGTCGGCGAGCTCCTCCAGGGGGCGCCGGTGCTCGGCGAGGATTTCGTCGAGCCGGTCGAGCCCGGCGTCGATGTCGCGGTCGGAGGACTGGACCAGACCGTTGGTGAAAAGTGCGATGAGGCTGCCTGCGGGCAGCTGCAGGTCCGTGCTCTCGAAGGGCAGGCCGCCCAGTCCCAGGGGCGGGCCCGCGGGGAGCTCCGGATAGCTGACGAGGCCGGTCTCCGCGTCGACCACGGCCGGCAGCGGGTGGCCCGCGCGCGCCATGCTGCACTGTCCGGTCACCGGGTCGTACACCGCGTACAGGCAGGTCGCGCCGAGGGCTTCGTCGTCCTCCGGGCCGCCGCCCCGCACGCCCCTGACCGCGGCCCACTCCTTGGCGGACTGGCCGACCAGGTTGTCCAGCCGCGTCAGGAGTTCGTCCGGGGCGAGATCGAGCTGGGCGAGGACCCGGACGCTGGTGCGCAGGCGCCCCATGGTGGCGGCGGCTCCCAGGCCGTGCCCGACCACATCCCCGACCACCAGGCCGACCCGGGTGCCCGACAGCGGAATGACGTCGAACCAGTCGCCGCCGACCCCGGCCCGGCTGTCGGCGGGCAGATAGCGGTACGCCAGCTCGACGGCCGTCTGCGGTGGCAGGCTCTGCGGGAGCAGGCTGCGTTGCAGCCGGAGAGCGGCCGTGTGCTCACGGGTGAACCGGCGGGCGTTGTCGATACAGACCGCGGTACGCGCGACGAGCTCGTCGGCGAGGTCCAGCTCACCGTCGTCGAACGGGTCGGTGTACCGGTTCCGGAAGAACGTGACGAGTCCGATCGGGCTGCGCCCGGCCCGTAGCGGCACGGCGAGACACGAGCGGAGCAGCGGTTCCTGCGCCGCCTTCGCGTCCGGAGTCTCCTTCACGTCGTGCGCCGTGTGCTGCGGGTTCGGGCCGGTCTCCAGAATCTTCCGGCCCAGGGCCAGGCTGCGGGCCTGGGCCGATGCCGGTGGGTAGTCGACCAGCCGGCGTGCCGAACGTCGCGGGGCTCCCGCGCCCGTCGTCCCGCCGGCCCGTCCGGTGTCTCCCCACATCCGGACCAGCCGCCGTCCGGCGGTGGTCCCCGGCGTGGTCTGGTCCCCTTCCAGTACCGCCTCCAGCAGGTCCACGGTGATCGCGTCCGCGAACTGCGGCACGGCGACCTCGGCGAGCTCCCGCGCCGTGCGACTCATGTCCAGGGTCGTACCGATGCGCGCTCCGGCGCGCACCAGGAGGGCCAGCCGCTGCTGGGCCCGGTAACGGTCGGTGATGTCCACCGACTCCTCGCACATGCCCAGGGATTTCCCCTGGGTGTCCTGAAGCCGGTAGTAGGAGCACGACCAGACGCGGTCGTGCTCCGGATCGACGGGTGCGCGGCCGCCGTAGTGCAGATCGATGACGGGCTCGCCGGTGGCGAACACCGTCCTCATGACCTGTTCCAGCGTGGGCGGATACCCCTCGGACAGAACCTCGCCGTCCAGGAGCATCTCGTCCGGGGACATGCCGACGTACTGTGTGGAGCCCATTTCGCGGTTCAGCTCGGCGTTGATCCACACCACCCGCATGTCGGCGTTGTAGATGGCGAGGCCGACGGAGGAGCGGGTGACGAGCCCCTGCAGCATCGCCTGCTGGGCCTCCCACTGGTCCAGCTCCTCCGAATCGGCGGCGACGAAGAGCCAGGCCGGCCCGGACCCTTCGGAGGACACCGGGACCATCGTCGTGGCGATCCGCAGCGAGCGGCCGTCCCGGTGGCGCAGATGGAGAACCACGCTGCGGGTGCTCTGCTCCGCCCCTGGCGGGCCGGCGCGCCCGCCGGTGCCCGCACGGCGCGCCAGCAGCTCGTCAGCGGGGCGCCCGAGCACGTCGTGCGCCTCATAGCCGAGCAGCTCCGCCGCCGCCGGGCTCCACCCGATGACCCGTCCACGGGCGTCGAGAACCGCTGTGGCTGCTCTCGTGACGTCGAGGGGTCCACGGGAGTCCACCCCGTCAGCTCCGTCCATCGCACAGTTCCGCCTTAATCCACTACCTCATGGTGGGCCCGGAGCCCTGGCGCCACAACCGCTCTGCCACGCCCCGGACTCCCCCGTCGGGCGCCGGCCGGGTCCGCCCCACCCTCCGGTACACCCGAATGGCGCAACGCTGAGCCCGGCCCCACCCACCAGGGCCGGCGGCGTCGGGCCGCCGGGCCGCACCCGTCAGCAGCCGCCCGACGCGGTGCGCATGGGGATGACGGTGCCGATCCGGAGGGTGGCCGGGGCCGAGCAGCAGCCTCCGCCGTCGGTGGCGGCCTCGGTTTCGTCGAAGAGACCCGCTCCGCCGCACACTCCGGTCTCGGGCAGCGTCAACTCGACGCGTTCGGCGGACTCGTGATCACCGGCGAGCGATGCGGCGATGGAGCGGACCTGCTCGTACCCGGTCATGGCCAGGAACGTCGGCGCGCGGCCGTAGGACTTCATACCGACCAGGTAGACGCCGGCCTCGGGGTGGGAGAGCTCCTTGACGCCGTGCGGGTGGACGGTGCCGCACGAGTGGACGTTGGGGTCGATCAGCGGTGCCAGTGCGGCGGGCGCCTGGAGGCGCTCGTCCAGGCCGAGGCGCAGTTCGCCGACGAACGACAGGTCCGGGCGCAGACCGGTCAGGCCGATGATCTCGTCGACCGGCTCCAGACGGGTGCCGTCCTCCCCGACCAGCACGAGCCGCTCGCCGTCACGCTCCACAGCGGCCGTACGGAATCCGGTGACGGCGCCCGCGTGGCCGGCCTCGACGGCGGCCTTCGCGCGCAGACCGAGGGCGCCGCGGGCGGGGAGCTGATCGGCTTCGCCGCCGCCGAAGGTGCTGCCGCTGAGGCCACGGCGCAGAATCCACACCGCGTGGGTACCGGGGACCTGCTCGGCGAGGTCCGCCAGATAGGCCAGGGCGGTGAAGGCGGAGGCACCGGAGCCGATCACGGCGGTGCGTCTGCCGGCGTACCGGGCGCGGACGGCCGGGTCGGCGAGGTCCGGGACGCGGTAGGCGATGCGGTCCGCGGCGGCGCGCTCGCCGAGCGCCGGCAGGCCGTCGCCGCCCAGCGGGGCGGGGGTCGACCAGGTGCCGGAGGCATCGAGGACGGCGCGGGCGGTGATCCGCTCCTCGGCCCCGCCGGAACGGGTGATGTGGACGGTGAAGGGCTGCTCGGCACGGTCGGCGTCCACGACGCGATCCCGTCCGGCCCGGGACACGCCGGTCACCCGGGCGCCGTACCGGACCCGATCGCCCAGAGCGTCGGCCAGCGGCCGCAGGTAGCTCTCCACCCAGTCGGCGCCCGAGGGGTAGCCGGCCCCGTCGGGGCGGATCCAGCCGGTGGGGGTCAGCAGCTTCTCCGCGGCCGGGTCGACGACCTCGCTCCAGGTGGAGAAGAGCCGGACATGCCCCCACTCGCGCACCGAGCTGCCCGCGCCGGTACCGGTCTCCAGCACCAAGGGCTCCAGCCCGCGCTCCAGCAGCTGGGCGGCGGCTGCCAGCCCGATGGGACCGGCTCCGATGACGACGACGGGAAGAGCGCTGGTCGTACTCATGGTGGTTGAGCCTTTCCGGGCGGCGGGAGGGGGCGGGAGGGCGCTGGGCAGGAGAGGACATGGCCGGAAAGCCATGCGGCGGCAGCGACCCGACGCCCGTTGCTTTGACATCCATCGATACAGCAAAGCTTGTCACCGGCTTCGATGGGTGTCAACATAGACGCATGTCGAATTCAGAGGTCGCCGAGTTGCCGGTCCTGCGGCCGGCCGTGCCGTGCTGCCCACCGCTGACGCAACGGCCGCTGACCGTCCTCGAGGCCGAACTGACCGCGGCGATGTTCAAGGCTCTCGGCGATCCCGTCCGACTGCGGCTGTTCTCCCTGGTCGCCTCGCACGACGGCGGCGAGGCCTGCGTCTGCGACATCTCCGACGTCGGCGTCTCGCAGCCCACGGTCAGCCACCATCTGAAGAAGCTGCGCGAGGCCGGGCTGCTCACCTCCGAGCGGCGTGGCACCTGGGTCTACTACCGCGTGGTCCCCGCGGTGCTCGCCGCCATGGCCGGTGTCCTGACCGCGTGAAACCAGGGGTCAGCCGACCCGCTCCGCCAGGAAGTCCTCCCAGGTCCGCTCACCCACGGCCGCCCCGTCGAGCGACAGGTTCTCGGCGGCCCGGTAGGCGCGGCCGGCCTTTCCTGGCATCCGCACGGGCATCATCAGGCGGTGCTTGCCGCGTGCCCGCAGATAGCCGCGGCTCAGGTCGGCCATCCCGTACACCTTCGGCCCCGCCAGGTCGGGCACCAGCCCGGCCGGTTCGCCGAGGGTCAGCTCCACCAGCCGGGCCGCGACATCACGCGAGTCGACCGGCTGGAACCGCAGTCCGCCCGGGACCGGGATCACCGGCAGCTTCCCCATCTTCTCCACCACCGTCAGGACCAGGTCGTGGAACTGGGCCGCGCGCAGCGTCGTCCACGGGACGCCGGATTCGGCGACGGCCCGCTCCGCGCCCAACTTGGCCTGGAACCAGGCCAACGGCATCGTGTCCGTGCCGATCACGGAGACGTGCACCACGTGTCGCACCCCGGCCCGTGACGCGGCCCGCATCAGATTCCGCGTCGCCTCGTCATCGCCCTTGGGCCCGCCCGCGAGGTGCAGGACGACGTCGACGCCGTCCACCGCGGCCTCGATTCCCTCGCCCTTGAGGAGGTCGCCGCTCACATACGCGACGCCGTCCACGGACTCACGGCGCTGCCGGCTGAGGACGCGAACTTCGCGCCCGGCCGCCCGCAGCAATGGGAGGACGTGGCCGCCCAGAGTTCCCGTACCACCGGTGACCAGGATCGTCGACGTCATGGCTGCTCCCCATTCGTTCGGTCCGGGAGTCGGCCTCCCGGTACCTTCAACTCGGTTTCGTGGATCTACTGCTATGACCCCCGCGACGAAGGAATGTGACCGATGGACGAGAACGCATCGCTGATCGAGCGATTCGAGGAAGACCGGGTTCGTCTTCGGGCGGTGGCCTACCGGATGCTCGGCTCGGTGAGCGAGGCCGACGACGCCGTGCAGGAGACCTGGCTGCGGCTCAGTCGCACCGACGCTGACAGCGTGCAGAACCTCGGTGCCTGGCTGACGACCGTCGTGTCACGCGTGTGTCTGAACCTGCTGCGCTCGCGCGACCACCGCCGCGAGGAGCCCCTCGAATTCCACGAGCCCGACCCGGCCCTCGGCCGGCCCGCCGGCATCGACCCCGAACAGGAGGCGTTGATGGCCGACTCCGTCGGTCTGGCCCTGCTGGTGGTGCTCGACACGCTGACGCCGCCCGAGCGCCTCGCCTTCGTGCTGCACGACATGTTCACCGTGCCCTTCGACGAGATCGCCCCGCTGATCGAACGCTCCCCTGCCGCGACGCGGCAGCTCGCGAGCCGGGCCCGCCGCCGGGTCAAGGGTGGCGCGGCGGTCCCCGACGCCGACCTGACCCGTCAACGCCGGGTCGTCGACGCCTTCCTGGCCGCCACCCGCGGCGGCGATTTCGACGCACTCGTCGCCCTGCTCCACCCGGACGTCGTGCTGCGGGCCGACCGGTCCGTCGTCCCGACCCCCGAGCCCATCGTCTTCAGCGGCGCGCAGACCGTGGCCAAGGGCGCGATGGCCGCCATGGAACGTGCGCAGTCCACCGTGACGGCACTGGTCAACGGAACGGTCGGGCTCGCCATGGCCCCGCTCGGACGGCTGTTCCTGGTGCTCGACTTCACGATCACCGACGACCGGATCACCGAGATCGACGTCATCGCCGACCCGGACGGCCTCCGCCAGGTCGACCTCGCCGTCCTCGACAACTGACCTCACTCACCACTCAACGCTCCACACCCCAGCACGGCCGGGAGCACGAACACGAGGTGCTCCCGGCACGAGCGCATGAGCGCATGGGCGGACTGGCGCATGCGACGCATCCATGACCGTCTCAACCGCCGCAGAGCCGCTGCCCACCGCGGTCACGCAGCCGGCGCAGGAAGGACAGCACTCCCGCACCGCCCGTCGCCCAGGCGGAGTCGGAGCCGACGAGGGTGTTGTCGGGCAGCAGCGGCCGGTGGGCGGTTCCGCCACTGCGGGCCAGGATCAGCCCCGCCACGTCCTCCGCGTCCCGCCAGAAGCTGTCGTCGCCCGTGGCGACGGCCGCGTCGACGAGCAGTTCGCCGACGCCGGCCAGCCCGCAGCACTGGGAGACCAGGCTCATCCGCGGCGCGAGCGCGCGGCACACCCGGGCACAGCGCAGGCCGAGTTCGAGAAGCTGCCCGTCCTCGTCCCGGCTGCCCACGGTGATCAGGACGGCGCCCGTTCCCGCCATTCCGCGGCACCACGCTCCGTAGCGCCGGGAGGCGCCGGGGCGTGCGGCGGCGGCGAGCAGGCCGGGGGTGTCCGCGGCGAGTTGGGCGAGGCCGGCCCTGGCCGCGGCGCCGGCGACCAGGTCGGCGGTGGCGCGGTGGTAGGCGTACAGGAAGTGGACGATGCCCGCCCTGCCGTGAGCGAAGCCGTGGTCGTAGGCCGCGAGCGAGGGGGCCTGCGGCTGCTCCGATCCTCCTTCCCCGGACGGCCCGGTCCAGTTCGACAACTCCCGTGCGCACCGGCCCGCGGCGGCCAGGTGCGCGGCCGCCTCCTCCTGATGTCCCGCGGCGCGGGCCAGGTGTGCCAGGAGCAGGAGCCCCGTTCCGGTGCCTGCCGCGCCACCGATCTGGTCGCCGCTGCCGTCGTAGCGCGGCAGACCGGACGGATCCGCCGGCACCGGGCCGCTGTGAGAGGACGGGAATGCGCCGGCGGCCGATGCCAGGAACAGCTCGACTCCGGTGCGGCCGGTGTACAGAGCGGCGGTCAGCGCAGCCACCTCGGGGTGTTCCGCCGTTCGGCGGGCCAGGTCGGCGACGGCCCGCGGTACGCCCGGGTGGTCGGTGTGGTGCAGGAGTTCCAGGCCCACTCCGGACGAGCCCGCGTAGAGCGTCACGGTCGACCCCGTATGGCGGCCGCCCGGCCCGGCGGGCGACCGGGAGGCGCGCACACAGCCGGCGACGGTGTGCGCGATCACGTCGTCCAGCAGCCCGGCGGTGATGCGGGGCGGGCCGGGCGGACGGCGCCCGCCGACCGGTTCCGGCAGGCCGGCCCGTAACCGTCCAGCGCAGGCCACTCGTTCCGCGGGATCGAGGCTGAGCAGCCCGGCGACCAGCGCGCGGACTTGACGGTGGGCGGCGCCGGGCAGCGCGCCGTCCAGGCAGGCCAGTGTTCGGTCACGGTTGACGGCGTGGTCGGGGTCGACGACCACCGGATCCATGCCGGTCAGCGCGTAGTGCAGGGTCGCGCCGAGTGCGTAGAGGTCGTCGGCGGGGTGGGGCTGGGCTCCGGCGCGGTAGACGGGGAGGGTGTAGCCGGGTGTCGCACCGGCCGGGCGCTCCGATCCCAGGGCGCTGATACCGAAGTCGACAAAACGACAGGTGCCGTCCGAGGAGATGACCACGTTGCCCGGTTTCAGATCGCACACCACCACCCCTCTGGCATGCACCGCGTCGAGCACGGCCAGCAACTGACGCGCCAGCATCGATATCTGACGCCCCGTGCGATGGGCGTCGGCACCATAAGGCCCGTGCTCCAGCACGTCGCGACGCAGGTCACGGGGACCGCAGTCCGTGGTGACCAGATACTCGTCCTCGCCGTGCCGCACGTGGTCGACGAAGCGCGGTACGCCGTCGAGGCCGTCCAGCGCCGCCAGCACGGCACGCTCGTTGCGGAGCCGGCCGCGGGCGTCCACTCCGTGCTCGTCCTCACCGGCATACGCTCTGGCCTGCTTGACCACCACCCGGCCGCCGGTCACCGTGTCCAGGGCGCGGTAGACGTCCCCGTGCGGGGACCGCGCGATACCTCCGGTGAGCCGGTATCTGCCACCGACAAGGCGTGCGGCCGGTCGCCCCGTGCCGGGCGCAGGCGCCCCGAACGGATCCTGCGTCCAGGGTGGTTGGCGGTACCGGGTGCTCGCGCGACCGGCGAAACTCTGTCCGTCAGGACCGGTCATGACGAGCGCCGACTCGCCCGCCCCGGCCGCCCGGAAGGGACCGTAACGGTAGTAGACCGGAGCGTCCGGCCGCACCCGGCGGTCGCTGAGCACCCGTGGTCCGCCCCGGCCGACCAGGACCTCGGCCAGTTCCCGTCCGAGCGCCGCCACATCCTGCCCGCGGGGATAGACGGTGACCGCCTTCCCGACGAGGGCCTGGTCCCGTACCCCGGCGTTCAACTCCCCCAGCACCGCCGCGCTCCGCGCGAACTTGGCTTCGCAGGTGTAGCGCAGCAGCACCGGGACGAGGAGCTCCATGGTCCCGGCGAAGTCGTCGGACCGGGCGGAGACGTGCAGCTTCCAGCCGTGTTCCATCGCCGGCATGCGCGGATCGAACAGATAGCGCCAGACCTCGTCCGCGCCGCTCCGACGCTCGTGGCCGGCCATGAGTGCGGCGAGCCACTCCCCCAAGTCCGGCGCGGACCCGCCCGGGACCGCCCCCGGGACCGACTCCGGCATCAGTCCGGGCCCCGGTATCGGACCGGACCCCGGCATCAGTCCGGGCCCCGGCATCAGTCCAGGGCCCGGCACCGACACCGGCACCGGGACCGGGACCGGCCTCAAAGGATCGGTTCCGCCGACGGTGGACCGGCCGGGCTAGTCACATGCGAAACGCGTGGTCGCGGTGACCCAGGGATCGGCCAGGCACGCTTCGGCACCGCGGCCGGGATGCAGGTCGTCCTCGAACGCGATCCCCTCCGCTTCCACATCCAGCGGACCGGCGTCACGGATGTCCAGTTCCACAGGGCTCATATCGATCCTTTCGCGAAAGAGCGGGCATTTCATCTCACGAACCGAGCGACTTCACGGGCGTCCACGCCGTCCCGCCGCGCCGGAGAGCGCGCAGCCAGAGCAGCGGATGGCGGGCTGTCGGACCGTCACAGTCTCCAGGACGTCCGCGAAGGAGGAACGTCGTAAACCAGCCGACTTACCGGCGGGAATTCGCACAAGATCATCCGCAGTGGAACCAGGGGAACCAAACGCGGCGCCGGCCTCTCTTCGACGGCGAGAAGGTGCGCGGCATACGCGGGAAGCGAATCCGCGGCTGCGATGATCACCGGATCATCCGCGTCGGAACAAGGAGTGTCATGGTGCAAGGCAAGTTCGGTAGGCGCGCGGCGATGAGCGCTTCGGTGCTGGCTCTCGTCGTCGCCTCGGTCCCGGCCCTCGCGGCCCGGTCCGAGGCCCGGACCCTGGCGGGGACCGGAGCGGGCAGCGCCACTCGGCAGGCGCCGGACGACGGACTCGCGAAGCCGGATCTCGATGCCCTGCACAAGGTCTTCGAGCGGGTGATGGCCGGCGGCGCGCCGGGCGTGATGACCCGTATCGACAGCGGGAGCACCGTCTACCGGGAGACCGCCGGGGTGGCCGACCGCTCCAACGGGCAGGCCATGAACACCGATGCGCGCTTCCGCATCGGCAGCATCACCAAGTCCTTCTCGACGGTGGTGCTGCTGCAGCTCGTCCAGGAGGGCAAGGTCGCGCTGGACGCGCCGGTCGACCAGTACCTGCCGGGTCTGCTGCCCGACCCGACGATCACGGTGCGGCACCTGCTGACCCACCGCAGCGGTCTGTGGGACTACACGAACGACATGTTCGCCAACACCGTCCCCGGGTTCGAGGCGGTCCGGAACAAGGTGTTCACGTACCAGGAGCTGGTGAAGCTCTCGCTCGCCCACCCGAGGACGGCCGAGCCGGGCGCGGCCTACCAGTACTCCAACACCAACTTCGTGATCGTCGGCGCCCTGATCGAGAAGGTCACCGGCAACCCGGTGGGCACCGAGTACCAGCGGCGCATCATCACTCCGCTGCAGCTGAACGACACCGTCTACGTGCACCCGAGCGCCACCATCCCCGGCCGCCACATCAAGGGCTATCTGACCCCTGACGAGGCGGGTGCGCCGCTGGTCGACTCCACCGACCAGACGGTGTCCTGGGCCCAGTCCGCCGGTGCGATGGTCTCGAACCCGCGCGACCTCAACCGCTTCTTCTCGTCCCTGCTGGGCGGCCGTCTGCTGAGCGCGGGCATGCTCACCGAGATGCTCAGGATGACCCCGAGCGACGACACCGGAACCCGCTTCTACGGGCTCGGCCTGCGCCAGCGCGACCTGTCCTGCGGGATCTCGGTCTACGGTCACACCGGCACCGTCCAGGGCTTCTACTCCTACGCCTTCACCACCCGCGACGGCCGCCGCAGCGTCAGCTCGATGGCCAACACCTCCAACAACGGCAACGTCAACACCATCCTCGGCGACACCCTCGAAGCGGCCTTCTGCGGCAAGCCCGCCGCCCCGAAGACGCCGGCCGCCCAGGGCCCGTCCGCGAAGCGGTCGGCGGCCGCCACCCCGAAGACCCCGTTCTACGAGGACATCGCGCCGAACGTCGCCCGGCGCTGAGCACGTTCCGGCCGGTGGCGTGCGACCCGGCGAGGGCGCGCGGCCACCGGCCGGGGAGCACCCGGCACGGCGGGCCGGATCAGACGCCCGTCACGGCCCGCCGGCCGATCTCGGCGTCGTCCTCGTGCGGCGTACGGTCACGTCGCGGGAGCAGGAACGGCGTCGCCAGCATCAGGAGTCCGGCGACCATGATCGCGGTGCGCGGGCCGGTGACGGCGGCGAGCAGGCCCCACAGGGCGGTCAGCACGGCGATGGTGGCGTTGCTGGTGACCGACCACGCGGAGAGCGTGCGGGCGACCCGGTCCGTCGGGGTCTGTTCGAGCCGGTAGGTGACGAGCACCGGGTTGAACACGCCCATACAGGTGATCAGCCCGAGTTCGACGGTGATGACGAGCACCAGCCCGGTGACGCCGGGGCGGATGAAGACCAGCCCGGGCAGCCAGCAGGCGCGCAGCGTCCCGGCGGTGAGCATGACCTTGTGCTGACCGAACCGCGTGACGAGGGGGCGGGCCAGCCGTGAGCCGATGAGACCGCCGACGCACGGTGCTCCGAACGCGAGGCCGTACTGCCACGGCGCGAACCCCAGATGACTGAGCATCAGGACGGCGAGCACCGGCGAAGTCGCCATGATCAGGCCGCTGACCAGGATCGTGTTGAAGAACAACGGGCGCAGTGCCGGGTGGCCCAGGATGTACCGCCACCCTTCGAGCAGGTCGCCGGCCCGGAAGCGGGATGCCGCGGTTCGCGTGGGGTGCGGCTCCTTCCCGCCGATCGCGCGGATCCCGGCCGCCGAGAGCAGATAGCTGACCGCGTCGGCCACCACGGTCGTCACCGGGCCGAAGAGCCCGATCGCCGCCCCGCCGAGCGGCGGTCCGAGCGCGGTGGCGGTCCAGGCGGTGGACTCGAACCGGCCGTTGGCGACGAGCAGGTCCTCCGGCGGCACGAGAGCCTTCAGGCATGCGCCGGCGGCCGATCTGGAGGTGATGTTGGCCGCGGCGACGACGACCGACACGGCCAGCAACTGGATGAAGGTCAGCCCGCCGAGCGCGTACGCGGCCGGGATGCTCATCAGCGCCGCGAACCGGGTCAGGTCCATCGCCATCATCACCGGTCGTTTGCGGCGGAACTCCACCCAGGGGCCGAGCGGCACCGCGACCGCCGCCCCCACCGCCAGCCCCGCGGCCGCCAGCCCCGACACCGCGGCCGGTCCGGCGTGCAGCGCGAGGATCGCGATCAACGGGAACGCGTCGAGCGCGATCCAGCTGCCGAACGTGCTGACCGCGTACGACGCCCAGAGCCACTCGAACTGCCGCCCCAGTGATCTCCTGCCCAGCATCCCGAGCCCGCCCCCCGCCGTACCGCCCGCACGCACCTCGCATTGACCAGTGCGATCCAAGCGGTCCGGGCACAGGCGGGTCAAACCACCGATCGTTCGGACGCCAGGTGGCCGCGGAACTCCTGAGGCACGGGGGCGAAGCGGTACGCCATGGTGATCGACTCGGGGTTCGGCACGGTGAGGCGGTAGCGGGTGCACATCAGATAGCACAGCGCCATCAGCTGGATCATGCCGATGTCGGCGCCGACGCAGTTCTTCGGCGCCCAGCCGAACGGTACGTAGTGGCCCTTGTCGACCGGTCCGTGCGGCGCGCCGGGCAGGAAGCGGTCCGGGTCGAACGTGTCGGCCTGCTGCCAGTACCGGGGGTCCCGGTGGATCATGTGCGGGCTCAGCAGGTAGCCCTGGTCCTTCTCCAGCCGGGTGGTACCGAGATCGAACGAGAACCGGGAGCGCCGCATGAGGAGCAGCGGCGGGCTCCACATGCGCAGCACCTCCTTGACGAACCGGTGGGTGACCGGTGCGGCCTTCGTCGGTGCGGCACAGAACCCGGCCGGGTCGACGGCCCGCAGTTCGGTGGCCAGCCGCCGCGCCCACTCCGGATTCCTGGCCAGCTCGTACAGCACGCTCGCGGCCGCCGCACCGGGCGGACCGCCGATCGCGGTGAGCACGGCGGTGACCACGTCCAGCGCACGATCCATGCCGAGCTCCGGAAGCAGGTCGACGATCGGATCGGCGAGGTCCAGCTCCCGGGGGCGGCGGCCATCGGCCCGCTCGCGCAGCACCCGCCGTACGACGCTGCCGGCCCGGACCTGCACGGCGACGAAACGCAGGTGGTGCCATGGTCCGGCGCCCGGTTGCCGGGCGATCAGCCGGAGCAGCTTCTGATTGAGGTCCTCGCTGATGCGGGCGGCCTCGCGGGGGGTGAGGCCCGACAGGGCGACCGGCAGCATGGACTGCACGGCGACTTCCTGCGCGAGCATGACGAGGTCCACGTCGTCGCCGAGCCGCGCGTCGACGATCCGTTCCATCCGCGTGATCAGGTCGGCGTTGTGCTCGGCGGTGGTGAGCTTGTGCAGCTGGGCGAGCCACGCGCCGCGTACCCGGGTCCACCGCATCTGCGGGCTGTGGCGCCGCCGGATCTGATCGACGAGGCGGTCCGGCATGACGAGACGGTGCCAGTTCGCACCGCTCACCTGACGGGCCGCGTTCGGCTCGAAGACGGCGAGCAGATCGTCCTCCAACCGGAAGACGCCGCCTTCGGCAGCGCTGCGCAGGCGCAGGTCGTGCAGGAAGTCGGTGGCATGGTGCGGAGTGGTCATGGCTTCACCTCTCGCGGCGTGCGGGGCGCCGCCGGCCGGCGGCGCCCCGCACGCCCTGCCGATCAGATGTGGTGGTAGACGTACCAGTGCATGTACGAGGCGTAGCCGCGCCGGACATTGAGAGCCGACAGGGCCGAGCGGTAGAGCTTCCTCATCGTGTTCACCTCCTCCCTGGGGAATCGACGCGGGCGTGGAGTTCCGCGGTGAAACGCGGAGGAGCCAGCGCGGGGCCCGGGCGGGGCCTGTCGCCGCCGGCTGTGACCGACAGCCGCCAGTCGCGGGTGATGATGCGGATCAGGTCCACGAGCAGCGTCATCGTGACGGTCGCGCCGGCGCAGGTGTGCGGCCCGAATCCGAACGGCAGGTAGGCCGGGTCCGGTACGGACCGCGCCCAGCGGCGTGGCGTGAAATCGTCGGGGCGGGCCCAGTGCCGCGGGTGGCGGTGCACGAGGTAGGAGCACACGTCCACCTCGTCCCGCGGGCCGACCGTGACCCCGGCCAGCTCCTGCACGCGGTTCGGCGTCCGGGCGAACAGCCACGCGACCGGACGGAGCCGCATCGCCTCCCGGACGATCCAGTCCGGCTCGTCGCCCTCGGTGCCGGGGTGTGTGCCGACGAGGAGGACCGCCCAGCCGAGGGCGAAGCCGATCGAGCCGACCGTGGCGAACAGGAACGACAGATAGACCTCGGCGAGTTGGCCGGGATCCGCCACCGGTCCGGCTCCGGTGATGGTCACGTCGATGAGGTCGCGCGGCTCGCCGTCGCGAGGGCCCGCGCTCCGGCGGGCCTGGACCTCCCGGATCAGGACGCGCATCGCGCGGCGGCGGAACACGAGCCGCGACAGCGCGGAATGGCGCAGCCGTGCCCCGGACAGCACCGCGCGGGTGATGATGGCGTCGACGGCTTCGTGCAGCTCCGCAGGTGCCTCCGGGCACAGCAGGACGTCCCGCAGGTGTTCGCGGACCAGGAGGTTGCCGGCGTCCGGCCAGTCGCTGGAGGGCGCCAGCCGTTCTTCGACCAGGAGCGGCAGCCGGTCCCGGTGGGCGTCGAGCCGGTCGCGCACCAGCGCGCGGGCCGCCCGGCCGATCTCGATCTGCGCGGCCCTGGGCCCGAAGACCCCGTCGCGGGTGTGGAAGAAATCGGACGTCTCGACGAACAGCCCGCGGCGGTTGCCCATCACCGCGCGCGCGGCCTCCGGATCGGCCACGCACAGCCGGCCCGATGCGGAGCGCCACACATCGTGGTCGGCGTCGAACTCCGCCTCCAGAAACGCCAGGGGGTCCCGGCGGTAGGCGGCCGCGTCATGGTGCGGCCCCGCCGCTCGACCGTTCGTTCCGCCGCCGGCCGCCGACACCATGGCACCCTCCTCGAACGGACGGGAGGCCACGGGAAACGATGGGCCTGCGTCCGGCCGCGGTGGATGCCGCGCCCCCTGATACCGGACCGCCGTGAGAAGCGTGCCTCCGCCGGCGGCGCCCTGTCACGGCCTAATCCGGCCCAGTCGGTGCGGTCCGTCGGCCGGACAGTCCCTAGACGCAGGAGGGGCACAGTCCGCGGTAGGTGACCTCGACCTGGGACACGGCGAAGCCGAAGCGTTCCTCCGCCGGGAGGGCGGCCAGCGGATCGCCGGTCGGGTGAACGTCGCGGATGGTGCCGCAGGTGGAGCACACCAGGTGCTGGTGCGGGTGGTGGGCGTTGGGGTCGTAGCGCTTGGCGCGGCCGTCGGTGGCGACCTCTATGACCTCGCCGAGGGACACCATCTCGCCCAGGGTGTTGTAGACGGTCGCCCGGGAGATCTCGGGCAGCCGCTGCGCCGCGCGGGCGTGCACCTCGTCGGCCGTGAGATGCACGTGGTCGCCGTCGAGGACCTCCGCAACGACACGTCGCTGGGACGTCATCCGCCAGCCACGGCCACGCAGTCGTTCCAGCAGGTCACTCATATCGGTTCACCTATTCAGGTTCGGTGGGATGCCCGAAGTTTACCGATGGATGTCCGGGTTCCGATTGGATGTGGGCCTGGCGTGCTTCTTGACTTGGAATCTGTCCATCGTAGGATCGGTTCCGGCAATAGCCAAGAGACAGGAAGCCTCCAGTACGGCAGGAGACAGAGACGTACGGGACCACCGCCGAGGAGCTGCGCGGTGCCGGCCTGCGGGTGACGGCCGCCCACGTCGCGCTGCCCGGGACCGTCCGGGACGGTGACCACCACGGCGTCGAGGCGATCGCCTCCGGGGTGCGTGATCGCGTGCGCCCTGTCTCCCCGCACCTCGCTGGTGCGGGTCTCCAGGCACTCTCCGCGGCAGGACCCGTCCGCCGCGGTGAACCAGCCGTCCACCGGGGCCCGCGCCCCGGCTGTTCCCCCCGCCCACAGTTACAGAGCACCGTGATCACCCAGGTCCGGAAGGATTCCCATGACTGAGAACCATGACGCGATCGTCACAGACGCGAAGGCGGAGGGCGGGGGTGGCTGCCCGGTCGCGCACGAGCGCGCCCCGCACCCGACGCAGGGCGGCGGCAACCGCCAGTGGTGGCCGGAACGGCTCAACCTGAAGATCCTCGCCAAGAACCCCGCCGTGGCCAACCCGCTGGGCGAGGACTTCGACTACTCGGCGGCGTTCAGGACGCTCGACCTCGCGGCCGTGAAGCGGGACATCGCGGAGGTGCTGACCACCTCGCAGGACTGGTGGCCTGCCGACTACGGCAATTACGGACCGTTCATGATCCGTATGGCGTGGCACAGCGCGGGCACCTACCGCATCAGTGACGGCCGCGGCGGCGCCGGGGCCGGCCAGCAGCGGTTCGCCCCGCTGAACAGCTGGCCGGACAACGCGAACCTCGACAAGGCCCGCCGCCTGCTGTGGCCGGTCAAGAAGAAGTACGGCAAGAACCTCTCGTGGGCCGACCTCATCGTCCTCACCGGCAACGTCGCCCTGGAGACGATGGGCTTCGAGACCTTCGGCTTCGGCGGCGGCCGTGCGGACGTCTGGGAGCCCGACGAGGACGTCTACTGGGGTCCCGAGACCACCTGGCTCGACGACGAGCGCTACACCGGCGACCGTGAGCTGGAGAACCCCCTCGGCGCCGTCCAGATGGGCCTCATCTACGTCAACCCGGAAGGCCCCAACGGCAACCCGGACCCGCTCGCCGCGGCCCGCGACATCCGTGAGACGTTCCTGCGGATGGCGATGAACGACGAGGAGACGGTCGCCCTGATCGCGGGCGGTCACACCTTCGGCAAGACCCACGGCGCCGGCCCGGCGGACAGCGTCGGCGACGACCCCGAGGCCGCTCCGCTCGAGCAGCAGGGCCTCGGCTGGAAGAGCTCCTTCGGCACCGGCAAGGGTGGCGACGCGATCACCAGCGGTCTTGAGGGCGCCTGGACCAACACCCCGGTGAGCTGGGACAACAGCTTCTTCGAGATCCTGTTCGGCAACGAGTGGGAGCTGTCCAAGAGCCCCGCGGGCGCCCACCAGTGGAAGCCGAAGAACGGCGCGGGAGCGGGTACCGTCCCCGACGCGCACGACCCGTCGAAGAGCCACGCCCCGACGATGCTGACGACGGACCTCGCGCTCCGCATCGACCCGGCCTACGAGCAGATCTCGCGGCGCTTCCTGGAGAACCCCGCCGAGTTCGCGGACGCCTTCGCCCGCGCGTGGTTCAAGCTGACCCACCGCGACATGGGCCCGGTCGTGCGCTACCTCGGCCCGGAGGTCCCCACCGAGACGCTGCTGTGGCAGGACCCGCTTCCCGCGGTGACGCACGAGCTCGTCGACGCCGGGGACGTCGCCTCCCTCAAGGGGCAGATCCTCGCCTCGGGCCTGTCGGTGGCCCAGCTCGTGTCCGCCGCCTGGGCGTCGGCCGCGTCCTTCCGCGGCAGTGACAAGCGCGGCGGCGCCAACGGCGGGCGCGTCCGTCTCCAGCCGCAGAGCGGCTGGGAGGCCAACGACCCCGACGAGCTGGCGCAGGTGCTGCGCACGCTCGAAGGCGTCCAGCAGGCCTTCAACGCCACCCTGAGCGGCGGCAAGGAGATCTCGTTCGCCGACCTGATCGTGCTCGCGGGCGGTGCCGCCGTCGAGAAGGCCGCCAAGGATGCGGGCTTCGACGTCGAGGTCCCGTTCACGGCGGGCCGCGCCGACGCGTCGCAGGAGCAGACCGACGTGGAGTCGTTCGCCGCGCTCGAGCCGGCCGCCGACGGGTTCCGCAACTACCTCGGGAAGGGCAACCGGCTGCCGGCCGAGTACCTGCTGATCGACCGGGCGAACCTGCTGACGGTGAGCGCCCCCGAGATGACGGCCCTCGTCGGTGGTCTCCGCGTCCTGGGCGCGAACCACCAGCAGTCGGCGCTCGGTGTCCTCACCACGACCCCCGGGACCCTGACGAACGACTTCTTCGTCAACCTGCTCGACCTGGGCACGACGTGGCAGCCGACGTCCGGGGACGCGAACACGTTCGAGGGCCGCGACGCCACCACGGGCGCGGTCAAGTGGACCGGCAGCCGGGCCGACCTCGTCTTCGGGTCGAACTCCGAGCTGCGCGCGCTCGCGGAGGTCTACGCGAGCGATGACGCGAAGGAGAAGTTCGTGACGGACTTCGTCGCCGCGTGGGTCAAGGTCATGAACCTCGACCGGTTCGACCTCGTCTGATCACGGCCACCGATCACCACCGGTGATCAGCGCGTCCGGGTCGGCCCGCACGGGCCGGCCCGGACGTTCCCGTTCTGCCGGACTTCCGGGCCTAGCGCAGGATGCCGGCGGAGCGGGCCGCCTTCAGCCAGGACGGGAACTCCTGCAGCAGACGGTCGTACAGCTCCTCGTCCGAGACCTGGTCGATGTCGTCCACGGCGAAGAACCCGACGTTGTCGACCCTGCGGCCGGGCATGGTGTCGAACTTCTCCAGCACCCCGAAGTTGGCCCGGCCGAGCCCGACGAACTGCCAGAACACCGGCTCCTCCACGGCCGCGCGCAGCTCCTGCTCGATCTCGGCGTTGCGGTACACCCCGCCGTCCGAGAAGAACAGCACCAGCGTCGGCGCCTGCGCCGGGTTGTCGCGCACGAATCCGCGGACCTCGGCGATGACCTTCTGCTCCTCGTTCTGGATGCCGACCACGCGCATGTCGACCTGTCCCGGCCGCTGCCCCTTCGGCGGCTTCTTGCGGCCGAACAGGCTGATCTGGCCGACCCGCACATGGAGTTCGAGCCAGTCGGGCAGACCGCCGACGGTCAGGTCGGGCAGCCGGGCCGGCTGCGAGGCGAACGTCCAGGCCTGCATCTCGCCGTCGTCGTCGACCTGGGCGGCGACCGCGGCCATCCGCTCCACGACGCTGTGGACGGTGCCGCGCGAGTAGAGGCCGGCCATCGATCCCGAGGCGTCGAGGACCAGGACGACCCGGGCGACCACGCCTTCCGCGCCGTGCTTGCGCAGGCTGACGGCGACCTGCTGCTTGCGCAGCGAGAGCCGCTTGCGCATGTCGACGGGCAGGTTCTCCTCGCCCTTGGTGAGCCGGGCGGGGATGGCCGGGGCGGGGCCCGCCGGTGACGGCGAGGGCGGCGGCTGTACGACGGGCACGGGTGCCGGCGTCGCGGCCGGCGGCTCCTCGTCCACGCTGATCCCGAAGTCCCGCGCGAGGCCCGCGAGGCCCGACGCGTACCCCTGTCCCACCGCGCGGAACTTCCAGCCGTCCCCGCGCCGGTACAGCTCCCCGCCCAGGAAGGCCGTCTCGGTCGTGGCCGTCATGTCGAACCGCGCCAGCTCGGCGTCGGTCGCCAGGTCGAGGAGCCGCAGTCGCAGCCCCGGGACCTGGCCGAACGTGCCACCGTCGGCGGACGCGCCCAGCAGGACGCGCCCGATGCCGGGCTCGATCCGGCCCAGGTCCACGTCGATCACGTCCTCGCCGGACGCCGCCGAGCCCACGTGGCGCACCGCGCCCATGGGGTGTTCCGGCTGGTTGTAGAAGACGAAGTCGGCGTCGGAACGCACTCGCCCCGCCTCCGTGAGCAGCAGCGCGGAAGCGTCGACGTCCGGCACGCCCGGGCCCGCGCCCCAGGTCAGCACGGCCCGGACGGCGCTGGCGGCGACGGGGACGTTGGCGCCCTTACCGAGCGAAGGTGTCGAGGTCACGACGGCCAGTCTGCCGCACCGGCGGAAAAATACACCGGAGCCCGTCGGCTCCGGGCGACGCCGAGTGGGTGCCGCACCGGCGGCACCCACTCGACGATCGGTCCTACGGCTGCATCTCGTACGCGCCGGACAGTGCCTCCACCTGGGTCCAGACCCGGGCCGCACGGCCGGCGTCCGAGACCGGGCGGCGGATGTGGGCCAGCGCCCAGGCGGCCTGCTCGTCGGTGGTCGAGCTCTTGCCGTGCAGGTCGGTGGCGTGGGTGGAGAAGTCGCGCACCAGGACGTCGAAGATCTCGTCCAGCAGATCGGCGTCCAGGCCGGTCAGCTCGGCCTGCTCGAGCACCAGCTGGCCGTAGACGACCAGGGCGAAGAGCTGGCCGATCTCCAGCAGGAAGTCCAGGTCCTGCTGCTGGGCCTCGCTCGGCGCGTGGGTGCGGAGCAGGGTGCAGAGGCCGTCGGCCTGCTCGCGGAAGCGGGCCACGTTGGGCAGGTGCGCGTGCGTGTCGTACGCGGTGCGCCAGTCGTGGAAGCGGATCGCGCCCAGGCCGCGGGCCGGGCCCTGCTGGAACAGGAAGGTGTCGTCGGCCGGGTCGAGACGGCTCGGCACGGCGGGGTACTCGGCCGGCGCGAACAGGTAGTTCGCCATGAACTTGAGGATCAGGGCGAGGTTGACGTGCACCGTGCCCTCCAGCTTCGGCAGACCGCGGATGTCGCGCGCGGCCTTGTCGAAGTAAGTGTCCGTCTCGAAGCCCTTGGCCGCGATGACGTCCCACATCAGGTCGATGACCTTCTCGCCCTCGGTGGTGACCTTCATCTTGGTCATCGGGTTGAAGAGCAGGTAGCGGCGGTCCTCGGGCGAGGCGGAGCGGAAGTAGTCGACGGCGCGGTCGCTGAACAGCTTCATCGCGGTGAGGCGGGTGTACGCGTCGGTCAGCTCGCGCCGCACGTGCGGGAAGTCGGTGACCTTCCGGCCGTACAGCACCCGGTTGTCCGCGTGCGTGACGGCCTCGTACATCGCGTGCTCGCAGATGCCGATGGACGCGGTGCAGAGGTTGAACTTGCCGACGTTGACGGTGTTCAGCGCGGCGTCGAACGCGGCCTTGCCGGTGTGCAGCACGTCCTCGGCGCGCACCGGGTAGCCGTCGAGGCGGAACTCGCTCACGTACATCTGCGAGTTCACCACGTTCTTCACGAGGTGGTACGCCTCGTGCCGGCTGTCGGCGGCGAAGAAGACATAGCCCTCGGGGCCCTCGACGTCCGAGCGGCGGCCGAAGACCGAGACCAGGCCGGCGACGTTGCCGTTGCCGATGTAGTACTTGGAGCCGCTCGCGGTGAAGCCGCCCTCGCCGTCCGGGGTGAGGATCATGTCGGTCGAGTAGATGTCCGCGCCGTGCGTCCGCTCGGAGAGGCCGAAGGCCATGACGTGGCCCTCGCTCAGGAGCTTCGCGGCGCGGGCCCGGGCGGCCTCGTTCCCGCTCTGCCAGACCGGTCCCAGGCCCAGGATGGTGACCTGCCAGGTGTACCAGTAGCCCAGACCGTAGAAGCCCAGGATCTCGTTCAGCTCGGCGATCCGCGCGGTGTCCCAGCGCTTCGAGTCGTCCGCGGAGGACGGGGTGAGGAACTCCGCGAAGAGCCCTTCCTTCGCCGCGAACTCCAGGAAGTCGCCGTACCAGGCGCGGTCGACGTAGGTGTCGATGAGTGCCTTCTTGCCGCGCGACTCGAACCAGTCGACGGTGGCGCGGAGCAGCTGTCGGGTGCGCTCGTCGAACTGTACGGGGTCATAGGTACGCGGGTTGAAGAGCATGTCGACTCCAGGGGAATGAGGGTCAGTTGGCGATGCGGTGGAGCGTGGCGAGCACGTCGTCCAGCCAGGCGAGGGTCATCCGCTCGTACTCGATGCCACCGCGCAGCACCACGTGCTGCAGCTCCTGCTGGGCGGCGGGCGAGGCCTGGTCGGGAAAGTCGCGCCGCTCGCCGGTGAGGTAGCGGGCCAGCAGCGCGGCATGGCTCTCGCGGTGCCGCTCGACCTCGGAGATGAGTGAGGTCAGTGCGGCCGGATCGTCGAAGGCGGCGGCGCGGATCTTGACGGCGAGCTCGTGCCGGACGGTCTCCGGTTCGACGGGCTCGCGGAGCCAGGACGCCAGGGCGGCCCGGCCCGGCGCGGCGGCGGAGTACACCTTCTTGTCGGGGCGGCTGTCCTGGGCGACCTCCTCGACGGCGATCCAGCCGTCCGTCTCCATCCGCCGCAGCACCCGGTAGATCTGCTGGTGGGTGGCGGTCCAGAAGCGGCCGATGGAGCGGTCGAAGCGGCGCGCCAGCTCGTACCCGGAGCCGGGCTGCTCCAGCAGGGAGACGAGGATCGCGTGCTCTAGGGCCATGCCGTCATCCTGCTATGCAACGAGTTGCATAGGCAATGAGGCCCGGCCGGGTTGAGACACGGATCACGCGCCGGCCCCCGGCACGTCGGCGCTGCGCTCGCCGGGGCCGGTGCCGCGCGGGATGATGTGAGCCAGGAGACCGTCCACGTCGTGGGCCGCACCCCGGGCCTGCCGCACGCGATCTAACGAGGATCCGATGTCGCACTCCCCGTCCCCCTCCGCGGGCGGCAACGGCCGCCCGGCCGGCCCGCCCGCCACCGGCAGCTACGGCAGGGACCTCTTCCCGCCCGAGGTGCACGGCGAGGCGACCCGGATCGACTACGGCGCGCTGGCCTACGACGACGTGACGTTCCGGCGGCTGGAAGCCCTCGGGGCCGGGCCCGGGTGGGCCTGCCTGGACGCGGGCGCCGGAACGGGGACCATCACCCGCTGGCTGGCCGGGACGGCGGGCGTCGAGAGTGTGGTCGCCGTCGATCGCGACACCCGATTTCTGGCGGTGCAGCCGGGAGGCCGCGTCCACACGGTCATCGCCGACCTCGCCGACCCGGAACTGGCCGATCCGAACCTGGCACCGGGCCGGTTCGACCTCGTGCACTGCCGGTTCGTCCTCATGCACCTGCCCCGGCACGATGCGGTACTGGCGCGGCTCGCCGACTGGGTGGCCCCCGGAGGCTGGCTCGTCGTCAGCGACGCCGTCGATCTGACCACGGCCCGTTCCGCGCACGTGGCGTACCGCCGCACGATGGCCGCCATGTGGCACGCGCTGAGCGACACGATCGGCACCGACATCAGCTGGGTCACCGGCTATCCGGAGCTGCTGCGGTCCCATGGACTGTCCGACGTCGGAGCGGAGATCTACGTGCCGCCGCTGACCCCGGACGCACCGGTGACCGCCTTCTGGCGGTCCACCTGGGAACGGATGCGTCCCGGCCTGGAATCCAGCGGGCTGGTGGACGCGTCGACGGTGGACGAGGCGCTGGCGTATCTGGCGTCCCCGGAGCTGGCCGACCTCTCCCCCGGCATGATCACCGCCTGGGGCCGCCGCCCGGCCTGACGCCGCCGCGTGGGGTTCAGGGACGGCGGCGGTCCAGCGAATGCGACGCTCCCGGGCCGATGCGATGCTGGAGAGGAGCACGCGGACCGACGGACGAGGCTCCATGGACGCTGAACCGGAGGACGGCGGGCCGGCCCCTCCCGCTCCCGGCCGGGTCTCGCGTCCGCGGGCGCTGCGCCTGGCCCTCGCCGGCTGGCGCACCAGCGGGGATCCGGTGCCGACCACGATCCGCCGTGCCGTACGGATCACCCTCGCCGCCTGCGCGGGTTTCTACACGTGCCTGTACGGGTTCCACCAGCCCGTGGCCGCGACCTACGCGCTCTTCTCCGTCGTCGCGATGGCCGGGCTCTCCCGGATTCCGGGCTCCGGCCGGCAGCGCGCCGCCACCATCGTGACCACCCTGCCGCTCGCCTGGCTGCTGGTGACGGCCGGCACGCTGCTGGCCGTCCGGACCTGGGCGGCCGTGGCCGGGATGGCGGTCATCGGCTTCGCGCTCGCCTTCTCCGCGGTGACAGGACCGCGACTCGGCGGAGCGGTACCGGGGCTCCAACTCCTCTACATCCTGCCGTGCTTCCCACCCTTCGCACCGCAGATCCTGGACGAACGCCTGGCCGGTACGACCCTGGGCATCGCCGCGCTGGTCACGGCCGAACACTTCCTGCTGCCCGACCCCGGCCGCCCGTCCTTTCCGCAGCTGCTGGCGACCGCCGCCGACGCGGCCGGCCGCTGCGCCGGTGAGCTGGCCCAGGCTCCCTGGACGCTGAGCGGGGCGGCGCGCCGGCAGGCCCGGGCGGCCGCCGAGGCGCTGCGTCCGGCCCGGATACCGGAGGCGGACCGCCCGGCCGGTCCCAGCGCGCGGCAGCGCGGCCTGGCCCACGCGGGCGCGGCCTCCCGTGAACTGCTGGCGCGGCTGCAGGACCTGGCCGTGCTGCGCGAACAGCCGGTCGCGCTGGGCACCTCGACCGTGCCGGGGCCGACCCTGCACCCGGGCGCCCTCGGGCAGCAGCTGCTGGGGGACGTGCGGGCGGAGGCCGCCGCGGCGGCCCTCGCGCTGCGCAGCGGTGTGGCCCCGCCGTCCCCGTCCGCGCTCAAGGAGTCGTTGCGGGCCTTCCGGCACGAACGGGCCGCCCACTGCGAGGCGGGCGGCGACGGGGCCTCGCCCGCGGTGCTGCGACGTCAGGCGGAGCTGATCGACGCGGCCGAGGCGGCCCTGACCACGCTGCGCGCGGTCGACGTCGCGTCGCGAGCGGCCGCGCCGCCGGACCGGAACCGGACCGCCGGCCGGCCGGCCCACCCGGAGCGGCCCGCCGCGGACGGTGAACGGGCGCTCCCCGACAGCACCTTCTGGTACGCGCGGATGAGCCTTCCGGCGCTGTTGTGGCACCGGCTGGCCGGCCACCTCGGACGCCGCTCCGTCTACTTCCAGAACGCCGTGCGCACGAGCCTGGGCCTGGCCCTCGCCCGGACGGTCGCCGGCGTCATGTCCCTTCCGCACGGCTTCTGGGCGATGCTCGCCGCCCTGACCCTGACGCGCACCACCGCCCTGCAGACCCGTACCACCGTCCGCCAGGCGCTCACCGGCACGCTGCTGGGCGCGATGGCGGCCGCGGGGTTTCTCGTCCTTGTCGGCCGGGACTCCGGGGTGTATGCCGTCGCACTGCCGGTGATCATGCTGGCCACCTTCTGTCTCGGGCCGACCCTGGGCGTCGGCTGGGCCCAGGCCCTGTTCACGCTGACGGTCTCCACGGTGTTCGCCCAACTCGCCCCGGCCGGCTGGCATCTGGCCGAGGCCCGCTTCCTCGACGTCTTCACGGGCAGTCTGATCGGCCTGCTCTGCGGGCTGTTCGCGTGGCCCCGCGGGGGCCTGGACGAACTGCGCCGTGACACCGGTTCGCTGCTGCGGACCGTCGCCGAGACCCTGACCTCCACCGTCACGGCCCTCAGCGGTGAGCGGGACGGACCGGCCCGTCGGGCACGCCGCGATCAGCCGGTCCGGCACGCACTGGTCCTGATGGAGTCGTCCTACGCGCAGGCCCAGAACGAGCCGGCCGTCCCGTGGGCGGATCACCTGGACTGGCAGGCCGCGATCATCGCCGGTCACCACGCCGTGCGCGGCGCGGAGCGGCTGCTGGACCACCGGGGCCCGCCCGGTACCCGCCTGGGGCCCGTCGCGAGCACACGGACCACGGGCTTCGCCGAAGACGTCGCCGCCCGCTATCTGCTGCTCGCCGACGAGCTGGACGACATCGGAGCGGGTGCCCCGGCCGGCCCGCCCGCTCCGCCGGCCCGGCAGCCGGCGGAGCGGACCGTCTTCGCCGACGCCCGTTCGGACACACCGCCCGCCGCGCTCCCCCTGCTCTTCGACACGGGAGCCTGGCTGCAGGGCCTCGACGCCGACCTCGGCCGCATCACCCCGGCACCCAGCAGATCCACCGGCGTTTCGTGAGCGTTCGCCCAAATTGCCCATCGCCGATCGCCGGATCGAAACGAACTCATCGTTGACGACTGACGGCAACCAAAATCGCGCGAGAACGCACATCTTCCGGCGGACAGCAAGAGGTCGAGATCCAGCCAATCCAACAAACGATCTTGAATGGTGCGCCTGGGATATTCACCATGAACCTGTCGACCTGTTCAGGGGCAGCGTGGGCCTATGTAGATGACCTGTGCGCCGAACCCGCGGCTGGCAGGCGACACATGACGGAGGCTCAGTTGCACGGCTACTTCACCACGGAGCTGCACGAGCGCCTACGAGACGAAGTCCGGATGTTCGCCGAGACGGAAGTACGACCCCGGATACCGCAGATGGAGTCCTCCCGGGCCGTCCAGCACGGCCTGTCCCGGCTCATCGCCGCACAGGGCTGGATCGGGGTCACGATCGGGGCCCAGTACGGCGGGATGGGGCTGGGACACCTGGCGAAGACCGTCATCATCGAGGAGCTGTCGCGGGTCAACGGCGCCATGGGAGCGATGGTGCAGGCCTCCCAGCTCGGCGTGGCGAAGATCGTTCACTTCGGCAGCGAGGAACAGAAGAAGCGCTGGCTGCCCGCGATCGCCGCCGGGGAGTGCCTGCCGACCATCGCGGTGACCGAGCCCGGGTCCGGCGGACACGTCCTGGGGATGACGGCGAGCGCGGAGCGCGACGGGGACTCCTACGTGCTCAACGGCCGCAAGGTCTTCGTCGGCAACAGCCACGTCGGCGATCTGCACGGCGTGGTCGCCCGCACCGGCAGCGGCTCCGGCGGGCTCTCGGCGTTCCTGGTGGAGGCCGGCCACCCGGGCCTCACGCTGGGCCTGCACCAGGAGGCGATGGGGCTGCACGGCTTCAGCTTCGGCGAGCTGACCTTCGACAACTGCCGTGTCCCCGCGGAGAGTCTGCTCGGCTCCGAGGGCGACGGACTGGCGGTGGCGTACTCCTCCAGCGTGCTGTACGGACGGCCCAACCTGACCGCGGTCTCGCTCGGGATCCACCGCGCGCTGCTGGAGGAGACCGCCGCGTTCTGCACCGAGCGACATCGCTACGGAAAGCCGCTCCACGATGTGGGGCCGGTCAAGCTGAAATTGGGCCAGATGCAGTCGCGGATGATGACGGCGCGGCTGGCGGCCTATCACGCGGCGTATCTGCTGGACCTGGGACTGCCCTGCGACGCGGAACTGATGAACGCCAAGCTGATCAACGTCGAGTACGCGCTGGACTCGGCGCGCGCCGCGATGGAGGTGCACGCCGCCAGCGGGCTGTTCACCGACCGGCCGGTGGAGCGGTACATACGCGACGCGCACCACATCTTCGCCCCGGCCGGCACCTCCGACGTGCAGCTGCTGCGGCTGGGCGAAGTGGCGCTGGGGCTGGGCAAGGGCCAGTGGTCGCAGCGGTTCGCCGACCTGGTGCGGTCCCCCATGGCGTACGACGAGCAGCTGACCGGCTGACCGGGCCGACCGCTCGCCGACCTCACCGCCCGCGCCTGCCTCACCGCCCTCACCGTCCGGCTACGCGAGGCCCGCTTCGCGCTGCTGGAGGAGCTCCACGGCCTCGGCCGCCAGGGCCTTGATCGTCTCCAGACCGGTCTGGCCCCAGGGCCGGGGCTCGATGTCGACGACGCAGATCGTGCCGAGGGTGGTGCCGGTGTGGTCGATCAGCGGGGCGCCCAGGTAGGTGCGGATGCCCAGCTCGTCCACGACCCGGTTCCCGGCGAACCGGGGGTAGTCGCAGACGTCCTCGAGCACCAGCGACTTGCGCCGGTTGACGACGTGCGGGCAGAAGCCCTGGTCGTACGTCATCTCCCGGCCCGGTTCCGCGGCCGCTTCCGGGGCGGGGGCGGTCTGCGGCCCGGAGGGGGTGTGCAGTCCGGCGAAGTACTGCCGTCCGTCCATGAAGAGGTTGACCATGGCGTACGAGGCGCCGGTGGTCGCCGCGAGGCGGGCGGCGAACTCGTCGAGCTGTGCGTCGGGGCGGTCGGTCAGGCCCATCGCGCGCAGCCGCTCGTCGCGCTGCACCGCCTCGGTGTCCTCGGGGATCAGCAGGTGCCGCTCTGCGGGGTCGTAGATCATGACGGGCCTCCCTGGTCGGGCATGTCTAGTGGGCGGGCTGGTGGCGGGATGACGCGGTGTTCAGCAGGTGGCTGATGAGGTCGATGAGCACCCCGGTGGACGACCGGCTCTCGCGGGCGTCGCACATGACGACCGGCACGTGCGGGCTCAGGTCGAGCGCGGCCCGGACCTCGTCGGGTTCGTAGCTGTAGGCGCTGGCGAACTCGTTGACGGCCACGAGGAAGCGGATGCCGCGGCGTTCGAAGAAGTCGACGGCCGCGAAGCAGTCCGCGAGCCGCCGGGTGTCCGCCAGCACGACGGCGCCGAGCGCACCGTCGGACAGCTCGTCCCACATGAACCAGAAGCGGTCCTGGCCGGGGGTGCCGAACAGGTACAGGATGTGCGCCGGGTCCAGGGTGATGCGTCCGAAGTCCATGGCGACCGTGGTGGTCGTCTTGTTCTCCACCCCGGCGAGGCTGTCGGTGGCGACACTGGCCGAGGTCAGGATCTCCTCGGTGCTGAGCGGCTCGATCTCGCTGACCGCGCCCACGAACGTGGTCTTGCCGACGCCGAAGCCGCCCGCGACCAGGATCTTCAGCGCGGTGGGAAACAGGTCACTGCTGTCGTCGGCGTAGGCCATCGAGCACTTCCTCCAGAACGGCTCGGTCGGTGAGATCGGCGGGTGGCAGCGGAGGCCGCGCGGTCAGGGCGCCCCAGTCGATGAGGTCGGACAGCACGATCTTGGTGATGGCGACGGGCAGCCGCAGCTGCGCCCCCACTTCCGCGACCGTGACCGGGCTCCGGCTCAGATCCAGCGCCCGGGCGTGGTCGGGCTCCAGGTGCGCCGAGGGGACGCTTCCGGTGGCGCGGACCATGGACAGCATGTCCAGCGCCGCGCTCGGGCGGGTGCGGCCGTTGCTGACGGTGTAGGGGCGAACTAAGCGGCCGGCATCGTCGTCGATCCAGGGCTCGTCCTGCTCTTCCGCCGCCGTCACCGTACAACGTCACCCGTAACGGCCGACGCGGCGCGGGCAGGCGTCTCGAGGTTCGGCCGGACCTGCTGGATCAGCCGGTTCATCTCGTAGCCGAGGACGCCGGGGTCGGCGTCCCGGCCGGCCATGACGGCCAGGGCGCTGCCGGAGCCGGCCGCGGACACGAACAGCAGGGCGTCCTCCAGCTCGGCCACCACCTGGCGCACGTGCGGTCCGCCGCCGAGGCGGGCTCCCGCGCTGCCGGCCAGCGACCGCAACCCGGAGGCGACGGCGGCCAGATGGTCCGCGCTGTCGCCGTCGAGGCCGTGGACGGCCTTCTTGAGCCCGTCGGAGGAGAGCAGCACTGCGCTGCGGGTATGAGGGACGCGGCTGACCAGGTCGGTCAGCAGCCATGCGAGATCGCGGCCGGGGGGGACGTCGCTCACCATGGTGAAAGGACTCCTAGCGGGGAAGGTGACGCAGGATCAGGGGTTGGTGTCCGGTCGGCGCGGCAGCCGGTCGGGCTGCTCGGCGCCTGCCTCGGACTCACGTACCCCGATGCGGAATGCCGCCATCAGGTTCGGGTCGGGCTCGCCGCCCTCGTCGTGGCTGCGGGGCGCCGGGCCGTTTCGCAACTGGGGTGCGAGGTGGGACTGGCCGCGGCGCTGCGGCAACGAGGGCCGCCCTTCCGTGGCCGGGGGACGACCGGCCGGGACGGCACCGGTCGGTGCGGACGCGGTTGAGGCGGCCACGGTCGAGGCGGGGCGGGCCGGGTCTCCCGCGAATCCGCCGGAGGCGGGGTACGCCGCGGGTGCCCGGGCGGGCTCCGGCACGGCGGCCCGGACCTCGGCCGGCTGCTGGGGACGCACCGGCCGGCGGCTCTCCATGGAGCGGGCGGACACCGGCGGGCGGCTGTGGTCCACGGGCGCCGCGTCGATCGGCACGGCGGCGTGCGCTCCGGTCCTGGCCCCGATGCCCGCGGTGTGTGCCGAGGCGGCGGGTTGCCGCTGCGGGAGCGCCGGCTGCACCGGCGTCGCGGGCCGTGCCTGGACCCGTGCCGGCGGCTCCTGCTGCGCGGGCTCCGTTCCCACCAGGGCGTGCGGCAGGATCACGAAGGCCTGGATCCCGCCGAAGACGTTGCTGCGCAGCTGGACCGTGACGCCGTGGCGGCGGGCCAGGACGGCGACGACGTAGAGCCCGATCCGGCCGTCCTTGAGCAGCGTGTCCAGGTCGATGCGCTCCGGGTCGGCCAGGAGCGCGTTGTTGCCCTCCTGGGCGGCCAGGTCCAGGCCCAGGCCGCGGTCCTCCACCTCGATGACCAGACCGGCCGTGACCTTCTGCGCCCGCAGCAGTACCTGCGTCTCCGGAGGGGAGAACGTGGTGGCGTTCTCGATGAGCTCCGCGATCAGGTGCACCACGTCGGCCACGGCCCGGCCGTCGAGGTTGCCGTCGATCGGCGGGACCAGCTTGACCCGGGCGTAGTGCTCCACCTCGGCGACGGCCGACCTGAGGACCTGCGTCAGCGGCACCGGCTTGCTCCACTGGCGGCGCGACACCGCGCCGCCGAGGACGGCGACGTTCTCCGCGTGCCGGCGGATACGGGTGGCGAGGTGATCGACCTGGAAGAGTCCGCGCAGCAGGTCCGGGTCCTCGACCTGGTGTTCCAGTTCGTCGAGCAGCTGGATGCCCCGGTGGACCAGCGACTGCAGCCGCCGGGCCAGGTTGACGAACACCACGACCTGCTGGTCAGCGGCGCTGGCCGGAGCGACCGGCAGGGCCGCCGCCTGGACCAGCGCGGCGCACGCGGCGTACTGGGCCTGGCGCAGTTCGTCCGTGAGCGCGGTGAAGCGGTCCCGGCCCGCCGTGTTCGCCGGTGCCGGGCCGTGGGACACCGGGGATTCGCCCCGCCGCACCTGGGCGAGCACGTTCTGCAGCTCTTCCCAGCCGCGCGAGTTGACCGCGCGGACCTCCTGCACCCGCCGGTCCACCGCGCGGTCGGCGGAGAGCGCCGCGGCCGATCCCACCGCGAGGATCACCACGGCGAGAACGACGGCTCCGGCGAGCACCACCGCGGCCAGGGACCTGGACGGTTCCACGACCAGCAGCCAGGCCGCGACACCTCCGCCGAGCAGGGCCATGAACAGGGCGGGCAGCACCGCTATCCACCGCAGTCCGGGGACCACGCGTTCCGGGGAACGGCGGCTGCGAGCCTGGGATCTGCCGTGGCGTCCGCTGTCCCGATGATCGGACCGCACGCTGGATGAAGGGAGTTCAGACATCAACGTCCTCAGCACAAGGAGGGTGACCGGTTGTCAACAACCATCACACTAGTAACAACTCGCCACATTCGTGGGGGAAGTCGGTACTTCCGGCCCACAAGATCGTTTATCTCGCCGGTCCGACCCTCCCACGCCCCCGAGAGCTCCAACAGCCTCCCATAGTCGGCGTGTTGGGCGCCAACTGAGACGGAGAGGCAACGCGTGGCCAAGACTGCGGCCGCGCCCGACCGCGGAGCTCGAAGCTCCGTCGGGAGTTAATTCCAGGACGAGAAGAAACCTTGTCGCCCCTGACCGGGCCTGGTTAGGGTCGGGACATGAGATCGATTCGGCACCTCGGAGAGCAGGCGCGATGCGCCTGCCTCGGTGCGATGCGATGTAGTCGCCGCTGTCGGCTCATTTCCTGCTGAACTGGTTCCACCAGTCGTCTTTCCGGCATATGCCCATGGGCCGCAATATTTCGCCATGCCCTCAGCAGGCTGGTGCGGCGCTCTCGCCCGGATCCTGAGACCCCTTCCGCCGGCTGCCCGCCGGCTCGATGCCGTGGTCTCCGCTCCAGGGCACGGGTGCCCCGCCGGGCGACCACCTCGGTGACGACGGCGCAGCGCCGCGCCGCGTTCACCTCCCTTTCATCGTCTCGCCGCCGCGCGCCGCCGCGCGGTGTTCACCTGTGGCCGACCATAAGGATTCCCCCGTGCGCAGCAGAACCCGTCCTTCGGACCCTGTCCCCGGCCTCGACCGGCGACTCTTCCTGCAAGCCCTGCTCGGCACGGGCGCCGCCCTCGGGCTCAGCGCCTGCACCGCCGCCGCGGCCAAGGGACCCACCCTCTCGTCGACCGCGCCGCTGCCGAGTGCGGTGCCGGCCGGCACCGCACTGAGCATCGCTTCGTACACCGGACAGCAGGAACTGCAGCTCAAGCTCGCCGGGCTGCTGAAGAACCTGCCCTTCGACGTGTCCTCGTGGCCCAGCATCGGGGCCGGACCGGATGTGATCAACGCGTTCCGGGCGCACTCCCTGGAGGTGGGCAACAACGCGGGCATCCCGCCGATCCAGGCCCACTTCCAGGGCTTCGACGCCCGGATCGTCGCCGTGGACCTGACCCGTAAGCCCACCTACGTGTTCGCCACCAAGCCGCACAGCGACATCCGGTCCGTCGCCGACTTCGCGGGCAGGAAACTGGCGTTCTCCCAGGGGCAGGCACAGGGCGTCGTGCTGCTGCGCGCCCTGAAGAAGGCGGGCATCAAGGCGGCAGACGTCACGCTCGTCCCGCTGACCAGCAACCAGTTCCTCACCGCGCTGCAGGCCGGGCAGGTCGACATCGCCCCGCTCGCGATCTCCCAGGTGCCCGCCTATCTGACCCGGTACGGATCGGACGGCGCGCACACCGTCACCACCGACGTCGTGGACCTGCTCAACGTCCTGTGGGCGCCCGCCTCGGTCCTGGCGGACTCCGCGAAGGCGGCCGCCATCGCCGCCTATGTCCCGCTCTGGGCCAAGGGTCTCGTCTGGGTGTACGAGAACCCGGACACCTGGAACGAGGACTACTACGTCAAGACCCAGCACATCACCCTGGATCAGGCCAAGGGGATCACCTCCCTGAGCAACAAGCCGCTGCTGCCCCCGACCTGGGACGAGGCGATCGCCTGGGAGCAGGAGACGATCGATCTGCTCGCGGAAGGCGGCTTCGTCAAGTCCGTCAAGGCCGATGTGCTCTTCGACCGCCGGTTCGAGCCCATCGCGTCCAACGCCGTCGCCGCGCAGTACCGGAGTTGATTCCCGTGACGGACACCGTCTCCGAACAGCTCGCCGCGCCCGGCACCGCGGACGCGGTCGCCGCCGATCCGCCGACCACCGGCCCACCGACCGCCACGCCTGTGCGCCGCCGGGTGCGCCGGCTGGCTCCCGGCAAGCGCCTGCCCTACGCCCGTCTGCTGGGACCGGCGCTGCTGCTGGTGATCTGGTCGGTCGCCAACGTGACCGGCTCACTCGACCCGCGCACCTTGCCGGCACCCTGGACGGTCGTGCGCACCGGCGCCCACCTGTGGTCGTCCGGCACGCTCGGTACCGACATCACCGAGTCCTTGTGGCGCGCCGCCCAGGGCTTCGCCATCGGCCTGACCGCGGGCGTGGTGCTGGCCCTGCTCGCCGGGCTGAGCCGGATCGGCGAGGCCGTCATCGACGGCACGGTCCAGATCAACCGTTCCGTGCCGACGCTCGGGCTGATACCCCTGTTCATCCTGTGGCTCGGCATCGGGGAGACGTTCAAGGTCGCGATCATCGCGATCGTGGTCTACATCCCGATCTACCTCAACCTGTACTCGGCGCTGTCGGGCATCGACCACCGCTTCGTCGAACTCGGCGAGGTGCTCCGGCTGAGCCGGTGGCAGTTCATCCGGCAGATCGTCATCCCCGGCGCCCTGCCCGGCTTCTTCGTCGGGCTGCGGCTCGGAGTGACCGGCTCCTGGCTCTCGCTCGTCGTGCTGGAGCAGATCAACGCCACCAACGGCCTGGGCTACATGATGTTCCAGGCGCAGAACTACGGCCAGACCGACGTGATCGTCCTCGGTCTGCTCATCTACGGCGTCTTCGGCTTCGCCTCCGACTC
Organism: Streptomyces sp. RKAG293; assembly: GCF_023701745.1. Lineage (NCBI taxonomy): Bacteria > Bacillati > Actinomycetota > Actinomycetes > Kitasatosporales > Streptomycetaceae > Streptomyces > Streptomyces sp. RKAG293. Next base: position 7,688,138 of record NZ_JAJOZB010000001.1, on the reverse strand, counting down.
CGTCGTCCGCATCCTGGAACGGAGGGTGCTGTCATGGCGGCGCTCGTTGAACACCTGACCCCGCCCGCCGTCCACATCAGCGGGCTGACCCGTGGCTTCGGCGAGCGCGTGGTCCTGGACGGCATCGACCTGGACATCCCGCCGGGCCAGTTCGTCGCCCTGCTCGGACACAGCGGCTCGGGCAAGAGCACCCTGCTGCGGGCCATCGCCGATCTCGACCACGACGTCACCGGCACCGGCGAACTCCAGGCGCCCGAACGGCTCTCGGTCGTCTTCCAGGACTCCCGGCTGCTGCCCTGGCGCCGGGTCCTGGACAACGTCCTCCTCGGCGCGCGGGGCAAGGACTCGCAGGGCAAGGACCCCGCAGAACGCGGCCGCGGCGCGCTGGCCGAGGTCGGTCTGGCCGGACGCGAACGGGCCTGGCCCAGTCAGCTCTCCGGCGGGGAGCAGCAGCGCGCGGCGCTCGCCCGTTCGCTGGTCTGGGAGCCCGAACTGCTGCTCGCCGACGAGCCGTTCGGGGCGCTCGACGCGCTCACCCGGATCAGGATGCACACCCTGCTGCGTGAACTGTGGGAACGCCACCGGCCCTCCGTGCTCCTGGTGACCCATGACGTGGACGAGGCGATCGTGCTCGCCGACCGGGTCCTGGTGCTCGACCAGGGGCGCTTCGGCCTCGATCTGACCATCGACCTGCCGCATCCGCGCTCGTACCGCGACCCGCACCTGGGCGAGTACCGCGAGCGGCTCCTGGCCGCGCTGGGAGTCGAGGAGAACGGCGGGGTGAAGGAGACATGATGACCGACATCCTTTCGACCGAGGCGGGTCCGGTCACGTACACCGAGACGGGACCGGTCATGTCCACCGAGGCGGGTCCGGTCACTCCGGACCGGTTCCGGCAGGTGTTCCGGAGGCACCCGGCGGGCGTCGTCGTGATCACCACGGATGCCGGCCGCGGTCCCGCCGGATTCACCGCGACCTCACTCACGTCGCTCTCCCTGGAACCCGCACTGGTGTCCTTCGGCATCGCGTCGACCGCGTCGAGCTGGCCGCACATCCGGGACGCCGACACCGCCGTCGTGAACTTCCTCGGCGCCGAACAGGAGGCCGTCGCGCAGCGGTTCGCCACCAGCGGGATCGACCGCTTCGGCGGGCCGACCCGCTGGAGCCGACTGCCCGGTGGTGCACCGGTGCTCGACGAGGCGCCCGGGTGGTTGCAGGTCCGGATCGCGGACATCGTGACGGCGGGCGACCACCGCATCGTCATCGCCCGCGTCGAATCGTCCTGGCTCGCCGACTTCCACCGGCCGCTCGTCCACCACGACGGCCGCTACCACTCCCTGCCCTCCGCCCCGCACCCGGACCTTCTCCTTGGAGTCGACGCATCATGAGCAGCACCGACCGCAGCCTGCACTTCAATCTGTTCATCCATGACACCGGCCATCACGAGGCGTCCTGGCGGCTGCCCGAGTCCGAGCCGCTGGCACACATCGACGTCGCCTACCACCAGCGGCTCGCCCGGATCGCCGAGGACGCCGCGTTCGACTCGTTGTTCCTGGCGGACAGTCCCGCGCTGTGGGGCGACCCGGGCCGGCGGCCGAGCGGCCGGCTGGAGCCGACGGTGCTGCTGACCGCACTGGCCGCCGTGACCAGCCGGATCGGGCTGATCGCCACCGCGTCGACCAGCTACAACGAGCCGTACAACCTGGCGCGGCGGTTCTCCTCGCTGGACCACATCTCGGGCGGCCGGGCCGGCTGGAACATCGTCACCACCGCGGGCGACGCGGCGGCGCGCAACTTCGGCCTCGAAGCCCAGCCCGCGCACGCCGACCGCTACGAGCGGGCGGCCGAGTTCATCGAGGTCTCCACCAAGCTCTGGGACAGTTGGGAGGACGACGCGGTCGTGGCCGACAAGGACCGCGGGGTGCACGCCGAGTCGGACCGGGTGCACCGGTTCGGCCATGCCGGCAAGTACTTCCAGGTGGACGGTCCGCTGAACGTGCCGCGCTCACCGCAGGCCCATCCGCTGCTGGTGCAGGCCGGATCCAGCGAGGACGGCAAGGACTTCGCGGCACGCTACGCCGAGGCGGTGTTCACCGCCCAGCCGACCTTCGAGGAGGGCCAGGCGTTCTACGCGGACGTCAAGCGGCGGGCCGCGGCGGCCGGCCGGGACCCGGACGGTGTGAAGATCCTGCCGGGCATCGTGCCGGTCATCGGCGACACCGAGGCCGAGGCCCTGGAGCTGGACGCGGAACTGGGCCGGCTGATCCAGCCGGAGTACGCCAAACTCCAGCTCGCCACCCTGCTGGGGCTCGACCCGGACCGGTTCGCCCTCGACGAGGAACTGCCGGCCGACCTGCCCGACGAGGACCAGATCGAGGGCTCCAAGAGCCGCTACACGCTGGTCGTGGAGCTCGCGCGCCGGGAGCGGCTGACGGTACGGCAGCTCATCGGCCGGCTCGGCGGCGGGCGCGGCCACCGGACCTTCGCCGGCACGCCCGTGCAGGTGGCGGACACCATCGAGCACTGGTTCAGGAACGGGGCGGCCGACGGGTTCAACATCATGCCGGCCGTCCTGCCCTCAGGACTTGAGGTGTTCGTGCAGCGGGTGCTGCCGATCCTGCGGGAGCGCGGTCTGTTCCGCACCGGGTACACCGGCCGCACCCTGCGCGAGCACTACGGCCTGCCCCGCCCCGCCAACCAGTTCTCCCCGACCCTGGTGAACGCCTGACGGGCCGGCAGTCCGCGCTGCCGGACGCTCGCGGTCAGCGGTAGTACGGCTCGACGACCTCCCGCACCTCGTCGAGGAGCGCCGGGCCGTCCTGCGGGACGGGCGGCTGGCCGCTGCCCGGCCGGATGTCCAGGAGCTGTTCGTTGGACAGCGCGAACACCACCCGCCGCAGCCCCGCCCGCTGGATGACCGCCGCGCACATCTCGCACGGCTCGCAGCTGGTGTACATCGTGGTCTCCGCCGCGGTGGCCGCGTCCAGCTCCTTCGCGGCCCACCGCGCCAGTTTCAGCTCCGGGTGCGCGGTGATGTCCTGGTCGGTGAGCGTCGTGTTGTGCTCCTCGGCCAGCACCGTCCCGTCCGGCGCCGCCAGCAGCGACCCGAACGGCGGGTTGCCGTCGGCGCGTGCCTTCGCCGCGAGCGCGATGGCCCGCCGGAGGAGGGCGTGGTCGTCGGGTGTGGTCATGACGGCTCCGTTCTGGTGCGGGGCGGGTGGACGTGAGCGGCGACCCTGGCGAGTGCCTGCCAACTCCCCTGCGGTTGGCAGGTCTCGCCAGGGTCGCCGCCGTAGGTGTCGAGGACGACGGAGTCGGCTCCCAGCAGCCGTAGTTGTTCCAGGTCGTCCACGATCTGGTCGATGGTCCCCTCGCCGGCGAGGCGTTCCGGTCCGACGGCCGGTTCGGGGGTGATCTTCAGAGCGATGCGGGGGGCGAAGGCGGGTACGGGGAGCTGTTGCCCGGCCGCGGCCGCCTGCAGCCTGCCGGCGGCTTCGCGCAGCCACGGCATGGTGCAGCGCAGTGGATGCCACGCGTCGCCCAGCCGCACGGCCCGGCGCAGGCCCGCGTCGCTGTTGCCGCCGACCCACAACGGGATCTTCCGGGTTCCGTAGGAGGCGGTGTCCGCCCAGGCCGTCCGGATGTCGCGCAGATGGTCGTCGGTGATGCGGCCACGCTGTTCGAACGGGATCCCGAGGGCGGCGAACTCCTGCCGCGCCCAGCCCACCCCCACCCCGAGAACCAGCCGGCCGTCGCTGAGCTCGTTCAGGTTGGCCGCCATCCGGGCGGTGAGCAGCGGATGGCGGTACGGAACGATGAGGACCGTGGTGCCGAGCCGGATCCGGGTGGTGAGGCCGGCCAGCCAGGACAGGGTGGTGAAGGGCTCGTAGAAGGGTGCCGGGTAGCGCTCGGCGACGTCGGGCGTGATCGCCACGTGGTCCGAGAGCATCAGCAGGTCGAAGCCCAGGCCCTCCACGGTCTGTGCCCAGCTCCGCAGGAGTCCCGGGTCGGTGCCGGGGCCGAAATTGAGGATGTTGACGCCGATCTTCACAGACCTGAGCCTAGTCAGGGAGCCCGGGTCGCCAGAAGGGATTCCTCCCTGTTCAGCGGCGGTTCGCCCGTGGATTCGCCGGTAATCTGGGCGGATGACGGAGAGTCTTGACGAGACGGACTGGGCGATCCTGGCGGAGCTCCAGAAGGACGGCCGGATCGCCTTCACCGAGCTGGCCCGGCGGGTGAACCTGAGCGCGTCGGCGACGACGGAGCGGGTGCGGCGGCTGGAGGCGGCCGAGGTGATCACGGGGTTCCGGGCCGAGGTGAACCTGGAGCGGACCGGGTACGGAGTGCTGGCGGTGATCCGGCTGAAATATCCGGGGACCCGGCACGAGCCGTTGCACCGGCTGATCGAGGAGCGCTCCGAGATCCTGGAGTGTCTGCGCACCACCGGGGACGACTGCTACGTGCTGAAGGTGGCGACCACATCGATGGCCGGCCTGGAGGAGATCGTCGACGCGCTGGCCCAGTTCGGCAGCACGACCACCAACCTCGTCCTCAGCAGCACACTGTCGTTCCGCGGCCCACGGGTGCCCCGGACGCGCACCCGGCCGTTCTGAGCCCGGCCGTTCTGAGCGCGGCCGTTCTGAGCGCGCAGCCGGCCGTTCCGAGGATCGCCCCGGCTTCCAGGAGGGTTGCCGCCACGTGGACGGTGGGCGACGATCAGGCGCCAAGCGTTTCACCGTGGGAGGGGTACCCGTGTCCGACGTCAAGGCCGAGCTCGACCAGTTGATGCGCGCCTTCCTCGGCGCGTTCACCAACACCGCCGGCAACCGGCCGAACGTCGACGTCGTCCGCGAGGTCTTCATCCCGCAGGGGATGATCATCAAGAATGTCGGGGCCGAGCCCGTGATCTACGACCTCGAGGCGTTCATCGAGCCCCGGGAGAAGATCCTCACCGATGGGACGCTGACGGAGTTCTCCGAGTGGGAGGTCGCCGAGCGGACCGAGATCTTCGGGTCGATCGCGCACCGGTTCAGCGACTACCGCAAGTCCGGTTTCCTCAAGGGTGAGTGGTTCGAGGGCTCCGGCCACAAGACCACACAGTTCGTCCGGACGCCTGCCGGCTGGCGAATGAGCTCGATGGCCTGGGACGACGTGGAGTAGCTGACGCCGCACGCAAGGGCAGGCTCTCGCAAGGGGCGCCGTGCCGCTCGGCGGTGCCCGGCGCGGTTACTCCGTACGGGCTCAGGCCCTTGTTCCAGAAGGGCCAGAACCAGACCTGCGGGCCTCCCTCAGCCGGCCGCCTGCTTCACGATCTCGCCGATCCGCGCCTCGTCGGTGGCGCTCAGCTCCCTCAGGGCGTAGGAAGTCGGCCACATGGCGCCGTCGTCGAGGTGCGCCTGGTCGCTGAAGCCGAAGGTCGCGTACCGCGAGTTGAACTTCTGCGCGCTCTGGAAGAAGCAGACGACCTTGCCGTCCCTGGCGTACGCGGGCATTCCGTACCAGAGCTTCGGTGCGAGGTCCGGCGCACTCGCCTTGACGACCGCGTGCATCCGTTCGGCCATCACCCGGTCCGAGTCCACCATTTCGGCGATCTTCGCGACCACGGCGGCTTCCTCCTCCGCGGCCTTCTCAGCGCGCGATCCGCGGCGGGCGGCGGCCTTGAGCTCCTTGGCGTGCTCCTTCATCGCGGCGCGCTCCTCGTCCGTGAACCCCTCGAAGGTCGAGGCGGCCGGGGTGGTCTTCCTGGCAGGCTGCTGGATGTCCTTCATGGTGGAATTCCTCCTGGTACGTGATGTGATGGATGGCATCGTCATGCTGGGGAGCTGTCGCGGCGGCGGCTCCTCCGAAATTGGCGTTCACGGGGCGATGCGCCCCTGGTGGCCCCGGATCGGCCGGCCGGCGGGCCCTTGCCCGCCGGCCGGGGCGGGTGCCCGTCAGCCCCAGGCGCCGGCGATCTGGCGGGTCGTGGCGTTGAGGCGGTTGAACATGTTGGTGACGCCGATCATCAGGACGATCGCGGCCAGCTGCTTCTCGTCGAAGTAGGTGGCGGCCGTGTCCCAGACCTCGTCGCTCACCGGGTCGGAGGTGTCGGCCAGCCGCGTCGCGGCCTCGGCCAGCGCGAGGGCCGCCCGCTCCTCGTCGGTGAAGTACGGGGCTTCCCTCCAGGCGACGACCGTGGCCAGCCGCTCGTCGCTCACTCCGGCCTTGCGGGCCGACTTGGCGCCGCCGTCGACGCAGGCGCTGCAGCCGTTGATCTGGCTGACCCGCAGATGCACCAGCTCCAGCGTCTGGCCGTCCACCCCGCCGGAGTGCACCGCCTTGAAGAGCTGCTGGATGGGCTGCATCGCGTCGGACAGTACGGCGGCGGGGTTCTGCATACGGGACTGCATCTCGGTCTGCTCCTCGTGTCGTTCGGTGCCCCGTTCTCCCCGGGGTGTGACTCCATAACAGCCGTTCCCGCCCGTCACGACGACGGCCATGGGACGCCCTGGGACAGCTGGAACAGCCTTGACCAGCGGAGAAACGGCCCGGAATACTTCGGCCGGAGCGGGACAGGGAAACGGGGGAATGGTGGACATGGAACAGCGAACAGCGAGGACCGACCCACAGGACGAACTGTCCGCCCGACTGCGCATGCTGCAGGAGCTGTCCGGGCTCGGCGTCCGGGCTCTCGCGAAGGACGCCGGACTCAGCTCGTCATCGCTGTCGCGCTACCTCAGCGGACAGACCGTGCCGCCCTGGCCTGCGGTGATCGCCCTCTGCCGGCTCGTCAAGCGCGACCCCCGCCCGCTGCGACACCTGTGGGAACGGTCCTCGAACCCGTTGCCCGCGCCTCCGAAGGCCAGCCGGCTGGCCCAGCCGAAACCCCGCAACGATCTACCGCGTGACGTACCGGACTTCACCGGCCGTGAGGCCCAACTCGCGGCCGTGCTCGCCGCGGTGGACAGTCACCGGGTGGTCGCCGTCGACGGCATGGCGGGCATCGGCAAGACCTGTCTGGCGGTGCACGCCGCGCACCGGCTCACCGACCGGTACCCGGACGCCCAGCTCTATGTGGACCTGCACGGATTCACCGAGGGCCGGGAGCCGTTCGATCCCGGTTCGGTCCTGCGGATGCTGCTCGGCGCGCTCGGCGTCCCGTCCGAGAGGGTCCCGCAGGAGGGCGTGGAACAGCTGGCCGCCTGCTGGCGGTCGGAACTCGCCGGCCGGCGGGCCGTCGTGGTCCTCGACAACGCCGCCGACGCCGACCAGGTCCGCCCGCTGCTGCCCGGCGCCGGCCCCTCCGTCGCCCTGATCACGAGCCGCAACCGGCTGCTGGGCCTGGACGAGGTGCCCCCGGTCTCGCTGGACGTGCTGAGCCCGCAGGAGAGCGCGGAGCTGCTGGCCCGGGCCAGCGGCGACCCCAGCGGCCCCGACGGCCGGCTGGACCGCGATCCGCGGTCCGCCGCCGAGGTGCTGCGGCTGTGCGGCCATCTGCCGCTGGCCCTGCGGCTGGCGGCGGCCCGGCTGCGGCACCGGCCGGGCTGGACCGTCGGCGTCCTCGTCGAACGGCTGTCGGAGGGCGCGACCGAGTTCGACACCGCGTTCGCCATGTCCGTACGGCAGTTGGACCGCTCCAAGGCACGTCTGTTCCGGCTGCTGGGCCTGCTGCCCGGCACCGCCTTCGACGAGTACGTGGCGGCGGCCCTGGCGGACGTGCCGCTGAACAGCGCCCGGGAGATGCTGGAGGACCTGCTCGACGCACACCTGGTCCAGCAGCCCGCGACGGGCCGGTACCGGCTGCACGACCTGGTGCACCAGCACGCCCGCCGGGCCTGCGAAGAGCAGGACTCGCCGGCCGAGCGGGAACGGGCGCTGGGCCGCTTCCTCGACTACTACGTGCACGCGGCGGCCGCCGCCGACGCCGCGCTGCCGGTCCTGTCGCCCGGCCGGCCGGCCTCCGCGGGCCGGCCCCCGGCCGCACTGCCGCGGTTCACCGACAAGAACGCGGCTCTCGGCTGGCTCGTCTCGGAGTACGAAACGCTGATCGCCGTCTTCGAAACGGCGGTCGCCATCGGTGCCGATGTGCACGTGCGCGAGCTGCCGCGCTTCCTGCGGGCGTACTTCGCGCGGCGCTGCGGCACGACACACCTCAACTTCCTCTTCGAGCGGTCACTGGCCGCCGCGGAACGCCTGGGTGATCCGCTACAACTGGCCGAGGCGCACAGCGACCTGGGCTTCGCGCGCTACAACGCGGGCCGGATGGCGGAGGCGGGCGCCGCGTACGAGGCGGCCGAACTGGGGCTGTCCCGGGCGGGAGACGTCCGGTCGGAGGCCGAACTGGCCATGCGCCGCGGCTATCTGAGATCGGACGAGGGACATGTCGACGAGCCGCTCGAACTCTTCCGGCTGGCGGGGAAGTTGTACGAGGAGGCCGGTTGCCCGACGGGTTCGGCCCACGCGGCCGCGTCGGAGGCCTGGGCGATGCTGCAGCTGGGACACCGCGACCAGGCGGCGCAGCGGGCCCGCGAGGTGCTCGACATTTCCCACGCGGACCCGTCCTGGCCGCCCACCCTGACGGCGCGGATCACCCTCGGCGTGGCCATCGCCGTCGATTCGCCCGACGAGGCGGCGGAGCACCTGCACCAGGCACTGGCGCTGGCCCGTGAGGACGGGCACATGAACAACGAGGCCTGGTGCCTCAACTGCCTGGGCGTCGCGCTGCGGCAGATGGGCCGGTACGAGGAGGCGCTGGCCAGCCATCGGGAGGCGTTCGCGCTGTTGGACGAGCTGTTCGAGGACCACTGGAAGATCCATTTCCTCAACGGCTACGCCGAGACCTGCCGGCTCGCGGGCCTCCCCGACGAGGCCCTGCGGCTGCACCGGCAGGCGCTGGAGCTGGCCCCGAAACTGGGATTCCGGTCCGAGGAGGCGCTGGCCCACGAGGGCATCGCGATCGTGCTCAACGCAACGGATCCGACCGCGGCCGCCGAGCACCGCGCGGCGGGGCAGGCCGTCCTGCGGGAGCTCGATCCCGTGGCTTACTGATCGCGGGGCGGTGTCCGCAACGGGGCGGCGGCCGGACGCCGGACGCCCACCCCAACGCCCGCGCGCGCCCACGCCATCAGTAGACGTCGCGGACGTACCGCTTGTCGGACGCCAACCGCCGGACGTACGCGGCGGCCGACTCCTCGTCCAGGCCGCCGTGTGCCGCCACGATCTCCCGCAGCGTCCGGTCGACGTCCTTGGCCATGCGGCCCGCGTCGCCGCAGACGTAGAAGTGGGCGCCGTCCTGGAGCCACCGCCACAGCCGCGGGCCGTGCTCGCGCATCCGGTCCTGAACGTAGATCTTGTTGCGCTGGTCGCGTGAGAAGGCGACGTCGAGGCGGTCCAGCCGGCCGGAGGCGCGAAAGGCCTCCAGCTCCCGCTGGTAGTAGAAGTCGGTGGCCGCACGCTGCTCGCCGAAGAACAGCCAGTTGGGTCCGGTGTGACCGCGGGCCTGCCGGTCCTCCAGGAAGCCGATGAACGGTGCGACGCCGGTGCCGGGACCCACCATGATCATGGGTGTGGCGGATCCGGCGGGCGGCCGGAAGTCCGGCGAGCGCTGGACGAACACCTGCACAGGACCGTCGTCGGCGCTGTCCGCCAGGTACGGGGAACAGACGCCTGTCCGGTCCCGGCCGCGGTCGTTGGTGTAGCGGACGACGGACACCGTGAGGCGGACCTCACTGGGATGTGCCAGCGGGCTGGAGGAGATGGAGTACAGACGGGGCTGCAGTCGCTTGAGGACCGCGGCCCACTCGGCGGCGGAGGCCCGGACGGGGAAGGCACCGACGACGTCGGCGGCCTGCCGGCCCCAGCTCCATTTCGCCAACTCGCCCGTGTTGTCGGGGCGCAGGAGCCGCTGGAGGTCGCGGTCGCCGGTGCGCGCGGTGACGAACTTGAGGAGGGCGGGGGTGATGCGGGTGATGTCGAAGCGGGTCCGCAGCGCTTCGCCGAGAGGGATGGCACCGCTGTCGGGGACGTCCACGCTCTCGTCGGGGTCGAGGCCGGTGAGGGCGAGCCATTCGGCGACGAGTGCGGAGCCGTTCACCGGCCACACACCGAGGGCGTCGCCCGCCTCGTAGGCGAGTTCGGCGCCGCGTGTGTCGAAGGCGAACTGCCGTACCTCCTTCTGCGATCCGGGCAGACTGAGCAGGCGGTTCCCGATGAGCAGGGTCGCGAACGGGGACGCCTTGGAGAAGGCTGCGGGCGCGGCCGGCCCGGCCGTGGCGGAAGGGGCGACGGCGGTGGCGGGGGTGGTTGCCAGGGCGGTGGTGATCCGGTCGAGCCACTGCGCGGCGGCTTCGTCGTAGTCGGGTTCGCAGTCGGTACGCGGGTGCAGGCGGGTGGCGCCGAGTTCCGCGAGACGATCGTCCAGGCGGCGGCCGTGGCCGCAGAAGTCGTCGTAGCTGGAGTCGCCGAACGCCAGGACGGCGTACCGCACACCGGCCAGCCGGGCGGCATCGGGAGCGGTCAGACCCTGCCAGAAGGCGGCGCCGTTGTCGGGGGCGTCGCCGTCGCCGAAGGTGCTGGTGACGATCAGCAGGTCGGTGCCGGGCGTGAGCTGCTCGGGGGCCGCGTCGGCCATCGGGAGCAGGGTCGATACGCGTCCGGCCCCGGTGAGGTGGCCTGCCGCGGTGGCGGCGAACTCCTCGGCGTTTCCGGTCTGCGAGGCCCACAGCACGAGCAGTTCCCGGGGCGGCGCGGCTTCGGAGGCCACGCCGGTGGCGGGGACCACGGGAGCGGCCGGGGAGGCAGGGGCGGTAGAGGTAGCAGGGGCGGTAGAGGTAGCAGGGGCCGTGGTTCGGGAGAACATGCCGGCCAGCACGCCGTCCACCCACAGAGCCGTCCCGGGGTCGAAGGGCGCGTCCGCGGGCAGCACCGGGACACCACCGGGCGGCGCCAGGGCGACACCGGAGAGGAATCCGGACAGGTAGCGGCGCTCCTGTTCGCCCAGTACCGGCGCGGGGAGGTCGGTCAGACCGAACAGTGCGGTCAGCGCGGTCAGCGCGGGGACGGCCGCGGCCGGCTCAGGCGACTCGGGAGACTCGTCGCGGGTCGGCGGTGCGGCGGGCACCGCGTGCGGCTGCTGCTCCTGGACCCCGCGGCCGACCCCGGGGTCGGTCTTCCTGGGTGCCGGGGCCGCCACCACGCGCAGCGCCACGGCACAGGCCTTGAACTCGGGCTGGAACGAGATCGGGTCGACGGCGTCGTTCGTGACGGCGTTGATGCCGAGGTATTCGCCGAAGAGGTCGTTCCAGTGGAATGGCGCGAAGCAGTTCCCCGGGCGTACCCGGTCGGTGACGACGGCGGGCAGGACGGCACGACCGCGACGGGAGGCGACCTCGATGTGGTCGCCGTCCCGGGCGTCCATGGCGGCGGCATCGTCGGGGTGCAGTTCGATGAACGGACCGGGGTTGAGCCGGTTGAGTCTGGCGACCTTTCCGGTCTTGGTGAGGGTGTGCCACTGGTGCTGGAGCCGCCCGGTGTTGAGGACGAACGGGTAGTCGTCGTCGGGGAGTTCGGCCGCCGGCAGGTGCGGGCGGGCGAAGAACTGCGCGCGGCCGGTGGGGGTGGGGAACGCCAGCCGGGGCCGGGTCCCGTCCGTGCGTTCCAGCAGGCTCTGGCTGACGCCGTCGTTGAGGTAGCGGATCGGGTTGCGGTCGCCGCCGTCCGGGGCCGGGGCCGGCCACTGCACCGGCGTCTCGCGCAGCCGCCGGTAGCTGACGCCGCGCAGATCCCAGCCGGTCTTCGGGTTCCAGGCCCGCTTGAGCTCCTCGAAGACGTCCTCGGCGCCCGCGTAGGTGAAGGCGTCGGCGAACCCCATCTCGCAGGCGACTCGGGCGATGAGCTGCCAGTCGGGCAGCGCCTGCCCTGGCGGGTCGACGACGCCCTGGACGAGGGTGAGGTTCCGCTCCGAGTTGATCATGATGCCGTCGGACTCGGCCCACAGCGTGGCGGGCAGCAGGACATCGGCGTACGCGTTGGTCTCGGTCTCCGCGAACACGTCCTGCGTGATGACCAGTTCGGCGGCCTCCAGACCGGCGATGACGGTCCTGCGGTTGGCGACGGAGGCGACCGGGTTGGTGCAGATGATCCAGCACGCCTTGACGTCCCCGGCGGCCATCCGCTCGAACATCTCCACCGTGCCCCGCCCGACCTCGGTCCGCAGTGTGTCCGCCTCGACGCCCCACAGGTCCTCGATGAAGGCACGCTCCTCGTCCACGAGGACGGAGCGCTGGCCGGGCAGGCCCGGTCCCATGTAGCCCATCTCGCGGCCGCCCATCGCGTTGGGCTGGCCGGTGAGGGAGAACGGCCCGCTGCCGGGGCGGCAGATCGCCCCGGTGGCGAGGTGCAGGTTGACCAGGGCGTTGGTGTTCCAGGTGCCGTGCGTGGACTGGTTGAGCCCCATCGTCCAGCAGCTCATCCACTCCCCCGCCTCGCCGATCCACCGCGCGGCCCGCCGGATGTCCGCCTCCGGTATCCCGGTGATCTCGGCGACCTTCGCGGGCGGGTGGTCGGCCAGGAAGGAGGGCAGCTCCGCCCATCCGTCGGTGAACTCCGCGATGAACGCCTCGTCCGTGTGGCCGTTCGCCACCAGCAGGTGCAGCAGTCCGTTCAGCAGGGCCAGGTCCGTGCCCGGCTTGATCTGCAGGAACAGGTCGGCCTTGGCGGCGGTGGCGGTGCGCCGTGGGTCGACGACGATGAGCTTCGCCCCGGCCGACTTGACCCGGTCCATCATCCGCAGGAACAGGATCGGATGGCAGTCGGCCATCTTCGCGCCGATCACGAAGAACGCGTCCGCGTGGTCGAAGTCCTGGTACGAGCCGGGCGGGCCGTCCGCGCCCAGCGACAGCTTGTAGCCGGAGCCGGCACTGGCCATGCACAGCCGGGAGTTGGACTCGATCCGGCTCGTCCGCACGAAGCCCTTGGCCAGCTTGTTCGCCAGGTACTGCGCCTCCAACGACATCTGCCCGGATACGTAGAAGGACAGCGCGTCCGGCCCGTGCTCGTCCAGAATCGCGCGCAGCCGCCCGGCGACCGCCGTGATCGCCGCGTCCACGTCCGTCCGCACGGGCTCGGTACCGCGCTCGGCCCGGATCAGCGCCGTGCCGGCCCGCCCGGTGGCGGCCATCATGTCCGCGCTGGTCGAGCCCTTCGTGCAGAGCCGTCCGAAGTTCGCCGGGTGCTTCCTGTCCCCGGAGACCTTGGCGACGGTCCGCCTGCCGGTGGAGGCGTCCCGCCCGATGTCGAGCACGACGCCGCAGCCGACTCCGCAGTACGAGCAGACCGTCCGCACACTGTCCGCCTCCGAGCCTGACGCCGTCACCGTCACTCCCTCCCCGGGGCTCGCAGCCCTCGCCCCGTGCCCGCCGGGCGTGGAGCGGCGGGTGTGGAGCGGCGGGCGGTGGGACGTTCCCACGGTCGCCACCCTAGGAAGGCGGCATTACCGGGTGGTCACGGCGCGTGGGTACAGGGGGTTAACCGGATCGCACAGGGCGCTCCGCGCAGGTGTGAGCGCCAGGTTCCCGGCCGCGGGACGACCTCGGTCCTGGCGCGGCCGTCGACACGGCTACGCCGCGGCAGGTGTGTCGCACACGGGCAGGGGAACCGGGTTCCTCGGCGCTTTCAGGTCACTAGGGGCGGGAGCCGTGCAGCTCCCATTCCCACAGGGCCTCGCACAGCAGGTCCAGGCCCTGGCGCAGGTGGCGCCGGTAGGTGCCGTACGGCAGGCTCAGGCGGCGGGCGGCGGCCTCCTGGGTGGGGGCGCCGGAGAAGTGACTCGCCGTCAGTGCGTCGCGGGCCCGCACTCCGCGCGGGTCGCGGGCGAGGTCGTCGACGGCCTGGCGCAGCAGGGCGCGCAATTCCTCGACGGGGTCGGTGAAGTCGGCCGCCAGGCGGGCGCGCATCAGGGCGCAGGCCGCGAAGGCGCCAGGGTCGCGCCAGTGCGACAGGGCTTCGCGCACGGCCTGGTCGAACGCGCTGCGCGAACCGTGCGGTGGTCCGGACTCGGCGGGCGCGTCGGGGGCCGATATGAAGCGGCCGATCCAGGCCTCGACGGGCACCTGTCGCCAGTCGACGCCGAACAGCCCGTAGGTGTGCTCACCGACCAGCGGTCGCGCACCGGTGTCGGCGAGGCTGCCCCTGACGCGCTCGGCCCAGGCGTCGGCGTCGCGCCAGACGGCGAAGCCGTATGCGCGGCCGCGGGCGCGGGCGGCCTCCGCCTGGGCGCGGGAACTGCTCAGGTCGATGACGCGCGAGGGGACCTGGTACCGCTCGGGGTAGACCGAGAAGCGGCTCACGCCGATGTGATCGCCGGGGCTCACCGGCGCCGTGGCGTCGGTGTACGCCCAGGCGGCCGCGATCACGGGATCGGTGGCCAGGTCCTGGGGGTCGGGAGGGGCCGGCAGGGCGAGTCGGGCGGTGAACGCCACGATCCGGCCCGTGCTCACCAGACGGTAGACGCTGAAGGCCTGCGGCTGGCGCCGCGCCCAGTAGCGGACCAGCTCCGCGGATTCCGGGCCCTCGGTCTCCTCGGCCATGCGCAGTACGGCGTCGAGGTCGTCCGGGTGCAGCGGACGGTCGTGCACCTCGTCCTCACGGGACCACGTGCGCAGTCGCGCGAGGATCTCCACCTCACGGAAGAGGTAGAAGAGTTCGTCGGTGACCGTCCAGACCCGCTCCTCGGGTGCCTCGCGCAGCAGGCGCATGTACTCCTCCGCCAGCCGCAGGCGCATCGTCACGTAGGCGTTGGGTGCCCGCCAGCGCAGGTCGGCGGCGAGGGTCTCGCGGGCGGCGTCGTGCGGGTGGAGCCCCCGGTGCGTGGACTCCATGAAGGGCAGCTCCCGCAGCCAGCCGAACAGCAGATGGGCGTCCTCCTCGGGCAGTACCGCGGACAGCAGCTCCTCGGACGTCGAATGTGCCTGCGCCACCACCTCCAGGGCGCGGCGGTGCGCTGCCGTCGGCACCTCTCCGATCAGCCCCGCCAGCAGGGTGCGCAGGACGTCGGCCGAGGGCGCCCACGTCTCCTCCCTGTTCCAACCCGTCGAATCGGCTGCCGCCGCGAGGGACAGGGCCAGCGGGTTGCCTCCGGCGAAGCGGAGCACCAGGTCCCGCAGTTCGGGCCGGATCCGGGCCGCGACCAGCAGGCTCCGGGCCTGCTCCGCGGAGAACGGCTCCAGTTCGGTCACGTGCAGGAGCCCGGCCCAGGCGGGGTCGGAGCTCCACTGCGGCTGCGGTGCGAGCCGACCACCCAGGACGACCAGGGCGCCGTCCGCGGCCCGCGGCAGGAAGTGGTGCCACAGCCAGCTCTCCAGCCACTGGCACTTCTCGAAGGAGTCCACGAACAGGACCGTTCCGGCGACGTCCAGGAACGGGGCGGCCGCGCGCTCGAAGTCGGCCGGATCCCGGCCGACGAAACGGCCGTCCAGCTCGACGAGCGGCCGGCCCGCCTTACGGGCGTGGTCCGCCAGGCGCCGCAGCAGCGTCGACTTCCCGATGCCACCCGGCCCGGACACGTAGAACGCGAACGGCGCCTGCGGATCGCAGGCCAAAGCCGCCGCGAAGCGCGCGAGTTCATCGTCCCGGCCGATGAAGGCCTGTACTCGCGCGCTGCTCAGTCTCTCTCCGATGGAGACCATGGCGGCTCCCCTCCGCTCGTCTCAGCTCCGGACAACGCAGCCCGGAAGTTCCCTCCGAACCTCGCGGTGACCGGCACCGGCACCGGCGCGAGGCATGTGTGGCGGCGGTCCGGCCCGCCCGTCACTTGATGGTTCCCAGGTTTCGGTCGTCGTCGTGGCCCGTGACCAGGAGGGTGGTCTCTTCGACGCACTGGAATCGCCCGTCGGGGGCGAACCGGGCGAAGAGGTACACCTCGGTGCGTGAGGTGCGGCCGTCGTTCCTGGTGACGGTGACGGAATGGCGGTCCGCGTAGCGCGGACCGTCGCGGAATTCGTCGTGGACCTCGATGTGCCCGCTGAGCACCACGGAACGGAGGCGGGTCATGTGCTGGGTGAAGCCGGCCCGGTCGCTCCACTCGCCGTTGGTGCGCTGGCGGTAGTCGGGCGTGAAGTGCCGGTCGATGGCTTCGTCGAGGTCGAGGCCCGGGGTGAACAGCAGGTCGTTGATGGCTCGGGTGATGTCGGTCGGAGTCATCGCTGTTCTCTCCCGGTGGGGGTGGTGGTCGTACGCACGGCAGGCCCTGACTCCTGGAGCAAGGGAGGATGGGGCGCCGGCCGACCTGGTAGAGGGCAGGACGAGGGGCCGGGTTCCGCCCTGGCCGGTGCACCTTCGTGGACCGGTGTGAAGTCCAGCGACAGGGCGGCGGGACCGCGGGTGTACAGGCCGGTCTCCCGGTAGCGGAAGCCGGGGCTGTAGCGGACCTGGTCGAGCAGGGGGAGCAGCAGCGCGGCCACGGTCTCGATCTCGGCGCGGGCGAAGGCCGCGCCGACGCACTGGTGGAGTCCGGTGCCGAAGGCCAGGTGCTGGGCGGCGGCGGTGAAGGAGCGATCGGTGCCCAGGTCCTGGCGGTGGATGTCGAAGGTGTCCGGGGCGCTGAAGGCGTCGGGGTCGCGGTTCGCCGCGCCGATCATGCAGAAGACGGTGGCCCCTGCCGGGACGACGGTGCCGGCGAACACCGCGTCCTTCTCCGCTTGGCGGGGAACGAGCTGGACGGGCGGGGTGTACCGCAGCGTCTCGGCGATCGCGGCCGACAGCAGGGCCGGGTCCTGGCGGACCTGCGCCAGCTGCTCGGGGTGGTCGATCAGATGCTTGAAGAGGAGCCCGAGGGTCTTGTCGGCGGGCTCGACGGCGGCGACCAGGACGTTGATGATCAGCGCGGTGACGTCGCGGTCGCTCATGGCGATGCCGTCGGACCCGGCCGTGCACAGCTTCGATATCAGGTCCTCGCCGGGGAGGCGGCGCCGCCGTTCGATGACGGGGGCGAGGTAGGCCTCCAATTGCTCGGCACAGTCCAGGCAGTGCCGACGGCGTTCGGGGGTGAGGCCCATGCTGGTGATGAACTCGCCGACCCCGTTGAGCCAGCCGGAGACCTGCTGCCAGTCCTGCTTGTCCAGGCCGAGGACGTCGAGCGTCACGTAGACGGCGAAGGGCTTGCCGAAATCGTTGACGAGGTCCATCCGTCCCCGGGCAAGAAAGGGCGCGACGAGCTCGGCGGCGTCGGCGTGGATGGCGCGGGTCTGCTCCCGCAGCGCCTGTCCGGTGAAGCCCCTGACGACGATCTTCCGCTTGGCGGTGTGCTCGGCCCCGGTCATCTGGGCGAGGACCGGTCCGCGCATCACCGGCTCGGCGCGCACCTGAAGTGTCTCGGTGGTGAACGCCTCGTGGTCGGTCAGCACCCGCTTCACGTCCCGATGGCGGGAGAGGAAGTAGCTGTCGATGGCCGGCTCGAAGTGCACCGGTGACCGGTCCCTCAGCCCGGCGAAGTACCGGTAGGGATCGGCGGCGAAGTCCTCGGACAAGACGCTGAAGCGAGGATCAACCATGGGCACGGCGGCCTCTCAAGGGGAACGGGCGCGGAGTGAACGCTGCGGCGGCGGCAGGCGCTTCGGTGGTGGCGGTGGCGGTGGCGGTGGTGGCGGCGGTGGTGGCGGCGGCGGCGGTGGCGGTCAACAACTCTGATCGGGATGTGGGATTCGCCGGGAAGTGAATCCGGCCGATGAAGATCCGCTGACCGAGTTCTCAGGCCGTCGGTAAGCGCCACGTGGTGCGCCGACACCCGGGACGGGGACCGGGACCGGAGTGGTCGTCCGCCGACGCGTACGTCATGCGCGGACGGCGGAGCACCGCCTGCCGACCCTCGGCCGGGCAGGCAACTCGCACTCTGGACAACGCTGTCGGCCCCTACGTCGGGACGGTCGATGAGGTCTACCGTCGGGATGACTCGGCGCCGACCCACCCATGGAAATTGTTGGGTGGACTATAACCCGGAGATCCGCCGGGACGTGAGGCTCTGGGATCGCGGCAGGTCAGGGCCATGACGACGGGCTGATGAGCCGACCGTTCACCGGCAGGAACGGGTGGACAGGTGCGGACAGGAGTGGACAGTGCCCGCCCCTGCCGGGCCTGGAATGTGGACAGCGCCCGGCACGAAGCTCTGCGTCATGAACCTCCGACGCACACAAAAGGGCCGGACGCCCCCAACCCCTCGGTCCCGTCCTCGGCCGGCGGCCGTGCTCGCGGCGCTCGCCGCGGCCCAGTTCACCGTCATGCTCGCCACGTCGATCGTGAACGTGGCGCTGCCCCAGATCCGCGCCGGGGTGGGCCTGTCGGACGGCGGCACCACGTGGGTGGTCAACTCCTACGGCCTGGCGTTCGGGGCGCTGCTCCTGGCAGGCGGGCGGGCGGCCGACCTGCTCGGGCGCCGCCGGGTGCTGATCGCCGGCCTCACGCTGTTCGCGGTGTCCTCGCTGGCGGCAGGAGTGGCCGCCTCCCCCGGCGTCCTGATCGCCGCCCGCGCCGTTCAGGGCCTCGGCGCCGCCGCCATCGCCCCGGCCGCGCTCGCTCTGACGATGGACCTGTTCCCGTCCGGCCCCGGGCGTGGCCGGGCGTTGGGGGTGTGGGGCGCGGTCTCCGGTGCGGGAGGGGCGGGCGGCGTCCTGCTGGGCGGTGTGCTCACCCAGGCCTGGGGCTGGCCCTGGATCTTCTACGCCGTCGCCCTCGGGGCGGCGCTGGTCCTGGTCGCCGTGGCGGCCCTCGTGCCACGGGAGGCGGCCGGGCACAAGGTCGGACGGAAGGCCGGACGGAAGGCCGGACGGTTCGACCTGTTGGGGACCGTCACCGTCACACTCGCCCTGACCTGCCTGGTCTGGGGGCTGACCACCGCACGCGGCGCCGGCTGGACGGACGGCCGGGTGCTCGGCGCCCTCCTCGGCGCCGCCGTGTTGCTCGCGGCCTTCGCCGTGATCGAGCTTCGCCGACCGAACGCGCTGATCCCACCGCGACTGTTCACCACCGGCCGCGTCGCGTCGGGCAACCTGCTGATGGCGCTGCTGGGATCCGTGTGGATCGCCCTGTTCTTCTTCCTGCCGCTCTACCAGCAACTGGTTCTCGGATCGAGCCCCTTGGTCACCGGTGCGGGCCAACTCCCGCTCGCCGGCGCCAACATGCTCGGCGCCGCCATGGCGCCCCGCATCTCCCGGCGCATCGGCGGCACCGCGACCGTGACCGCGGCCCTGCTCACCGAGGCCGCCGGGCTGCTGTGGCTGTCACGGATCAGCGCCGACGGGAGCTACCTCGGCGACATCCTCGGTCCGAGCATCCTGATCGGCCTCGGTCTGAGCATCGCCTTCGTCCAGCTCACCGCGTTCGCCGTGGACGGCGTCCCACGACAGGACGCGGGCCTGGCCGGCGGACTCGTGAACACCACCCGCCAGGTCGGCGGTGCGATCGGCCTCGCCGCCCTGACGACCCTGGCGGGTTCCGTCACCGCCCACGCGGCCACGCACCAACCCCACCTGGAAGCCCTCACCGCCGGCTACCGCGCCGTCTTCACCGTCGCCGCCGCGGTCCTCGCCGCAACGGCCCTCCTCGCGGTGCTCCTCACCCGCTGCATCAGCCCGCGGAGCACCACCCCCACCACCACAAACGGCACCACAGCGGGCACCGCGACCGCCACCGCCACCGCCACCGACCCGCGACCCGCCTGAGCCGCGCCACCCAACCCTCAGCACCCCACACCCCACGTCTCAGCTCTCACGTCTCACGTCTCACATCCACGGAAAGAGGTTCCTGCCATGACTGCTGCGAAGCCCTACCTGACCGGCCACTACGCCCCCGTCGCCGACGAGATCACCGCCACCGAGCTCACCGTCGAGGGCCACCTGCCCCCCGAGCTGACCGGCCGCCTGATCCGTAACGGCCACAACCCCAAGCCCGGCATCACTCCGACCCACTGGTTCAAGGGCAGCGGCATGGTGCACGGAATCCGGCTCCGCGAGGGCCGCGCCGAGTGGTACCGCAACCGGTGGGTGCACACTCCCGCCCTCGACGGCGCCCCCTACATGACCGACAAGGGGCCCGACCTGACCGCGAGCACCGCCGGCACCCATGTCATCGAGCACGGCGGCCGGCTGCTGGCCCTCTGCGAGGCCAACCTCCCCTTCGAGCTCACCCGGGACCTGGAGACGGTCGGCGCCCATGACTTCAACGGCCGGCTGAAGACCGCCATGACCGCGCACCCCAAGGCCGATCCGGTCACCGGAGAGCTCCACTTCTTCGCCTCCTCGCCCTTCCCGCCGTTCCTGACGTACTACGTCGCCGACCCCAAGGGCGAGATCGTCCACAGCGCCGAGATCCCGGGAGCGACCGCTTCCCTCAAGCACGACTTCGCCATCACGCGCCGCCACGTGGTCTTCATCGAGGGCAACGTCACGTTCGACCCCGCCGAGCACTCCGGCATCCCCTACGGCTGGAGCGACCAGCAGCCCGCCCGGATCGGCGTCATGCCCCGCGGAGGCGAGGGCGACCGGCAGATCCGCTGGTTCTCCATCGAGCCGGGCAACATGCTGCACGCGAGCAACGCGTACGAGGACGGCCAGGGGCGCATCGTTCTGGAAGGCCCCACCGTGGACCGCGAGGGCTTCCGGCTCTCGTGGAACTGGTGGGTCGGCGCGCCCGGCCGCGGCACCGAGCCCAACGCCCGCTCCTACACCCGCCGCTGGGTGATCGACCTGACGGCCGGCACCGTCGACGAGCAGATCATCGACGATCTCGCGGTGGAGTTCCCGACCCTCAACGAGGACTACCTGGGCGCCGAGAACCGCTACCAGTACGCGGTGTCCTTCCCGGACCAGGAAGGCTTCGGCGGCTACGGCGTCGTCAAGTACGACCGCACCACCGGCGCCCGCCGCATCCACCGGATCGGCGACGCCCGGCTGCCGAGCGAGGCGGTGTTCGTCCCCGCGGCCGGCGCCACCAACGAGGACGACGGCTATCTGCTCACCGTCGTCTCCGACCTCAAGCAGGACGCCTCACAGCTGCTGGTCCTGGACGCCTCGGGCCTCGACCGGATCGCCACCGTCCATCTCCCGCGCCGCGTGACCGCCGGCATCCACGGCTCCTGGATCCCCGACAGCGCCCTGGACGGAAGCGAAAACTGACCCCGCTTCCCCCCGGAGCACCCCGAACCACGTCTCCATCACCGTCTCCATCACCGTCTCGAACAAGGCTTCGGACCCGCACAGGCCGAAGCCCACGACCAAGGAAAGTCGACATGACAAGAATCCGGAAGAACGCAGGCTGGATCGCCGCGGCCCTCTCCGCGCTCGTGGCCACCATCGCCGTACCGGCGCTCGCGCAGACCGAGGACGCCGGCTACCGCACCCCCGCCAACAGCATCGACTGGCACGCCTGCGCCGACACCGACTTCGCACACATGCAGTGCGGATCGATGCAGGTTCCGGTGGACTGGTCGCACCCCGGCGCCGGCAGCACCACCCTCGCCCTGGTCCGCCGCGCGGCGGACGACCAGGCGCACCGCCAGGGCACCCTGCTCCTGAACGACGGAGCCGGCGGCTCCTCCATCGAGCAGCTGCGGCTGGCGATGCACATCCACCTCCCGGCCTTCGCCGGCGCCATGACCCAGAACTTCGACCTGGTCGCCGTGGACCCGCGAGGTGTGGGGCACAGTACGCCGATCCTCTGCGCGGAACCCCTCAAGCCCGCCGGGGTCAGCCACTTCCCGCAGAACCAGGCCGCGTTCAACGCGCTCGTGTCCCACAACCGGGCCTTCGCCGAGGACTGCCAACGCCGCAACGGCCAGCTCATCGAGCACGTCGACCAGACCAGCACCGCGCGGGACTTCGAGGCGGTCCGGATCGGGCTGGGCGAGAAGCAGCTGAACTGGTACGGCATCCACTACAGCACGCTCCTCGGACGCACCTACGCCAAGCTCTTCCCCGGCCGGCTGCGCACCATGGTCCTCGACACCGCCCTGGACGACACCGGCTCGCCGCTCACCCGGGTCACCCAGGAGGCGGCCACCGCCGAGACGGCCTTCAACCGCTTCGCCACCTGGTGCGCCACGTCGAAGGACTGCGCCCTGCACGGCAAGGACGTCGCGGCCGAGTACGACGCCCTCGTCGCCCGCGCCGACCGCACCCCGATCCCGACCGGGGGCGCGTCCCACCAGCCGCTGACCGGTGAGGACATCCGCGAGGCCAGCCAGGACTATCTGACCCTGTCCGGTCAGGCCTGGCCGGACTTCGCGAAGGCCATCGTCAAGGCCCAGGCGGGCGACCCGATGGACTTCACCCACGACCCGGACGACACCCTCGACCCGGTCCAGGTGCAGGTGCCGGCCTGCCTCGACGACACCCGCCCGGTGCACACCCTCGCCCAGCTCACCCAGCTGGGGAAGGAACTCGCCCGGGTGTCCCCGCACCTCGGCGGCGCCGTGCGCTCCTACAAGGCCATCGCCGGCTGCCTCGGCTGGCCCACCCCGGCCCAGCCGGTCAAGGCGGGCGCCCCGGTCCACGGCGCACCGCCCGCACTGATCCTCCAGTCCACCCACCAGGCCCTCGCCCCCTTCCGTGCGGGCGCGGCCATGGCCGCCCAACTCCCGGGCAGCGTCGTCCTGGGCCATGAAGGCGACGACTACAGCATGTTCCTGGTCTCCAAGTGCGTCCTGGAAGCCACCAACCACTACCTGACCACCCGCACCCTCCCCGCCCCCGGCACCACCTGCACCGACTGAGAGCCACCGCCTTGCCAGAAGTGACCGTCCGGCGCCCGCGCCGGACGGTCACCCAGTTCCTCGCCGCATTCCGAACGGTGGTCTCACCACTCGGAGTGCGGCGAAGGGCCAGTGGATCGCACCACCGGAGTGAGGCCTACTCCGGTTGCTCCGGGCGGACGCTGCCTATCCAGAGGGTGTCACGGGCGCGGGTCATGGCGACGAAGAGTTGTCTGCGGGCGAGTTCTCCGCGCTCGCGAGCGGTCTCGTCCTTCTCCTCGAGTTCACGGAGAGCGGCGTCGTGCTGGGGGAGATACACGTGCTTGAACTCCAGACCCTTGGCGCGCCGATAGCTTCCGAGTTTCACGGCCTCGACCGTGTGTCCGTCGTAGCGCTCCAGGAGGCAAACGGGAATTCCTGCCTGTCCGAGGAGCCGCTGATAGTGGGAGACAGCGCGCAAGGACGGACAGAGCACCGCCATATCGCCCCAGTCTTCACGAGTCCCCTGCAGCTGATTCGGATTGGATGTTGCAGCATCCCGCGGGGTGTCACCGGGACGGAGGGCGTCGAGAAGGGCTCGATCGTGGTCGGTGATCGTGTGCTTCACGATGCGGATCACCCGGCCGTCGTGGTAGGTCAGGTCGACATCCCGGCGTCCTGGGATGTGCGTGCCGTCAATGTCTTCGAAGGCATCCTCGGCGACGATGTTCAGGGCTACGTCCAGAATCTCCTTGGCGTTCCGGTAGTTGGTTCGCAGGACCTGCCCACGGTCGCCGCGGATGTCGACGCCGGCGTCGGACAGCCGGAATCCGCCGGGGTAGACGGCTTGCTGACCATCGCCGACAAGGAGCAGACCGTTGGGGGCGTCGCCGACCAGGGCGTGCAGGAGTTGTACGCCGACGAGGGTGAGATCCTGGACCTCGTCCACGATGACTGCTCCGTACGGTGAGCGGTCCGGGTGGGCACGGGCCTCAGCGTGAGCGAGCGTGAGGATGTCGTTGAAGTCATGTACCCCGCGCTCGGTGCGGTTGTGCTCGTACGCCTCGAACAGGGCCCACACCGCTTCGCGGTGGGTGCGCCGCAGCCCGGCCAGCCGGCGGCGTCTCGGTAATACCGCGTATTCGTTGAAGTCGGTGATGCCACGGCCTTTGATGACGTAGTCGATCTCTTCCTGCCAATATCGGTGCGCGGGGTCGATTTCTGTGAGGCAGCTGTCGCGGCCGACGTTCTTCCACGCATGGCTGAAGGCCGTCTCGGCCTTGTTGCCGTGCAGGCGGGTCGGGATACCACGCTCGTGGAGGAATTCCTGTGCCCAGGCGTGCAGACTGTGGAAGTGGACGCGGTCGGCCACCGCTGGAGCCATGGTCTGCAGGAATGTGCTCTGCACCCGGGGCAGGTTGTTGGCGAAGGTGACATACAGGATCTGTCCGGTGGTCCGCTGCGCGAGGTAGGCGGCACGGTGCAGCGCGACCACCGTCTTGCCGGTGCCGGCAGGGCCGCTGATCCGGGCGGGCCCGGCCCACCTGCGACGCACGAGCGCGATCTGGTCAGGGTGCAGGAACGTCATCCACCGCTCGATCGGAGCCCGCCGCGCAGCCTCCATGGCAGCCTCACGCAATCCATCCGCATCGAATAACCCGTCGGCAACTGGGGTCGGCGCCATGGGCTGCCGGGGAATCGCCGCAGCGTCCGTTCCGGATCGGGCGTCCGCGTCGACGGCGGATCCCTCGTAGGCGGGAAAGACGTGTTCGAGGTGATCAGCGATGGCGCGGATCATCGCGGAACGCAGCCTGTGTTTTTCGGACAGCAGCGCCGGCCCTACCTCGTACTCCCCCAGTAGCCGGATCCGACCCAGCGCGCTGTTCACCCGCCGGCCCGCAAAGACCATCAGGGGCTGCACCGCGACCGGTGACAGACCGAGCGACGCCACGGCGTGCTCGGTTGTCCTCGTCACGGCCAACAGCTTGCCCACATCGCTGTCCCGGGATTCGCCGCCGGCACTCAGGCGGCCGTCAGTGACGTCGGGCGCGGAGCGCCAGTTCTTGACGTCGATGACGAAGACACCACCGGGGCCGACCATCAGCATGTCGACGTTGCCGGACCGGGTCCCGGGCCAGCGCCGATCCACCAGCAGGCGCCAACCGCGTTCGGTGAGCACCAGCAACTGAGCGGCGACCCGGCGCTCGCCTTCGCTCCCCGCCTCCCAACGACGGGCCTGCCGCCGCGCGGCCTGCCATTGCTCGCGCAACTCGCGCTCGTGCCGCCGGGCCTCCTGGGCCCTGCGCGACGCCGATCCACCCGCTGCCATACCTGCCCCCTCGCACGCGGAGTGACGATCATAGGACGCTACGCATACGTCGCGACAGACAGCACCGCACCCTGCTGGCCGATGCCGGAGCGCGTACCGTCCTCCCGTCACTGGGAGTCCTCGTAAGGGCCGTTCTCGTTCCCCGCACCACGTGTGCCGGTGATCCGGTGCAGAATCTCGTCCCCCTGCGGTACTCCCACGTCGCTGAGAACGCGTGCCAGATTGACGCCGACGAAACTCCGGTCCTCCGGTGTCAGTGACTGAAGCGTCGCGGCGAGGGCGCGTTCCCAACTGTCCCGTTCGGAGAGCAGATTGCGGTGGGTCACCGTCCAGTCGAGTACCTCTCTCGCCTGTTCCGGCTGATGCAGCAACCAGAGGGCCGCCAAGCCCACGGGGCCACCTGCGACAACCTCCCGGTAGAAGCGGTACGCCTCGCGGTGTGCTTCGCCGAACCCTGCCGGCAGGAGGGGTTCCGCACCGGTGCCGGGCGTGGGGAGGAGCGCGGCTGGTGGGTCAAGGAACCAGTAGATGAGGCCGAAGCCGTCGATCGCCTGTGCCAGCCCGGGCGGTGTGACCTCGGTCGTGCCGATGTGCGGCGGTGGCTTTCGCAAGGGGTCGGCACTGCCGGGCAGGGTGGCGTTCTCGCTGATGTGACCGACCACCAGGTGCCGGGCGCGTTCCTCGGTGATCTGGCTTCGTGCGGCGACGACCGGATCGCTGATCTTCCACACCACCCCGTAGCGGGCAGGAGGCCTCGGCGGTCGGCGTGGGATGTCGACCTGGATCCGCCGCTCCGCGACCGAGACCCACACGATGTCGGAGAAGTCCCCCTGCCGCACTGCGCGCACTGTCGGGCGCGGGTAGCCCCAGTTGTCGACGCCGCCGGACGGCACCATGGCGTCGTCCCCGTCGTGCGCGAGGAACACCAAAGCTCGGTCGGCCGAGGAACCGAGACGGTGGCGAAGCAGTTGCCAGGTGGGCGAGGAGTCCAGGGGTGTGATGACCGGAGCGGTCATGGGGTGAACCCTTCTGCTGGTGGGGATGTACGAGCGCGATGGCGGCGCAGGACGAATCGCAGGACGCCGCGGTGGCTCTGTGCCACGGCGGAGAGTGCGACGAGGAATTGCGGAAGAGCGGACCGCTGCCGTTGCTCCGGATTCCTCTCGATCAAAGACAGGCCCGCCGCCATCGTGTCGTGGGTGACGGGGTCGTCCAGAGCCGTGACGACGAGGGCGAAAGCCGCCTCGCGGTGGTTCGCGAGCAGGTCGGCGAGACGCAGGCGCCGTACGCCCGGCGCGCTGGGGCGGGGGAAGGTCGTCAGACACATGGATTCGATGACGTGCACCGCCATGGCGTGGCGTTGTGTGCCTGGATCGGCCTCCTGCCACTCCCGCAGGCAATCAAGGACGAGGGTGTGATTGACATCCTCGGAGAGAAGGGTGCTCAGAGCGAAGGACACCGCAGTGCGCAAACTGTCCGCCAGGTCCTTGTCCGGTTCGTCGAGTACGGCATCCAGGAGTTTGAGGGCGGTGCTGGGACGGGCCAGCCCAAAACTGCCCGCACAGGTCTCGGCAACGGTGCAGCGGAGGGGTACGAGACGTACACGGCTCCACTGCCGTAGTTGCTCCCGTACGGCTCCGGTGAGGGCTGGGTCCTGAACCATCTCCCCGAGCGCGTAAGCCACCAGACGGCGCCGCCAGCGCATGTCCGACTCGGCGAAGGGCCGCAGTTGGCGCAGGGTGTTCGGGCCGGTCGCATGGGCCAAGACCCTTCCGATTGCCTGACCCGCCGCCAACTCGATGCCGGGGTGGTGAGGAGTCTCTTCCAGAGCTCTCCACAGCAGGCGCGCCATACCTTCGTAGTCCAGCCACAGGCACCGGAGCAGGGCGTCCGAACGATGCCGGCCGGAGAAGACGACCGGCTGAACCGGGTAACGCTGCGCGGCTCCAAAACGAGACGGTAGGAGACAGGCGCCGACGGCTTCCAGTCGGTCCTGGAAGGCCGGCCCGAGGACGTTGCGGCTCTGCGGTCGATCCGTGGCGGGCATCGGGCCGTCGCGTTCGTCGATGTGGGGGCGCAGGATCGCGCTGAACTCCTCGATGACCGTGCGATCCTGTTCGGCCAGCAACGAGATCGATGCCATGAGGGAGAGATTGCCGGCCTGGTGACATGATTCCGCCAGCGCTCTGCGAGCCTCCGCGGGACTGCCGGTCTGCAGGTCGTGGAGTACGGATGCGGCGGGTTTCCCAGTCGCCACGAGATCGCGCAGCCCCTGCGCTGTGTCGACACCGTCCTGTGGCAGCGGGTGGGCGTGCAGGTGACTGGCGAAGCTTGCGGAGGCGAGGTGTCTCAGCGCCTCGGTGCTCTGGTCCGGGGTAAGTTCACCGTCCTTGACCATGATGTTCAGGCGCTTGGTGACTACATCGGCCGGCTTCGGCGGACGATGCACGACCTGCCAGGGCGTCGTACCGCCTTGAAGCGCCGTCTCTGTCCGTACCGTGATGACCAGATGAGCACCCAGGCGGCGCAGCGCAGCGGCCAGCTCCATGAGCATGACTTCACTGAGCGAGGTGGCGGCCGTCGGGGACAGACTCTGCAGCAGATAGCCGCGCCCTTCCTTGGGGCTCCAGCGCCTGAGGTCGTCCGGGGAGTCCAGGCCAGTGATCCCGTCGACTCCGTGCCGTTCTGCCAGCAGTGCGAATGCGGTGGTGCTCGCGCCTGCGCCGCCGCCGGCCTTCAGCACGAGAATGTGGCTGTCCAGGATCTTCCGGCACTGCGCGTAGGCCGGTGGTTCGACGAATCCGCGCAAGCGCGCTTGAACGTCGGCCGCAGGGTAGGGGCCCTCGCGCAGACGGGGTTTGACGATACTGTCCGTGGCGTCCTCATCGGGCGGGGCGCCCATGTTCACGATGACGTCACCCGTGATTCCGCCCATGACCGCCAGTCCCCGGTCCAACCGCTGCTGGTTGTCGCGGTAGGAGTTCCCCGGGTCGCGGGCGTCAGCGCGCTGGCCGGGTGGGTCGGGAGCCGTGTCGGCGTCGGCGCTCACCGCTGCTCCCCGCGCTCGCCGACATGCTTGTCGCCCGCCACGTTGTCGCCGCCACCCCAGTGCTGGTTGGTGCCGCGGTACGAGGTCGAAGAGCCGGTGTATTTGATATCTCGTCCGACGTTCCCCATCACGGCTGCGCCCTCGCCCACGCGCTGCGTGTTGCCGCTGTAGTGCGTTTCGGGTCGAGTCGCCGGTTCCTGTTCCTGGTCGGCAGACGCGTCGGCCTGCTCTGCGAATTCTTCGCGCGGTCGCACACCGGCCTGGATGAGGTTCCCGGAGGGCGACGGGACGTACAACCATGCCCGTTGCGAGAAGTTCTTCCCCTCCACGGTGGCCGGGACCTCCACGCACCGGTCGGGGTGCAGTCCGGTGTACGCGCCGAGCACTGCATCCTCGTACACGCGCTGGGAGATGATCGCCACCAGGTGCGTGACCTCTTCGCTGGCCGCCGCCAGGATGGCTTTGACCGGTCGGGAGTCCAGAAGGCGGTGCGTGTCGTTGCGGGCCGTACCGTTGCCGTCGCCGGGGTTGTCCGCGTCCGGCAGCGGCCCGACGTGGACGCTGGCCCGGAGCCGGATACGGGGGCCTACGCACTGCTTGTTGTACGCCCCGAGGATGCCGTCCAACACGCCCAGGAACGGCCAGAGGACGAAGGGCAGCAACGCCGGGTCGAAGCCGAAAACCACTCCGTCCCCAGTATTGGCCGGAAACCGCTTGGAGTCGCGCAGCTCGTGGAGCCCGGCACGTTCCAGTGCCTGGTCGACGAGTTCCGGGATCAGCTGGCTCACCGGACCGTGCTGCACGGCGGGAAGGCCGGTGAAATCCTTTGCGTCGACGGCGAACAGCGCCCGGTAGGGAGGAAGCGGTCGGCTCTCGGCGTACGGTGCGGGAACGGGCGTGGACATGCGTGATCTCCTCGTGGACGGTGGGGCGGTGACGAAGCCGGCTTCCGGCTTGATTCGAGGTTCCGCCGGGTGGGTCCGTCCGAGTGCACAGCGCAGGGCACTGAGGGGGTGTCCCACGTCACAGCGCGGGCAGGTTCAAACGGCGATTACCGCTCACCGCACGGAAGGGTACGTTCAGCGGGTCCGCAAGAAGGGCGGCGCGAGCGGGACCTACAGCGCGGTCATCGCCCAGTCCCGCAGTGCCTGTATGTCCTTGATGACGATCACCTTGCGGGCCGTCTCCACCGCGCCGGACTCCCGCAGTCGCTGCAGTCCGGTGATGACCGCGTTGCGGGTCACTCCGGTTGCCTGGGCGATCTCCTCCTGGCTCAGGCCGGTCAGCCGTACGTCGCCCGATTCGGTTCCGAGCGCCTTGAGTTCCGCCAGTCGCAGGAGTGCCCGCGCCAACCGGACGACCAGCGGAAGGGTCAGCAATTCGGTGCGGTGTGTGTCGGACTCTCGCAACCGGGACAGTGCCTGGCGCATCAAGTCCATGACGAGTCCACGCTCTTCGATGAATCGCAGGAATCGCTCTGCTTCCAGGACGACGGCCGTGCACGGGGTGAGAGCGACCACCTCCGCCGTGCGCGGGGTGCCGTCAAAGACCGACACCTCGCCCAGCAGGTCCCCCGGTCCCCGGAAGGCCAGCCAGCTCACGACTCCGTCCGGTTCCCGGCGCACGACCTTGGCGAGGCCGGCAGTGAGTGCGAGCAGGTGCGTTCCCGCTGACCCCTGCCTCAGCATGACGCTGCGTTCACGAAAGGTGCGGGTCGCTCCCTGCCCCCGTAGCTCATGCCATGCCTCGTCCGACAGCACCCGTAGCCTTCCCCCGCCCACCCCGTACGCGACCACCTCACCCCCGGCCGACTCACGAGTTCTACACCTGTCCGACCACATCTGAGGCTAGTCGGGCAACTTTGTCCGGTAACGGCTGCTACAAACGGAGGACCCATAGGCTGGCGGTTCAGCCCCTGGGTGGTTGCGGCTCGGGCTGGGGCCCGGGGGCGGGCTGATCGGGGTGGGGGTAGGACGGTTGTACGCGGAGGGGGCGGGCTGCCCATTTGGGCAGGTACCAGTTCCACTTGCCGAAGAGGGAGACGAGGGACGGAACGAGCAGCATCCGCACGATGGTCGCGTCGATCAGGATGCCCAGGCCGAGGCCGGTCGCCAGGGTTTTGAGATCGGTGCCGGGGCCGGAGGCGAGCGCGGCGAAGGCGAGGAAGAGGATGAGTGCGGCGCTGGTGACGAGCCGGCCGGTGCGGCCGATGCCTTCGATGACCGCTTCGTCGGTCGAGTGGCCGGCGTCGTACTCCTCGCGGATGCGGGAGAGGATGAACACCTCGTAGTCCATGGACAGTCCGAACAGGAACGCGAAGATCATGATCGGGATCCAGAACGTGACGGCTCCGGTGGCGGCGATGCCGAAGATCGCGTTGGAACCGTGACCGTTCTGCCAGAAGAGCACCATCAGGCCCAGGGTCGCCGCCAGGGAGATCAGATTGAGCAGCACCGCCTTCAGCGGCAGCAGCAGGGAGCGGAAGGCGCGCACGAGCAGGATGTACGTGAGCAGCGCGATGATGGTGAGCATCAGGGGGAAGTTGCCGTAGACGGCGTGCAGGAAGTCGATCTGGGCTGCCCCGATGCCGGCGACACCGCTGACGCCGGGGAAGTTCGCCGCGGTGCTCTTGACCCGTTTGACGACGTCGACGCTCTTCGAGTTCACCGTCTCGTGGTCCGGGATGACGACGACGATGCTCTGTCCGTCCCGGTTGCCGGCGGGCCCGACAGGCACGAGGACACTGCTCACACCGTCGACCTTGGCCAGCTCGGCGGCGACCGGTTTCGCCTGGTCGGTGCGGACCAGGACCTCCATCGGGGTCAGCGCGCCGGTCGGGACGCCGCCGCGCTCCAGGGTCTGCAGGGTGTCGTAGGCCGAGCCGTTCTTGGCCAGCGATTCCGAGGAGGCCAGGCCGATCTTGATGCCGAAGAAGACGCCGACCAGGACCCCGAGCGCGGCCAACGCGGCGCCGGCGGCGATCCAGCGGCGCCGTACCACGGCGGCGGTCCAGCGGCTCCAGAACCGGCTCGCCCGGTTCTCGTGCCGGATCTTCGGCCAGTCGACCTTCGGCCCGATGCCGCCCAGGATCGCGGGGTCAGGGTGAGCGTCGTCATCACGCTCGCGAGCGGGATGAGCGCCCCGCCGTAGCCCATGCTGCGGAGGAACGGGACCGGCAGGACGACGAGGGCGAGCAGGCCGATGGCCACCGTCACACCGCTGAACACCACCGCATGACCGGCTCGTTCCATCGCGACCACGACGGCCTCGTGATTGTCCCGGCCGCGGTCGCGTTCCTCGCGCCAGCGGGTGACGAACAGCAGCGAGTAGTCGATCGCCACGCCCAGGCCGATGAGGGCGACCAGGAACTGCACGATGAAGGACACATCGGTGGCGTAGGTGAGCGGCAGCAGCATCACGAAGGTCGCGAGGATCGACACCGCGGCCACCAGCAGCGGCAGGAAGGCGAGGAACGAGGCGAAGACGAAGGCGAGCACGGCGAGGGCTCCGACGGCACCGAGGAGCGTCTCCCCGAGCACCCCGGGCCCGCCGCCGTCATTGCCCCCGGAGGCCAGCACGTCCTGGCCCGTCACCCCGACCGTGGCGCCGGACGGCAGGGCCTTCTGCACCGCCGCTTGGATGGGATCGGTCAGCAGCTTCTGACTCGGTGACGGGTTGAACCGGTAGAAGACCATCGCGTAGGCGGTGCGGTCGTCCTTCGTCCTGAACGCCTTGTCGCCGGTGTTCGCCTCATCGATCACCCGCACGTTCGGGGCCGCGGTGCCCGCCGCCGCGAAAGCGCGGCCGACCTCGGCCTCGTGGCCGGTGATCGTCTGCCCTGCCGGGAGCGTGACCGAGACCAGATACGGACTCGTGTCGCCGCCGCTGCCGAAGGCGTGCTCGATCTTGTGCGCCGTCACGGTGCCGGGCTGACCCGGCAGCGAGAAGTCGATCGTCAGCCGATCCGTCGTCCGGCCCGCCAACAGCACGCCGGCGACCAGCACGAGACCCCAGAACCCCACGACCGCCCTGCGATGCCGCAGCACGAACTCGGCCCACCGACGCATGCCCGGTCCTCCCGCACGCCGTAAGGTGCCCGAGCTCAGCCCTCGGTCCCTTTCCTCTGTTATCAGACAGATTTGCATACTTTGCACCACACGGCAGAGCCTGCGGGCCGAATGACTGTTCCCGTGACGCCTTCTCCGTCGGCCTACGCCACACGGTCGGCGCGCCTTCGGGCGAATGTCGGGCCGGTGGCGTGGCAGGGCGGGGCTCCGGTGGTACGAGCCTGGAGATGTCCAGGCCATCGCATCCGCAGTCCGGCAGTCCGGACCCCGTCGCGCCGTCCGCCGGGCGCGGGCACCGGATCCGTAAGGCGTCGCGCCAAGCGCTGCGCGGCTTCGCCCCTCCCCCGGCCGGCAACCCGGCCGGCCGGCGCCCGGCGTCAGGCTCCGGGCCCGGTGGTGAGCCGCGAGTGTTCCCCGCTCTGCTGACGGCTGCCGCGTACGCATGGCGGATCCTCGTGGTGGGCGCCCTCGTGTACGCGGTCTTCTCCGTGCTCGGGCGGTTCCACGAGATCACCGTGTCGGTCTTCCTCGGCCTGGTCATCACGGCGATGCTCCGGCCGGTGACCGACCTCCTGGAGCGCTTCCTGCCACGACCGCTCGCCGTCGCCGTGACCCTGCTCGGCAGTATCGTCCTCGCCCTCGGCGTCCTGGCCCTGGTCGGCGGGGCGGTGGCGGGAGAGCGCGCCGGGCTGGACCGGGAGTTCCGGGCGGGCGTCGACAGGATCGAGCACTGGCTCCAGCGGCCGCCGTTCCGGCTCAACCCGGCGGCACTCACCGACGTCCAGTCCCGGATCGGTCAGTTCCTGTCCAGCCACCGGTCCACCCTGATCAGTACGGCGGTCAGTGGCGCCGGCCGGCTGGTCGAGGTCCTCACCGTGTTCGCGCTGGCCCTGTTCTCCTCGGTCTTCTTCATCCACTCCGGCGACCGGCAGTGGGGCTGGTTCTGCGATCAGCTTCCGCCCACCGCGCGGGAACGGGTGATGACCGGGGGCCGCGCGGCCTGGCGGACCTTCACCGGCTACACCCACGGCATCGTGCTGGTGGCCGCGATCAACGCGATCCTGGTCGGCGTGGCCCTTTTCGTCCTCGGCGTGCCGCTCGCGCTCCCGCTGGCTCTGCTGGAGTTCTTCGCCGCGTTCATTCCGCTGATCGGCTCACCCATCGCGCTCGCCGTCGCCGCCGTGGTGGCGCTGGCGGCCAAGGGCCCGTTGATCGCGGCCATGGTCGTCGCCCTCATCGTGATCATCGGGCAGATCGAGGGCCATCTGCTGCACCCGATCGTGATGAGCTGGGCCGTCCGGCTGCATCCGGTGGTGGTCGCGTTCTCGGTCATCGGCGGCGCCGTCGCGGCCGGCGTCATGGGCGCCGTGGTGGCCGTACCGCTGGTGTCCGTCCTCTGGTCGGTCCATCAGGCGCTGCGCCCGGCGGGCGAACCGGGTCCGCCGCGGAACCCGGCCCCCGACGGAGGGCGGGAATCCTGAGTTCCCGCGGGTCGGTGCGCCTGCCGATCCGGAGGACGACGTGCCGGCGCGCCGCCGGTTCCCTCCGCGGTTCCACGGGCGGTTGACGCGACCGCACGGCGCTTCCCGCATCGGGGTCGTCAGTCGGGGTGCCGAACCTGGCGGAGAGCGCTTCGCCACGACGGGAAGCCGTGAACATTACTTACGCAATCCTGACGGATTCCTGCCCGTTTCCGGGCTCCGGATCACCCGCGGAATCCATTCCTCCGCCAGCGGCGCAGCTGCCGGCCGGAGTGAAGAAACCTCAGTTCAGGCAGGGTTGAGGCAAGGGTGGGGCGGCGGCACCGCAACACAGCCCGGGCGCGCGGAAACGGGCGCGTGACGGGCCGATCGTGCCCGTTCCGGCGCTTGGCGGCCCATCGGGGGCGGGTGATGCCGGCGCCGCGGTCACCGGCACTACGTACCATCTTCGACCATACGTACGGTGTGCGTGATCCACACGCACACCGGGCACCGGATGTGCCGGACCGACAGGCCGTGCACCCACACCCTCGCTGGACGTATCGATGACGCGGAGACCGACCCGGCCGACCACCGGGACGGAGCCGTCGTCACACAGGAAAGGACTGCAGGTACACACCATGCAGATGTCTCCCACAGCCCTGCCGGTGGAATCGCACGGGGACGTGCCGGCAGTGTCCTGGAGCAAGGTCTTCACCGGCCGGGTGGCCGAACTGCGGCTGCTGGGGGAGCTGATGCTCAGCGATGGGCGCGGCTGCTTCGTCGTGTGGCTGCACGGCATGGCGGGCGTCGGGAAGAGCACCCTGCTGCGCCGGTTCGCCGAGGAGGCCGAGGCGCACGGCCGGGTCACCCGCAATGTCGATCTGCGGCACACGGACCCGACGCCGGAGGCGTTCCTGGCCGCGCTGGAGGCGCAGGGCGGGCCGGCGGGCGCGCAGGTGCTGCTGATCGACTCCGCGGAGTCGCTGGGCCCGCTGGAGCGGTGGCTGCGCGACGTGTTCCTGCCCGGCCTGCCGTCGCGCCCGCTGCTCGTCGTCGGCAGCCGGCTGCCGCCGTCCGCCGAGTGGCGCACCGATCCGCAGTGGTGGCACGCGCTGCGCAGCGTGCGGCTGACCGGGATGAACGATGCGGAGGCCGCGCTGCTGCTGCGCAACCGGGACGTCGACGAGGCCGAGGTCCCGGGCATCGTGCGTGCCGCGCACGGACTGCCGCTCGCGCTGGCGCTGTTCGCCGACGCGCGGGGACAGTCCATGGGCGCCCTGGAACAGCGCTGCTTCTGGGAACTGCGCGACTCCCCCGACCTGGTGGCCGAACTCCTGCGTCTGATGCTGCGCGAAAGCCTGTCGCTGTCCCGGATCGACGCCCTCCACGTGCTGGCGCTGGCCCGGGTCACCACCGAGGAGTCGGTACGGCACGCGCTGGAGGTGCCGCCGGCCACGGCGCACGAGCTGTACACCTGGCTGTGCGGCCTGTCGTTCGTGCACAGCACCGCGGAGGGACTGGTGCCGCACGAGTTGATGCGGGAGGCGCTGCTGGCCGATCTGCGGTGGCGCGGACCGGAGAAGTACGAGTCGCTGTTCGGCCGGCTGCACGGCCAGTTGACCGAGCGGCTCGGACAACGGGTCGGCGACCGCTGGGCGTCCGGTGCGGGGCTGGCCTATCTGGGCCGGACGAACCGGGTGGCGCGGGAGGCGGTGGACTGGCGGGGCGCGGACCGGATCCGGTGGCGCGCCGCCCGCCGGGAGGACCTGGACGGGGCGGTTGCCGCGATCGGGAAGGAGCACGGTGTCGCGGCCGGCGCGCTGGCCCTGCGGTGGTGGGAGTACCAGCCGGCCGCCTTCACCGTCGCCGAGGACGGCCGCCGGCTCGTCGGCGTGCTCGTCGCACCCCTTCTGGAGCCGGGCGCCACGCGGCTGCCGGACGACCCGGTGGCGCGTGCCGCCCTCGAGCGCGCGGACGGCCGGTCGCCGCTGCGGCGTACCGAGCGGCTGCTGCTGGCCCGCTGGAGCACCGGCAGCGCGGCGGCCGTCTGTTCGGCGCTGACCACGCTGTGGGCGACCACGCCCGGCCTGGCCGTGAGCTGGACCTGTACGAGCGGGGAGCAGTCGGCGCTCGCGTCCCTGCTCGCCCTGTACGGGCAGCAGCGGACGGCGCCCGCCGACGGACCCGACGGCGAGCGGGTGCTGCCCTTCGTACAGGACTGGCGCGGCGCACCGTTCGACCGCTGGGCCGCGACGCTCCGCTTCCGGCTGCTGAGCGACGAGCCCG
This sequence comes from Streptomyces sp. RKAG293, assembly GCF_023701745.1. Taxonomy (NCBI): domain Bacteria; kingdom Bacillati; phylum Actinomycetota; class Actinomycetes; order Kitasatosporales; family Streptomycetaceae; genus Streptomyces; species Streptomyces sp. RKAG293. Next base: position 7,652,251 of record NZ_JAJOZB010000001.1, on the reverse strand, counting down.
CGTGCGCGCTGGCGCCGACCGCCGCGCTGGTGGAATCCACCATGCCGTGGCCGGAGTTCGTCGACTCCGTCAAGCACGCCTACCGCAGTGTGCGGGACCCCCGGCTGCTCGCGGAGAGCGCGCTGCTCGGCACCCGGCTGGTGGCGCCCGGCGCGGACGCGACAGCGCTCCGCGAGGTGCTGACCGAGACGGTGGCGCAACTGCGCGCGTATCCAGGGCAGCGGCAGTTGGGCGATGTGCTGGAGATCACCTACCTGGGCGGGCCGCGCAGCCAGCAGGCCGCGGCCAGCAGGGCCGCGCTGTCCTTCAGCACCTACCGGCGCCGGCTCTCCACGGCGCTGACGAAGGCGGCGGAACTGCTGCGGGAGCGCGAGCTGTACGGGCCGGTGCCGCGGTGAGGCGGTCCGAGCACTGCTCACCTCGTGCTCATCCCGTGCTCACCCCGCTCGGGGAACGGCCGTCACGGGACCCCCGGTGGTTGACTGGCAGGCCCGGGGCAGGGCCGGACGGATGCATGTGAACGATTTCTCGCGAGTTGGGGACGGGCGTTGAGTGAGACCGAGCAGGACGACGCGAAACGGCGGCAGCGGGCGCGGTTCGTCGACGCGCTGACGAGCACCGCCCAACAGCCGGGCGAGCGCTCCCGGCTGGGCATCAGGGTCGCCGGTGCCACCGCGGTGCTGGCGCTGGTGGCGGGCGGCACGCTGGGAATGGGTGCCTGGCGCAGCTATCAGGCGGACGCCGACGCCAAGGAGCAGAAGCTGGCCTTCGAACAGGCGGCGGCGCTCAAGAAGATCCCGCAGTCCCCGTCCCGGCCGGCCACTCCAAAGCCCACGAAGCCGGCAGAGCCGGCGCAGCCCACCGGCCGTGCGGAGGCCCCGGCCCCCTATGCCGTTCCGGCCGCCCCTCCTGCGAAGCCTTCGAAGGAGGGCAAGCCCCAGGCCGAGAAGAAGGCAGCGCCCCGCCCCATGGTGCTCTCCGACCGGTCAGGGGTGCTGCTGAGCAACGCGGCCACCGGCATGTGCGCCGACCTTCCGGGCACCGGCCCCGGGCAGTACCAAATGATGCTCATCCAGAGCCACTGCGACGGCACCGGCGCGGACAATCAGCAGTGGAACATGCAGGTCCACCGCGGCGACACGGGTCCTGGCGGCGCCTCGCTCGTCCTCTTCGTCAACGCCAAGGACGGTCTGTGCATAGACGTGCCGGAGCGCGTGCCGAAGCCTGCGCGCACCGAGATCCAGGAGGCGAACTGCCATTCCACCGTGGAGGACAACGAGTTGTGGTGGCTCGACCCGGTCGGTGACGGCACCGTCAGGATCCGCAACTACATGAGCAACCAGCTGTGCCTCTCGATCTGGGGCGACAGCCCGAAGACCGCGAGTTGGGTGTGGATGGACCGGTGCGACGCGGACCGTGACAGCCTCTGGCGGCTGATCTGACCTGACCGAGCCGGCCGGCAGGCAGGCACCGGACCATGCGCGACGGCCCCGGCGGAATCCTCCGCCGGGGCCGTCGTACGTCTCAGCTGCCCGCACCGCCGGGCGGCGAGGAGAGCGAGTCCAGCGGGAACCGGGCGCCGCCGGTCCCCTCCCGGCACCGGTCGGCGGCCAGCGCCCCGGCCAGACCGGGCAGTTGCGCCCACGCGCCCTGCTGCAGACGCTGCTGGTCGACCTGCTCCTGACGCGTGTTCCGCAGCTCCTCCCCGAGCCGCCGGTGCGTCTGCTGCCACTCGTCCCGGGCAGCGGCGGCCCGGGTGACGGCGGCGGCAGCGGTCTGCTCCTCGTCGAGGGCCGCGCTCAACCGTTCCCCGGCGGCGGTCAGCCGCTCCTGGAGCTCCGCGACCGTACCGGCCGCGTGCTCGGCGGTCTCCCGCGCCGCCTCGGCCACCCCGCGCGCGATGTCCCGTTCCACCCGGGCCGTGTCCCGCGCGGACTCCGCGGCGGACACGGCCTCCGGGCCGGGACCGGCCTGCGGCGCCGCCGCCCCGTCCGCGCCGGAGACCGCCGGCCGGCTCCTCCCGGCCTCCTCACGGGCCCGGTGCAGCGCCTGTTCCGCCGCCGCGAGCCGCTCCTCGGCCCGCGTGACGGCCTCGTCCCGCCGGTCCGCCGCCCGTTGCGCCTCGGCCCGGAACCGCTCGGCCTCGGCCATCCGGTCGGCGAGGGACTGCCGGGCGGTCCGTGCCGCGGTGAGCGCCCCGGCCGCGGTGGTGTGCGCGGTGGTCGCTGCGGCCAACGCCGCTTGCGCCGTGGCCAGTTCCTCGGCGGCTTGGGATTCGCGCGGGCGCAGCTCGGCCTCGTGGCCGGCCGCGTCCGCTTCCGCGGCGGCCGCGTCGGTTGCGGTGACCACCGCCGTACGCAGCCGGTTCCAGGTGTCGGTGGTTGCCGGGGTGAGGTCGGCGAGCCGTCCGTCGGCGGTGAACGGCCAGAACCTCAGCCCCGTTCCGCCGCGCAGCACCAGTTCCACCGGACGGCCCGCCGCCTGGGCGGTCCGCGAGCCCACGTACAGGGCGCGGGACAGCCGGCGGCCGGCCGGGTCGGCACCGAGGTCGAGCCAGAGCTGGGCTCCGCTCTCCCCGCCCGACAGCTCCCCGGCCAGCACGGCGGGCAGTTCGGTGACCGGGTGTCTCGTCCAGTCCCGCAGCACGGCGTCCGGCTGCCGGGCGAGCATCGACGGAAGGTCGTAGACCCGTGAGGCGGTGCGCGGCCCGATCACCCCGTGGCCGAGCAGGTCCCGCTCGAAGAGCCGGACGACGGCGCTGCCGGTGACGTACCGGGTGCCTTCCGGTCCGGTGACCGTGACCACCGCGTCCACCATCGTCTCGTAGCTGCGGGTGTTGGCTCCCGTCGCGGAGCGGGCGGGGTTACCGGTCTTGAACCGGTCCCGCTGCGCGGCCGAGACCGAGGAACCACTGGTGCGGGTGACCGGCTGCCGGGTCAGCAGCGGGGTGGTGAAGCCGACCACGTGCCGGTTCGACCGGTTGCCGCTCTGGGTGAACTGGTAGCCGATGCCCGCCGCCGAGCCCACGGCCGAGGAGCTGCTGGAGGAGCTCGCGGGGCGCCGCAGCCGGTCCACGGCGACGTCCTCGGCGTCGGTGACCGGCCGCGGGTTGTGCAGCGTCACGTGGAGTACGGGGGTCTCCTCGGGACCGCTCCCGGTGGGCCAGGCCCCGGGCATCGTGGAGGCCGGTCCGGCCGTGGCGGACAGGTCGACGCTGATCCGCCCGGCCTGCACGAGTTCCCCGAACCGGGCCGCCGCGGCATCCGGCGGTGTGTCCGCCGACCAGTCCAGGGCGCCCGCGATACCCGGCGCCACCGTCCGCAACGCCTCGGCGAGCTGCGGCAGGCCGTTGAATCCGAGCACCGGTGTCGGACCGGTGGGCAGCAGTGCGGGCCCGGCGGTGAAGGGCCGCCCGTCGACCGGCAGCGGTCCGTGCGGCGCGGCCGCCCGGGGATCGGTGTGCGTGATGCGGGGCCGCACCGGCGGATCGTGCGGGCGCGGTGCGACGGCTTCAGCGGCGATGAACCGGAGGGCCACCGCCGCCGGGACCCGGACCTCGCGGGCGGGCCGGCCGCGCACCATCCGGGCCAGCCGCTGCGCGAGCCCGCTGCCGTCCCGTGCGGTCAGGGACACCCAGCCGTTCTCCAGGAAGCCGCCGACCAGGTCCGGCGGCCAGTCCCAGATCAGTTCGGAGCGGACGGAGCCGGTGAAGGTGTACCCGATGTCGTCGAAGTCGGCGGAGTTGCCGGTCCGCGTCCAGTGCCGGTCGTCGGCGGAGGAGTCGGTGCGCGAGGTGCGGCCGCGGGTCACGGAGGCGGACAGCACCGGGCCGGTCCGGTCGGTGCGGCCCGCACTCGCGCCCGGGCGGGCGTACCGGGAGATCGGGGTCGCCGTCACCTGGAGCGTCCGGCTGATCCCCTGGGACTCCGCGCTGTTGTCCGGCGCGTGGATGCCCACCACCTCCACGCCGGCCCCGCCGCCCGCGGGGCGCCCGAGCATCCGGCGCAGGGCCGGGGTCTGGGCTTCGGGGCGGGCGTTCAGGGTGACCTCCACCAGCCGGGTGCCGCCTGTCGTGGCGTACCGGAACCACAGCCGGACCGTGCCCCGCGCGGGCAGCGCGCGCACCGCGGCCGGTGCGGTCAGGTCGGCGATGCGCGTGGCCACCCCCGGCAGGTACGCGGCGTTTCCCGGACGGGTCACGCCGGGCGCTTCCCGCTCCACCAGCGCCAGCAGCTCGCGGTGCAGCCGGTCGCGGCTCTCGTTGCGCCGCACCGGGTCGTCGAGCTGGGTGACGGACAGCACGCTGCCGGCTCCGAGCTCGCGGGTGCGGGCGAAGTGGTCCGGCAGCGGCACCGTGGGAGCCGGCAGCACCGGCCGGGGCAGGCCGGGCACGTTCGCGAACCAGCGCGCGAAACGACCCAGTTGGCTGGTGGCCAGGGTGAACTGCACGGCACGGGGCAGGTCGATGGCGACCGTGATGCCGTCCCGGCTGCCCAGACCCACGAAGTTGCCGAAGAAGTTCCGGGTGCCGTGCCGCAGCGTCACCAGCAGGGTGGCGTCGGCGGTGATCAGATGCTGGTCGCCGGACTCCACCGGCACCCGCACGACCGAGGTGCCCGCGGAGCGCTCGCTCACGGCCTCGGTACGGCTGGTGCCCGCGACCCGCAGGCCCGGGTTGGCCTGCGAGGCCCGCGGCGGCGGGCCGCCGACGGGAGGGGTGGGCACCGCCTGGAGCGCGGTGAGTCCTCCCCCGAACTGATGGGACGTGGCGACGGAGCGCTGCTGGGCGGACGCGTCGCTCGCGGTCAGGTCGGTCTTGCCCTGGCTGCGGAAGGAGCCGCCGTGCGTGGCGTGGTGCAGGTAGCCGGTGATCTCCAGGGACAGTTCCTGGTCGGCGCCGAGTCCGGGCAGGACCAGGCCCTCGATGAGATAGGAGCCGTTGAAGATCTGCTGCGCTCGGGCGAGCAGGTTGGCGACCCGCACGTGCTGGTTCAGGACCTCGCCGGCGAAGGCGCCCTGGTTCCCGGCGGCGGGGCCGGCCAGGTACTCGCCCAGCCAGGTGCCGGGTGCCGTCACCAGGTCGGGCATCCGGCCGCTGAACGTGTGGAGTCGGCGGCCCAACGCCCCGGCGGGCGGGTGGCCGGGGTAGGTCCCGGTGACGAGCTGCCGGAACGCCTCCCGCAGGGCGGCGCTGCCGCGGAAGGTGTCCACGAGCGCGTCGTCGGGGAGCCGGATCAGCCCCGGCTGCGGCTGTCCTGCGGCGTCCGTGAGGCCGGACCGCACGGTGTCGTCCTGCGGTCCGCCGTCGGTGCGGGGCGTGCGGATGACGTCCAGGGTGGGCGGCGGCACGATCCGGCCCTGCGCCGGGAGCGTGCGGTGGTGCGGCACGGCCAGCGTGACGTGTCCGGCGACGGTCAGCTGCCTCGCCGGGGCGGCCGGGAGGCCCAGCGGCCCGGTCGGCGCGGGCCGGGCCTCGCCGGGCGCGGGGGCCGAAGCCGGGTCGGAAGCCGGATCGGCGAAGCGCACCAGCGGGTCCTCGGCGGCGCCCTCGTAGAGGTTCAGCGCGAACCGGGCCGGGACGGCGAAGAGTTCGGTGCTGCCGCTGACCGTGCTGGTGAGCTGGTCCGTCACCGCGGATCCGGCGGTCGCGGAACTCGAGCGCTGCGCGCCCCGGACGTACTCGCCGGTGGAGTCCAGCGCCCAACCGCCGTCCGCCAGCGCCCAGCGGGGACCACCCCCGCCACCCACCGTGCCGCCGACCTGGGTGCCGCTCTGCCGGGTGCCGCGTGCCTCGTGGGAGCTGAATCCCGTGATCCGGACGTCCGGCAGATGCCGGGTGTGCACGGCGGGCGGTGTGCCCACCTCACCGGGGCGTGGGGTCCGGTCCCGGGCGGCGGTGAAGCGCAGTTGGACGCGGCGGCTGCCGCTCAGGTGGCCGGGCAGCTCGAACCAGACGGGCCGGCCGCCCTCGACGGCGTCCGGCAGCGCGGCGGCCTGGCCCAGCCTGGAGCGCAGTTGCTCGAACCGCCGCAGGTTGGCCAGCTGGGACTGCACCCGCGGCTCGTTCACCGTGTAGCCGTGCTCCCGCGGCGGCAGGAATCCCTCCTGGCGCAGCCATTCCTCCGCCCTCCGGAACATCTGCTCCGTGCCGTTGACGGCAAGGGGCACGGCGGAGAAGCCGATGCTTTCGAGGTGTTCCAGGTGGCCGGGGAGCCCGCGCAGCTCGTTCGCCCCGGGAGCCCGGCCGTTGGCGACACCGCGCGGCAGCAGCCGCAGCTGGACGCCCTCCCGCCACGGACCGTAGGAGCGGGTGATCTCGCCGCCGCCCGGGCGGACGAGCGTGATCCGGTACGTGACGTCCCCCGGGATCAGCAGATGGTTGCTGTCCGAGTAGAGGCCGTGCATCAGCGATGCCTTGTTGCTGGTGTTCAGCGAGTCGTTGGACTGCCAGGAGACACCGGCCTTCGCGTAGACGCCACCGCCCGTGCGGGTGGCGGCGGACGGGTGGCCGGGCGCGTGGTCGGACGTGAACGACGGCCCGCCGCTGCCGTCGAGCCCGATGCCGTTGGTGAGCCGCGCCGAGCGGTCCACGCCGGAGGAGTAGGTGAGCCAGGACTCCAGCCGGAACTGGCCGTCCGGGGTCTGCGCGCTCGCGTCCCCCGGCCGCACGGTGGCGGCGAGCCGGAGCACGCCGAGCGCGTTGCCGCTGTCGTCCAGCAGCACGGGCGAGTACACGCCGCGGTCCCGCTGCATCGGGAGGGAGGCGCGCAGCATCCTCTCGGCGAGGAACTCCTCCAGCTCGCGCCGGGAGTCCGCGCCCAGGTTGTGCAGGGCGGCGAAGGCGGCGTCGTCGAGCACCTGGTCCAGCAGTCTGCCCGGTTCGCCGACGGCGTCCACGCCCCACAGGGGGAGGTCGTCCAGCCCGGCGGGCTCCGGCAGCGGGCCGCCGGCGCCGCCGTGGTCGAAGGCCCGGTGCTCGGAGAACCAGACGGTCAGCGGCCCGTGGCCCCGCTCGGCGCCCCAGGTGTCCCCCGGCGCGTTCCGGTCGGTGTCCACCCGTACCTGCCACCGGCCGGTGAAGTCGACGGCGTGCGCGGGGTCGTTGGCGCGCTCCATGGTCGTGGTCGTGACGCCCTCACTGACCGTCGTGGACTGCGTGAGTTGATGGTGCGTCAGGTTGAGGGTGAGCGCCCCGTCGAACCAGCGCAGTGGCCCGGCGGGTCCGTTGTAGATCCCGGTCCACGGGACCGGGACCGTCCGCAGCGTGCCGGAGCTCTCGCCCGCGGAGGAGGCCTGTCCGCCGTCGCCCTGCCGCTCCGACTTCGTCGTACGCGGTACCTCGCCCAGGGTTCCCTGGCGCGTGGCATGCCGCGGGTCGGTCAGGCGCAGCCGGACGTCGACGGTGTGCTCCGTGCCGTCCACGGTGACCGTGACGCGATGCCCGCGCGAGCTCCGCACATAAGCCAGATGCATGGCGATCTCCGGGGAGCTGAGCTGCTCGGCGAGCTGCCCTCGCACCGCTGCCTCGGCGGCACCGGGCGCCACGCCCAGGGCGGTCAGCACCTGCTGGTGGAGCGCGGCGAGTACGTCCTCGGGAACGGGCTCGTGGGGCACCAGCCCGACGAGGCCGTCGTGCCGGGCGCCGTAGTCGCGGACGTAGGGCGACAGGGCGCGGGGCGCGGCGGCGGCGCTCTCTGGGGCCACGGGGGCTCTTCCGGACCCGGACCCGGAGCCCGACCCGGACCCGGAGCCCGACCCGCCACCGCTGCCGCCGCCGCTGCTGCCGACGGCTGTGGCGTCGCGGGAGCTGCCTTCGCCGGGATCGTGGGCGGCGGGGACGAGGGCGTTCTCGGGGGCGGGCGCGGCGGTTGTCGTGATGGTGGGGGCCGGCGAGGTCTCCGGTACGGGAGGCGGGTTCTCCGTCGCGGCGGCGGCCGGAGTGGGCGTCACCGGCCGGGGGTCGGGGCCGAAGAAGACCGCGGGCCGCGCCGGGTTGGAGGCTGCGGCCTGCCTGGCCACGGGGGTGGCCGGGGGCGACCCGACGGCGCTCCGGGCCGTTCCCGGGGTCGCGGCCGATGGCGCGGCGGAGGACGTACCGCCCCGGGTGGCCCCGGAGGTCTCGTCCGCGCTCTCCTGGCGGGGGCGCCGGGCCTGCTCGGCCGCGGCTACGGGTTCGGTCGCCACCCAGCGGGCGGTGTAGGGCCCGGGCCGCTCCTGCTGGAGGAGGACGACAGGGCGTCCGTCGGCGGGTCCGACCGTCCAGGGGGCACCGGACGGCGACAGTACGGTGATCCGCAGCCGCAGCCCGGGCGCCCCGACCGCGAGGGTCAGCCAGTCCGAGGAGGCGGGTCCGCTCCCGGTCCGCACCCCGCGGACGATCTCGTCCGCGCTGACCCCGGCAGCCGTTCCGGGCAGCAGCGGTGCGCCGTCCGGCCCGTTCGGCACCGTCCCCGGCGACAGCAGCCCGCGCGCGGCGGGCTCCCTGCCCAGGTCGGCCGCGAGCGCGTCGGCGAGTTGGGCGCGCAGCTCCGCCGGAGCGGCGGGCCGGCTCTGCCCGACGACCTGCCCGCTCTCCTTCGGCGCTACGGCGATCAGCGCGTTCGCCAGCGCGTCTCCGTCGGCGGGAATGTACACCGGGAGGAGTCCGTGCTCGGCGAGTTGGGCCTCCACACCTGCCGGTTGGTGCTCCGAGACGGCGGGTGTCTCCGTCGTGGGGGGCACGTGAGTGACGGGCGCCTGGGTGGCCGGCTCTTCCAGCATGGTCGTGGTCGTCGGGGGCGCCGGGCGCGCTGTTGCGGACGACGTGCCTGCGGCGGCGGGGGCCGGTTGTGCCACCGGGCCGCCGACCGGAGGGAGTCCGCGTTGCCGGCGGGCGTCGTTGTAGAGCTCGAGGGACAGCTCAGCCAGAGTGTTGTGCTCCTCCTCGATGGTGTCCTCGGTCGACCGGGCCGACGCGTAGGGCCGGGTCTCCACCCGGACGACCGACGGCACGATACGCGGATTCCCGCTCCCCTCCTCCGGGTTGCCGTCCAGCACACGGAAGTGAGTGCGGATCCTGAGCGCCTGATACTGACTGATGACCTGAGCAGGGGCCGCGAGGAGCAGGTTGTCGAGGTAGTGCTGGATCGTCGCCTCCTTGTGGAAGCGCAGCGGCCGGTTCAGCAGACCTTCGGTCGTCCCCATGTCGCCGCGGAGGGTTCCCTCGAACTCGCCCGCGAGCCAACCGGCGTCGCTCTCCAGGAACGCGCGCGGCACCTCACCCAGCCCGGCCCGGACCGCCTGCAGGGACTCCCTGGAGGCGGCCGCCGTGAAGTCCTTCGCCCGGGGACGCCCCGGTTCGGTGTCCCGAACCGCCGCTGCGACCTGTGTGTACGCAAGGACAAGGGCACCCACGGCCTCATCGGCGTCCCACGCATCCACCTGACCCGCCAGATCGGGGCGCGCGGCCAGCCACTGCTGGAAGCGGGGAGCGACAGAACGCCCGAAGCGCAGCGCCCCCTGCAGATCCTGGTGGGCGATCTGCACCGGCTCCGACTCACGCCGCATGCGAGCGCCGACGTGCTCGAGGAACCGGATCACCCCGCTCAGCGGAGTGGTCGCGGTGTGGTGCACGAGGATCGTCTCCCCGGCGTTGGCCCGATCACCCCGCACCGGCAGATCCTCCGCATCCACCGCGACCTGGAAGCCCTCCGACGCCGGGAAGATCCGCGCCAGGGTGGCACCCGAAGGTGCCGACGCGAGCAGCACCCGCACCCTGCGGAAGGCGGCCAACACCTCCGACCGCTCGGCCCGACCGTCGAAGTGCCCCCGCACCAGCCCACGCGCCGGCCTGGACACCACCTCCAGAACAGCCATGGCGCCCACCCGGTCCAAGGTGATGGCCAACCGCCCGGGAAGCACCACGACATCGCCGTAGGACAACAGGTCCTCCCCCGCGGGCACCCCCACCCGGAACCGATGCAGCTCCGCCTCGAAACCACTCGCGGGCGCGAAACCCTCCACCTCCACCTCGACCGAAGCGGTCGCGCCGGCAACGGCAACGGACGCGGACGCCGGCTGCACGGCCGGCACTGCGGCACCCCGCGCCGAGGCGGCTTCCCGTGCCGCGCCCTGCGCGGAGCTCTCACCGTGCGCGGCGGGCCGACGGGACGCGTCGAGCCGGCCCTGGACCGCGGCCTGCAGCTGCGCGACCGCCGGCCAGCGGCTGCTCGCCGGAGACTTGCCCGCCTGCCACGTCTGGACAGCGGCGAGCACCCGGTTCAGGGCCGGGGCGCCGGGGTCGTGCTGCAGTTGCCGTACCGCCTTGTCGATGGCCCGCAGGGGGCCGGACCGGATCTGGTTGGGTACCGCCGACATCTGCTCCCAGTCCCGGATCGGGTCCCCGGTCCCGGTCCCCGGCGCCGGACGGACCTCTTCCGGGGCGAGGGGCGCGGAGGACCCCTGGTCCGGGACGGAGCTCTCCTGCGTGTCCGTGACCGGCGGCATCGGGGCATGGGGCTGAGGCCGCAGTTCCTGCTCGGCCCGGTCCCACAGCGCCCGGAAGCCGGCCCAAGTCTCGTTCTCGGCCTGCACCGCGGTGACGGGGTTCGCCCGGGCCCTGTTCTCCTGCGGCGGACCGTAGAGCCGCTCCAGCAGGGGCAGCAGGCCGGGCTCGTACGTCCGCACCCAGTCCGCGCCGTTGTTACGGAGTGCCCCGGTGTACGGGTCGGTGCCGGTGTTCGTGCCCAGGTAGGCGTTGCTGAGCTGGGCGAAGTACTCGTGCTCGTCGCGGGAGGAGTAGTTGGCACCGGCGCGGACGCCGGAGGGGTCGCGCAGCGGACCGTCCGGCCAGTGCGCGGCCGTGCCCTGGTCCACCGTGGCCCGGTAGGCGCCCGCGATGATCGCACGGTCCGCCGCGCTCAGACCACGCTCGTGGATCGCGTGCGCGAACTCGTGGGTGGTGGTGGAGTAGCCGTCCGGGTAGACACCGTCGCCGGGCACCCCGGTGGTCTCCCCCAGCAGGTTCTCCTCGGTGGCCGCGACCTGGCCGTTGTGGAGGATGCCGCGCAGGGATTCGAGGGGCCGTCCCTCGATGCGGGTGCCGCGCAGTGCGGCGAACGGGCCGAGCGCGGTCATCGGGACGTCCCGGGGGACGACGATGATCCGGGTGCCCCCGGTCAGCAGGCGCGCGGCCACCTCGGGGTCGGCGAGCATGCCGGCGATCCGGTCCTGCGCCTCCTGCCGGGCGGAGACCGGCTGTTCGACCCCCTCGGGCACCCGTACCAGGAGCTGGGCGGCCGTGCCGGCGAAGGCGGCGGGCGGCAGGTGGTCCCGCAGGCCGGTGACCAGTCCTTCGTCGGCGGCCAGCACGTCCAGCTGGGCCGCTGGGAGCAGCGTCAGTTCCCGGGACCGTTCCTCGGCCGTCATCCCGGGCAGCCGGGTGGCGAGGTCGGAGAGGGGAGCCGGGAGCGCGCGGGCGGATGTCTCCGTCGTGGGCGACACGTGGGTGGCGGGCTGTTCCAGCACGGTCGTGGTCGTCGGGGGCGCCGGGCGCGCTGTTGCGGACGACGTGCCTGCGGCGGCGGGGGCCGGTTGTGCCACCGGGCCGCCGACCGGAGGGAGTCCGTGTTGCCGGCGGGCGTCGTTGTAGAGCTCGAGGGACAGCTCCGCCAGAGTGTTGTGCTCCTCCTCGATGGTGTCCTCGGTCGACTGGGCCGACGCGTAGGGCCGGGTCTCCACCCGGACGACCGACGGCACGATACGCGGATTCCCGCTCCCCTCCTCCGGGTTGCCGTCCAGCACACCGAAGTGGGAACGGATCCTCAGCGCCTGATACTGGTCGACGAGCCGCTCCGGAACCGCGCGAAGCAGGTTGTCGAGGTAGTTCCCGATCGTCGCCTCGTTGTAGAAATGCAGCGGCCGGTTCAGCAACCCCTCGGTCGTTCCTATGTCGGCGCGAAGAGTGCGCTCGAACTCGCCCGCGAGCCAACCGGCGTCGCTCTCCAGGAACACCCTCGGCACCACGCCCAGCCCGGCCCGGACCGCCTGCAAGGACTCCCGGGAAGCGCCCGCCGTGAAGTCCTTCGCCCGGGGACGCCCCGGTTCGGTGTCGCGTACCGCCGCTGCGACCTGCGTGTACCCGAGGACCAGTGCGCCGGCCACCTCATCGGCGTCCCACACATTCACCTGACCCGCCAGATCCGGGCGGCCGGCCAGCCACTGCTGGAACCGTGGAAGGACGGCCTGGCCGAACCGCACCGCGCCCTGCAGATCCTGGTGCGCGATCTGCACCGGCTCCGACTCACGCCGCATGCGAGCGCCGACATGCTGCAGGAACCGGATCACCCCGCTCAGCGGAGTCGTCGCGGTGTGATGGACCAGAATCGTCTCCCCAGCGTTGGCCCTACCACCCCGCACCGGCAGATCCTCCGCATCCACCGCGACCTGGAAACCCTCCGACGCCGAGAAGATCCGCGCCAGCGTCGCACCCGGCACCGCTGCGTCCAGCAGCACCCGCACCCTGCGGAACGCGGCCAACACCTCCGACCGCTCGGCCCGACCGTCGGAATGTCCCCGAACGAGTCCACGCGCCGGATCGGACACCACCTCCAGGACGGCCATGTCTCCCACCCGGTCCAAGGTGATCTTCAGCAGCCCGGGAAGCACCACGACATCGCCGTAGGACAACAGGTCCTCCCCCGCCGGCACCCCCACCCGGAACCGATGCAGCTCCGCCTCGAAACCACTCGCGGGCGCAAAACCCTCCACCTCGACGGGACGCGGCCCCGCAGGGACCACCGCCGGTGCAGGGCCTGCGTGCCCCTGCGCGGACGACCCGGCCTGCGCGGAGGATCCGGCCGGTGCGGAGGATCCGGCCGGTGCGCTGGGACCGGCCTGCGCGCCGGGGCGCGGCGGGTTCACCGCATCCAGCCGACCGCGCACTGCGGCCTCGAGCTGCCCGACCGCCGCCCAACGACTGCTCGCCGGCGACTTCTCGTTCTGCCACGTCCGGACAGCGGCGAGCACCTGCTCCAGGTCACGCCGGCCGGCGGCCGGGCCCAACCGCCGCACCGCTTCGTCGATGCCGCGCAGCGCGCCGGAGCGCCGCTGCCCGGAAACGGCCGAGATCTGCTCCCAGTCCCGGACCGGGTCCACGCTCGCCCGACCGGACGGCGGTGCCAGGTGGGTGCCCTGCGGGACCTGCACCGATGCCTGCTCGACGGGGGGCGGGACGAGGGGTTGCGGACCCTGAACGAGAGAGCCCAGCAAGGCCGTTGCGGGCAGGTGTCCACCCCGCAGGTGCTCGGCCGCGACCAGCTCGATGACCTCCTCCACCCGTGGCACCACACCCAGCGGGTTGTCGCCCGGCGCCACGTGACCGATCCGGTCCAGCACCGCGTCCGCGGCCCATTGGAGGGAGGTTTCCCGCCGCTCCTCAGGCACTGAGGGGTCGTCGAGCCGCGCCCGCGCCGTGTCGATGTCGAACCGCGCCGCGCCCGGATGGCGGGAGGCGGACGTGCCCGCCGCCGGTGTCTCACCGGTGGTGGACGTCCCGCTGGTGCCGGAACTGCCCGCGGACGAGGTGCCGTCCGTCGCCGGTGCCGACGGCTCCACCGGTCCGGACGAGGTACTCCCCGAGGTACTCCCCGAGGTGGCCGTGGCCCTCGAACCGGACGCCACCGTAGTGGGGTTGGCGGGCCGCACACCTGCCACGGTGGGCGCCCCACCGGTTCCTGCGGTCGGTGCGGTGGGTGCCGTGGCTGCGGTCGGTGCGATGGGGGCGCTAGATGCGACGGGAGCGGCCGGAGCGGACGTGGCCGGCGCGGAGGCCGCCGGAGGCACCGGGGCGACCGGAGACACGGGAGTGACCGGGGCGACCGGGGCGACCGGGGCGACCGGGGCGACCGGGGCGACCGGGGCGACCGGCGGAACCGTGCCCTCGCTGCTGTCCGGGCCGCTCCCGGTGTTGGCGGCGGGAGGGGTCGCCGAGGACTGCGCTCCGCGCTGCGTGGTACCACCGGATTCGGTCGGTGCAGACGATCCCAACGGCGCGGTCCCGGACGGGGACACCGAAGTGGTCCCGTCGTCCCCGGGCCGCGTCACGGAGGCAGGGCGGCCCGTGTCGGCGCCCGGCTGCTGGGCCGGGCGTCCGCCCGGAACCGGCAGGCCGCTCTGTGGGACGGGGGCACCTTCCGAGTCGCCGCCGCGCGCGCCGCCGGCCGGTGCCGACGGCTCCGGCAGGCCGGGCTGCGCCGGAGTCGGGCGCGCTCCGCCGTTCCCCTCGGAAGCGCCCTCGGTCCGGGCCGGGCCGGAGGACGTGGCTCCGGCCGGGCCCGGATCGGGTGTGCCCTGGGTGGTCTTCGGCGCGGAGGTCTCCGCGGGCCCCGCGGCTGCGGACGAGGATGAGGACGAAGGTCCGCCGTCCCCAGTGGTTCTGTCGCCTGCCCCGGGACCGGGCCGGGAGCCGGGCGGCTGCGTCTCGACGTAGGTGCTGCTGCCCTCGTTGGCGCGGAGGTTCCCGCCGCCCTCCCCGGTTCCGCGGCTACCCCCGGGCGTGCCGCCGGAGGTGTCGCCGAGGGTGGCCGGGCGGTCGTAGCCGGGTCCCGAACGCGTCGGGGGCTTGGCACCACCGCTGTCGGGGATCCCCTCCCCGGGACGGTTCCCGCCGCTCGGGCGCGGCTGCGCGGTGCCGTGCGGGTCGGCCGGTGGTGTGCCGAGGTTCTGCCCGCGGCCCTCGAACGGGTCCGCGGGCGTCGGGGCACCGGACTGCTGAGTACTGCCACCGGCCTCAGCGGGCGGGCGATTGGTGTCCGTCGCGGGGTAGTCGTAGCCCCGGCCGCCGGCGGACGTGTCCGCCGCCCCAGGGCCGCCGGACGACGAGCCCTTGGCGGGCTGCGGTTCGGGGGTGCCGTGCGGGTTCCCCTGCGGGCCGCCCAACCGCTGTCCTGGGCCGGCGAACACGTCGGAACCGGCCGGGTTGGCCGGCTTCCCCGCGGTGGGCGGCTGCCCCCACCACTGGGCTCCGGAGTCCCGTGCGGGTTCGCCTGCGGACCACCCAACCGCTGACCCGGCCCCGCGAACGGATCCGTCCCACCGGAACCACTCGGCTTCGGGCTTCCCTCCGCAGGCGCCGGCTTCGGCTCCGGCGTCCCGTGTGGATTCGCCTGCGGACCGCCCAACCGCTGGCCCGGGCCGGCGAACACGTCAGAACCGGCCGGATTGGCCGGCTTCACCGCGGTCGGCGGCTGCCCACCACCACTCGGCTCCGGAGTTCCGTGCGGGTTCCTCGGCGCACCGCCCAACCGCTGACCCTGCCCCGCGAACACCTCAGAGCCGGCCGGGTTGACCGGCTTCCCCGCAGCGGGCGCCTGCCCGCCACCACTCGGCTCCGGCGTCCCGTGCGGGTTCGCCTGCGGACCACCCAACCGCTGACCCTGCCCCGCGAACACCTCGGAACCGGCCGGGTTGACCGGACGGGACTCCGGCCTCGCCGGGGACCCGCCGGAATGCTGCGGGGTGGCTGCGCCCAGCTCCGGGCTGTGGGGAACCGGGGAGCCGCCGGTCCCGCCGGCGTTGGAGCGCCCACCGACCGGCGGCGGTGTGCTGGTGGCGGGGCTCTCGCTCCGCGCACCGGGGTTGGGCGCGGTGACGCCATCCGTGTGGCCCGCGCCGGCTCCGCTGTTGGTGGGATGCGACGGGTTGGCGGACACGCCGCCGCCCTTCAGGTCGAGCGGGCCGGGGGCGACGGCGCCGTCCCCCTTGCCCAGGGCGCCGGGGCTGGGGGCCGCGTGCTCGCCGCCGGACAGCCGCGGCGGCGGGGTGACGTGCGGGCCGCCGCCGATCATCGCGGGGTTGGAGCCGAGCCCGGGGGTCGCTTCTCCTCGGGGAGTGGGCGTCGGGACGCCGCCCTCGGGGGCCCGGGCGGGGGTGGTCGGGCTCGGCTTGTAACGGAAACCGGAGAAGGCGCCGAAGCCGCCGCCCAGGATCGCGCCCAGGCCCATGCTCCACGCTTCGGCGCCCCAGTCGACGTCGTAGTCGGTGCCCGCGATGGCGGCGCCCGCCTCCCCGACGGCGACGTCGATGCCGAGGTTGAGCGCGGCGCCGGTCGCGGCGCCGCCGAGGCCGCCGGCGATCGCGGTGCCCACGGTACCGAGGCGGGCGGCCAGCTGGGCGAGCACCGGGATCAGCCGGCTCAGCAGTGAGCTGATCATCGTCAACAGGCCGCTGAGCAGCGGCCCGACGAACAGGAAGGCCAGGCCGAGGAGGGCGCCGATGAGGTTGGCCCACATGGAGGCGTTGATCTTCTTCGCGTACTCGTCGGCGGCCTTGTGCAGCTCGTCCGCGTAGCGCTGGATGGTCTGGCCGATCGTCCAGGCGGTCTCGGCGGCTTCGTCGATGGTCTTGCCGAGCGCCTCGTCCCATGCCCGGTGCGCCTGGTCGCCGGCGGCGCCGGTCATGCCGAGGCCGCCCAGGTGGCCGCCGACGGCGACCCTGCGCTCGTGGAGCTCGTCGCCGAGCCGGATCCACGCGTTGGCCAGCTCGATCATGTCGTCGATGCTGATGGTGTCGAGTACGGAATCCGCGCTTGCCATGATGTGGGCCGCCCTCCCTGGGCGCTGTGCTGCTGTCTAGGCTCGGGTGTTGACGGTCCGGGCCGTTTCGGAACCGGGGACGGCCGGTACGGAACCGGCAACAGCCGGTACGGAGCTGCCGGAGGCGGCCGGGGGCGCGTCGCGTTCGTCCAGCGCGATCTGCACGAGCATCGGTTCGGCGCTGCGCCGCACCAGCAGACCCCGGCCGGGCTTACGGGGGCGGGCTCGCTGGTCGCCGATGAGGGCGCCTTCGCGGTGGTCGCCGGAGAGCAGCAGGCCGTCGGTGCCGATCTCCTTGAGCTTGCTGAGCAGCGGGTCCGACATCAGGGCGCGGCCGGCGCCGCCGACGCGGCGGGCCAGCACCAGGTGGAAGCCCAGTTCGTCGGCCTGCGGGATGAACTCGGCCAGGGCGGCGAGCGGTCCGCGGCCCATGCTGCCGGAGGCGAGGTCGTAGTCGTCGGCCACGACGTAGAGCTCGGGGCCCTGCCACCAGCCGCGCTCGGCGAGCTGGGCGGTGGTGAGATCGGCCGGGGGGATGCGCGAGCGCAGCATCTCGGCGAGGGCCTGCGCCTGCGCGGAGACCAGGTCGGCGTTTCCACCGCGGGCGCCGATGTATTCCTCGGGCACCAGGTCCAGCAGGCTGTGCCGGTGGTCGACGACCATGAAGCGCACCTCGCGCGCGGAGTACCGGGCGGCCATGCCGCGCATCCAGCCGCGCAGGAAGGCGGTCTTGCCGGAGCCGGAGTCGCCGAAGACGGTGAAGTGCGGGGCGCCGGAGGTCAGGTCGAGGCCGACGGTGCGCAGGTCGGACTCGCGCAGCCCGATGGGGACCTCGTGCTCGCCGAGGCCGGCCCCGTGGCTCTCCCAGCGCTCGGCGGGTGACGGCTGGGCGGCGGTCGCCAGTTCGCGGACGGTGATCCGCTCCGGCAGCACGCGCAGCGCCGGGGCCGCCGACTTCCGCCAGCGCTCGGCGATCCAGCGGACCAGCGCCTGCTCGGCGTCGGCGAGCCCGTCCATGCCGTCCGCTCCGTCGAGCCGGGGCAGCGCGACGTGGTAAGTGAGCCCGGGCGAGGCGAGTCCGCGCCCGGGGATGCTCTGTCCCAGTCCGCGGGCGGCGGGGCGGCTGATCTCGGACTCGGACGGGTCGTTGAGGCGCAGTTCGAGACGGCCGGGGATGTTGTCGCGCAGGCTGACGCGGATCTCCGCCCAGCGGTTGGCGGTCAGCCACAGGTGGACGCCGACGCCGAGGCCGCGGGTGGCGATCTCGGTGAGGGTCTCCACGGCGCTCTCGTCCGCGGCGTGCAGGGCGGCCCAGTTGTCGACGACGAGCACGATGTCCGCGGCGCGCACGCCCTCGGGCAGCTCGCCCCGGACGCGCCGGGTGCGCAGGTCGGCGGCGGACTGGATGCGCAGCTCGCGGAACATCTGCTCGCGTGCGGTGACCAGGCGGCCGACCTCGGCCAGCACCCGGCCCACCCGTTCCTCGTCGCGGCGCCCGGCGACGCCGGCCACGTGGGGTGCGTCGGCCAGCCCGTGCAGCGCGCCACCGCCCATGTCGACGGCGTAGAACTGCAGCTCGTCGGGGGTGTGGGTGAGCATGGCGCTGAGCATCGCGGTGCGCAGGAAGGTGGACTTGCCGCTCTGCGGTGCCCCGACGAGGGCCAGGTGCCCCTGCCGTCCGGTCAGGTCCAGCACCAGGGGGCGCTGTTCCTGGCGGGCGGGCACGTCGAGGACGCCGACGGGGACCTTCAGCTCTCCCGCGAAGGGCCACTGGGCGCAGCGCAGGCCGAGGTCCGGGTCCGCCTCGGGCTCGCCGAGCAGCGGGTCGAGGGGGAAGTGTGCCGGCAGTGGCGGCAGCCACACCTGGTGTCCCGGGGTGTCCTTGTTCAGCAGGCGTTCGACGGCGATCTGGAGTTCGGTGTCGCCCGCGTCCGGGTCCCACTCCCAGGCGGCCGGCTCGCTCTCCTCGCCGGTGAGCGGGGCGAGGTCGCCGAGCACCGCGTAGGGCACCGGTTCCACGGTGGGGCCCGGCGCCTCGGAGTCGTGTTCGCGGTAGGGCGCGGAGACGTGGGCGACGCGGAAGCGCTCGTAGACGGACTCGTCCACCTTGAGGTAGGCGGAGCCGGGGATGGCGGGCAGCGTGTAGGCGTCGGAGGTGCCGATGACGGCGCGGGACTCGGCGGCGCTGAAGGTGCGCAGGCAGATCCGGTACGACAGATGCGACTCCAGGCCGCGCAGCCGGCCTTCCTCCAGCCGCTGGGTGGCCAGCAGCAGGTGCATGCCCAGGGAGCGGCCGACGCGGCCGATCTGCACGAACAGGTCGATGAAGTCGGGCCGCTGGGAGAGGAGTTCGCCGAACTCGTCCACGACGATCAGCAGATACGGCAGCGGCTCCAGCGGTTTGCCGTGCACATCGGTTCCGCCGGCGGCCTGGCGGAGCTGGTACTCGCGCACCGAGTCGACGTTGCCGGCCTCGCGCAGCATCCGCTGGCGGCGCTGCTGTTCGCCCTGGAGGGCCTGCCGCATCCGGTCGACCAGCGCGAGATCGTCCGCGAGGTTGGTGATCAGGCCGGAGACGTGCGGCAGTTCGGTGACACCCGCGAAGGTGGCGCCGCCCTTGAAGTCGACCAGGACGAAGGCCAGGTGCTCGGGTGCGTGCACCATGGCCATGCCGGTGACCAGGGTGCGCAGCAGTTCGCTCTTGCCGGACCCGGTGGCGCCGACGACCAGGCCGTGCGGTCCGATGCCGCCCTGTGCGGACTCCTTGAGGTCCAGGGAGAGGGGTTCGCCGGTGCCGGTCACCCCGATCGGGATGCTGAGCAGGTCCTTGCGGTCCGGGGCGCGCCGGGAGGTGGCCGGGTCGAAGGCCGCGATGTCGGGGAAGCCGAGCATGCCGGAGAGGGAGACGTGCTCGGAGAGCACCTGGTCGCGCTCGCCGGACAGCCGGAGCGGGGCCAGCGAGCGGGCGGTCGCCTCCCGGACGGCGGGCACGGTCTCGTCGGCCACGGCCTTCTCGACCGGCGCGTGCAGGCCGGGGGCGCGGCCCTCCAGGACGAGGCCGCCGCGCGCGTCGGTGCGGGCGCGTACGTCCACCCGGCCCGGTTCCGAGCCCTCCTCCTCGACCAGGCACACCACGTGCAGGCCCAGTTCGGGACCGGCCTCGGTGAGCAGGTCGGACAGCAGCGCCGCACGGGTCCAGGGCGCCTGGGGGTCGTAGTCGTCGAGGAAGACGACGAGGTGGCGGCGGGCGCCGGTGTCCCGCTGGGTGACGATGCGGCTGCTCCGCTCGGCACGCGCGGCGACGGCCTGGTCCAGTGTGCTCTGCAGGTGGTCCTGGAGCCCGGCCAGGTCATCGGCCAGCAGCGGGACGAGCTCCTGCTCGCGCAGCCGCGCGTCCTGGTCCGGCTGCTGGGCGTGCGGCAGCCATTTCACCCAGTCCCAGGCGGAGTCGCCGCCGGTGACGACGGCGACGCGCACGTCGTCGGGGGCGTGCAGCACCGACAGCTGGAGCAGCAGCGACTGGGCCAGCTCGCGGGTGCGCGGGCGCGGGCCGAGCAGGCTGACGACGCCGGCGCCGCGCAGGTCCAGCCAGGCGGCCTGGTCCTCGACGGTGCCGTGGGTGCGGACGAGTTCGGCGGCGGCGTGCTGGGAGCGGGTGTCCACTTCGACGGTGGGGTCGTTCTGGGCCGGCATGTGCAGCCCGTGCGCGGCGGGTGCCGCGCCGGCGCCCACGCGCAGCCGCAGGAAGTCGGCGTCGCCGGGCCGCCGTTCCCACACCCGGCGGCGGCGGGTGGCGATGGCCCACAGCCGGTCGGGGTGCGGGTGGAGCCAGGCGTCCGCCGCGCGCTGCGCGGCGCCGTCGTGCATCGCCTGCTTGCGGACGCCCGCCAGGTACTCCGAGTAGCGCTCGCGCTGCCGGTACTGGTTGCGTCGCCGGCTGCCGCGCAGCTGCATGCGCACGCCGATGGTGATGCCGACCGACACCACGACGAAGGCGATGCCGAGCAGGATCATCCACGCCTTGCCGTAGGCGACCATGTAGGCGGCCATGCTGATGCTGGACAGCAGCGGCAGCAGGATCATCAGCCAGCCCGCCGCCCCTTGCTGCTGCGGGCGTTGGGGCGGGGTGGCCAGTGTCGTCCTGCCGTCCGGCATCGGCGGGGGCGTCATGCGGACGGGGCGGTGGAAGGGTATGCGACTCACGGGGGCTGCCTACTGACGGGGCTGAGGGGGCCGGCGGGCGAAGGGGGCGGGGCGGCGGTCAGCCGAAGGTCATGGTGATCGCCGTCCTGTTGGTGTCGGTGACCGACTCGGGCGGGGTGTCCTTGGGCGGATCGCTCTTGCCGTCACCGGGCGCCAGGGCCTGGCGGAACTCCGAGAACGCCTTGGCGATGGCGTCCTCGGCCGTGCTGAAGTTGCCTGAGGCCATGCCGACGCCGTCGGCGAGGGTGGTCAGGACGCCCTTCTTCGGGTCGTCCTTGGTGCCGAACAGTTCGGTGGTCACCCGCACCCAGTCCTGGGCGACCTCGTCGGCGTCCCTGGCGGACCGGCCCTCCCAGGTGAGCCGGAGCCCGTCGAGCGTCGCCTTGACCCGGGTGAGGCTGTCGGCGACGTCCTGCGCGAGGTTCTTCAGCTGGGTGGCGGTGGTGTGCATGCCGCTCGGGGAGACGTCGATGACGGAGACGTCGTAGTCGGCCTGGCCGTGATCAGCCATGGGTCACCTTCCTCTGAAGTCCCGCGAGGGCGCGGGGTGTTGTGGCGAACGGCGCGGTCCCGCCACGATGCTGACAATTCCTCATATAAGTGGTAAACCTGGCGGAGGTTCCATGGGGCCACTGCCGCCCCGTACACCGCGCCGCCCGGCCGACGGACCGCGAAGCCGGCGCGACACTGCCGAGGGAGACACCGTGACCGACCCGATCAACTCGCAGTACGACACGACGCCACTGCCCGCCGCGGAGGGGGGCGACGACCAGAGCGAGCCGGGGCCGGACCACGGCAAGGACCTCAGCGGTCTGGTGCCGAACGACAAGGTCGCCTGGGGCGAGCCGCCGTCCTTCAACGACGACCCGCAGAAGATCCCGTCCGACTCCGGCACCGAGGGCCCCACCCCCGGGGACCCGTCCGGGGACCTGAGGATCGACCTGAGCGCCATGCGCACCACGGAGCGGTCGCTGCTCACCGAGAGCCGCGCCGCGGTGGCCACGTACGAGGAGGTCCGCGCCAAGGTCATGGCGAAGAAGGACACCGTCTTCGGCCAGGGCGCGAAGTCGCAGGGGTACTACTCGAACCGGCTGAACCATGACGGCTACATCTTCGTCAACGGCAAGGACAACCCGTTCGCGCCGGCCGGCGAGCAGTTCGCCGCCGACATGAACCCGGCGATGGAGCGGGCGCTGCTGCAGGCGGGCATGGCGCTGGAGAAGCTGGGCGAGTACATCGCCCTGATCAACCACTCCGGTCAGGTCTACGCGCACACCGACCGGGAGTGCCGCTTCCCGGACCCGCCCGCGACGCACTGAGACGGCCGCCGCGGACCTCGGCTCAGGCACTCCGCTGCCCGTCGCTGAGGTTCGCGTAGTTGGCGGTCTCCGCCTTGTGGTAGTTCCAGTAGCTGGTGGTCATCCGGGAGACGATGTCCGCCAGCAGGTGCTCCAGGTCGTGCTGCGCCGTGTGGAACCAGGACGTGATCTCGTCGAACGTGGCGTAGGACGGGCTGGACCAGTCGGTGCCGACCTCCCTCATCCTGGAGTCGACCGAGGCCATGGTCGCGGAGATGGCCGCGGCCTCGCGTTTGACCGCGCCGATCGCGTCATGCAGTGCCGCGAGGTCGGCCTGCCACTGCTCTGGAGTCGGTTGTTCCGCCATCTGCGGGGCACCTGCCTTTCACCACGTCCGAAGTCCCATCACGCCGCACGTCCGCGGTCCGGTCCCGCCGTACGGTCGGTACGGTCGTCCCGTTGCGCGCCGCCGGCGGTCACGGCGCCTCCCCCGGCGGGAGGTCCGCGGGCAGCAGCGCGGTGAGCAGCTCCGGGCCCGCCGCGGCCAGGTCGGCGGTGCTCAGGCACAGCTCGGCCACCCGCTGTGCGTGCCGTTCGGTCATCAGCTGGAAGACCTGCCGGGCGCTGCGCCCGTTGCCGAACTGCTCGCCGCGCGGCAGGGTCTCGAAGTAGCCGTGCAGTGCCTCGGTGGTCTCGGGCACGACGGTGTACTCGTGGCTGTCGGCCTGGTGCTCCACGATCCGCACCAGTTCCGCGGAGGAGTAGTCCTCGAAGCGGAGCGTGCGGGTGAAGCGGGAGGCCAGGCCCGCGTTGGACTCCAGCAGCCGGTTCATCCCACCCGGGTAGCCGGCCACGATGACGACCACTTCGTCACGGTGGTCCTCCATCAGCTTCACCAGCGTCGAGACGGCCTCGGCGCCGAAGTCCATCTGGTTTCCCTGCGGCACCAGTGAGTACGCCTCGTCGATGAAGAGCACCCCGCCCAGCGCCCGCCGGAAGACGGCGGTGGTTCTGGGCGCGGTGTGTCCGACGTACTCGCCGACCAGGTCGCCCCGGTCCGCCTCCACCAGGTGGCCGCGGCTGAGGAGTCCGAGGGCGGCCAGGAAGCCGCCGTAGAGCCGGGCGACGGTGGTCTTGCCGGTACCGGGGTTGCCGGCGAAGACCAGGTGGCGGTTGAGCGGCGGCGCCGAGAGCCCCGCGGCCTGCCGGATGGTGACCATCTGCATCAGCTTCGTGAGGGTCACCACGTCGCGCTTGACCCCGTCGAGACCGACGAGCCGGTCCAACTCCGCGTGCAGGGCGGCGAGTTTCTCCCCGGCCTGTCCGGCGTCGTCGCCGGACGCGTCCTGGTCGCGCGCACCGCCACCGGCCGCCCCGCCGGCCGCACCCGCGGCGTGCGCGACGGCGGGCACGGCGGTGCGCCCCTCCCGCTCCCCCACGGGCGCCAGCGTGGGCAGCACGGGCTCGGAGACGCCCTCCACCCGGCAGTCCTCGGCCGTCACCTCCGCCTCCTCGTCCCGCAGCAGGTCCTGTTCCGTCCCGTCGACGGTGCAGCGGCGCAGCAGGACGCGGGAGCGGGCTCCCGCGTAGACGGCGGGGAAGCGGCTGCCGGTGAAGCGGCAGTCCTCGTAGCGGCCTTCGCCGCCCTCTTCGACGAACAGCCCGTTCTTGGCGGCCGCCGCGACCGTCGTGCCGTGCATCCGGGGCCTGGCTCCGGCCCGGACGACGATGCCGCTGCCCGCCGTGTCGCGGATCGCGCCGCCGTCCACCACCGCCGTGCTGCCCTCCTCCAGCAGCAGACCGGCGGTGCCGCTGGCGGTGATCGTCACGTTCTCCAGCCGGGCTCCGGTGTCCCGGCCGATCCGCACCCCGGTCTCCGCGGTGCCGGTGATGTCGCAGTCGGCCAGCAGCGGACGGTGCGAGGTGCGCAGCCGCACCCCTTCCCTGGTGCCGCTGATCCGGCAGCCGCGCAGCGCGGCGTCGCCGCCCTCCACGGACACCCCGGCCAGCTCGGCGCCGGTCACCTCGCAGTCGTCCGCGAGCAGTTCGGCGCGCTCGGTCACCCGCATCCCGTACTCGGCGCTGTCGGTGACGGTGCAGCCGCGCACCCGGGCGCGGGCTCCGCCGCCCAGGTGCAGGGCGCTGTAGGCGGTGTCGCGCACGGTGCAGCCGGTGAGCGACACGTCGGCCCCGTCGACCGCGTACAGCCCGTTGGCCGCGGTGCGGGCGAAGGTGGAGTCGTGCGCGGTGACCGTGCCCGAGCCGCTGACGACGAGCGCGGTGTCCTCGCAGTCCACCGCCCGCACCGCCGTCAGCTCCGCGGCGGCCTGGGCGGTGACCAGCACCGCTGCGCCGGAGGTGTGGTGTACATGGCAGGCGTCCAGCAGGACGGCGCTGCCGCCGTCCGCCAGCACTCCGGCCCCGGCGGTGCGGAAGATCTCGCAACCGCGCAGCCGCACACCCTGGGTACCGCGGGTGGTGCGGGGCTCGACCCCACGGGGGAGGGCCGAGCCCCTGCTCTGGGGGTGCGGGTCGCTCTCCCGCACCGGGTTGTCGTCCGCGGCCGTGCCGCGGCCCGCCGTGCCGCGCAGCCAGACGCCCGGGCCGCCCGTCCCGTGCAGCCGGCACTCGCGGAGCGTGGCGCCCGCGTGTCCCTCCGCGAAGACGGCGGCGCCACCGCTGCCGCGTATCTCGCAGCGGGTCAGGGTCGCGTGGGCGCCGGCGGTCAGCACGACGCCGCGCCCGGTCACTCCGTCCAGCACCGCGTCGGTCAGCTCGGCCCGCGCCTCGTCGCCGGCCACCAGGCCGTCCCCGTCGCAGCCACCGACGGTCAGGCCCTCCAGCGTCGTGCGGCTGGTGCCGGTGAGCCACAGGGCCGCGCCCTCGGTCCGCCGCACCGAGCAGCCGGTCAGCAGCGGTGCCGCCGCTCCGGTGACCTCGACGCGGCCGCCGGTGATCTCGCAGTCCCGCAGCACCGGTTCGCCGCCGCGCAGCAGCACGGCCGCCTCGCGGGGCGCGGTGCCGGACAGGACGAAGCCGCGCAGTTCGGCGCGGCCGGCGTGTACGGTCACGGCCGGGCCCCGGGCGGCGACCAGCCGCACTTCGCCCTTGGCGACCAGGCTGACGTCCTTGTCGAGCACGACGCTCTCGATGTACGTGCCGGCCTGGACGGTGATCAGGGCGCCCGGCCGGGCACCCCGCACCGCCGCTCCGATAGTGCGGTGCGCGCCCCAACTGCCGGGCGCCACCCGCTGCGCGACCGCCTTCACCGCGGGCCTCCCGCCGCGACCCGGGCCCGCACGCGGCGGCCGGTCACAGACCGCTCCCCAGGTTGGCCAGCCAGCCGTAGAGGCCGAAGACGCCGACGGCCAGCGGCAGAGCGGCCACCGCGAGGAAGGTGGCCACCGCCGACGGCCATGTGGGGCGCTCCTGCTCGACGGGGCGCAGCGCGGCACCGAAGGCGAGGAACAGACCGCAGCCGACCAGCACCAGACCGGCGGCGAATGCGGCGAGCGGCCCGGCGGCGCGGGAGTCGAAGAGGTACTCGGGCAGCCGGATCGCCAGCGCCAGCAACCCGGCGACTCCGGAACCCAGTTGGGGCAGCACGGCGGCCGGCAGCCGCACCGAGCCTGCCTGGAGCAGCAGCCCGACGCTCACCACGGCGACCAGGGCGAGCGCGTACACACCCCGGGAGGCGCTCAGGACCAGCAGCGCGGTGGCGAGCACCGTCGCGGTCAGCACACTGAGCAGAATCAGCAGCGCGTTGCCGCGGCGCACGACGGCGGCCACGTCCGCACTGGCCATGGCCGGCCTGCCGGTGTCCGGTCCGGTGGGAACGAGTACCGCGATCTGGCTGGTCACACGGGGCAGCAGACCGGCCACCAGGTACAGCGTCAGGGCCAGCACGGCGGCCGAGCCGGTGAGGCCCGCGTGCAGCGCGGTCAGCGGCACCACGCACAACGCGGTGATGGCCGTGACCAGTTGGAGGACGACGGTGGACGGCGCCGGCAGCGCCACCAGCCCGGCGAGCGCCCCGAGCACGGCGCCGGCCGCGACCAGCACCGGGGTGGCCACCGGCCCGTGCAGCGGCGCGCCCAGTCCGGCGCAGGCCAACAGCGGGCAGGCCGCCAGCGCCAGGAGCTGGCGTACCGCGCCCGGCAGCGGCCAGTTCTTGCGGGTCGCGTACCAGGCGAGCAGCGCCGACGCCAGCGCGGCGAAGACGAAGAGCGGCACGGCGGGACCGGCCGGCCGGCGCGCCCCCAGCCATCCCGCGGCGACGACGGTCACCAGCAGGCCTGCCCCCAGCACCGCCTGGGCGCGAAGCCGGGCGCTCCACACACCGCCCTGCTCACGCGCCGCGGTGACCTGTTCGTCCAGGTCGGTGACGGTCAGCTCGCCCCACTCGCCGTCCCGGTGGTCGCGCAGGTAGAGCGTGGCACCGTCCACGATGCCCGCGGCAGCCAGCGAGTCCCCGGGGGCCAGCGGGGAACCCCCGGACTCGGCCAGCGACCAGACGGGAGGCATCGCTTCGGACTCGGGCTGGCCGCACAGCGCGGCGAGCCGAGGGGCGTACTCGGCGATCGGGGCCTGCGCCGGGAGGGCGAGGTCGACGCGCCTGCGTTCACCGACCACGGTGACCCGGCAGCGTTCATCGGGCACGGACGATTCCTTCGGTGGTGTCGGCGGTATCGGTGGAGTCGGGGCTTCGGGGCTTCGGGGCTTCGGGACGGCGGGGCCGTGCGGCCCCGGGGGCCGTGCCGGGACCCGCATGCCGCAGGGGAGGTCAGTGCCGCCAGGTGGAGATGTTCGACCACTCGGCGTCGCTGTAGTTGTTCCAGTTCACGTGCATGGCCTGGGCGATCCGGCCGAGCACCCCGTCGGGTCCGAACAGGCCGTCGGCCGCCAGGTCCCACTCGTTCTGCATGTCCTGGTAGTAGGTGGCGGCCTGACTCTCCCGCCAGGCGTCCGCCAGCGGTGCCAACTGCGACTTGAGGGCCTGGAGTTCGCCGGAGACCTCGCCGGCTCTGGCGTTCAGCCAGCCGCCTGCCGCGGCGAGGCCTTCGCCCACGTAGATCGGAGTGCCGTCGACATCGGGCATGAATGGCTCCTAGTGAGTGCGCCGGGATGGGCGGCGGAACACGTGACGGTCAGGAGAAGTTGGTGCCGGTCGCTGACTTCGGCACGTCGTCGCCGAGCGCGATCAGGTTGTTCACGTTCTGCTGCTCGGAGTCCTTGTAGTTGACGTAGTTGCCCTGCAGCCCCTTGGAGATCCCCTCCAGGGCGTCGTGGAGCATCCGCGCGTAGATGTCGTACTCGGCCATCAGCGTCTGGAACTGGTTGTGGGCGATGCCCTGCCAACTCGCCTCCAGACTCGTCACGTACGACTTCAGCTCGCTCAACTGCCCCGAGATCTCGCCCGCCGTGGACGAGGTGTTACTGGAGGCGTTGGCCAGGTATTCCGGTGTCACCCTGTAGGTCACACCGCCGACGCTCACAGAAGGCTGGTCAGCCATGGCGGGGTCCGCCCCTCTCGCTCGACACCTCCGCAGTCAAACACCACCGCGGCCCCGTCCGGGTGGTCGCGAACCGAAGTGAGCAGCGATTGAACAGGTTCTGACCCGAGGAGGAGATCGCGCACCCACAGCGCGCCCTCCGGGCCGAGGCCGGCCACACTGCCCCCGGCCCCGCGAGCTCTCCTCCGGAGGCCGGACGGTACACAGCCGTTCGGCCCGGCTCCTGTCGGGAGCCGGGCCGGTGGGTGGAGGGCGGGTCATGCCGGGGTGGGGAGGGTGACGGCGTCGGGCTGCCGATGCCGGGCCGTTCGGTGTGCCGCGGGCCGGTTACGGCACCGGCTGCTGCTGGGTGACGCAGTGGATACCGCCGCCGCCGGTGCCGAGGCGGTCGATGTTGAGCTGCTCGATGACGCGGCCGGGGAACAGGCGGGCCAGAGTGGCCTTGGCCGCGGTGTCCGCCCGGGTGTCGCCGAACTGACCGCTGATGACGGCTCCGTTGCAGACGTAGTAGTTGGCGAAGGAGGCGAGGAACTCCGGGTTGGTGGAGCGGATCTTGTTGTAGTCGGGACCCTGCAGCTTCTCGACGGTCATGGGGGCGCCGCCCGCGGTCGTGGCCGCGGACAGGACCTGGTACTGCTGGCGCGCGTCCTTGGCGTACGCGTCGTTGTCCGAGGCCAGCGGCATCTGGACGACGGCTCTCCCGGGGGCGAGGAAGCGGGAGGTCGCGTCGACGTGGTCGTCGGTGATGTCCTTGCCGGTGACGCCGTCGAACCAGATGACCTTGGAGGCGCCGTAGGCGGTGCGCAGCGCAGTCTCGACCTGTGACTGCGACATGTTGGGGTTGCGGTTGCGGTTCACCAGACTGCTGCGGGTGGCCATCAGGGTGCCCGCGCCGTCCTGTTCGACCGCGCCGCCCTCGGCCACCAGGCCGGCGGCGGTGAACGGGGTGCCGACGTACGCGGCGATCCGGCCGGCGACCAGAGCGTCCTTGGAATGGGTCTGCTTGTTGCCCCAGCCGTTGAAGTTCAGGCCGACCGCGTCGAGGCCGCCGGCCCCGTCCGAGCGGAAGATCGGGCCGGTGTCGCGCATCCAGCAGTCGTCGACGGGGATGGTGGTGACGACGGTGACGGTCGAGCCGCACAGGGAGCGGGCCTTGGCGGCACTGGCGGAGTTGGCGCAGAGGTAGACCGGTTCGTACTTGGCGATGGTGCGGGCGATGAGCGCGATGTCCGTCTGGACGCCGTTGAGCGTGCTGCCCCAGATGGAGGTGCTGTCCGGCCAGGCCATCCAGGTACGGGTGTGACGGACGTCCTCACCCGGTACCCGGAACGCGGCCGCGGCGGGGCGGGCCGCCGCCCCCGCCCGTCCCTCGACCGCCGTGAGGGCGGCGGCAGCGGCGGTGAGGCCGGCCGCCGCGAGGAAGGTGCGCCTGCCCATCCCGCCGGGTGGGTTGGCCGCGTGATCGTCGCCCGCGCCGGGCGGGTTCGCTGCGTGGTCGTTCATGAGGGGTCTCCTTCGGTGGGTCAACTCCCCGCGCCGACTCCGGGGTTGACTGGAAAGCTAAAACTGACCAAGCGCTCGGTCAATAGTTTGGACGAGGTCATTCCGGTGGATCTTCCGGCGGATCTCCCATGGATCTCCGATGGACCTCCGGTCGTTCAGGGAGTGGACCAGAGGAGTAATCACCGGGTGGATCAGGGAAGCCGCAGGTGGCCGTGCCCCCAGGCTCGTTAGAGTGACGCCATGGCAGATTCCGCGAAGGACTCCCCGGACCTGTCCGCTCCCCTCGCCCCCGCGCGACGGCCGCGGGTCTCGGCCAAGGGCGAGCAGACCCGGGCACGGCTGATCTCCGCCGCGCGGACCCTGCTGGCGGGCGAGATGAGCGAGCGCTTCACCACCCGCAACGTGGCGGCGCTGAGCGGCGTCACACACGGGATGTGCCACTACCACTTCCAGGACAGGACCGATCTCGTCCTGGCGGTCGTCACGGACATCCGCCCGGAGTGGATCCTCCCCCTCGAGGAGGCCGTCTCCGGACCCGGCTCGTTCGCGGAACGGGCCGAGCGGGTGGTCGAGCTGCTCGCGCGGTCCGAGGGTACGGAACTCTCCCACCTCCACTCGGCGTTGCACTGGCACGCCCTGAACGACCCGCGGGTCCGGGAGTGCTTGGAAGGGGAGTACCGGCGCTGGCGCGCCTGCTTCGTCGCGCTGTTCGAGGTCCTGGCCGAGGAACGGGCCGCCGACCTCGATGCGCGCCTGCTGGGCGAGGCCGTGGCCGCCGCGGTGGACGGCCTGGCCGCCGCGGAGTCGCTGGGCTCCGATGTCGACTCGGGTCCTGTACTGCGCGCCCTGATCAGCACGCTCGCCGCCGGGGCCGGCCCCCGGACCTGACACCCGACACCCGGCGCCGGCTACACCCCCCCCGGATCCACCCCGGACGCCCGGCGCCGACTACAGCCCTTGAACCTGACCCGGGACGCCCGGCGCCCGCTACCGCATCGGCTCCAGCGCCCGCCGGGCCGCGGCGATCGCCTTCGGGTCCCAGCCCGGCCGGGGCACGGACTCCAGCAGCAGCCGGGTGTACGGATGTTCAGGTGCGGCGAGCACCTCCTCCGTACGGCCCTGTTCGACCATGACCCCGTGGCGCATGACGACGATCTCGTCCGTGACACAGCGGACGACCCCGAGGTCGTGGGTGATGAAGAGGTACCCGATCCCGGTCTGCTCCCTGATGTCCGCCAGCAGGTTGAGGATCTGCGCCTGTACGGAGACGTCGAGCGCGGCGACGGCCTCGTCCAGGATGAGGACGGCCGGTTCCACGGCCAGGGCCCGGGCGATGGCGACACGCTGGCGCTGGCCGCCCGACAGACGCCGCGGCAGGGCGTCGGCGGCCCGGGTGCCCAGGCCCACCTGGTCGAGCAGTTCCCGCACGCGCTTCGCGTGGTCGCGGCCGGGGAAGTGCAGACTCAGGGTTTCGCGCAGCACCCCTTCGACACTGATGCGCGGGTCGAGGGAGAGATAGGGGTCCTGGAAGACCATCTGGACCTCGCGGGCGCGGGCCAGCCGCGCGGCCCGCCCCCGGGTACGCCCACGGGTACGCCCGCTGCGTGACCTCCCGCGGATGCGGACGTCGCCTTCATCGGCGTGCTCCAGGCCGACGACGATGCGGGCGATGGTCGTCTTGCCGGACCCGGACTCCCCCACGATGCCCAGCGATCCGCCCTCGGGCAGCGCGAAGGACACGTCGTCCACCGCGCGGACGGCTCCGAAGCAGCGGCGCAGCCCGGCGACCTCCAGTACGTTCCCAGGCACATTCGCAGGTGCGTTCTCAGGTGCGTCGTTCTCGGGTGCGTTCTCAGGCATCGACGGCGCTCCCTTCGAGCAGGTCGCTGTGGTGGCAGGCGGCGCGGTGGTCCGGCCGGTCCGGGGCTGCCGTGGGCAACGGGGCCCGCTGGTCGCAGACTTCCGTCGCGAGCGGACATCGGGCCGCGAAGGCGCAGCCCCGCAGCGGCTCCCGCAGGTCCGGCGGCTGACCCTCGATGGCGGCGAGCCTGCCCCGGGGGCCTTCCATCCGCGGGGTGGAGGCGAGGAGAGCCGCCGTGTAGGGGTGCCGGGGGCGGGCGAAGAGGGCTTCGGCCGGGCCGCTCTCGGCGATCCGGCCGGCATACATGACGTAGACGCGGTCGCTGATGGCGGCGGCGAGTTCCAGATCGTGCGTGACGAACAGCAGGCCGGTGCCGAAACGTTCGCGGAGCGCGGTCAGGAGGGCGATCACCTCGGCCTGACTGGTGACGTCCAGTGCCGTGGTGGGCTCGTCGGCCAGCAGGAGCGCGGGGTCCCCCATCAGGGCCGCCGCGATCACGACACGCTGGAGCATGCCGCCGGAGACCTGGCCGGGGTACTTGCGCAGGACGGACTCGTCCAGGCCCACGGCCCGCAGGAGTTCGACCGCCCGGTCGGCGGCCTCCGTCCGGTTCATGGCCCCGGTGAGGGTGACGCTCTCGGTGAGGAAGTCGCCGATGCGGCGCAGCGGGTTGACGGTGGCGCGGGGGTCCTGGAAGACCATGGAGACCATGCCGGAGCGCACGTCGCGCAGCCGGCCGGCGTCCATGGTGAGCACGTCCTCGCCATCGACCCGTACCGCGCCCTCCGTGACCGCGCCGGGTGGCAGCAGGCACAGCGCGCTGCGGGTGGTGAGCGTCTTGCCGGAACCGGACTCGCCGACCAGGGCGACGGTCTCACCGGCGGCGACGGTTAGGTCGACGCCGTCGAGAACGGGCCGGGCGGCGCCGGGCAGAGTGACCCTCAGCCCCTGGATGTCGAGCGTGGGCGTGGATCCCGTCGGTCGCGGGGATCCCGTCGATTGCGTAGGTCGCGTCGATCTCATCGGTCTCTCCTGGCTACGCGGTCGGCCCAGCGCTCGCCCACCACGTTGAAGGCGACCACGGTCAGCACGATGAAGACGCAGGGCAGGATCGCGGACAGCGGATAGCCGTACTGGATGGCGGTCTGCCCGTCGAAGACCATGCGGCCCCAGTCGGGGGTGAGCGCGGGCACGCCGAGCCCGAGGAACGACAGCCCCGCGAGATCCATCAGGGCGTAGCCGAAGTTGATGGTGGACTGGGCGAGGACGACGGGGGCGATGTTGGGCAGGATGTGGCGCAGGCAGATCTGTACCGCCGAGTGTCCCTGGACCCGGTAGGCGCTCACATAAGGGCGGGCGCGCTCGGCCAGCACCAGTGAACGGGTGAGGCGGCTGACGTAGGGCAGGTAGGCGACGGCGAGCGCGATGACGGGGGCGAGCAGCCCTTCGCCGTACATCGAGATGATCAGGATGGCCAGCAGCATGCCGGGAAAGGCGAAGACCAGCTCCGTGCTCCGGGAGAGGACGGAGTCCAGCCAGCCGCCCCGCCAGGCGGCGGCCATGCCGACGGCGATGCCGGCGACGGTGGAGAAGACGACGACGCCCAGCGGGCCGAGCAGGGAGGTGCTCGCGCCGAGCAGCAGCCGGGAGAGGGTGTCACGGCCCGCGGCGTCCACGCCGAGCGGATGCGCGGCCGAGGGTCCGGCGAGCGCGTTGCCCAGGTCGACGGCGTTGGGATCGTACGGCGCCACCCACGGCGCGAGCAGCGCGGCGAGGACGACGAGGGCGACGAGCCTCAGACAGATGACGTGGAGCGGGGAACCGGTGGCGCGGATCCGTGCCAGGCCGGGGCGGCGCGTCAGGACGGCGGTCATGCGGCGGCCCCTCTCGTTCCGAGGGTGATCCGGGGGTCGACCAGGGGCAGCAGCAGGTCCACGATCAGGTTCACGACCATGAAGAGAGCGACGATGATCAGGGAGATCGCCTGGACGGTCGGGAAGTCCTTGGTGGTGGTGGACAGTTCGAGGAGCTGGCCGATCCCGCCGATGCTGAAGGCGGTCTCGACCAGGATGGTGCACACCAGCAGGGTGGAGACGATCAGTCCGCCGGTGGTCAGGATCGTCCCGAGCGAGTTGTGGAAGACATGGCGGCGGATGACCTGGCGCTCGGGGACACCGCGGCTGCGGGCCACGGTGACGTGCTCGCTGTCGAGGGCTTCGAGCATGGCCGAACGGGTGACCCGGGCGAGCATGCCGATCAGGTAGAGCGCCAGGGCGATCGCGGGGAGCGTGAGATGCCAGAGCATGTCCCCCAGCCCGTCGCCGGCGCCGCTGCTGGGGAACCAGCCGAGCTGGACGGCGAACAGCCCCTGGAGCAGGACCGCGGCGACGAAGGACGGAGTGCCGACGGCGAACGTCGTGGTGACCAGGACGGTGGAGTCCGTGGCCCCGCCGCGGACGGCGGCGATCCGGCCCAGCAGCAGGCCGACGGCCACGACCACGACGAGAGACATGGCGACCAGCAGCAGTGTCACCGGAAGCCGGTCCGCCAGGAGCCGCGAGACATCCGTGCGGTAGGTGATCGACCGCCCGAAGTCGCCCTGCAGCATGTCCCCGAGCCAGCGGAAGTACCGGACGAGGAAGGGGTCGTTCAGGTGGTACTGGGCATTGATCGAGGCGAGCGCCTCAGGAGAGGCCGACCGGCCGGCGAGCAGGAAGCTCGCCGGACTGCCCGGCGCCAGGTACATGGCGCCGAAGACCACGAACGAGGCGACGAGGAGGGTGGCGGCCATCTCCGCCACCCGCCGTGCGGCGAAGCGGACAAAGCTCACTGTGCGGCCCCCACATCGGCGGCCCACGGGTAGTACATGTACGAGATCGTGGTGGGCGCTCCGGTGATCCGCTTGTTCAGGAACATCGCGGTCGGCCACTCCGCGACGGGGATCCACAGGAGCTGCTCGGAGGCCAGGTGCTGGAGTTTCGCCTCGATGTCCAGCCGCTCCGGGACCGGGTAGACGGCGGCGGCCTGGTCGGCGAGCCGGTCGTACTGGGGGTCGCTGTAGCCGGCGAAGTTCATGTAAGCGCCGGTCTTGAAGTTCGACAGCAGGTCGAGGGGGTCGGTGATGGAGTCGTAGTAGGTGAGCGGGAACATGTCGATGCCCTTGCGCGCCTCGGGGTCGGTGAACAGCGCGGTGAAGGCGTTGGGGGCGATGGTCTTGAGCCGGATGTCCAGTCCGATGCGGGTGCCGGCCGCCTGCACCGCGGTGGCGAGCAGGGAGACGTCCTGGCCTATGGCGCTGGTGGCCATCGTCAGCGACTTTCCGGTGGCTCCGGCCTCCTTGATCAGGGCCTTGGCCTGTTCGATGTCCTGGCCGGTGGGCGGCAGCCCGTCGAAGGCCGTCTTCCGGGTGGCCTCGGGGGCGGCGGCCCAGGCGGCCCGGGTGGTGAGGGAGTTGGTGACCGTTCCGGCGCCGGCGAGTCCGGCCTTGACGAATCCGGTGCGGTCGATCGCCAGGGAGAGCGCCCGGCGGACGCGGAGGTCGCCGAGGGGGCCCTTCATGTTGGTGACGTTGACGTTGACGGTGCTCAGGCCCTCACCGAAGTAGAGGGTGCCCGTGCCGCTCTCCCGCAGCCGGGCGTAGCTCTCGGTGGGGATCAGGTAGCCGCCGTCCACCTCACCGCTGAGCATGGCGTTGGTGCGGGCGGACGGGTCGGTCAGGATGCGGAAGACGGCCTTCTTCGCCTTGGCCTTGGTGCCCCAGTAGCCGTCGAAGCGGTCGAGTTCGATCGACTGGCCCTTGTTCCACGTGCCGAGCCGGAAGGGGCCGGTGCAGGCGAGCCCGCCGGTGGTGCCGTAGTTCTTGCCCGCCGCCTCGACGCCGGCCTTGGAGGCCACGACTCCGGCGGCGGTCGCCATGTACTGCGGGAACTGGGAGTCGGGCTTCTTGAGCTTGACGGTGACCTGGAGCGGGCCGCTCTTGGTGATGGCGGAGACGTTCTGGAAGACCTGGGCCCAGGCCGCGGCGTTGTCGGGGTCCATCTGCCGGCCGAGGCTGAAGACCACGTCGTCGGCGGTCATCACCTTGCCGTCGTGGAAGCGCACCCCGGGGCGCAGGTCGTAGACCCAGGTGGTGGGATCGGGGTTGGACGCGTTCTGCGCGAGGCCCGGCGCGGTGGTGAGCGCCGGGGTCCAGCGCATCAGGCTCTCGCACACGTTGGACAGGATGGTGTTCTGCGGGTAGTCGAAGGCCACCGTGTAGTCGAGGGTGGGCGGTTCGGCGTAGACGGCCCAGCTGAAGGAGTCGATGTCACCGCGGGCCGGGGGCGTGGTCGCGGAGAGTTTCAGGGCGGCTGCTTCGCCGCCGTTGCCCTTGGGAGGGCCCGCACAGGCCGCGAGCAGGGCGAGGGACGTCAGGACGGCGATGGTGAGCGCCGCGGTGCCGCGGCCGGGCCGGCGGTGGGGGCGTCTGCTGGTGCGGGGTGGGGAGGTGGTCATCGTCGCGCTCTCTTTTCCGTGAGGAATGCCGGGGGAAATGCCGGGGAGGAGCGGGCGGGCCGCCGGGGCGGACCGCCTGGAACGGTCGGTGCCCGGGTCAGCCGGCGGTGTTCGGGGAGGAGCGGACGACGGGGATCTGCTGGGTGATGCAGTGGACCCCGCCACCGCCGAACGCGATGACGGGCGTCCGCACCCCGACGACCTTGCGGCCGGGGTGGGCCGAGGCGATGACGGCGAGGGCGTCCTCGTCCTGGGGCAGCCCGGCCACCGGGACGACGACACCGCTGTTGGCCAGGTAGTAGTTCAGGTACGACACCTCGACCTCGCCCTCGGCCAGGTCGGCGAAGGCCGTCTGCGGCACGTCGACGATCTCCAGTCGGCGGCCCCGGGCGTCCGTGACGGCCTCGAGCACCGCACGGTTGGCACGCATCCGGGCGTAGTCGGGGTGGTCGGGGTCGGACGGCAGGGAGACGACGACCTTGCCGGGCGCGGCGAAGGCGCAGGAGCCGTCGACGTGGCCGTCGGTCTCGGTGTCGAGCAGACCGCCGTACGGCAGCCAGATGACCTTGGTGACACCGAGCCGGGACTTCAGCTCCGCCTCGATCTCGTCACGGCTCAGGCCGGGGTTGCGGTTGGGGTGCAGCAGACACTGCTCCGTGGTGATCAGCGTGCCCTCGCCGTCCACGGTGATCGCTCCGCCTTCGAGGATCATGTCGGAGGCGATCCGGTCGACCCCCAGGTGCTCCAGCAGGAGGGCGCTGACGCGGTCGTCGGCGTCGAACGGGTGGTGCTTGCCGCCCCAGGCGTTGAAGCGGAAGTCCACGCCGGCGCGGTTGCCGTCCGCGTCGAGGACGAACAGCGGAGCGGAGTCGCGGAACCAGGAGTCGTCGAGCGGCAGCTCGATCACCGTGATGCCGGTGGCACCCGTGGCTTCGGTGGTACCCGTGGCGCCGTCCCCGCAGCGGGCGCGGGCCTCGTCGCCGTGGCCGGGCGGAGCGACCATCGTCACCGGCTCGAAGGCGGCGATGGCGCGGGCGACATTGGCGTACTCCTCCTTCGCTTCGTCCAGCACCCTTCCCCACAGCTCCTCGCGCGTGGGCCAGGCCATCAGGCAGCCCTCGTGCTCGGACCACTCGGCGGGCATACGGTATTCAGCCATCAGACGTCTCGATTCTTTCGTTTGCAGAGTCTCCCCCCGACTGAAAATTCAGTCAAGAGTGGAGACCTGGGTCGACCTGGGTCAGTGGAGGAGGGGGCTGGAGGCGCCCTCAGAGGAAATAGAGGCGGTTGAGCGAGACCTGCTGCGCCGGTTCCGAGCGCAGCGGCTCGCCGTCGAGCGTGACGAGACCGGTCCGGGGATTCACATCGACGTCCCCCAGGCGGGCATTGCCCACCATGTCCCGGGGACCGATGCCGCGCGTGCCCCGTACGGCGACCCGGCGGCGCCGGGTGCCCAAGGTGTCGTACGGGGCGCCGAACGAGCCCGATTCGGCCGCGGCGCGACTGACGAACGCCACCGAGAGGTCCGCGGGGGCGGCGCCGTGGGCGCCGAACAGGGGACCCAGTACGAGCGGCTCGCAGTTGTCGGTGGCCGCGTTGGGGTCGCCGGTGACGCCGTAGGCGGGGAAGCCGGACTTGAGGACCATCTGCGGCTTGGCGCCGAAGTACTGCGGCTTCCACAGGACGATGTCGGCGAGCTTGCCGACCTCGAGGGAGCCGATCTCGTGGGCGAGGCCGTGGGCGATGGCGGGGTTGATGGTGAGCTTGGCGATGTAACGCAACACGCGCGCGTTGTCGTCGTCCTCGCCGTCGCCGTCCAGGGGGCCGAGCTCCGCCTTCATCTTGGCGGCCATCTGGAAGGTGCGGCGGACGGTCTCGCCCGCGCGGCCCATGCCCTGCGCGTCGGAGGAGGTGATGCCGATCGCGCCCAGGTCGTGCAGCACGTCCTCGGCGCCCATCGTCCCGGCGCGGATCCGGTCGCGGGCCATGGCCGCGTCGCCGGGCAGGTCGGTCTTGAGGTCGTGGACGGAGACGATCATGCCGTAGTGCTCGGCGACCGCGTCCCGCCCGAACGGCAGCGTGGGATTGGTGGACGACCCGATGACGTTCCGCACGCCCGCCATCTTCAGCACGTTGGGCACATGCCCACCGCCACAGCCCTCGATGTGGAAGGCGTGGATGGTGCGACCGTCCAGCACGGACAGGGTGTCCTCCACCGACAGGCACTCGTTCAGCCCGTCGCTGTGCAGCGCCACCTGGACGTCATGCTCCTCGGCCACCCGCAGCGCGGTGTCCAGGGCTCTCGTGTGCGCGCCCATGTCCTCATGAACCTTGAAACCGCACGCACCGCCCTCGGCGAGCGCCTCGACCAGCGGAGCCGGATCGGAGGACGAGCCGCGGGCCAGGAAGCCGATGTTGACCGGCCACGCGTCGAACGCGTTGAACCCGTGCTTCAGGGCCCAGGGCGAGTTCACCCCCACGCCCCAACTCGGGCCTATCTCCTGGCCGATGATCGTGGTGACGCCGGAGGCCAGCGACGCCTCCATGATGCGCGGCGAGAGCAGATGGACATGGGTGTCCACGGAACCCGCCGTCGCGATCAGGCCCTCCCCCGAGATCATGGTCGTGCCGGTGCCGACGACGACGTCCACGCCGTCGAGAGTGTCGGGGTTGCCGGCCCGGCCGATCGAGCAGATCCGGCCTTCGCGGATGCCGATCGAGACCTTGCGGATGCCGAGGACAGCGTCGATCACGACGACATTGCTGATCACGACGTCACAGGTGTCGCGGACGGCCGCCGCCTTGAGGTGCATGCCGTCACGGGCGGTCTTGCCGAAACCGGCCAGGAACTCGTCACCCGGCAGCTGCGCGTCGGACTCGACCCGGATGACAAGCCCCGAATCGCCCAGCCGCACCCGGTCCCCGGCACGCGGACCATGCACCGCGGCGTACTCGTGCGGGTCGATGTGCCGGCTGCCGGGGGCGCAGTGGTCGCTGTGCCGGGTCGGTCTGCTCATACCGGGGTTCCTTCCGGGCTTTTGTCCGGGGTTCGATCCGGGGCTCGATCCGGGGTAGCTTCCCGGGTTCCTCCCGGGATGGCTGCGCCGAGGTAGCCGCAGGCCGCGGCCCGTCGCAGGGCTTCTTCCTTCGCGCCGGGGGCGTCGAGCGGCCCGTCGACCAGGCCCGCGAAGCCGATCGCGACCCGGGCGCCGCCCATGGGAACGAGACCCACCTCGACGGTGGAGCCGGCGTCGAGACGGACGGAGGATCCTGCGGCGACGGCCAGGTGCATGCCGTACGCGGCGGCCCGGTCGAAGTCCAGCCGCGGGTTGGCCTCGAAGAAGTGGAAGTGCGAGGTCACGCTGACCGGGACCGTCGCGGTGTTGTGCACGGCGAGGATCCGGACCGGCGCGAGGGCCTCGACGGTGTCCGCTGCGGGCAGTACGGCGCCCGGCGCACTGTCGTCGCGAGGGTGCTCCCCGAAGGGGTCGCTGATCGCCGCGAGCCGGGTGCCGTCCTCGAAGACCGCCTCGACCATCACCTCGGTCACGATGTCGACGACGCCCGGCAAAACGTCGTCCGGGCCGAGGACACCACGCCCGCGGGCGAGGGCGTCGGCAAGTCGGAGGCCGTCGCGCGCCGCCTCGCACACCGTGTCGGCGATCACGGCGGTCGCCTCCGGGACGTTGAGCCGCAGGCCACGCGCGTGGCGGGCCCGGGCGAGTTGGGCGGCGGTGAACAGCAGCAGCCGGTCACGTTCGGTGGGCGTCAGGGGCATGACGCCCACCGGGCGTCCGGCCGGACGGCCGGGCGGGCGCCCGGGCCGGTCGAAACCTTCATGATCATGACTTCCTCCGGAAGGCGGACGAGCGGACGAGGTGGGCCGGGCCCGCCGTCCGGATGCACAGGTGCAGGGGGCACGCGTGCACGGAGCGGGAACGGGGGGCACGGAGGGGACCTCGGCGACGCGGTGACGGGCAAGAGCCGGGGTGCGGCCCAGAGGTAGTCCGGGGCCCGCGGGGAGAGCGAGCCGACCGAGGTGGGGCCTTGTCGGGCCGTCGGTGGCTCGATTCTCACTCTGGCATTGACTGAAAGTTCAGTCAATAGATAGGCGGCGTAACGTCCCGTCCCACGAAAGGACAGGGGCGGAACGTATTGCTGGGACCTACGACGAGCTACGCGGACCTGCGGGGACCCGCGTCAGTTCTGCCGGAGCCCGGCCAGTTCGGCGTCGATCGCGCCACGCATGAGTTCCTGCGCGTGACCGATCGGGGTGCCGCCGCTGAGCCAGCGCATGCTGAGCCCCTCAAGGAGCGCGGTGATCCGTTCGGCGGCGGCCGCCAGCGACGAGGCCGGCGCCATCGGCTGCACCTGGCCCAGCATCGCGGCGACCTCCTGGACCCACACCAGGGTGGCCCTGGCGAGATCTTCGCGCAGGACCTCGTCGAAGACGGCGCTCGCCCGCAGTTCACCCCAGGCCGAGCTGTTCTCCCGCACCTCCGCGGTGTCCTGGAGCTCCAGCAGCAGGGTCTGCTCCAGCTCCTCCCGAGGGGTGAGCGGCGGGTCTTCCGGGGCGCGGTCGGTGGTGTAGCGCTCGGCGCGGTCGTTGATGAACTCGAGCGTCGCGCGCAGGACCCCCGTACGGTCCTTGAAGTGGTAATAGATCAGAGCGGTGGAGATGCCGGCCTCTGCCGCGAGTTCCTCCACGCGGAGCCCGCGGACACCGCGCCGGGCGATCACCCGGGCGGCCGCTTCGAGGATCTGAGTGCTGCGAGAGGCCATGACCCGCACTTTACCGGGGCCTTCCCGGGCACCCGTACACGGTCCGTCACCGGGCGTGCGGTCCGGTGCGGGTGCCGCATCCGCGGCGGGCGGGGCTTCCTGCGGGCTCGTTCGCGGTCGCGTCGGCGGCACGGCGGACAGGTGCGCTTCCATGCGGTCTCCCTAAGGGGATGGAGCGGAACGAGACGGCATTCTTGCGTTAACTGAAAATTCAGTCAACCCTTGGGTCGGTATTGCCACGACCAGGAGGGATCACAGAGTGACCGACCGCAGACAGGCAATCCTCACGGGAGCCGCGCGCGTCATCGCACGGCAGGGTGTCCGGGGGCTGCGGGTGGCGGATCTGGCGGCCGAGGCCGGCGTGTCCACCGCCCTGATCTACTACCACTTCAAGGACCGGCCCGGCATCCTGCGTCACGCCCTGGCCTTCATCGGGGACCGTGCGGACCGCTACACGGCATACACCGCCTCCAGCGCGACGGGCGGCGTCCAGGCTCCCTCCCCGCCGTCCGACCCGCGGCAACTCCTGGAGCAGACACTCCTGTTGGAGTTCCAGGAGCTGCCCGAGGTCCGCGAGAACAGTACGGCCTGGGGCGAGCTGCGGGCCCACGCGGTCTTCGATCCGGAGTTGCGCGACGATCTCGCCGCGGCGGGCGCGGCCTGGGTGGCGGAGGTCGCGGGCCACCTCGCCGCACTCTGCCCGGCCGCGGCGCCCCGCGCCGTCACGGCCGCGGCGGAGCGGCTGACCGCCCTGCTGGAGGGACTGAGCGTCCGCTGGCTCAGCGGCCTGATCCCCCTCGAACACGCCCGCAGCCTGCTGCGCGGGGCGATCGGAGTGGAAATCGGGCGCCTGGGTTCCCTTTCCGCAGTCAATTGACTGAAATTCCAGTCAGTGCCACAGTTGGCGACACGCGGCCGCATCACTCTCCGTGCGGAGCGGCCGTTGACGGCGCAGAGCGCGCACTCTTGTCCGTAGGGCCCGATGTCGACCTACGCCGGCTCTCTGTCGCGCCTGTCCTGGCCGGATGCCCCCTTCCGCCAGCCCCCGATCGGAGTTCCCGTGTCCTTCCCGCCCCCCACCCGTCGGACCGTCCTTCGCACCCTCGCCGGCATCGGCGCCATCGTCGCGACCTCCTCGGCCTGCGGACCCTCCGGGACCGGAAGCGGGGCCGACGCCACCGCAGAGCCCTCCCCGTCCGCCACGCCGGGCGGCAAGCGCCGCCTCGGCGCCGAGTGGGAGAGCCACACGCGCACCTTCATGGCCTGGCCCGCGCTGAGTTCGGTCTGGAAGGAAGACCTGCGTTACGTGCGCGAGGACATCGCCCGGATCGCCCGGGCCGTCGGACAGTACGAGGCGGTCGTCATGATGGCCCGGCCCGATCAGGTGGACGCGGCCCAGCGGGCCTGCGGCTCCCAGGTCGAGGTGATCCCGCTCGCGGTCGACGACCTCTGGGCCCGCGACACCGTTCCCGTCTTCATCGAGGAGGGCACCAAGGTCGTCGGCGTCGACTTCAACTTCAGCGGCTGGGGCAACAAGCAGGAACACAAGAACGACGCCCAGGTCGGCCGCATCCTGCTCCAGAAGTACGGGATCCCCCGCGTCCAGGCCCCCCTCGTCGCCGAGGGCGGATCCTTCGAGTCCGACGGCGAAGGCACCCTGCTGATCACCGAGAGCTCGATCGTCAACGCCAACCGCAACCCCGGCAAGAGCCGGGACACCATCGAGGCGGAGCTCAAGCAGACCCTGGGCGTCGAGAAGGTGCTGTGGCTGGCCGGCGTGCGCGGTCAGGACATCACCGACGCCCACGTGGACAGCCTCGTACGGTTCACCGCCCCCGGTGTCGTCCTGCTGGACCGTGCGCACCCCGACACCCCGCCCGACTCCTGGTCGCGCTCGGCGGACCAGGCGAAGTCCGTCCTGTCCCAGGCCACCGACGCCCGCGGCCGTCGCCTCGAGATCATCGACCTGCCGCAGCCCGACCTGAACAGGATCACGGGCCAGGGCGACGACTTCGTGTCGACCTACGCCAACTTCTACATCGCCAACGACGCCGTCTTCATGCCCAGGTTCGGAGACGCCAAGGCTGACGACCGGGCCCGCGGAATCCTGCGGGAACAGTTCCCCAAACGGGAGGTCGTACCCGTCGCGATCGACACGATCGCCTCAGGTGGCGGCGGCATCCACTGCTCAACGCACGACCAGCCCGGCAAACCCGCCGCCTGACCACACGCGGGCCCGGGTCGCCAGTGTCTAACGCCGGGACGGTTCTGCCGTCCGGGATGGTTCTATCGTCCGGACATCCAGGAGCCCGGTGGGAAACGTGTCGCGTCGGCACGTGCCCAGCGGGCTGCGGCGACGTGGGCGTGTGGGGTGGCTGGGGCGGTGGGGGCACGGACCGACAGGGCGGCCAGGACTGCGGCGACCGCGGCGATCTCCTCGCTGGTGGGCTGCCCCTTGATGACCCTCAGCAGGGCAGGGCCCAGCGGACCGTCGAAGGGGGGCGCCATGGCCGGCGTCACAGCGGGGGGTTTCCGTGTTTGCGGGTGGGCAAGGTGGCGTGTTTCCGGTTCAGCATGGCGAGTGAGCGGATGAGCACGGTGCGGGTTTCGGCGGGATCGATCACATCGTCGACCAGGCCGCGTTCCGCCGCGTGGTAAGGGTGCATCAGTTCGGCCTTGTATTCCTTGACCAGTCGCCCGCGCATCTCCGCCGGATCGTCGGCGGCGGCGATGCGGCGCCGGAACACGACATTCGCTGCGCCCTCCGCCCCCATGACCGCGATTTCGTTCGCGGGCCAGGCATAGGAGAGGTCGGAGCCGATGGAACGCGAACGGTACGCCCGTCGACCAGTCCCCAGCCGGTGACCACTCCATCGGTTTCACAGCCCACCGATCGCCGGCGGTGACCCCCCGCGCGCCGGTGCGGGCCAGGTTCCTATGTGCCGCTGGTCGTGGCGTGGGTGAAGAACACCTCCCTCACCGGCCCGAGCTCACTGGCCGCCGAGGACGCGCTCGGGGTGACGCTCCACGAGACCGACGCCCTCCTGTGCGATCTGCGGCGACCGGGCAACCTTTTGCGGCGGCGGGGGACTCTAAGGGGGTCATGAGCATCTTCAACGTGAGAGCGCGTGGCACGGCACCCCCCGAAGCCGCTGCGGACCCGGTCGAGGGGGTCGAGGGGATACCGGAGTTCGAGATGCTGGCGGCGCGGCGATGGCCATCGCTCGTCCGGGCCGGCTATCTGCTGACCGGCGATGTCAACGCGGGGCAGGATCTGGCACAGACCGCTCTGGCGTCCTGCTACGCCCATTGGGGCAAGGTGTCGCGGGCGCGGGACGTGGACGCCTATCTGCATCGTGTGCTGGTCAATGCGCATCGCACCCGGATGCGTCGGCGTCGGGTGCGGGAAGTGGCGTGGGACCGCCGTGCCGAGGCGAGTGCGGCCGCCTCGGTGGACTTCGCACCCGCCGCCGCGTGGCGGGTGACGGTCAACCAGGCGCTGGCGGCGCTTCCGCCGCGGCAGCGCGCGGTTCTGGTGCTGCGTTTCTGGTCGGACTTGACCGAAGCGCAGGTCGCCGCGGCGATGGGCTGCTCGGTGGGCACCGTGAAGAGCCAGACCTCCAAGGCACTGGCCAAGCTCCGGCTCGATCCCGCACTGCGGCCCGACCTTTCGGAAGGACAGTCATGAACGACGGTACGAGTCTGGACGAGTCCGGTCTGAAGGCGGTGTTCGAGCGGCTGTCGCAGGAGAGTGACGTGGGCCGGGTACCGTTGGGCGCCATCGTGACGTCCGGCCGGCGGCAACGTCGGACGCGGCGGGCACTGCTGGGGCTCACCGCGGTGGCTGTCGCGACGGTGCTCGGCGGAGGCAGCTGGCTGGCGGCGCAGACGAACTCCGCGGGCACCACGGCCACACCGATGTCCCCACCGGCCGCGACCTCGAAGGATCCGGCGGCCCCCCGACCGGGCGTCACGACGACGAAGCCCCCGCGCACGCCGAACGATCCGCCCTTCCCGATCTTCCGCACCTTCCCCGAGCATTCCGGCAAGATCGCGGGCGTCCCCTGGAAGCTGGGGCTGGTGCACGCCGGCGGTGGCACCTCCTGCACCGCGGTCGTGGCAGCGACCGGCTCGGATTCCGGCACAGCCGGCATGTTCGGCTGTGACCAGCAGCCGGTCGGTTCGGGCGGCGGCGTCAGCACCACCGACTACACGATCGACGCGCCGTCAGGGCACG
This sequence comes from Streptomyces sp. RKAG293, assembly GCF_023701745.1. NCBI lineage: Bacteria > Bacillati > Actinomycetota > Actinomycetes > Kitasatosporales > Streptomycetaceae > Streptomyces > Streptomyces sp. RKAG293. The sequence goes on along the minus strand of NZ_JAJOZB010000001.1, from coordinate 7,607,789 downwards.
GCTCCGTGGGATGGGTGATCATCGGGCAGGTCGGTACGAATGTGAAGTCGGTGGACTGTGTCTGGAAGGGCGTGTCCTACAGCTCCCCGACCTTCCAGCTCCCGGGCCTGACCCAGACCTACTTCGCCCTGGGGCTGCCGGGCTCCCCCGGCACCGACCACTCCTCCCAGATCAAACTGCGTGACGCCCAGGGCAAGGAAATCGGCACAGCTCCCTTCTGACACGGCCGACCGGGTCTGTGGACACCCGCCCCGCCCTCCCGCGGCCGAGCTGCGGCGTGGACGGCGGGTGTCCGCAGTTTTCCGGGGATCCTTGCGGGACAGCGGACAGCCCCGGAACGGCGGGCGTCAGCCCAGGCGCTGCTTCACCGCCGCCACGTCGGGCCCGGCGTCGGCCGCCGGGATCTTCCAGCGGTACGAGGCCTTGGTGGAGTCGGTGTAGACGAGTGTGCCGCCCTTGGCCTGTTCCGGAGTGAGATCGAAGATCTCGGCACGGTTCTGGCGAGCCCCCGGCTCGATCCGGCCGAGGCTGTCGTACCCCGCGATGCTGACCTTGAAGGCGTTGCCCTTGCCCTCGGACACGGTCTGCCCGTTCGAGCCGATCCACTGCCAGCCGACCGTGCCGTCCGTGGTCTCCTCGTCGGCCGCGTTCGCGGAGAGCGACGCGTCCAGGGTCGTGATGACGACGAAGGTGCCGTACCGCGAGGTCTGCCCGTCACCTGCCCTGGCATGGACGACATTCGTCGGCGTGATCTCCACGATGCCGACGAACTTGGCCCCCACCGTCCGTGCCGACGTTCCGAGCGCCTGCGCGGCGCTGCCGTTGCCGGTGGGGGTACTGGGACTGACGGTGGCCGACGGCAACGGAGTGGTCGGCTGCCCGGCGGACGGCGTGGCCGTCGGCGTCGGCGTCGGCTTCGGGTCCGCATCGCCGCCGGTCGTGGCGTTGCACGCCGTCAGTGCGAGGCAGGCGGTGGCCGCCGTCGCGAGCAGGATCTTACGCATGGTCCCCCCAGGTGTTGATGCCTGGCGAGAACGTACCGCGACCGCGGCACCGCACAGCGTGATGTCACGAAGCCGGGTCCAACGGCGGACCGTTGTGACGAACCCCCGACATCCGCACCGGGCCGGGGGCACCCTGAGGCGGCAGCGCCGCCACGATCGGATGGTCCCGCCCGATCGGACCGAGCTTCGCGCTGCCGCCGGGGGTGCCGAGGTCGGAGAAGAACTCGGCGTTCACGGTGGCGAAGTGCTGCCATTCCCGCGGGATGTCGTCCTCGGAGAAGATCGCCTCGACGGGGCACACCGGCTCGCAGGCGCCGCAGTCGATGCACTCGTCCGGCTGGATGTAGAGCATGCGATCCCCCTCGTAGATGCAGTCGAGAGGGCACTCATCGATGCATGCTCTGTCCTTGACATCCGTACAGGGCAAAGCGATCACAAACGTCATCGAACTGCCATCCTCTGGTCGTTCCTGCTTGCCGTTCTGACGCAGCCGACCGTATGACCTCAAGTAATCTTGAGGTCAAGAGGAGGCTGTGCATGCAGAGTCACCGTTCCAGCGAGGCCCGGCCCAGCCCGGACGACTGGCTGAGCATCGGCGAAGTGAGCGCCAGGACCGGGGCCGCTGTCTCCGCCCTGCGGTTCTACGAAGAACTCGGCCTGATCGCGTCCGAACGCGACGGTCGCAACCAGCGCCGCTACCCGCGCCACATGCTTCGCCGTGTCGCCCTGATCTCGGTCGCAAAACGGATCGGCATCCCGTTGCAGGACCTCCTGGAGGCATTCGCCGACGTGCCGCTCGACCGTCCGCCGAGCCACCAGGAGTGGCAACGCGCCTCGCGTGGCTGGAAACGCCGGTTGGAGGAGCGCCGGCAGACCATCGAGCGACTCGAGGCCGAGCTCACCGGGTGCATCGGCTGCGGATGTCTCTCGATGAAGGCATGCGCCCTGCTGAACCCCGGTGACACGCTCGCCGACGATGGCGTCGGGCCCCGACGGCTGTAAGAAGTGGACCATCCAGCCGGCGAGTTCAGCACGGTCGCCGCACCGGCCGGAGTAGCGGTGTTCAGGCGTCCGGTACTCGTACCCACGGCGTCGCCGTCGCGGCAGGCGGTGGTCTTTTCGGACGGATGCCGACCCGGCGGGCATCCGCACGTCCTGGCGGCCGGTGCGGCGCCTGCCGCCGCGCCCCCATGGGGCGGGACACAACGGCAGGCCGGGGCTCAGTCGGCGAGGGCAACAGCGTTCTCCGCGATGGACTCGGTGCGGGGCGCTGCGATCCGCAGGTAGTCGCGCACGTCCAGCGCCACGGACAGGTTCAGATCGGCTGCGTTGAAGAAGATCTCTTCGTGTTCCAGCAGGGCCGGGTCGACGACGAGTTCCAGCGCCGGATCGAAGGTGAAGGGCACGATGGCGCCGCTGACACAACCGGAGAGGCGCTCAGCGGTGGCGCGGTCGGCGAAGGACGCCTGCCGCGCCGCCCACAGCTGCTGGATCCTGTCCAGGTCGACCCGGCGGTCACCGGGTACCACGGCCAGGACGTAGTGAGAACTCTTCTTGGTCACCTTCACTCGCACGACGATGCACTTCGCCGCCTGCCCTATCGGGTGCCCGCGCAGGGCGCTCACCACGTCCGTTCTGCCTTCCGGCGCGTGCTCGATCTGCCGGAAGCGGGCGCGGTGGCGGGTGAGGAGGTCGAGGAGATGAGCACGCGCCGTGGGGTCGGCGGGCGCGGCTTGGATCAGTGTGTCGCTCATCCCCGAACCATGGCGGAATCCGATTGGTTGTCGGCAAAGCCGAAGGCGCGTGGGCGCAACGGTCCGGTCGGGCGGACGGCTGCGGGGTCGCTGCGGCCCCCCGGCAACGGCGAGCGTGCACGAGCTCTCCCCCGCTCGCCTGCGCGTCCTGCGGCTGTCAGCGCAAGGGGAACATCTGTAGCGGATGCCATTTCCGGTCCCCCCATGGCGACACGTGGACCAGACGGTGATGGGCGTCGAGGTAGTACCGGCCACGCATTCCCGCCTCGTACCCGGCCAGCCGTCGCACCGCCAGGACCGCTCCCGTCGCGCCGTCGAGCAGGTGCACACGGACGAGACCGTTCGGTCGGCTCACCACCACGACGTCACCGTCGACGGCGAAGACATTGACGACCAGTCCCTGCGACCGCCGGGTCCAGTGGGGCGCCCCGCCGTCCAAGGCGAACGCGGTCAGATCATCGCCGCAGGGCTCCGCCGGACGCACCACGGCAACCAGCAGTTCGCCCACCGAGGCCGCCCGCTCCCCCGCGTGCAGTCCATCCACCGGTCCGTACGCGGCGACACGCAGCTCGCCGTGCTCGGAGACCGGTATCCGCCCGGCCGTGCGCCCGTCCTCGGCGTCGAGGACCAGCACCTCCTCCAGCCCGCCGCTGCCCCGGCCTCGGCACAGGACGGCGAGCGGATCTTCCTGCAGGACGTGGACCGTGTCCACGGGTCCGTGCGTGGACGGAGCGGTCTCCCAACGGACGGTGCCTTCGGCGGCGTCGAGACACCGGACGGTGAGGTGGCCGTCGTCCAGCCCGATCTGGATGATGCCGTCCCGGCAGACGGAGAGCTGGACGTCGCCCGCTAACGCTGCGGTCGGGGGCCAGACGGGACGTCCGCTGTTCAGCGCGTAGGCCTGGAGCCCGTCCGTCAGAAGGACGGCGCGGTTCGGGGCGACTGCGACGGCTCCGCCGAGATGGTGCTCGAGCAGGCTCCGGCTCCAGGATCCGCCGCTGAGGTCGAAGGGAACGGACCACAGGGCGGTGCCGTCCTCGACGCCGACGGCGGTGACAGTGCAGTCGACGGGCTCGTCACCCGAGCTGCCGTCCGCGCTGCCGTCCGCGTGGACGGCCAGGCCCACCCCGCTCACAGCCGTCCTGCTCATGGCCAGCAGCGCCGTGCGGCCGGGAGCGATCCACGACCAGACGGCCTCCCCGGTGCCCACGTCGTAAGCGTGCAACCCGTCCGCCTGCCCGCGCACCACCAGACCGGCCGTGCACCAGCTCCCCACGGCGTTCTGGCTGCCCGACGCGCCGGAAACCCCCGGTACCCGCCAGGCGGGCCGCACCTGCCGCAGCCGTCTCTTCGCGATCCGTACCATCCCCAACCCCCCGGGTGATTGCCCTGGCCGGCGGACTCATGTGACCAGCCCCTCACCGAACGACGTACCGCCGGGTCCCGGCCGGACGGGCGGATCAGCGCAAACCGGCGAAGAGATCGTTCTCGGGTACGGCCGTGCCGGTGGCGCCCTTGACCCGTACGAAGGTCTCGATGCCCAGCAACTCGCCGAACCTCTCCTTGCCCATCTTGAGGAAGAAGATGTTCTCGCCCTGACTGGCGTGCGCGGCCAGCGCATCGAACTTCTGACCGCTGAACGCGGTGGTGTCCACCCATGTGGAGATCTCATCGTCGGGCAGACCGATCTCGGCCATCGCGGCGGCCTCAGCGGGATCCGGCTCCGGCATGTCCTCATCGAACTCGCGCACGAGCTCCCCGAAGCGCTGCATCATCGAGCGGGGCATCGTCGTCCAGTACACCTTCGGTGTCAGCCCGGTCATCTCCAGCGCCGCCATCGTGATGCGGTGGGCCTGGATGTGGTCGGGGTGGCCGTAGAAGCCGTTCTCGTCGTAGGTGACGACCACATCAGGTCGATAGTGCCGCATGAGTTCCGCGAGCCGGGCGGCGCCTTCCTCGACGGGGGTCTGCCAGAAGGATCCCGGGGCCTTGTTGCTCGGCCAGCCCATCATCCCGGAGTCGGCATAGTCCAGCATCTCCAGATCGCTGACCTTCAGGACGTCACAGCTCGCCTCGAGTTCTTGACGGCGCATCGCGACGACGGCCGCCGGATCGTGCCCGTCCTCACCCGGCTTGACACCCCCCGGTCCATCACCGCAACCGCCGTCGGTACAGGTCACAAGAACCGTGCGGATGCCTTCCGCCGCGTACTGCGCGAGGACGCCTCCGGTTCCGGTGGCCTCGTCGTCGGGGTGGGCGTGTACTGCCATCAGCGTCAAGGGCCGGTCGGTCATCAAACAGTCCTTCTGCAGAAAGAGAGTGCGCGGCAGGCCTACCGCGAACCGAGGGCCCGGATGCGGGTGGAGCGGCTGACCTTGCGGTCTCCGTGTTCCCCGCCCGTGCGGCACCGGTCCCTCGGTCATGCAACCGTGCTGACCGGCCCGGATGTTCCCGGCGCGGCCGCCTGGCTCCGATTAGCAGCATCCGGCGGACCGCGACGCGTGAGGAGTGCGCCGATACGGTTGCGCTGAAACCGCTGCCCGCACCGCGATGACTTCCTGGCCGCGTGCGGGTCTGCATCGCAGTCGCTCACATCCGCCGACTGGGGCGGGACCACCACCTCCGCCGGGGCCTGATCGGCGACCGGTCGGGCACCCTCGTCGGTCGCCGCCATGGGGCCCCGCCCGCTCGGCGTCGGCCCGCTCACCGGGCCGGCGGGCGTGGCGCTCGGTGCCGGAGGCCCGCGCCGGCGGTGCGGGCCTCCGGTGTGACGGTCAGGTGGTGCGGTAGGCGATGTGGAGGGTGTCGCCGGTGCCGCCGGCGAGGGCGGGCTCCGACATGGTGGACACGTCGGGGACGTACTGGGTGAAGCCGGTCCACGTGGTGCCGTTGAGGGAGTTGAGGTAGATCGCGGAGTTCAGGCCGCGGACCGCGCAGTACAGGACTCCGTTGCGGACGGTCAGCGCCGGGGCGCTGTCGGTGGTTCCGCCGAGGTTCGTCGCCGCGGACCAGCCGGTGCCGTCGTGGCTCAGGACCCATGTCTCGCCGCCGAAGCCGGCGCAGGCCAGGTAGAGCTTGTCACCCAAGGTGGTCAGGGCCGGGGCGTGGAAGGTCTGCAGGTTCGCGACCCGTGCGAAGCCGCCCCAGGTGGAGCCGGTGAGATAGGCGAGGTAGACGTAGGCGTCGCTGCCCCAGCCGCGGACCGCGCAGTGCAGCGTGCCGTTGCGACTGGCCAGTGCCGCGCCTGCCGAGCTGGCCCCGGTGAGCTTGGCGGGTGCGCCCCAGCTGGAGCCATTGAGGCGCGAGACGTAGATCTCGCCCTTTTCTCCGCCGCTGGACACGAACAAGGTGCCCGCGTTCACCGCCAGGACCGGCGGGGTCCAGCTCGTCAGGCCGGGCACGAACCCGTAACCCTGCCAGGCACCGCCGCTGACCCGGCCGATGTGGACGCCGCCGTTGAGTCCGCGCGACGCGACGTGCAGGTCGCCGTTGTGGACGGCGAGGGAGGGGCCCCAGTCGGTATGCCCGGGAAGCCGGATGGTGGTGCCCCACTGGTTGTTCGCGGGGGAGATCAGCTTGATGTCACCGGGGGCGTCGGCGGGGGGCGGGGTGCCGATCCACTTGAGCTGGAGGCGGTGGCGGCCCTCGGCGTCGCCGCCGTTGAAGACCCAGCCGGTCGAGCCGGCGCCGCCGGAGGTCACCAGCTGGCGCAGCGCGGACTGGGTGAAGACCAGGGTGCGTTCCTGGATGAGGTCGTCGTTGTTGCGGAACAGATCGATCAGCCAGGCGATGATGCGGGCGACGATCGCGGTGATCTGGGCGTAGTCGAGGAAGTCGCCGTACTGCGGTGCCAGGTAGCCGTAGATCTCCATGGTGTCGACGAACTTCTGGAGCTCCGCGCTGATGGCCCGCAGCTTGTCCCTCAGCTGGTTCCGCCAGGTTTCGCCGCCGTCGTCCTCCTCCCAGCAGGAGATGTTGCACACCAGCGTGGTGTCCACGCGGCCGTTGTAGAGCGTGGTGTTCGCCGCGAAGTCGTGCCACTCGCCCTTGTCGACGCTCCCGCGTACCGGGGTGAGCAGTTCCTGGCGGGCGCTGAACGCGCCGACGGAGCTGGTGGCCCAGTAGATCTCGTCGGACCCGGACCATTCGTTGGACTCGTCCTCGCACAGGAACGAGTACATGTCCACCCGGGCGACGAACGAGGCGTTGACGCCCGGATCCTGCTCCGGCGGCCTCGACGCGGTCACCAGCGTCGCCCCGTAGCCATAGGCGGCCTGGCCGGCGTTGAACTCCGCGGTGTCGAAGGAGTCGCCCTCCTGCGGGGAGGTGTTCAGGTCGATGACGCTGACGTTGGCCTGGCCCAGGATCTCCTCCCGCAGCGCGGGAAGGTCCTTGACCAGATCCTCCATCGAGTAGCCGTCAGCCACGGTACGGACGGTGAGCACCTGCGGCAGCACCGCGGCCGTGCTGCGCGCGGTGTTCTCCTCCCGGTACACCCGCCCGAAGTCGTGGACCTCCTCCTCCGACAGCAGCAGCCGCAGCGGTGCGACCATCCGCGCCTCCAGGTCCGTGAGCTCCAGCCCGGCCTCCAGCCGGGCCGCCGCGTGCAGCATCACCCCTAACAACAGGTTCGATCCCTGGGACGGCTGTGTGCGCTGGGCCGCGCGCGTGCCCACCGGACTGCCCTGCAACTGCCCCCGCAGTCGCTCCAACCGCTCTGCCTGCGTGGTTCCGAACTCGAACGACTCCACGAGCGTCTCCCCTGACTCGGCGATCACGGCCTGGACGGCGAGCGAGGCCGTGCCTGCGATCCTTCCGCAACGACCACGGGTAGCGACAGAGTGTTTACAGCCAGTGATCGGGGGCTGGTTGTCCGTCGACCGGCCGAACCGGTCGGGACCGGAGGCTCACCAGGGCCGGGCCCGCCCGTTCAGCCAGTACCGACCGCAAACAAACGGCTCAGCCGCGGCAACCCGAACGCCGTCTCCTCGCCTCCACGGACGTCCTCGCGCCCGTCGGCCGGATCCCGATCGCCCTGGTCATTCAGCCGCTGGGTCTCCACCGCGTCATCAAACGCGTCCTCACAACCCTCACGACCTTCGGCGCCGCCGGCTGCCCGCTCATAGGCCTCCAGCGCGACGTAGTCGAGCAACTCCCAGTCCGGCCAGTCATCGTTCCAGTCGGCGCGCGGGCGGGCGGCCAGACGCTGGACCTCGGGTGCGTCGGCGAGGGCGTCGGATCGACCAGTGCCCGTTCGAACGTTTCCCGCCCCAGGCCGACCATCCACAGACCGAAGTAACAGAAGCCGTCGTCGGAGCACCGGCCACCGAAGATGCGCGCGGCCGCAGCCCACAGATCCTCTGTGGAGGCGTCCTGGGTCACCTGGTCCAGACACACCTGGAAGCGCACGATCTCCTCAAGTGGCCTGCGCGCCAACGCGCCACGGAGCCAGGCGAGGCGCTCGTCGCGGTCCCGAGACCGCCGTCGGCACTCCGCTATGAGCGCCCAGAAAGCATCCATGTCCACGGAAGCACTCTGCCACCCGCCGCTGACACGGCAGGGATCCTCGCCCCGCGACAACCGCGCCAACCGCGCCAACCGCGCCAACCGCACCGAACGCGCCAACTACGGCCCATGGCCGAGGTCAGCGCGATGTCGCGCCGCCGGCCCGGTCGCAGGTCGGCCGGTACGGAAGGGACAAAAGGCAGGCCGCCCATTCATCGCGGTTCAGGCCGCGTCCGACCACGGTGCAGACGCGGGTCGTGGCCGCGCCGGGATCGAGGGCCCATCGCATGATCCTGCCGTCCCGGCCGCCGGAGACGAGGGCTCCGGCGGCGGTGAAGGCCAGGCCGCGGACTGTGCCGGTGTGGCCGGTGAGGGTCCCATCCCGCCGCTGGCCACGGCGTTCGACTCGTGACGGCCTGGCCCACGCCGCATTCCGATCGGTGAGGGCCGGGCCGTCGCGCCGCGGGAACGCGGACCGGACTCCGGGTCCCGCGGGGCTCCGGAACGCCGGGCGCGGCCGGCGAGGTCCTACCCCCAACGGTGTGAACTGCTCGCACCCTGCGCATCAAACGCGGGTGCTCCAGGTAATCCCTGATGTGTTGGTCCCGGCGCGATGAGCGGTCTCCGGTCCGCAGGAGCGCGGAGCCCTGCCGTTGACGAGGGAGAGGCATGCAGTTCCGCGACCGCACTCTTTTGCGCCTCCTCGATCCCGTCGAGCGCGCCGCCGTGCTGACCCCTCGGCTCGGCGACCGGCTGCTGGCCGCGGCGTTCGTCCCGTCGGACGCCACGGCCGGTCCGGTGAGCGCTGTCGTCGCCCGCCAGGTGACGCTGCTGCCCTCCGACTGGAACCCGCACCAGGTGGACGCGCAGGTGCACGACGTCCAGTCCAGCCGCCAGTGGCGGATGTCGGCCACGGTCCCCCTCGGACCCCCCTCCCCCGGGGCGGACGCCCGGCTGGACCTCACGCTCGTGGCCGGTCTGCAGGGCGTGTCGACCTCCGTCACCGGCGTGGAGGCGGAGCCTCTGGACGGGATCGCGGACGTCACCGCCGTCGACGCCGAGATCGTCCGCCAGGACGGGTCGCTGCCGCCCGAAGGGAGCGCGCGACAGGCCCGGCGGCTGACCGTGTTACGGGCCCTGCTCGGTGCACGGTTCGAGACCGCCGACGCGGCTCCCCTCGAAGCGCTGCTCGATCAGCGCGGGCTGACGACCTTCGAGAGTCTTCAGGCGTATCTGAGCCCGCCGAACGCCGCGCGGCGACTGCGGCTGGCGGTGGTCGAGGAGGCGGCGCCGCCCGTACCCGACGCGGCCTTCAAGCTGATCTGCCTCGTGTACGTCCACGCCCAGCCGTTCGATGATCTGGCGGGCCGACTCGCCGACGTGCAGCTCGCCAGGGCGCGGGGCGCCGACAACGCCGACACGCCGCGGCCGCCGGCCGGGATGACCGTGCGCGCCGCGCTGCCGGCGCTCCTGCTCTTCCCGGAGGCCGCGCTGGACGACTCCGGCCTGCCCCTGCCGGCCGGCCCGGCCCCGCCGACCGGCGCCGACGCCCTGCGGGAGGCCCGCCTCACCGAGCTCACCGCCCGGCTGCGCGAGGTCGGGGTCGTGCCCGTCCCGTTGTCCCCACTGCCAGGAGAGGCGCCATGACCGTCACCACCGTCACTGCGGAGTATCCCTACATCAAGGTCACCATCGATACGCGTGGCCTGCAGCCGCTGGCCAGACGCGCGGTGGGCAACATCGCCATCGTCGGCTCGAAGGGCGGCTTCGGATCGGCCGAGGCCAACGTCCCCGTGCAGATCGGCAGCGCGGCAGAGGCCCGCGACATGCTGGCCAAGACCGACGGGACCGGAGCGATCACCAACGGCGGCAAGGACGTGGGTCCGCTCTACCGCGCCGTCCTGGCGGCCCTGCTGCAGAACCCCGCGCCGACCCGGGTGTACGCCGTCCCCACCGCGGACACCCCCGTGGAGGGCGGCGCGGCGGACACCACCACACCGGACTACAGCGCCGCGCTCACCGCGGCCGAGGCACTGTCGGTGCAGTTCGTCTGCCTGGCGGGCGAGACCAGCGCAACGCAGCTGGCGAAGCTCAAGGACCACGTGGAGACGGTGAGCAAGGCGGGTGACGCGCGGATGGGCGTGGCCATGGTCGACCCGATGCTCACCACGAGCGCGGAACATACCTTCGCCTCAGCCGCCCAGACCGCTTACGGAACGCTCAAGAGCGACTCCGGCCGGATGATCCTGGTCGCCGCGCGAGTACGGAAGGGGGCGGACGGCGAACCGCCCGTGGACGTCGCCGCGGCGGCCACCGGCGCCATCGCCGGATACCCTCCGGAGTCCAGCGTGCTGATGAAGCAGGTCAGCGGCGTACGGATCCCGCTGGCCCAGCAGTTCGGCGGCTCGGAGATCAAGCAGCTGGCCGAGGCGTACATCATCCCGCTGATCGACCCCGAACTGATCCCCGGCGAGGGGCTCTACTTCGGTTCCGGGCGCACCTTCAACACCGGAGGTTCCGCGCCGCTGTACGTCGACACCGTCCGGGTCGTCGATCAGATCGACTTCATGCTGAAGGCCGGGCTGATCGGTTCGATCGGCGAGACCCGCATCGACCGCCTCGGCCTGCAGGGGCTCCGCTCGCGGATCGACGGCATCCTCGGTCCGCTGGTCACCTCCGGAGTCATCGCCGCGTACGGGATCGACATCCCGTTGCTGCCCATCCTGGAGACCGAGGAGGCGACCCGCTCGCCGGGACAGGCGTCGACGCTGACGGCAGCCCGTACCGAGCGCGTCGTCGAGGTGCTCCTGTCGGTCACCTACGCCGGCTCCATCCACTTCCTCGACATCCAACTCGCGCTCAAGGCCTGATCCGATCCCCGACGGAGGACGCCGTGCCCAACTGGACGAACACTCGCCTGGCCGTGGTTGTCGACGAGGACACCGCGCACCCGCTGACCCCCATCGACTCGTTCACCCCCACGTTCAACCTCAACACCGAGGTGGTGCACTCGATCGAGGCCACTCACATCGGCTACATCGCCAACCCGGCGAACTTCACCTTCACCCTGACGGTCAAGGCGATCGGCGGCTCGGCCGCCAAGCTGACCCGGCTCGCGATGGACGGCACCGACTTCTCGATCGGCCTGTACCAGGCAACCGGCGGCGCCGGTGAGTGGGACTTCCAGCATGTGCTGTTCCGGAAGTGCCGCATCACCACGGCCAATCCCTCCAACGCCGTGATCAACGGCGCGCCCGCGGCCACGTTCAGCGGTGTGGCACGCGCCGCCGAGGTCAACGACGGTGCCGTTCCCGTGTTGCAGCAGCCGAAGTTCACCACGTGACCCGGGCGGAGACGGCATGACCGGCATTCCCGAACACCCTGACGGCGCGTCGGCGGGCAGCGGCGGCACGGAGGACGGTGACACCGACCGCCCCATGGGCGGCTGGGTGCGCCGCAGCGGAATCGCCCTGGTGCGGCGGGACGAGATGGTGGTGCCGTTCGAGGGTTCCGAGGCGGAGATCGTGCTGGCGGAACAGGACAGCAGGCGCGACATCCACGTCCATCTGCCGGTGACCGTCGAGATCGCCGGCGGGCCCGACCCGCGCGAGATGCACGCCGCGGTCGACGAGGCGCTGCGGCGGGTCCGGCACGCGATGGACGCCCATTCGGCGTCGGGGTGAGCGGATGGCTCTGCATGTGCACCTCCCGATCCGGGTGCGGCTCACCGGCCGGATCACCCCGCGTGAACTCGCGCTGCTGGAACGGGCCGTCGGCGACGCGACGGAGACGGCGCTGCTGACCGCCCGCCGCGAGGTGCTCGACGCCCGCGGCACCGGACGGCGGCTCGTCCTGGACCGGCCGGCTGCGGACTTCGTCGGACCGCCCCTCGACCTGGGGCTGCGCGAGCGCGTCCGTGAGACCGTCGAGCGCGGTCTGACCGCGGGCATCGCGGCTGCCGGGCTGTCGCGGCCGGCAGCACCCGCCCGGGCCCGCACCGGGTCCGGCGCGACCGAGCCCTTCGATGCCGCGCGCGCCCGGACCGCGCACCCGGTCGCCGAGCCCGACGGCGAGACCCTGGGCCCCGGCACGGACGGGGAGGCGCAGGCCGGCACATACCTGCTGCCGTTCTACGACAAGGGCGGTGCCCCGGTGCCGGTCCCGCTCGCCGGCCCGCGCCCGGCCCCGGCGCGAAGCGTCCGGCGGCCCGCGACCGGGGGTGCGGTCACGCTGGCCGGCGCCCTGCACATCGCCTGGGACGCGCACCTCGACCGCGCCGGGCCGGTGTGGCCGCCGGGCGCCCACGGCTACCCGGGTTATGCCGGCCCCGTCGTCATCGACGGTGTGGAACGCCGCGTCCTCGTGTGGATCAACCAGGTCGACCGGTTGCAGCCGGACGGGACGGTGCTGCCGAAGGACTACGATTTCCGCTGGCGGGACTTCCGGCTCCTGCAGCTGGGCGGCGCCGATCAGCGCCGCCCGACCTTCCGGCTGGGCACCCCGGCCTTCGGCCTGGCGTCCGGTGAGTTGATCCGCACCGACCGTACGCCGACGACCGCCGTCATCGAGCAGACGATCGCGGAACTGCTGGACCTGGAGCGGGCTCCGTCGAACCACCCGCTGCGGGACGGCGAGAACCGGCGCCGCTACGCCGAGCAGCTGGCGACCGGACTGCCGTCCTCGTACGTCATCTGCTCCGTCGTCGGGGTGAGGCGGCAGTTCGCGCTGATGCCCGGCGACATCGATTCGCCGATCCGGTTCGTGACGGCACAGGCCGGGCAGTCCGGCGGCCCGCAGCCGGCGGGCGCGGGGGCGGGGCGGCCCGGGGCCGGATCGAAGCCCAGGCCGAAGACGAAGCCGAAGCCGAAGCCCAAGGTCAAGGTCAAGGTCAAGGCCAAGGCCCAGGGCAAGCCGAAGGCCGGGGCGAAGCCGGGCGGACCACCCGGCGATCCTGCGCACCACGGCGTGAAGGGCGCGGCGACCGAACCGGGCAAGGGTGACGACCAGCCACCCGGCGGTCCGCTCGGCCGCCCGCTGGAGGCGGACAGCAGTGGTGTGTGGCCGGTCACCACGCTCGCCGACGAGCCGCTGCGGTGCGGCTCCTACGACGGCGAACCCGCACTGCTCTCGCTGCGCCAGGGAGGCGAGGCGCTGGCCGCCGGCATGCTCAGGATCGCCCGGCTGCTCGACGTGCCCCAGTGCGCACACGCCGGCATGTTCGCGCTCAACTGCGCCCGGTTCATCTCCTCCAGCGCCCGCGACGTCGGCCTGGCCTCGGTGCACAGCACCGTCACCACCCAGGTCACGGTGCGCGCCGACCGGGGCGGCAACAACGGCCTCCTCGATGTGCGTCCCGGCCCGGCTCCCGAGCTGGAGTATCTGCACCAGCTCGCCGAACTCGTCGCCCTCATCGACGACTTGGCCCATGACGTGGTGGCGGCGTATCTGCACCACGACAACGCCGCACTGATCGCACCCGACGCCGGAAAGGCCGGGCAGCGCGCTGCGTCCTGGGCGCTGCACTTTCTGGAGGAGATGTCGGAAGCGCTGTCGACCGCTTGCATGCATCTGTACGCGGAGACCTGCCGGGTCCTGCTGCTCCAGCAGTTGCGGTCGTCGCGCGCGGCCATCACGCAGTACGCCGGTCCCCGGGCGAAGGAGACCCAGGAGCACTTCGAGCAGGTCCTGAACGTACTCGGCGGGAGCGCCGTCCAGTTGATCGTGCTGCGGCGGGCCGTCCGGCACGCCGAGAAGCTCGGGGTGACCGGGACATTGCGCGAGGTGCTGTCCCGCCAGGTGACCGTGCACGGTGCCGGCTACGCCGAGTACGACCATCAGGAGCCTGCTCCGATCGACTCGGTGAGCGCCCGCACGCTGGCCGAACTGGACGACGCCCGGATCGAGCGGATCGGTACCGAGTACTGGGCCTTCCATGCCGGCCGGCACTGGACGGTGCGCCAGATCGAGACGGGCATCGACGCACGGCGGGCGGTGCTCAACCAGATCGACCCGCTGTTCCTCCAGGTCGGCGACCTCGAAAAGCTGTTCCGCGAGAGCACCACCGACCCTGGTCGCGCCGGCGCCTATCTCATCGGGCTGCTCGCCGAGATGGCGAAGGCCAACGAGGAGATGCTCACACGGGCCTCCGAGCCGAAGGACGGCGCGTTCTTCGCCTTGGAGGTGTCGCAGTGGGTCGAGCGGAAGGGCGGCAGGGACGAACGCGGCCTGTGGTTCGAGCTGCACGGGATCCACGCCCTCGCCGACGACCAGTTGCGGCAGTACGCCGGTCATCTCGCGGTCTACTCGGACGGGGTCAACCGGGCGATCCTGCGCAAAGCCGGGGTCGACCAGCTCGAGCACCTCTTCGCCACGGCGGGGGTCGTGGTACTCGGCCTGCTGTGCGCCCCGCTGGGGGCGGCCGTCGCCGGTCTCGTCACCGGTGTCGTCGGCGCCTCCTTCGCCGTCGAGGAGCTCATCAGCGCCCAGGACCAGAAGCGGACCTACCGTTCGGTGCTCGATCCCGAGGCCCTGGTGCACTGGCAGGACGTCGAGATGGCGGAGCTGATGGCCTGGATCGGGATCGCGTTCTCGGTCTTCGACATCGGCCATGCGGCCGGCGGCGCCAAGGCGATCGCCGGCGGGGCGCTGAAGGAGCTGCGGCAGGCCGGACAGCAGGGGGTACGGGTCGCCGCGCAGTCCGCTCTGCGCAGCACCCGCAAGTCCATCCTCGAGAACCTGAGCGAGGAACTGCTCAGACACGCCGTGCAGCAGGCCGTCACGCAGGCCGCCGTGGTGCTGGCCATGGAGACCCTGGTGCCCCTTCTGATCAGACCGGTGGCCGAGTCGCTGATGCGCGAGTCCGCGCGGCTGCACGGCACCGGGGCGCAGCTCGAAGCGGCCCTCGCAGCGCTGGAGGCACCGTGAGAATCCAGAACACCCGGCCGCCGGCGGGGCGCTGGCTCGGCGAACTGCGCGTGTGGGGCCAGGACCGTCCGGACATGCGAAGGGTCACCCGCGCCCTGGGACTGATGTACGGGCCCGAGGAGGCCACGAGGATCTCGGCGGCACTGGTCGAACGGGCGTTGATGCGCGTGCTCGAGGTCCACGACCAGCGGTTGGTGGCGGGCTGCACGCTCCTCGAAGAGGCGGTGAACAGGCTCCTCGACGACCGGGAGGCACTGAGCAGCGGTGGCGCGCTCCGGTCCGCGGAACAGCGGCTGGCCGATCTGCGCACGCTGGAGCGGCAGTTGAGCGGGCTGAAGCGGTTCGAGGAGAACGTGCGGGAGATCATCGACAGTGACGGGCACTCCATGCAGACTTCGCTGCGCAACCAGATGGAGGCCGAACTGGGGCTGACCCGGTCGGCCGCTCCGGTGGCCGACCGCGGGACGGCGCCGGCGGGGCCGCCGCGGCTCCGGTCCGGAACGCGCCCCCAGGTCGCCGCCGCGGTCGAGGAGTTGTTCACCGCGCTCGACGAGGCCCGGCCGCTGCCCGTGGCGCCGCGGCACCCCGGGGCTCCGTGGCGGGAGGAGCCGCTCAGCGCCCACGAGCTCGCCGGGACCCAGTCGGAGCGGGTGAACCGGGCGGCCGAGCACCTGGTCGGCCTGTACGGAGGCAGGGAGGGCGACGGCATCGCCGACGCCGTACGCCTGCTCCTGGCCGGTGCCGACAACCCGGCGGAGCGCAACAGGATGGTCATCGCGGTCCTGGTCGCCCATGGCCGGCTGACACCCAACGCCAGGGTGCCGTCGACCGGCCCCCACGTCGATGCCGGCATCTTCCAGGAGACGGTGACCGGGGCGTCGTACGAGTGGACCGGGCACTTGCGGAAGCCGGTCCGCGGATTCACCACCATCGGTGTCGACGGCCTGGTGGCGGGCCGGGTGCGCGATGCCAAGCACACCAATGTGCCGGTGACGGAGGCGGGGAGCATCCGGGGCCGGGTGGCGGCTCCGAAGGTGGAACCGGACCCCGGTGACCTGCGGGCGGTACGGCCCGGGAAGGGCCGGGGTGCGGCGAAGCCCCGGAAGAATCCCCGGAAGGTGTCCGACGAGGTGCAGGGCGGGCTGCCGCTGCGCCACCGGCCCTGGGAGGAGCTCACCACGCCGGATCTGATCACCGCGATGCGCACGTCGGAACCCGTGACCCTGCGCGAGCAGATCATCGTCTTCGAGGAGCGGATCGGCATCGAACTCACCGTCGAGCTGACCCGCCAGCTGGAGTTCGCCCGGGAGAACGGTCTGCGTGGGGTGGAGTGGGTCGTCAACTCCCGGGACCTCGCCCGGGTGTACGAGCTGATCTGGATCACGCAGGTCCGGCCCGAGGTGCCGGGTGTGTCCGCGACCTTCCTCGTGGTGGGTGAGTGATGGCCGGGTCGGTACTGGACGAGTTCCAGCGGCTGCCCTCCGCCATCCTCACCGACGGGCTGCTGCCCGTCCCGCTGTTCGCGGTGTCCCGGCTGACGCTGTCCGAGCGGTACACACTGCCGCCGATCGGCACCCAGGCGTTCCGCGCCGCGGTCGGCAACGCCACCGAGAACGTCTCTCTCTCGGCGCTGCTCATCGGGCCCCAGCGGTTCGCCTGGAAGCAGGGCCTGGAGCTGTTGGCGAACTTCTCCAAGCGCGGCGGGGCGCTCGGTTCGTACTCCGGTGGCAGGCTGTCCGGCCTCATCCTCGTCACCCGCATGGTGGTGAAGATGAACATGCAGGTCACCGAGTTGTCCTTCACCGCATCCGCGCAGCGCATCGACACCGTGGAGGTCTCGCTCTCGCTCCAGCACGTGCCGCGCCCCGGCCCACTCGATCTGCTGGTCGACACGGCCGCCATGGCGGCCATGACCTGTACGGAGTTCCTGTGACCGCCGTGCTCCCCGCCGCTTACCAGCCGCTGCCGTTCGCCCCGGCCCGCGGGGTGCCGCAGCGGCTCCAGGTGCAGGTGGCGGGCCGGGCGCTCACCGTGATCCTCGTCGCGATGACGGCCGACCTCGTCGGTCTGCTGTACACCGCCCGCACCCAGGTCCTGGTGGACGGGGCCGCGGACAGCGCGCCGCGCGCCACGTCCGTGGGCGCCGATCCGCGGGCGGGCTTCACCGCCGGCCCACCCGGCGCGCTCGACACCGCCGCGGTGCGGCCGTACCTGATCGTGGCCGACTCCGGGCGGCTGATCGGTTCGGCCCCGGTCATCGTCGGCCGCCCGATGCCGTTCGGCAGCACGGAGAGTTCAGGGCTCCGGGTCGAGGTGCTGGTCGCCGAACTGAGGCTCGCCGCCGGTTCGCTGATCGGGCCTGCCGACGTCGGCGCCCGGATCGTGGCCGGCATCCGCGACAGCAGCGCCGGCGGTCTTCGCCATCTGCACCCGGCGCCGCCGAAAGGGAATCCCTATGACCTCCTTGTCTAGCGTGACCTCGGGCGCCGTGAGCGCCGCCTCGAACGGCGCACCCGTCGTCGGCTTCCTCGCCGGCTGGGCGCTGGAGTTCCGCAAGGACGACGGTCACGGGCTCCCCGACCCGGACGCCGACCCGGTGCTGGTGTCCCACGCCGACTGCGACGCGGAGATCAAGGTCGACGCCGACGACCAACTGCGCGCCGCGACCTTCGACATCACCCTGGACGGCCTGCTCGACAAGGTCTACGCCGCGATCGCCGCGGAGTCGCATGTGCATGTGGTGGTCCGGCTCGGCTGGCAGGACCTGGGCAAGGGCTTCGGAGCGGCCTTGGCGGGCGCCGTCGCGCCGTTCGGCATCGGCGGCCGGGACGACGACGGCCTGCACGAGGTACTGGCCGGGCGGCTGCTGTCGGTGGAGCGCAGCCACGGCGAGTTCCGCTACCGCACACGGCTGCAGGGCATCGACGCCGCCTTCTTCCGGATGCAGCGCCAGGCACCGCGCGACGCCGCCGTCCCGGCGGGCAGCACGGCCTTCGACTACGCCCGGCAGCTGTGCCAGGACACGGCGGTCGCGGTGACCGTGGTTCAGGAGGGCACCGCCACCGCGATCGACGGGAAGCTGGACACCAGCGCCGACCGCTCGGTCGTGACGGCGCTGCAGAAGGTCGCGCAGCTGGCGCACGGCGACGACCGCCGGTTCGTGGTCCCCATGTTCCTGCGCGCCGGGGTGCTGCACGTGGGGCGTTGGAAGGCACCGGTGCTCAAGGGGGGCAGCTGGGAGCTGAGCCCGGCCACCGGGCTGGTCGACGGCCGGCCGGTGGCCGAGACGGGTCCCGGTGCCGCGCTGCCCGAGGCTCCGTTCGCCGCTCCGAAGGTGCGGCGCTTCGACCTCACCCTGCTGGGCCGTCCCGACATCGCCGTCGGTGACAAGGTGAGCGCGGCGCTGCCCGATCCGGCGTCGGCCGGCGCCGCCGGCACGGTGAGCGGTTCGGCGATCGGCCCCGCGGGCGACCTGGCGGCAGGCGTCGCCGCGGTGTTCCGCGCCGGCATGGACACGGCGCTCACCGACTACGGGGTCGTCGGCGTCCGCCACCAGCTCGGACCCGCCGAGGGCTTCGTCACCCGGCTCACCGTGGCGCTCCCGGCCGAGGACGACCGGACCACCGCCGCGCCGGAGTCGGGCAGTACCGACGAGGCGACCCGGCTCGCGGCGGCCCTGGCCGAGCAGCACCGGCGGACCGCCCTGGAACGGCGCACCCACGAGGTCGGGCTGGTACGCCGTCAGGACGTCACCCCCGCCTCGGCGGACGGGCACGGGACCGCCGCCCAGACCCTGTGCGTCGACGAGGGCCTCGCCGACGCACCGTCACCGAACGTGCCCACCACCGCGGGCGCGGCGGCGGACCCGACCCGGCTGATCGGCAAGCCCTACCTCACCCCGTTCGCCTTCGGGGGGACGGGGCTCGTGGTGCCGCACTACCCCGGCATGCGGGTGGTCAGCCTGCACTACCGCGAGGAACAGCAGAACGCCGTCGTCGCGGGATGTCTGTGGGAGGACGGCCAGGCGCCGGAATCGCACGTCGGCGACTGGTGGCTGTGCCTGCCGGCGAATCTCGCCGGGGCGGGGGCTGGGGCTGGGGCCGCCGGGCCCCCGAGCGGACCCGCGAGCCACGACCTCATCAGCGGTGACGGCGGTCGGGTGATCGAGGTGCGCGGCCTGCGGATCAGCGTGGGCGCCGATCTGATGACGCCGGTCGGCACGCGTCCGCAGGATGCCGCGGACGACCGGGTCGTCATCGAGCACGCCAAGGCCGGCGCGCGGATCGGCATCGACGCGTCCGGCACCATCGAGATCGCCTCCGGCTCCGACGCCACCGCCGCGAGGATCACCATCGGTTCGGGCGGCGACATCGAGATCTCGACCCCCGGGAACCTCCTCCTGAAGGGCGACAAGATCACTCTCCAATCGAACACCACGGTGGAGGTGCCCTGATGCCGCAGAACCCCACCCCTGCTCCCGCCCCGGCCTCCGCTCCGCATGCCGTCCCGCCGGAGCGGACCGTCCTGGGCTACGGCCTCGCCCTCCAACCCACCGGTCCCGACAGCATCGGCCACGACCTGACGTTCGTGGACAACGGTGCCGGCCGTGATCTGGCCCTGGTGTCCGGCGCCGACAACCTGGCGCAGAATCTCGCGGTCGCCCTGCTGACCGCTCCCGGCTCCGACCCGTTCAACGTCGGCTTCGGCTTCGACGGACTGAGCGTTCTCACCCAGGACCTGACGCCGCCGATGGTGCAGGAGATGCTCCGCCTGTCCGTACTGCGCACGGTGACGGCCGACAGCCGCGTGGCCGACGTCGTGGATCTCACCCTGACCGAGACCGCCCCAGGCAGCCGCCGCTGGCAGGTGGACGCCAGCGTGCGGACGGTACTCGGCAGCGTCCTGGACACGACGATCGGAGAGGTGGTGGCTGATGACTGACCTGGACGGGACCGCCGGTCTCGAGGAGCTGGCCAGGACCAGCGGCTCGGGCAAGCCCTTCGGGATCACCGCGGAGGGCTTCGTGCCCAAACCGCTGGCCCGGCTGCTCGAAGAGAAGCAGGCCGCCGCCCGCGTCCTGTTCGGCACGGACGTCGACCTGACGGCCGGCAGCGCCCTGCGCAAGGTGCTGGAAATCATCGCCCTGGAAGAGGCGCGGGCCTGGGTGCACCTGGGGCTGGCCTACGACGACAGCCGGCTGAGTACCGCGGTCGGTGACGCCCTGTCCCGGCTGGGCGCCGAGATCGGCGTACCGAGACCGCACTTGCGCGCCACCGGCCGGGTCGCCTTCAGCGTCTCGGTGCCGCTGCCCGCCGGGACCACCGAGGTGTCGCTCCCGCGGGGCACCCGGCTGCTCAGTCCCGGCGGCCACGACTACTTCACGAGCGAGGACGTGACGCTGACCGGCACCGCCAAGCAGGCCGATGTCGCGGTCACGGCCTTCGAGCCGGGTCCCGGTCTCAACATCGATCCGCAGGTACCGGACGCGACCGGCGACACCTTCCCCGGCAAGCTCGACCGCTTCAACCCCCTCGATCCGGCAGCCGCCCTGGCGGCCGAGCTCGCCGCGGCGGCAGGACACGACGTCCTGGGGATCGACCACCGCTTCCCGACCACCGGCGGTGAGCTCTTCTGGAGCGACGCCCGTTACCGCGACCTGCTGCTCGCCTACCCGCGCAGCCTGTGGACGCCCGATGCCGTGCGGATCGCGGTGTCCCTCGTGCCCGGTGTGCGGCAGGTCCTGATCAAGGACCCGTACGGCGGTCTGGACATCAACCAGGCGGTGTTCGGCAGCTTCTCCTTCCTGGAGCGGCTGTTCTCGCAGGAGCGCAGCCTGGGCGACCCGTACTTCTTCACCGTGCTCGTCGCCCCCGAGGAGGGCGCGTTCTGGGAAGGGCCCGGCCAGCTCCGGGAGCAGGTGGCGGCAGCGGTCGAGCAGGTGCGTCCGATCGGCATCTCGCCCCACATCGAGAAGGTCGGACAGGTGGGGATCGGCTTCCGCTGCCGGATCAGTGTGGACGGCCTGCCGGTCCCGGTCGGCGACCCGGCCGCGATGAACGCCGCACCGGAGGCCGTGGCCCTCAAGGCGCGCATTCTGGACCGGGTGCGCAGGCGCCTGCAGACCCTCGCGGTCGGCGAACCCGTCAGGTACAGCGAGGTGCTGTGGGCGGTCATGGAGGAGCAGGGCGTCACCGACGCCCGTGCGCTGCGGCTGCGCCGGTACCCGCCGCCGCTGCCGGCCGTGTCGCTGACCGGTCCTGGGGACGGCACGGAGTCCGGTCCCCACGAGTACGGCGCCGAGGAGGACGCGGCGGTGGGACCCGCCGAGATCGCCCTGCTCGTCGACTCGCTGGCCGACATCGAGATCACCATCGGATGAGGACACGCCCATGACCGCCCTCGGCACGGAGCCCGCGCCGCTGACCGCTTCGGGCCTCGAAGCGGCCCTCGCCGCCCTGCCGCCCGTCTACGCCGCCGCGGCGCGCATGCGGACCCTGCCGCTGGCAGCGGGCGCCTTCACCGTGGCCGGGCCGTGCCGCGAACCGGTGCTGCTGCTGCGGCTGCGGGTCCCCCTGGCCGACCGTGCCGTGGTCGTCCGCCCACCCCCGGACCGAACGGGGGAGGTCGCATGGACGGTGGTGTTCGCCCCGTTCTCAGGGGCCGGCACCCTGCTGCCCGGCTGCCTGCCGCCGTCCGGTGCGAACGGAGCAGGGGCCGCCGGCGACCTGACGGTCGCGGTCGACGTACACGTCGTGGCAGCCCCGGAATGCCACACGGACATCCCGGCCGGCACCGCGCTCGGCCCCGCGCTGGGCGAGGACGACGCCGCAGCGCTCGTGGAGGGCGTCCTGCTGGATGGGCTGCTCGCCCGTCTCGCCTACCTGTCCACGATGGAGAAGCAGCGGATGATCCGCCAGGCCCGCGAGATCGCCGCCTGCCGGCACGTCGACCTCGCCTTCGGCGGAGCCCTCGACGCCTTGGGCAGGGACCTCGCCGTGCCACGGCGGCCGTCGGAGGACGACGCGTTCTACCGCAGCAGGCTGGCGATGTTCACCTCGTGGCGGCTGCCCACCAGGGGCGGCCTCACCGACGCGCTGAACGGACCCGGCGAGGACACCGCACCCAACAAGGGCCTGCCGTCCCTCGTCGGCGTGACCGCTCGCTTCCGGCTGGTCGAGGAGCAGAACACCCTGTCGCTGTCCACGTGTCTGGTCGACAGCGGCACCGGCGGACCGGCGTTGCGCGACCGCTTCCACAGAGTCCTGCGCGCCAGGTATCTGCTCGACCTGGACGGGCCCGTGCCCTTGGGGCTCCCGTCGGGCCGCTTCGAGGAGCTGCGGCGGATCCTCGTCGTGCTGAGCGCCGGACTCACCCGCCCGGCCGGAGCACGCCGGCCCCAATACCTGGCCCCCACACTCGCCGCCGACCTGTCCCGGCTGGTGCAGCTCGTACGCGCCCTCGGCGACAGCGGCCCGCTGACGCTGCACCGAGCCCATGTCGAGGAACCCGACCCGCTGCACGAACTGGGCCTCGGGGTGACCCTCGACCGGTTCGGGAAGTCCCGGCTGGACGCGTTGGCCGCTGCCGTCCCGGGGCTGGCGAGCGGGAGCGGGGAGCTCGCCGCCCTGGCCCGCAGTCTGAATCCGCGGATGTCCGACGCCGACCCGCTCGGACGGTGGCTGATCGAACCGTGCGGGCTGCGTACCGTGCACCCGCTCGACGCGACCACCATGTATCTCTCCGCCCTGCCGACCGCAGGACTGGCCGTCGAGGCCCCGCCGAGCGTGACCGTCGGCTCCCCGGTGACCTTCCAGGCGCGCTATGTCGCCAGCGGCACGGCCGGCGGCCTGCATGTGCTGGCAGCCGAGGCGGTCGAGCTCACCGGGCGCCGCTTCGAGGAGCGCCACCTCGGCACCGTGCAGGCGCTGGTCGCCGACGGCGTGCACGCCGTCCTGCGGACCGTGGCCGGTCAGACCGGCAGCACCCCGCCGTCGCTGCTGGCCCCGCTGATCGAGGGCAAGCTGCTCGCGGACGACAGTGCCGCTTTCGCCGGAGCCGTCCTGGAGGTGGCCGACCTCGACCAGGTCGTCGCGTACCCGTTCGCTCCGGCCGATATCGGCGGCCCGGGCGGCGGGACCGCGCTGCGGGACGCCGTCGCAGAGCGGATGACGGCGATGACCGACAGCGGCTTCTACGCGGTGCGCGGCATCTGGGACGATGCGGGCCGGCGGTTGGTGGTGCTGGCGGCGGTCTGCGCCCTGCCCGACGTCCCCGCAGAGCCGGGGAACCCCCCGCCCGCGGAGTTCCGCTGGCACACGGCCGAGGTGCCGGCACCGCTCGCACCTGCCGCACCGGACGATCCGCCGCGGCTTCCTCCGCTCACGCTGAGCAACGACAGCAACGGACGGGTGCGGGCCCGGGCCGAGCGGGACGGCCTGACCCTCGTCGTCTGCCTGGGATACGCCCGGCGGGGCCTTGCCGACCCCTACGAAGTCCGGGTCGAGCTGCCGGACGGCGAACGTCTCGACCCCGAGCAGTACGGCTACGTCATGAACCTGCTCGACAGCCTGTGCCCGCTGGGCATCGAGATCAACACCTCCGAGCTGCGCCGCAACCACCTCGCCGCGGCGGACGGCACGCCGGTCGCCCCACTGCCGGCTGCGGACGCGTCCCGCACCTACCACCGTTACCGGCGCCGGCGCACTGTCGGCGGCACGGATACCGTTCACACCGCGGGTGCGACGAGCGCCGACCTGAACGGCCGGCGGTGACGACGCTCCCGGTCGCCTGCTCGGGCGATGTCACCGCGGCCGCGGGCGCGCTCCCCTTCGCCGGGGCGACGGTCGGAAAGTGGACTGCGGGAACGGTGGAGGAGACGGCCGCGACCAGCCTGAAGGTCGACGACTCATTCGTCCTCCACACGGCCACCTGCACGTTCTCCTTTACCGGTTCCTCCCCGCCGTCCCCGACCCCGGTGACGGGCACGGCGACGGTCACGCTCTCGGCGACGGCGCCCGGCCTGGTGGCGAACGGTCAACTCGTCCTGCGGGCAGGCGATTCCGCGACGGACCCGTACGGAAACACCCTGCTGGCCGACTCGTCACGCCGTCTGCACTCGTCGTAGGAACGGTCCGGTTCCGAAGGCCGCGGAGAAACGCCGATCGCCCCGGAGCGCCTGGCGCACCGTCAGGAACCGCTGTAGAGAACCTGAAAACCGGAGAGGGTGACGGTGTCGCCGCCCTGAGCGCCGCTGAGCTTGGCGGTGATGTAGCAGACCGTCCCCGGGTCGACCACGGCGTCTCCGGTCGGAGTCACCGGATTGGCCGGGAAAACGCCGCCGGTCGGCAGCCCCGAGACGGTGATCTTGGCCACGACCCGCGGATTCGACCCGTCGAGGCGCTGGCAGTGCACTTCCAATGCCAGCAGGCCCGATCCGATGTTGCTGCCCCCGGCCTTGAAGCCGGTGATGACGCTGCCGGCCGGGAGCGCCACGGTCACCAGGCCCTGGGCGGTCGCCGCGCCCGCCGGTTTGGCCGCCGATCCGGGGGTCGACGTGACGTCCCAGGCCTGCTGGCCGGCGATGCCCGCCAGCATCGGGATGACGGTGACGGAGCGGTTGACCGCCTGCGGCTGACCCAGCGCATCGACCTTCGCCTGCAGCGCGTTGACGGCGCCGGCTGCCGTCGCGAACAGCTGATCGATGGCCGTCAGGTCCTTCTGGAGCGCCTCGAACAGGGCGTTGAAACCATTCGGCCCCCCGGCGGCGACCCGATCGACCGTGTCGACCCAGGTGGGGTGCCGGAACTCGTAGTCGAACGGCAGCGAAACGGGGGTACTGGTCATGGCGCACCTTCCTCGGTTCCCATCGTCTCCTGGGCTCCGCGCCTCGTCCAATTGCGGGGAAGTCCTGGCCAGAGGATGCTGGAAGTGGACTCGGGCACCCGCCCCGCAGGCCGGCGCCCGGCCATCCGGGATGCCGCGTCACAGCGCCCGGCCGATCGGGGAATACCAACAGAGCAGGTGCGTGCCGTGGCTACATCACTGTCCGCTGCCGCCGCCTCTGTCGCCGGATCGATTCCGGTGGGTGCGGCGCCCTACGGAATCGCGCTTTCCCCTGACAACAGCCACGCGTACGTGGCGGACAGCGGCAACCGCAAGGTGTCGGTCGTCGACACGAAGACGCGTCAGGTGACCTCCGAGATCACCGTGGGAGACGTTCCCCGCGGGGTGGCGGTCTCCGCGGACGGCAACCACGCCTATGTCGCCAACGCCGGCGACGGGTCGGTATCCGTCATCGACACCACCAGCGGCAGGGTCACCGCCACCATCGCCGTGGGCTCCGCTCCGGTGGGAGTCGCGGTGGCTCCCGACGGCCTGCACGCCTACGTGACCAACACGGGTGACGATTCCGTGTCGGTCATCGACACGGCCACCGGTCAGGTGACCGCGACTCCGCAGGTGGGTTCGGCACCGTTCGGAATAGCGGTCTCCCCCGATGGCAGCCGCGTGTACGTGGCCAACACCGGTGAGGATTTCGTGTCCGTCATCGACACGGCCACCAGTCAGGTGACCGCGACACCTCACGTGGGTCCCGCGCCCTTCGGAGTCGCGGTCTCCCCCGACGGTCAGCACATGTGCGTCACCAGCAGCAGTTCCGACACCGTCTCGGTCCTCGACACGGCCACCGCCCACGTGACCGGGCCGATCCCGGCCGGGGCCGGTCCGCGCGGGGTGGTCGTGTCCCCCGACGGCCGCACCGCCTATCTCGCCGACAGCGGCTCGGACACCGTCACGGTCGTCGACATGGTCACCGCACAGCCGACCCGCACCATCCCGGCCGGCACCGGCCCCTTCGCGATCGCCCAGTCCTCCGACGGCCGCCGCGTCTACGCGACCAACACCGGCGCGAACACCGTGACGGTCCTGGAAACAAGCCCGAACACGGTGATCGACACCATCACCCTGGCGGGGTCCCCGACCGGCGCCGCCATCACTCCGGACGGCGGTCATCTCTACGTCACCAGTGGGTACACGGTTTCCGTCATCGACACCGTCACCCATCAAATAATCGCCACCCCGTACGTGGGGCGCGAACCACTCGGCGTGGCGATAACGCCCAACGGCCGACGGGTCTACGTGGCCAACAGCGGCGACGACACGGTCTCCGTCATCGACACGAACAGCAACACGGTGTTCGCGAGAATACCCATAGCCCCTGCCCCTCCTGTCAGTAACACACCCACCGGGATCGCGATCACCCCTGACGGCCGCCAGGCCTATGTCACCAACTACAACGGGGAGTCGGTGAACGTGATCGACGTCAACGCCAACACGGCGGCCAGGCAACTGTTCTCCGAAGGCTTCCCGTTGGGCGTGGCGGTGCACCCCGACGGCGACCGGGTGTACGTCGTCAACAACAACGAGCCCCCGGTGGTGATCGACACCCACACCAACCAGATCACCGGCACGTTGTACGCCCCCGGCAGTCTCTACGGAATCGCGATCGCGCCCGACGGCAGGCGGGCCTACATCACCAACGCCGCATCCGACCTACTGATGGTGATCGACACCAGCACGGATCGGACGATCGCGAGAATCCCGATCGGAGGGGTCCCGCTGTGCGCCGCGGTGTCTCCCGACAGCCGACGTGTCTACGTGACCAGCCAGACGGACAACACGGTTTCCGTGCTCGACACCGAGCTCGGCGAAGTGGTCGCCACCATCCCTGTCGGGGTCCTGCCGTCGCCCATCGTGATCTCCCCCGACGGCCGACGCTGCTACGTAGGCAACATCCAGTCCAACACGGTGTCCGTGCTCGACATCTGAGAGCCACTGTCGTGGGCGGGTCACTGCGACTGGTTGCCGGCAGGCAGTCGGCTCTCTGACGCTGTTTCGTCCGCCGGCTGACGCGGCGACGTGTACCACTCACTGGCTGTGAGGGGCGTGAAGGGAGCGTGATCGGCGCATTCGGATAGAAGATCAATTCGAGTGCGCCGACCGAGGGAGACGAGCCGGTCTTCAAGATCTTCGGTTGCTAGCGTCGTGGCCGTGACTCATCCAGTCGAGTCCGGCCCGGAGCCGGACCACTTCGTTGTGCCGTCCCCGCGCGAGGCCGGTGAATCGTTCCGCCCCGTGCTGCTGGATCCCGCGCTGCCCGCCGGCGCAGCCGCGCTGGCCGCACTGCGCGCCTCGGCCCGACTGTGCGAGGTCCACGATCGGATCGAGGACCAGGTTGCGGAGCTGGTGCGGAGCCGGGCACCCCACGACGTCTTCGGACCGCGGGACATGGACCGCGCGATCGCCTTGGTCGTCGACGGTCGCCCGGACGCCTACGGCCGGTGGGCCTGGTACCCGTGGTCGGGACGCCTGGTGCACGTACTGCCGGAGGCGGAGTTCCGCCTGGTGCGTACCGACCGCAACCGCGACAAGATCACCCGTGAGCAGCAGGAGGGACTGCTGCGCCGCCGCGTGGGCGTTGTCGGCCTGTCGGTCGGCAGCAGCGCCGCCTTGACCTGCGCCATGGAAGGCGTCGGCGGGGCGTTCAGACTGGCCGACTTCGACCGGCTCAGCCTGTCCAACCTGAACCGGCTACGCGCCGGCGTTCACGAACTCGGGTTGGAGAAGAGTGTGCTGTGCGCCCGCCGTATGTACGAACTCGACCCCTACCTGGACATCGAGATCCATCGCGCCGGCGTCACCGACGAGACCATCGCGGACTTCTTCGCTGACGGTGAGAACGGCCGAGGCCTGGACGTGCTGATCGAGGAATGCGACACCCCCTGGGTGAAGGTCGCCGCCCGTGAACACGCCCGCCGCGGAAGGATTCCCGTCCTCATGGACACCAACGACCGCGGCCTGCTCGACATCGAGCGCTTCGACCTCGAACCCGACCGCCCACTCTTCCACGGCCGCATCGGCACCAGGACCGCCGCCGACGTGCGCGGGCTCGACCGCGACCAGACCATCCGATTTCTGCTCGACATCGTTGACGAACAGCGCCTGAGCCCCGCCATGACCGACGCCCTCACTCGCGTCGGACAGACCCTGTCCAGCTGGCCCCAACTGGCCAGCGGCGTCATGCTCGGCGCGGCCCTCCTCACCGACACCGCCCGCCGCATCCTGCTCGGAGAACCCTTGCCGTCCGGCCGCCACTCCATCGACCTCGACGCACTCGTTCCCGTCCGGTCAACACTGCCCGCACCGCACGGAGCCACCCTGTGAACCGAGTCCCCGACCTCCGCGGCGACCACCTCAAGCTGCGGGAACTCCGCGCAGGTGACCACGATGCCTTCACTCGGATCCTCACCCACCCGGTACTCACCCGCTACCTGGGCATCGACCGAATGACCGCCGACCAGGCACACGACGCTTTCGCCCAAAGCCTCGCCCAACCCCACTCGCACCCGCGCCGCAAGTACACCCTCGCCGTCTGCCCACCGGACGACGACACCCTCGTCGGCACCATGGGACTCCTCGTCGAGGGCTACGGCAGCAACGCCATGCTCACCAGCCTCGTACTGCTTCCCGGAGCCTCCGCACCCGGTCGCGGCCATGAGGCGGGCCGCCTGCTCATGGCGTACGGCTTCGGCCACCTGGGCCTGCACCGCATCTGGGCCGGCCACCGCAGCGACCACCACCACATGCCCAAGGTGATGCACGCCGCCGGCCTGCGCCCGGAGGCGACCCTGCGCCAGCTGTTCCGCACCCAGGGCATCTGGCACGACGTCACCACCTATGCCACGGTCGCCCCCGAATGGAAACGCCAAGCCACCGAGAGCGAACTCGCCATCCTCGACGCCACCCACCAACTGGAACGAGCCTGAGCCGGCCCCCGCGATGCTTCAGGAGGAGGCATCACTGTCGCGGATGGCGAGTGCCAACTGACGGAGGCCGCCGTCGATGGCCTCGAGTGGGATCGCGCCGTATCCGAGGACCAGACCGGACCGGCCGCCGGCGCTCCCGAAGCCGGACAGGCCCAGGACTCCCACTCCCCGGGCGGCGGCCCGGCGGGCGATCGTCCGGTCGTCGGTGTCCAGCGGTAGCAGTGCGCTCAGGTGCAGGCCAGCGGCAGAAGGGACGATGTCCAGGAGATCGGTGAAGTCCCGGGCCAGGACGGCGCCGACGCGGGCGTGGCGGGCCCGGTAGGCGTGGCGCATCCGGCGTATGTGCGCGGCCAGCAGCCCCTCTTCGAGAAAGGCCGCGAGGGCCGCCTGCTGGGGCCAGGAGGTGTTCCAGTCGGTCACGTACTTGGCGGTGCGGAACGCCCGGCGCAGCGAGGGCGGAGCGACCAGGAACCCGAGGCGCAGGGTGGGAAGCATCACCTTGGAGAACGTACCGACGTACAGGACCCGGCCGTGGGTGTCGAGGCTGCGCAGCGGCTCCGTCGGGGTGCCGCCGAAACAGAACTCGCTGTCGTAGTCGTCCTCCACGATGACCGCGTCGTGCTCGTCGGCCCAGGCGAGGAGCTCCAGTTTCCTGGCGAGCGACATCGGCATGCCGAGCGGGAACTGGTGGGACGGGGTCACGTACACCAGCGCGGTCTCGGGCGGGAGGGCGTCGATGATCAGCCCTTCGCCGTCCACCGGCGTGCGGGCGATGCGAGCACCGTGGGAGGCGAACATGTGCCGGGCCGGCGGGTAGCCGGGATCTTCCAGGGCGACGGTCCGGCCGGGCGCGACCAGGACGCGGGCGATCAGGTCGAAGGCCTGCTGGGCGCCCGCGGTGACGGCGATGTCGGCGGGTTCGGTGCGGACGGCGCGGGACAGGCCGATGTGCCGGGCGATCTGGGTGCGCAGACCGCTGTGTCCTGCCGGGTCTCCGTATATCGCGTTGCCCGACCGGTTGGCGCGGAGTTCGCGGCTGAGCAGTCGCCGCCAGCTCTCGTAGGGGAACAGCCGGACGTCGGGGTGCCCCGGCCGGAAGTCGAAGGCGTACCGGGTGCGCGTCAGGTCGGGTGGTTCGGGCAGCTCGTCCCAGACCGGCAGGGGCCGCAGCGGGCTCGGGGTGGTCGGCGAGGCGGCGGTGGTGATCCCCGGCGAGACGAATGTTCCGGCTCCTTTCCGGGCCTGGACGAATCCCTCGGCGGTGAGCCGGTCATAGGCGCCGCTGACGGTGTTGCGGGACACCCGGAGGCGGGCGGCGAGCTCCCGGGTCGGCGGCACGGGGTCGCCCGGACGCAGCCGTCCGTCGAGGACAGCGGCTCTGACCTGCCGGTAGATCTGCCCGATCAGGTCGTGCCGGCCGGCGAGGCTGATGTGCAGTTCCACCGGGCCCATCGTAATTGGCTCCCTCCGGATGGTCGGGTTTTGGCCCTTCAGGGCGGGCGCGGCTGTTCCTAGGATCGCGATCATGCAACTCATCGAACTGGACCGGCGGGCGCTCGACGCCGCTCGGTGGATCCTGTCCCCTGTGACCGCGGCCGATCTGGACCGCCCGACGCCGTGCGCGGACTGGGCACTGCGGGAACTTCTCGTCCATCTGGTGAGCGAGAACCAGGGATTCGCGTCAGCGGTGCAGGGCGGCACCGACCGGGCCGTATGGACCGGCGGAACCCTCGACCCCGACCCGATCCAGGCTTTCGCGGCGTCCGCGGCCCTGGTCACCGAGGCGTTCGCGGCCGACGACGTGCTGGGCCGGACGGTCGAGGTGCGGGAGTTCGGCGTCCTTCCCGGGAAGGTCGCGGTGATGATGCATGTGATCGACACCGTGGCGCACAGCTGGGATGTGGCCAGCACGCTCGGACAGGTGTGGGAACTCGACGACGATCTCGTCGGGGCCGCGTTGGAGATGCTGCTGAAGTTCCCGTTGACGCGCGGGCCCGGCCAGGCCTTCGGCGAAGAGATCGCGGTGTCCGGCGAAGCCTCGGTGGCCGATCGGTTTCTCGCCTTCACCGGCCGCGATCCCCGGTGGGAGCGGCGATGAGCCGTTGGGAGAGTCTCGTCGTGGTGGGCGACAGCTTCGCCGAGGGCGTCGGTGATCCGCTGCCCGACGGCACGGTCCGTGGCTGGTCCGATCTGACCGCCATCGAACTCGCCACCCGCGCGCCGGGGTTCCGTTACGCCAACCTGGCCGTGCGGGGCCGCAGGCTCGACCAGATCGTGGCCGAGCAGATCCCGGCGGCGACCGGGATGCGGCCGGATCTGATCTGCTTCTCCGCGGGCGGCAACGACGCGCTGCGCCCGGGGTTCGACGTGAACGACCTGATGGCCAGGTTCGACCGGGCGGTCGGCACGTTGACGGAGGCGGGAGCCGAGGTCGTGCTGTTCCGGTTCCCCGACCAGAGCGTGCGGCTGCCGCTACCGGGGCTGTTGCGGCCTCGGATCATCGCCATGAACGACGCCGTATCCGGCTTGGCCGGCCGGCACGGTGCTCATGTCGTGGACCTGTTCGGGGACGCGGCGTTCGGCCTTCCCGACCTCTGGTGCCAGGACCGGCTCCACCTGAGTCCATCAGGTCACCGCAGGGTCGCTGATCAGATCCTGGCCACCTTGGGCGTCGCTCCCGTGCCGGAGTCGGTCCGTGCCGGGACCGTTGCGCGGCGACGGCGGCGGGACGACGCCCGGTGGGCGCAGTCCCACCTCGGACCGTGGCTCCGGAGGCGGTTGACCGGTGGTTCCTCCGGTGACGGGGTCGGGGCCAAGCGGCCTCGGCTCTCCCCGGTGACTCGGCATTCCCTGCCGCAGTAGCGCGGGGTGGGAGTTCATTACCTGTGTCGGTGACGAAGCCGGTGACGGCGGGCCGGGCCACCGTCGCCCCACCGCGCCGCGATGGAGCGACGGCTCGACCATCACCATGGCACGAAAGGTCGGATGTGTGACGTTGCGGACATCCGCAGGAGTTGTCAGGCTGGCTGTATGAGAACGCGCACCGTACTCATCGTGCTCTTCGAGGGCATGGACGCGCTGGACGTGGTCAGCCCCATCGAAATCCTCTCGGCTGCCAACCTCTTCGCCGACCGGACGAGGGCCGGCAGTGTCGCGTACCGCGTCCGGACCGCGAGCCTGGGTGGCACCCCCGTGCACAGTCCCAGCGGCCTGACGCTCGTGCCGGACACCGATCTGCACACCGCCACCACGCCGCACACCCTCATCGTGCCCGCCCCACAGCGGCGACGGCACCACCACCGTCGACCCGGAGGTGGCGTGCTGGCTTCGGCGGAACGCTAACCGCTCCCAGCGGATCGTCTCCATCTGCACCGGAGCCTTCCTGCTGGCCGAGGCGGGACTCCTCACCGGCAAGCGGGTCACCACCCACTGGAGCCAGGCCGATGAGCTGGCCCAGGCCTATCCCGGGACCGAGGTGGACGCCGACCCGATCTTCATCCGGGACGGCCGGATCTCCACCTCCGCCGGCGGCACCAGCGGGATGGACCTCATGCTCGCCCTCATCGAGGAGGACCTCGGACGGGACGCCGCCCTGACCCTCGCCCGCCATCTGGTCGTCTTCCTCCGCCGACCCGGCACCCAGCGCCAGTTCAGTACCCACCTGCAGGCGCAACTCTCCGACCGACAGTCCCTGCGCGATGTCCAGGACTGGATCGCCGTCCACCCGGACGCGGACCTCTCGGTGGAAACACTCGCGCAGCGCGCCAACCTCTCCCCCCGCCAGTTCGCCCGCGCCTTCACCGCCGAGACCGGCACCTCCCCGGGCCGCTACGTGGACCAGACCCGGCTGGAGACCGCCCGACGCCTGCTGGAGGACACCCAGGACAGCGTCGAACACATCGCCCGGGTCAGCGGCTACCCCAGCACCGAGGCCATGCGCCGCGCCTTCCACCGCGCCCTCAGCATCTCCCCCGCCCAGTACCGCCAACGCTTCTGATCGCCTTGCCCCAGCCCCGGTAGACACCCAGGGAGGCCTTCCGGCAATGCGCTCGACTCAGGCGTGGGTGGAGCGGCGCCGGTCGGGAGTGAGCAGGTAGGCGATCGCCATGTCGCCGAGCTCGTCGGCGTAGACGCCGGCGCGCTCCGCGACGCCGGCGATCGTCATCTCGTCCAGGCCGTCGGCGGAGGCCGCGGGCGGCCCCTCCGCCACCACCGCCCGCATCGCGCTGGGCAACGGCTCTGACGCACTAGGAAGTCGGCACGTCGGGGGGAGTCAGCAGCCGTACGCAGCGGGCCGTCTCGTCGAGCGCGTCGGCCAGGTGCCGCAGCGTCCGAGCGTCATCGAGGTCCGCGTCCACGTACCGGTACGCGATCTGCTGGTAGATCGAAATGACCTCCCTGATGGTGGTCAGCACCCCGGGAGAGGGGCCGGCGAACGGAAGGCCGTTGTGCGTCGCGCGGGGTTGCGCACTGCGTTCCAGTTCCCGTAACAGCCCATCCCCTCGCTCCACGAGCTGGACCAGGCGGACCCGTGGATCGGAGTCCGTACAGCCGACGACAGGTTGATGCATCCCGGCAGAGTAGTGGGGCCTTCGGAGGACGCCTGACGGGCGGAGATCGTCCGAGGGCAAGGGCGCCGGTCGAAATGCCAGGGCAGCACGGGCGGGCATCTCCTGCCCTCAGCCAGGCGGATGACACGGGTTACGTGAGCTCATGCGGTTGACGACCTCCCACCCTGGCCGCGCCTGGTGTAGATCGTCGGGGCTGCCACGACTGGGTCAGTGCGGTACCCCAGGGGGCCCGCCGTTCACCCTTGGGGGTGAACCTCGCCGGTGTACGGATGATCCGAGCAATCCGCTGGGGGCCACGGCACCGAAGGGGCTGTGGACGTGCCTGCGACGGAGTGGGCGCCGAGAGAGATGGGGCGTGATGGGCGTACAGCGCATCGACACCCGACTGCTGGAAGAGCTCACCGAGCAATCCGAAGACCTCAACAGCGACGCACTGCGCATCACCGGCAGCGCGTTGGACGACTTCACCGAGGCCACCGCGCCCCGGTCGCGCCACTGGTGGCAGCGGTCGGGGACGCTGGCCGGTGTGGCGGGGGCAGCGGCAGTGCTGTCGTCCGTGCGGGCCGCGGCGGCAACCACCGCGGACGACATCATGGCGCTGCAGACCGCGGCCTCCCTGGAGAACCTGGCCATCAGCGTCTACCAGACCGCTGCGGGGCTGCCGTTCATCAAGGACGGGAACAAGACCGTCGCGGCGTTCATCGCCAAGACCACCACCCAGCACCAGGCCCACGCCAAGGCGTTCAACGCCGCCGCCACCCAGGCGGGCGGCAAGGCCCAGACCGGCCCGGACCCCAAGTACGCGGCCGTGGTCAAGGAAGCCCTGCCCACCATCAAGACCCCGGCCGACGTGGTCGCGCTGGCGATCACGCTGGAGAACGTCGCCGCCCAGACCTACACCAAGAACGTCGGCCAGGTCAGCGACGCACAACTGCGCAAGCTCTTCGCCTCGGTCGCCCCGGTCGAGGCCCAGCACCGGGCGACGCTGCTGGCCGTTCAGGCGCTGCTGGCCGGGAATCTTCCCGACCTCATCGCCATCCCGACGGACGCGGCCAAGCTGCCCGCCGCCGCGGGCAGCGTCGGGTTCCCCGACGCCTTCTACCCGACCAAGGACGCCTCGCCGATCTCCGAAGGAGCCGTGAAGTGACCACTGCACGCAACGGCTGGGAACTGCAGATCAGCGAGCAGCAACTCGCCCGTCTGACCCACGACATGGACGAGGCTCATCGAGAGACGCTGCCCGCGATGCGGGCCGGCGCCGTCGATCTGGCGGAGGAGATCCGCACGGCGGAGCGAACGAACCTGGGGCGGCGCCGCTTCCTGCTCGGAGCCGGAGGTGTCGCGGCGGCGATGGCCCTGGCCGCCTGCTCCAGCAGCGACAAGACGTCGGACGCGTCGGCGTCGCCGTCGCCCTCCGGAGCGGCGTCGGGCAGCGGCCAGTACACCGGGGACCTGAAGGTCGTCGCACTGGCCACCGCACTGGAGAACCAGGCCGTGGGCGCCTACCAAGCGACCCTGGCCGCGGCCAAGGCGGGCAAGCTCGGCACCGTACCGCCCGCGGTGGCGACCTTCGTCACCACCGCGATGGCCCAGCACGCCGACCACGCGAAAGCCTGGAACGCGGTCCTGACCGGCGCCGGCAAGCCCGCCATCACCAATGTGCCGCTGTCCAACCAGGCCGACGTCACCGCCGCGCTCGGCAAGGCGACGGATGTCGGCTCCGTCGCCAAGCTGGCTCTGCAACTGGAGGACCAGGCCGCGCAGACGTACCTGTTCGCGACCTACAACGTCATCAGCCCTGCCGGGATCAGCACCGCGGCCACCGTCGCCCCCGTCGAGGCGATGCACGCCGCGATCCTGCACTACGTGCTCGGTCAGTACCCCGTCCCGGACGACTTCCTGCCCGTGGACAAGGCCGCCAGCACCACCCTGCTGACGGTCTGATGATGCATGGTGCGCCCCGGGCTCCCAGCGTGTCGGAGTCCGGGGCGCACCACTCCTTGGTATCGCTATCCCATGTCAGTCATTGCCGTCGATGGATTGGGCCCGCAGATGAACGTCAACGCCAACCGAGTACGTCCCCGTCGCGGACGCCTGGCCGCCGCGAGTGCCCTCTGCGCACTGGTCGCCTTGACGGGCTGTTCCAGCTCCAGCTCCGGCGGCTCGTCCTCCTCCACCACGCCGGCCTCGTCACCGGCGGGCACCGCGTCCGGAGCAGCGGCACGCATCGTCATCAAGGACTTCCTGTTCAACCCGGCCTCGCTGACCGTCGCACCGGGCACGGTGGTCACCGTCCTGAACGAGGACAAGACCCCGCACACCGCCACGGCCACCGGCTCCAAGGCCTTCGACACCGGCACCATCGCCGGCGGCAAGTCCGCAACGTTCAAAGCCCCGGCGACTGCGGGGAGCTACAGCTACATCTGCAACATCCACCAGTACATGAAGGGCACTCTCACCGTCCGCTGAGGTATCCCCACCCCGTCGGCCGTCGCCGCACACAACGAAGGAACCGGCCATGACACCTGCCACAACGTCCCTCAGCGCCCTCCGGACCGCGCGCGGGGCGTGCCGGGTCGCTGCCGCGGTGGGCTTGGCCGTCGACGCGTACGTCCACGCCAAGCTGGCCGACCAGTACGACGCTGTCAGTGCGACCATCAGCCAGGGCACCCTGTTCCGCGTCGAAGCGGGCCTGGCATCCCTGGCAGCCCTGCTGGTCCTCGCCTGGCGCCGCCCACTGGGTGACGCCTTCGCCTGGCTCGTCGCGGCAGGCGGCCTCGCCGCGCTCGTGCTCTACCGCTACGTCGACGTCGGTGCTCTGGGCCCGCTGCCGGACATGTATGAACCCATCTGGTCCGACGACAAGAAGCTCAGTGCTGCTGCGCAAGTTCTCGCCGTCATCGCCACCACCGCTCTCCTCGTGACGCGGCGCGCGCGTCCTGCCGAAACTGCTAGCTCGCCCGTCGGAACCTGAGACCCACTCCGCCCTGTACCCGATGGCAGAGTGTCCGGCACGCGGGACCAGTCCGCACGGCTGAGGCGGGCCCCGAGCCGATGCCTCGCCGCCCGAGCCGCACCGCCGGCCAGAAGACGATCCCGGTCAGACCCGCAGGTGCTTTCGCCCTTGCCGACGACCGCGGAGTCGGGAACGCTCACGGGTCAGGGCTTGGTGAGATCGGTGTAGAGCCGGGCCCAGGCGGTGTCCTGCTCGGTGGCGGGCTTGGCGTCGCAGAAGGGCAGGGGCCCCTTGGCGGTGTAGTACTTCATCATGGCGAGGACGGCCAGGGTCTTGGCATCGCTTCCCCCGGTGTAGTCCTGGCTGGGCAGCACACTCTGGTGGGCACGGCAGGCGGGTTTCTTGCTGTCGGAGGTGGTGTCGAGTGCGCCGGTGCGCGCCGCGGAGGAGCCGCAGGCGGTGAGCGCGAGCGCGCCGAGCACGAACAGGGTGGCCCAGCGGGTGCGGACACGTGATGCCATGGTCGTCTTCCTGCCTTCCGGAGTGATGGGGAAGTAATGGTGGCCGTTCACAGCGGCATGGCTCGCAGTGCGGTGCCCACCCCGACGGCCAGGATGAGCAGTGCGGTGCCCAGTGGGGTGATCCGCGCGCCCCACGTCGCGAACCGGCCCGCAGTTCCGCCGTTCAGGGCCGGGATCCGGTCGCGCAGTTTCAGCAGGAACAGACCGGCTGCGGCCAGGGTGACGGCCATGCCCAGGCCGTAGCAGATGACGAGGGCGACGCCGAAAGCCGTTCTGCCCAGGGCGATGGAACCCAGCAGAACGACCAGGGCGGATGGGCTGGGGACGAGCCCACCGGCGATACCGATCCCGATCAGGCCGCCCTTCTTGCGGGTGGTCGACTTCCCGTGATGATGGTGGCCGAACAGCCCATGGCTGTGCCCGTGCCCGTGTCCATGTCCCTCATGGCTGTGCCCGTGTGCGTCATCGTGGCTGTGATGGCGGCTCTGCGCCTTCACATGGTGCTGGCGCTGGTGCTGGTCAGGGGTGGTGTGCGAGGCGGAATGGCCATGCTTCGCAAGGGAGTTGGCGCCCGTGGAGTGGGGTGCCTCCGTCATGCTGGCGGCCGCAGCGACAGTCCCGCTTCCAACAGTGACTGCGGCAAATTGATCAACCGCGAGGGGCATGGCGACGACGGCCGATTCGCTGGGGGTATGCGGATGAACGTGATCGTGATCGCCGTGCGTGTGACCGTGGTGTGTGTGCTCCTGGTGCGCGGTTTCCGTCTCCTCGCGGTTGCGCAGGTTGCGCAGGGCGGCGGGGATGAGCCAGATGCCGGCGGCGATGATGACCAGTCCGCTGATGGTGCCGAGCCAGGCGAGCGCTTGTTCGCCGACGAGGGCGGAGGACACGCTCAAGGCGGTGCCCAGGACCAGGACGGACGCGGTGTGAGTGAGGGTCACGGTCGTGGCGACCGTGACCGCGTCGCGCGGGCGGCCCTGCCGGCCCGCGAGGTAGGCGGCCATGATGGTTTTGCCGTGTCCGGGCAGTGCGGCGTGCCCCGCACCCAGTACGAGAGCCAGCAGCACGGCGAGCAGTCCGACGGGAAGGGTGAGTCGGTCTCTGTCGGTGAGGGAGCCCAGATGGGCGTCGAGGGCCGCGTACCAGCTTCCCAGCAGGCCCGTGCCGGGTGCGGTGGCTGCCACCGCCCCGGGACCGTTGCCGAGGGTGATGCGGGTGTGGCGGGTGTCGGGCGGATTGGACAGCAGATCAGCGGGGTACTTCCGCAGCTCGTTCGAAATAGAGGTCGCCGGTACGTCAGAGGAGCCGATCTGCGCTCCCTCGCCCCTTGCGGTGATCTCGTGCCAGCCGATCCGAGCGGAGTCCACCCCGGTGGAGAGGTCCACGAGCCCTGACGTCCCCAGGTCCGCCGGCGCCGTCAGCCGGCATTCGAGGCGGCCGGTGTCCAGACCGGCCTGTCCCCGTACGAGCCGGTAGTTGGACGACCGGACCTGGAAGTGCAGCGTGGCTGCCCGTGCCGCGCTGTTGCCCTGCGGGCTCGTGGTGGCGGTGATGCCGTGGGCAAGCAGGGCACAGGCCGTCCGGGCATGGGCTGCGGCCTCCCCGGCGCCGAGTCGGCCGTCATGGTCGGTGTCCAGACCGGGCATGGCCTGGAGGGTGGGGATCTCGGCGGTGTCCACCACGGCCAGGTCGTCCACGTGGTCGGGGTGAAGCGTCAGCCCGTCGTAGCGGTTGACCGTGAAGTTCCCCAGCGGATGCGCGGACGCGGCGGGTGCGGCCAGGGAGAGCAGCATCGGGATGCCGACGAGGAGCAGGGCGACTTGTCGCGTGCGCGCGTAGAGGCGGATCATCGTTGTCCTTGGAGGCGGGCCAGGCGCGCTCGTGCGTCGCGTGCGCGCAGGGGTGAGAAGGCGGGGTTGGCTGCCAGGGCAGCCGTCAGATCGGTGCGTGCGGCCTGGTCGTCGCCGACCGTCTGCTCGATGACACCGCGGTGGTAGCGCAGGGTGGCGTCGCGCCACCCGAGCCGGTCGGCTTCCCGGGCCAGGGGCAGCGCTTCTTCGTCGCGGCCGGCCCGGTGCAGGGCCCAGCTCAGTGCGTCGGCGACCAGCACACTGTGCCGGCGGCCCCATTCGGCGGTGAGCAAGGTGACGGCGAGTTGTGGGTTGCCGTGGTCGGCCTGGTACTGGCCGAGGTTCAGGTCGTCGACGACACCGTTGGCGGCGAACAGCTTCTGCTCGGCTTCCAGGACGCTGTACTGCGCACGAGCCTCCGCGGTACGGCCCAGGGACTCGAGCAGTTCGCCGAGTTCGAGCACGTACTGAGGTTGGGGGACGCGGGCGATGGCTGTTTGGTAGTCGGTGACGGCCTTGGCCGTTTGGCCCAGCGCGGCTTCTGCGCGGGCTACTCCCGCGAGGGCGGCGGTGTAGGTCGGGTCCAGGGCCAGCGCCTTGCGGTAGTGCCCCAATGCCACTGCCGTGGCGCCGGTGTTGAAGGCCAGTTCGCCCAGGTAGTGCTGGCAGAAGGCCTGGTCGGCCGGGTTGGAGGCGTCCTCCAGTCCGCGCTGGAGGGCTTGCGCTGCCTCATCGGTCCGGCCGTGCAGTTCCAGCGTGTAGGAGGCGCGGGTGAACGATGCGGTCGAGGGGTGCAGATCCAGCATCCGCTGAACGGCGGCCTGGGCTCCGGCGTCGTCGCCGAGTTGGGTGAGGGCATCGGTCAGTGCCCCGTAGGCGGCCCATGCGTAGGGGTCGCCGGCGACGGCTTGATCGGCCCAGGTGCGGGCCTGGGTGAACTGGTGCCGGGCGTTCGCGAGTCCGGCCATGCCGGTCTGCGCGGCCGTGTTGACGTCCGGCTGCAACGTCAGCGAACGCCGCAGCGCCGTTTCCGCCTTGGGGTACAACGTCGGGTCGACGGTGAGCCGGGCCTGCTCGACGTACGCGGAGCCCAGCTGCGCCCACGCTGCCGCGTCGGCCGGCTGCCGGCGCAGCTTGTCCTGGAGCTTGCTCACCACCGCGCCGATCGACAGCGCGGTATGGGCCGAGCCGGCCGCCGGGGCGGGTGCCGCTGCGGGAGGAGGGGGGTTGGAGTTGTGTTCCAGCGCCGCGAATCCGGTCAGGCCGGCACACAGCGCGGCGGCGGTGGCGATCAGGGCGAGGCGGCGCATGAACGACATCCCTCTCTGGACGATGGACGATGGTCGAAGGAGGACGATGGGCGTGCTGAGCCGTGGACGAATCGATGGGCGTACGCGTTCGTCAACGACGGGGTCCGATGGACCGGTGCGGGCAGCTGGCGTCGGCCCGCACCGGCCTGTGTGGGACCAGCAGTGACTAGCCGGCCTGGTTGACCGAACCGGTGTACGGCAGAGCGACGTACGGGAACGTGGTCCCGAACGGAACGCCCGGCCCGTTGACGCCGTCACCGGCGGCCAGCGCCTGGATCAGGTGCCCGGGAGTGGCGCCTTCGAGCGCCTGGATGGCGATGTCGATGACGTCGTCACCCATGCGGCGGCCGTTGGGGAAGCCCTGGAAGTCACCGTTGAGCACGCCGAGCCGGTCCGGGTTGGCCGTCACCGGCGTCGACATGTTCAGCCGCAGTTCCTCGGCGGGAACGAACCGCTTCTTGTTGATGTCAAGGTTCATCAGCTGCGAGTTCAGGTCCACGGCCAGCGGCCCGTTGGCCGCCTTGGCGATACCCGTCAGGAAGATCTCCTGCAGGTCCTTGCGCGGGGTGGCGGGTGCCGGGATGCCGTAGATGCCCTGGATGAGCTTGGGCAGCTCCGGGTCGAGGACCTTCGCGACGACCTTCGGCTGGTTGTGGTCCTCCGACGGCGGCAGCGCGTTGAAGGCGTTCTTCAGCCCGGCCGGCACCACCGCCTCGTTGACCAGCGGATTGCCCAGACGCGAGACCTGCACGTACTTACCCGTGGGGGTCTGCTTGCCGGGGCTGAGCTGCATCGTGCGCCGCTCGGTGGAGCTCCACACGCCGATGACAGGGTTGCGCTTGGCGTTGCCCTTGAAGGCGAGCTTGGACTTGGGCACCTGAATGGACAACGTGTTGACGTTGTAGCCGTTCAGGGTGTTGTGCCCGGTCTCGGAGAGATCGCCGCCGTAGAGCAGGTCGAAGACCCGCAGATCCAGGAAGAACGGGTCCGCGGCCTGCGTGGCGACGGTCTGACCGCCGCCGGGCAGCTGCTGCGTCGCCTGGTTGCGGAGCCTGCCGTAGTTCGGCATGGACGCCTTGCCGACGTTGGACGGCGTGGCGATGCCGTCCGCGACGAGCGTGACCGGCTTCTTGCCCGCGCGGATCTCCTGCAGGCAGTAGTGCTGGCGGAACAGCAGCGTCTTGTCGTTGAGGTTGTTCACGACGCCGTTGTTGTACAGGAACGTCTTCTCGCCGCGCAGGTCCTCGTTGCGGAACGTCCACCGGTAGGTCAGGTCCGGCTTGCCGGTGCCCTGGCTGTCGATGTTGATGTCGTAGTGCGCGTCCTCAGCGAACGGATAGAAGTTCGGCCCGCCGTTCGGCTCCTGGAACGGGATCCAGTTCGCCGTGAGCGTCACCGTGTCGGACTTGCCCTGGTCCGGGCTGGTGAACGCGTACAGGTCGGTGTTGTCGACCTGCGGGTCAGCCGCGACCAGCGGCGCTTCCCGGTGGCTGGACGCCTGACCGACACCGGAACCCGGGCCCGCCAGTGCGGCACCGGCGACTGCCGAACCGAGGGCCAGCAGCATCGCTGCCGACTTCCACCGACCGCTTGCGGCCAGTGATTTTCTTGAGGTCA
Source organism: Streptomyces sp. RKAG293 (assembly GCF_023701745.1). NCBI lineage: Bacteria > Bacillati > Actinomycetota > Actinomycetes > Kitasatosporales > Streptomycetaceae > Streptomyces > Streptomyces sp. RKAG293. The sequence goes on along the minus strand of NZ_JAJOZB010000001.1, from coordinate 7,565,954 downwards.
TGAGGATCTTTTCTCTGCGGATGAAGGGATGGTCGTGGAGGACTGGGCCTCCGTACCCTCTTCGAATCCACATAGCGCCGCGGATTGGCCTGACGCGACAACGCAACCCGAATGGGCTACGTTTCCGGCCATTCAGGCCAGGACTCCAAGAATCCGCTGGTCGGACTGCGCGGGCAGCGACCGACCCCTTCCATGAGGGCCCACAGGCCTCCATCACCTGGCGGACGATCGGACCACGCGTTCACACACGAATAGCTTGGTTGCTCCGGGGCATCTGCATCTGCAACCACTATTCATGGCAAGGCCGACCTCCGTCGGCTGTGCCGAGTTGCTACTCACGAAGTTGGGTTTCTCATGGTCACCGTGGAGCGCACATTCACCGTCGCACAGCAGCTTGAGGTGGTGGTGGACTACCTCAAGGACTTTTCGAGGGCCGAAGCGTGGGATCCGGGCACCCGCTTCTGCCTGCGCCTGGACGACGGTCCGGTGCGTGAAGGGTCGCGGTGGCGCAACGTGTCGGTTTTCAAGAACCGCGAGACGGAACTGGCCTACCGCCTTGTCCGCCTGGAGCCGGCCCGCCTCACGTTCGTCGGCGAGAACAAAACAGCGACCTCGACCGACGACCTCACCTTCCGGGCAGTACCGGAAGGTACCGCCATCACCTACCACGCCCACATCACGTTCCACGGGCTCGCCAAGCTGGCCGATCCCTTCCTGCGTGGTGAATTCGAACGGCTCGGCGATGAGGTGAGCCGCCGGATTCCGCAAGTGATCGACGCTCTTTGACCGTCAGCGTCAGTGGATTCGCCGTCGTCCGGAAGAACGGTTCGGTTCGGTTCGGTTCTGGACCGGACCGGACCGGACCCGACCGGACTGGTCAATGGGCGGATCCGCCGTATTCCGCGTGCTGGGGATGAACCGCGTGCTCTCGCTCCTCCGGACACGTGGGGTGGGGAACGCCGTGCGGCGGATGCGTGCGGCGGCCTCGGCTATGACCTTGTCGAACTCGTCTCTGGTCATGACACTCAGCCTTTCTGCGGATACCGGCAAAGGGACCGACCGGTTGCTCCGGCGGGATGGCCCGCGCGGGGGGGCCGAAATCCTGTATCCGGTGCGCCCCCTTAATAGGTATTCGTCGCCCACTCAAGACCGGCTTGGTGGCCCGACGTTTCGCTGTCCGGTGGCCGTGGCCGTGTCACCCGGCGGTGTCGGTGAGGGTGGCGAAGGCGACGATGTTGCCGAGGTAGGTGCGGGTCTTGGGGTCCCAGTTGCCGCAGGTGATGAGGCGGAGCTGGGGGCGGTCCGCGGTGCTGGAGTAGATGTCCAGGGTGGGGAAGTCGTCCTTGGGGAAGGCCCGCACCGAGTCGGTGGTGAAGGCGGCGGTGGTGCCGTCGGTCCGGGTGACGCTGATGCGGGTGCCTGCGGTGAGGGCGCCGAGCCGGTAGAAGACGGCGGGCCCGGTCTCCTTGGAGTCGACGTGGCCGAGGATGACGGATGCGCCGAGCTGTCCGGGGGTGGGTGAGTCCTGGTACCAGCCGGCCTTCAGCGGCTTCCAGGGGACCTGGACGGTTCCGTCGGTGTTGCGGCCCAGGGACAGCAGGGTGGTGTGGACGCCGATGGCGGGGATGTCCAGGGAGACCGGTACGGATGCCGGGAGGACGTGTCCGGCTGAGGAGTGTGGCACCGGTTTGCCGGGTGGCTGGGGTGGTGTGGGGTGCGCCGTGGTGACCGGGGCTGCCACGGCTGGGGGCTGGGGTGGCGGAGCGCTGCTGCTGGGTGCGCCGGTGAGGGCGACGGCGGCACCGGCTGCGGCCAGGGCCAGTGCTGCGGTGAGTCCGATGATGGTGCGGCGGCGGGTGCCGCCCCCCGCCGGACGGGGGGCGGCTGCTGCTGGGTCCGGCTCGGGCCTGGTGCCGGGCCCGGTCCCGTCGGTCATCGCTGGGCTGCGGCGTTCCTGCGCCGCAGGATCAGGGTGCCGGCCAGTGCCGCGACCGCTGCGGCGCCCAGGCCGGCGGCGATCAGATCGGCGCTGTTGCCGCCGTTGGATGCCTGAGATGCCTGGGTGGCTCCGTCACCGGTTCCCGCTCCGCCGGTGGGCATGGAGTTCAGGGCACCGCAGATGGCGGGCGCGGTGGCTTCCTGGGGAAGCTTCGCGTCCAGCTCGCTGGCGCCCAGGACGTTGTCGTACTTGCCGTTGTGGTTGTAGTCGATGCCGTGCACCACGATCACGGCGTTGTCGGCCCGCACCGCGGCCGCCACGTCCGGTGTCACGGTGATCGTGCGGGTGTAGTGGAACGAGCCGGTGGACGGGAAGCGGTCGATGGCCAGCGCGCTGTTCGGGCTGGTGTCACCCTTGGTCGTCAGGGACGTGCCGATCTTGCCGTAGGCGGGCAGACCATCGGTGGTGCTGATCGCCTTGTGCCCGTTGTGGTCATGGGCCGCGTCCGCCTTCGGGCATTCACCCGAGCCCTTGATGTGGATGTGCTGGGCGTGCGGCGAGGCGTCGAGCAGCCGGTTGGCGGTCACCGAGACGGTGGCCTGGTTGCCCGACAGGGTGACGGTGGCGGTGCCGGATCCGTCGACCATGTTGGTGGCGACCGGGTCGAGGGTGGCCTGATAGTTCGCACCACCGCTGGAGTCGTGTGCGGATGCCACCGCCGGCAGCGCCAGCGGGACGGCGAACGCGGCTATACCCACCAGAGGGAGAAGAGTCTTGTTCATGGCGTGCTCCAAACGGAGCCCCGCGGCAGTCCGGTGCCGTATGGGAGGAGGGGCTCCTGTGCCATTGGGAGGAACAGCGGCCGAAGGGGCTTTACCAAGGCCGCCGGGATCAACTCACACCCTTGATTCGGAGCTGACCCGGTTGCCGGATGGGTGCGAAAGGCGGCGTACCATCAGCCCCGACAGCCAAAGCACCAGGACCCCGCTCGAGGACGACAGTCGCGGCTCCCGCCCGTTCAGCATCGAGGCCGGGCACTACCAGACGCATTCGCCATCGAGGTTGCCCCGCTCGCACAGATCCTTCTCGACCACTTGGTCCTGGTCCCTGAAACGAACACGCTCGGCTGGTCCGCCGAGGCGGTCTCCGCCGGCCTCGACATCGGCCGGGCCTGCACCCGCCACGCTCAGCTGGCCGCCAACCGTCGGCATGGTTCCGCGCCTCCCCGTCACGCGATCCGTGTGAGCGGTGTCCGGGACCGGCCCCGTGGTCACTGCGGGCCGGTGCTGTAGCGGCCGGATCGCAGGGCCCAGTCGTAGGGGCCGCGCATGACCGTGTGCAGGGCGTCCCGGAGGTAGCGGTCCAGGGCCGTACGGTCCTGGGCGCCGAGGCGGGCCGTGCCGTCGAGGGTGCGCAGTTCGCCTTCGAGGTCGCGGAAGCGGGCGATGCGCGTGTGCAGCATGCCGAGCACGCTGGCGCAGGCGTCGTCGTGATCCGCCCCGTCCGCGCGCCGGAGGATCAGCAGGAGGTTGTGCGGGTCCGAGCCGGCGTCTTCCTTGGCCAGCGAGTAGAGGTCGTTGTGGAGGGAGTCGATCTCGGCGGCCAGGGTGCGCAGCGCGGCCACAATGTCCGAGGCGAAGAGGTCGGCGGGCAGTTCGTAGTGGCCGATCCGCTCGGCGAGGTCGAGCGTGGGCTGCACGCCGATGGTGTCGCGGCGCAGCCGCAGGTACTCGTCCACGGTCAGCGGATTTCCCGAGTGCCGGTTCGCGGCCTCCTCGACGTGCCCGTACAGGTATGCCCGCCAGTGTGCGGCGGCCCGCTCGCGCCAGGAAGGTGACATGCCCTCGCAGCTGCGCAGCCAGAGGTCGCGGAAGGCGCGGACGAGGGGCGGGGCGTCGGGGGCGGGCGGCGCGTCCAGGGTGTCAGCGACCGCGTCGACCAGGGTACGGGCCTGCCCGGGGCCGTCGCCTGACGGGCCGTCGAAGGCGTCGTCGAAGCAGAAGAACCAGCTCATCTGGTCGACCCCCAGGGCCAGATCCGGCCCGGTCGCGGCCGGGTGGAAGCGGGCCGCGAGTTCGGCGTAGTGGCCGCGGGCGTGGCGCTCGGCGGCACGGTCGGTGAGGAGCAGGCCGAAGGACCGGGGCCACTGCAGGTGTTCGGCGGCCGCGCGTGCGGCGTCCGGGCTGATCCGCGCGGGGAAGGGGAAGCGGAGGCCGGCGTCTCCCCGTGGGCCGGCGCCGCGGGTCTGCGTGGCGCGGGGCCGCGGCGACATCAGCAGAAGGCTCGGGACCAGTACGGCGCCGGGCACCTCGCGCGGCGGCCGCTCGGAGAGCGGGACCAGTCGCCAGCGGGCGGCGACGGTGGCGACGACCGTGGCCATCTCCGTGAGGGCGAAGTGGTCGCCGATGCACTTGCGCGGACCGGCGCCGAACGGCAGGAAGGCCCAGCCGCGCGGGTCGGCGGTCAGCCACCGGTCCGGGTCGAACTCCATCGGGTTCGGGTACAGGCCGGGGTCACGGTGGAGGGTGAGCGGGCTGAACAGGAGCTCGGTCCCCTCGGGGATCTCCACTCCGCCGAGGACGACGCCGGGGCGGGCGGGCCGGCGCATCAGGATCCAGGCCGGGCTGCGCAGCCGGAGCGTCTCCCGGACCAGGTTCTGGGTGAAGACGAGCTTCGGCAGGTCCTCGAAAGTGACCGGTCGCGATCCGAGGACGTCGTCGAGTTCGGCGTGGAGCCTGCGCTCGATCTCGGGACGTGCACCGACCTCGTGGAAGAGCCAGGTCAGGCTGGTCGAGGCGGTTTCGATCCCGGCGGCCATGACGGTCATGACCTCGTCGTGCAGCTGGTCCGGGCTCATGGGCTCGCCCGTGTCGGCGTCGCGGGCGGCCATCAGCATGCCGAGGAGGTCGGTGCGGGGCCGGTCGTCGTCGAGGCGTTCGCGGATCAGCCGGTCGACGACCTTGCGCAACTGGGTGCCCGATTCCCGGAAGCGGCGGTTGCCCGGGGTGGGGAGCCGGTCCAGCCAGTCGACCGGCGAGACGACACGGCGCATCAACTCGTGGACGTACGTGGGCAGCCAGCGCCGGATCAGGCGCACCTCCTCGTTGCCCAGGGCGCTGCCGAAGAGGGCCTTCGCGACGGCTTCGCTGCCGATCGCGTACATCTCGGAGGCAACGTCGATCGTGCTGTGCGGTGTCCAGGCTTCGGAGTAGGTGGTGGCGCTCAGGCGCATGACGCCGGTGTAGGCGTTGAGCTTCTCGCGGTGGAACGCCGGGATCATCAGGCGGCGCTGACGGCGGTGGAAGTCCCCCTCGGAGTTGGGCAGTCCGTTGCCGAGGAAGGGGCGGGACTTCTGGAAGTAGCGGCCCTTCTCGTAGGAGACCGCGTCGGTGACGAGCATCTCCCGCAGCAGTGCGGGTGAGTTCACCGCGTACACGGACAGGGTGCCGAGCCGGATCTCCACCAGGTCGCCCAGGGGGCGGATCGACTGCAGTACGCCGATCGGGTCGCGCAGCAGGGCCAGCGAGTGCCCCACCAGGGGCAGACACCCCGGAACGGTGGCGACCGTACGGGGCGGCAGGTATGCGGGGGCGTCCGTTGTCACGTTCTCGTCCTTGGGGGTGCGCGTTCCCGCGACGGATCGAAGGCTCCGGCACGGTGGTTGCGGGCGAGCGGGCACTCCAGCGGCCCGTGGTCAGGTTCCGCCGCCCGCGGAGCCAGGCTAGGTTCAGCGGCCATCAGAAATGAATGCGTCACCGTCCGGGCTTCCTGCGTGAGAGTCCGCCACCTGCGGGAGGTCTCCTCGCCCATGCGTGAATTCCTGCCCGTAGGGATCACGCATGGGCCCGGCGGCGGGGCGGCGGCACTGCTGGAAGGCAGAGCTGACGCGGCGGTCGCTCAGCTCGCCCGCGCGGCCTCCCGGTAACGGCGGGGAGCCAGGCCGGTGGTGCGTTTGAAGGCGTTGCTGAAGGCGCTCTCGGAGCTGTAGCCCAGGGAGGAGGCGATGACCGCTACGGGAGTGTCCTCCCGGCACAGGGTGTGCTGGGCCAGGCGCATCCGCCAGCCACACAGGTAGGTCAGCGGCGGGATGCCTGCGACCTCCTTGAAGCGCTGGGCGAAGCTGGTGCGGGACATGGCCGCGGCGCGGGCGAGTTCGGTCAGGGTCCAGGGGCGGGCGGGGTCGCCGTGCATGAGCCGCAGGGCGGGGGCGACACGTTCGTCGGCGAGGGCGCGCAGCCAGCCCACCGGGTAGGCGTCGGCGCTCGCGTGGGCCAGGAAGACGCGCAGGACCTGTACGAAGAGCAGCTGTGCGAGGTGGTCCGCCGCGAAGGCGGCCCCCGGGGCGTCCGACCGCATCTCCCGCAACGTCTGGTCCATGAGCCAGCAGGCCGCGGGCGCCTCGGGCGTGGCGGCACTGACGTGCATCAGGGGCGGAAGCGCACTCAGCAACAGGTCCTTGCCGGTGGTGTTGAGGTCGATGTGGCCGCCGATCGTGACGGCGTCCCGCCCTTCGTCCCCGGCGTGGAAGAAGGTCTCGGTGGTCGCCCGGAGCACGGGCAGCGCGTCGGTCGGCGGCACGGCCGGGTCACTCGCCAGGGTGTACCGGCGGTCGCCGGCGAAGACGGCGATGTCTCCCGCCTCCAGGCGGAGCGGGTGTTCGATGCCCTCTATCACCAGCCAGATGACGCCCTCGATCACGGCCTGGATCTTGAGACGGCCCGGCGCAGGAAAGGCCAGCGCCCAGTCCCCCGCGGCGATGAGGCCGCGGGACAAGGCGCAGCGCGCGCCGGTGAGTTCGAGGGTCTCGGTGATGGGATCTCCCCAGGTCGCGGACGTGGAGAGGGGGCCGGAGAGAGGACCGGAGAGCGGTGCGGGCATATGCGGACTCTCGCGCACGTCACACGGACGGGCAAGCATTCACATGCTGTTGATCACCCCTCACGATGGGTGGCAGGGCGCTCCCCGGGCGGGGCCCGCGCCCCCGGACCGCCGCCGTCAGCCGTACGGCCGGTTCCTCACCGTCAGGAGGTTGTGCTCATGGGTGAGTTCCAATGTCGCGTCACGTTTCACCCGGGCGGCCTAGGGTCTGTCGTCTGGATCTGCGTGGGGGAAGGAGCGGTGTCCGGTGCGTGCAGTTGCAAGGCGGAGGAGGGAGGCGACGCGGAGCGTCGTCGACCGACGACAACGCGGCAGATGTGCGTGCTGGACACCGCGACGCCGCGGAGATCCAGACGACAGGCCCTAGGGCTGTCACCGGCCGAGCAGCGGACTCCCGGCCCGTCCCGGAAGGTGTCCGGGGCGGGCCGGGCGAAGCCGCCATGGTGCGGGCAGGGTCAGTGACAGGCCCTGGAGCAGATGAGCGGCACGAAAGCGTCGAGGGCGTGGGAGGTCCGGCCGGCCGGTGCGATGTGCGTGGTGGCCGGTGGCGTCGACGGCACGGCGGAGCTGCTCGGCGCCGCCGCCAGCCCGCCGGCTACGAACAGCGCGGTCATTGCGGCTGCGATCAGTTGCTTGCGCATCATCACTGCTCCTGTCTGTGGCCCCGAGATAGGTCTCGATGTCCCGCCTCACCACGGTAGGCAGGAGGGATGGCAGCCGTGAATGATCGAGCGTCCGCAAAGAGTGAGTGAGAGTCCAGGACGGCCGGGGACCCCCGGCCACGCGCAGGGCGGATCAAAGCCCTGTCGCCGCAATCCGTCCCAACAGGAGGTCGAAACCCGTGAAGTCCTTCAAGCCAGTCGCCACGGCCGCCGTGATGGCCGCCGTCCTCGGCGTCACGACCCTGCTCGGAGCATCCGCTCCGGCCGGCGCCGCACCCCTGGCCACCTGCCGCGACGTGGTGGCCCGGACCAAGGCCGACCTCACCAACGCCGGCGCCCCGACGAACGACAACGGCTGGCAGGCCGTGCGCGATGCCGCCCAGCGCTTCCTCAACAGCCACCCCTGGGGCAGCCCCGGCACCCAGGCGATCCAGCGGGACGTCAACGACCTCAACGAACTCTGCGCCCCGTAGCTCCGCGGACTCAGAGCCCACCACCGAACGATGAAGGACTACGGGTTTGACGAGCACGCTCGGTCTTCCCCTGCTCCGCTATCGCGCGTCGGCCGTCTCGACGCGTGCCCGGTGCCGGCGGATCTCGTCGTGGTGGGTGATCGCCCAGTCGATCAGTGAGACCACGATGCCGATGAGACTGTCGCTCAGCGGCGCGAGGGCGTATTCCACCCGTGGCGGCACCTCGGCATAGGCGGTCCTGGTGATCAGGCCGTCCTGGTGGAGCTGGGACAGGGTGCGCGAGAGCATGCGCTGGGAGATACCGGGGATGGCCCGCAGCAGTTCGGTGTAGCGCATCCGGCCGTCTTGGAGGGTCGCGAGCACCATCAGCGTCCACTTGTCCCCGACCCGATCCATGATCTGGCGGACGAAGTCCGCGTGCTCGACCGGGATTCGGGAGCAGGGCGCCGGGAGCGCGGCTGTCTCCCCCTGGAGCGCGACGTCGTCCATTGCGGACATCCCCCTTCGGTAACGGACACGGATGTGCCTTTTGTAGGCCCTCCCATACTGGCCTATCGTGATGCTGCATACCAATCGTATGAATCCAGTTCAAGCAGCTCTACCCGTGGCCGACGCACAGGACGGGCCTTCGTACGAGCCGGGAGGATCAGCCGGCGGGACCGATGGTGCGCGTGTTGGCCCCCGACTCACCTTGGAGGTACTCGATGTCCGGATCCGCACCGACGTATGGGCAGCAGGATGAAGCGGCGCTGCCGAGTAGGTACCGAGTGGTCGAAACCGGGGTGACCGCGGCGGGCCTCTCGACGATCGTCCGGGACGAAGTCGTGCCCGTCAGTACCGTCCCGGACGGGCGCGGCCTCGGCCGGCTCTGGGAGGGCGACGGGGTGCTGCCGGGCGGCGACGCGGTGAGATCAGGGGACGACGCGGTGGAGTCGCCGCTCTTCCCCGCGGCAGGCGGAGTGCGGTTCTGGTCGGTGACCGTACCCCCCGAGGCTCCCGACGCTCCGCCGCCTGCGGAGTTCCACCACACGTCCACCCTCGACGTCGGGATCGTCCTGTCCGGACGCATCGTGCTGGAGATGGAGGACGGGACATCCGCGGAGTTGTCGGCGGGGCAGGCGTTCGCTCAGCAGGGCACCCCGCACCACTGGCGGAATCCATACCCTGTGGACGCCGTCATCGCGGTCGTCATGATGGGCCGGGACCAATGACGGAACCCAGATCACGGCGATCCGGTCATCGAACCCGTCAAGGCAGCAGTCGTCACCCCGTGTCCGCCCCGCGCGGCCCTCGGAGTAGCCGTATCTGATCGTGGATCCGTGACAGTCGACGGGTGGTGGGGCCGTCTCAGCGCTCCGCGACCGCCGACTCGAGCAAGGACAGGGTCCGGTTGTCGGCGTCCACCTCTGCGCGGACGCCGAGGGGCAGCGGCAGGTTCGGCGAGGTGTGGCCGAAGTCGACCTGGGCGAGGACAGGGATGTCACGGTCCGCCAGGACGTCGAGCACAACGTCGCGCAGACCGACCTGGTCTCCGCCACCGCCCTCGTAGGGCGTGACCTCACTCGGGATGCCGACCACCATGCCCGCGATCCGGTCCAGCACCCCGGACAGCCGCAAGGTATGCAGGTCGCACCAGATCCGCGTGACGGGCCGCTGCACCTCTTCCCAGAACAGGACGGCGCCGTCGAACCGTTCGGGGGCCAGCGCGAAGGGGGTCGCCTGCAACTGGACCAGGCGGTTCAGCAAGCCGCCGACCAGTGGTCCCTGCGCGCGGCCCGGGTGCCAGGTTTCCCAGGTCCCCCTGCCGGCAGCGGGCCCGGTGCCTCGGCCTTGGTCAGCACACGGGCGTAGAGGTCGACGAGTTCGGACCGACGGGCCTCGTCGCCCAGCGTGTACCAATCGCCGCCGAAACCGTGGGTGGCGATGTCGGCGTGGAATCCGACGAGGCCGGTCTTCGCGTACAACGCCATGTGCAGCAGCGAGATGTCGCTGTAGCCGAGGATCGGCTTCGGGTCGGCCCGGACCGCATCCAGATCGATCAGATCGAGATAGCCAATGGTCGCCTGACCACCGGTGTGCGCGACGATGGCCCGCACCTCCGGGTCCCGGAGCAGCGCATTGAGCTCGGCAGCCTGCTCCGCCGGAGCGCCCGCCGCCCACCAGCGGCTCCGCGAGGGGTCGACCATCGGGCTGACCCGCACGCGGAAACCCATCCGCTCCAATATCGCCACACCGCGAGCGAGCAGCGGCTCCTCACCGGGCTCAAGCTGACCTGAGGGCGCGGCGACGACCACGAGATCGCCGGAACTCAGCGCACGCGGACGACGGACCGTAGGCATAGGGCCTCCTTGTTGATCGACAACGGCGGACAACCACGCGGGTGCCGCTGGTATTCCGCCTCCTCGAAGCGATCAGCCAGGACCCGGAATCCCGACAGGAGGCCAACGGTCGCCGGCCACCTCCACGCTGACATGACGGTGACCCAGGGATGCCTGGTGCCGAGGCACGTTCACCGGCACACCCCGAGGACGCCCTCAACGGCACCTGCCAGTCCATCGGCGCCGGGACGACGGAGGAATGGCGGCGCCCCGCTGCCGACCGGCGAAGGAGGGCAACGGGGCGCCGAAAGAAACGTGATGATGCGTCAGCTCACGCGGGCGCCGACGTTCACGGCCGCCCAGGCGTTGGCGACCGTGTTGTACGACGCGCTGCCGGCACCGAACAGGTCGGTCGCGGCCTTGAGGGTGGCCACGCGGGCACCCGCGTAGTCGGTACTCGAGGTCATGTAGGTGCTCAGTGCCTTGTACCAGACCTTCGAGGCGTTGTCCCGGCCGATTCCGGCGACCGGCTTGTTGTCGGAGGTCGGGCTGTCGTACGTGACGCCGTTGATGGTCTTGGCGCCGCTGCCCTCGGAGAGCAGGTAGAAGAAGTGGTTGGCGGGACCGGAGGAGTAGTGGACGTCCAGGCCACCGACGTCGGCGGACCAGGCGTCGGGCGAGGTGCCGTCGCGCGAGGGCTTGTCCTGGTAGCGCAGCGGGGTGCCGTCGCCGTTCAGGTCGAGTTGCTCGCCGATGAGGTAGTTGCCGGGGTTCTTGGCGTTGTTGGCGTAGAACTCGACGGAGGTGCCCATGATGTCCGAGGTGGCCTCGTTGAGGCCACCGGACTCGCCGCTGTATTCGAGCTTCGCGGTGGCCGCGGTGACGCCGTGACTCATCTCGTGCCCGGCGACGTCGAGCGCGGTCAGCGGCTTCTTGTCGCCGGCACCGTCCCCGTACGTCATGCAGAAGCAGCCGTCGTCCCAGAAGGCGTTGGAGTACGAGCTGCCGTAGTGCGTACGGGAGTACGCGCCGACACCGTCGTTACGAATGCCGTTGCGGCCCATCACGGTCTTGTAGAAGTCCCAGGTCTCCTGGGCGCCATAGGCCGCGTCGACGCCCGCGGTCTCCGCGTTGGCGACGGTACCGTCGCCCCAGGCGTCCGTGGACTTGGTGAACAGCGTCCCCGTGCCCGAGGTGCCGTGCTTGAGGTCGTAGGTCTTGTGGCCGCCACGCGTGGCGTCGGCCATGGTGAACGTCGCACCGGCCGCCGTGGTGCCGATGGTGACCGTGCCGCTGTACTCGCTGGTGCCGGTGCCGGTCTCGATGCCCTGGTACTGGAAGAGCTTCGCCCCGGTCCTGGCGTCCGTGATGACATGCAGCTCACTCGGGGTGCCGTCGTGCTGCAGGCCCTTGGTGACGGTCTCCCAGGCGAGTGTGGGCGTGCCCTTGCCCGCCCAGACGACCTGGCGCGCTCCGGCCGCCGGTGCGAGCCGGGCAGCCGTGGTCGTGGCGACCGTGATGGCCGCGTTGTTCGCCTTGTCGACGCCGATGGTGGCACCGCTCGCGTTGGTGTGCACGACGAGGTCGCCGCCGAGTACCGGAAGTCCGGCGTAAGTACGCTGGTAGCGGGTGTGGATGGTGCCGTTGGCGTCCTTGGTGACATCGGACGCGATCAGCTTCTCCTGCGCACCCAGGTGCAGCGACCGCGCGGTGGCGGCGCTGTTGCCGGAAGCCGCCGCGAGCAGCGCGCCGCGCTGCGCGGCGGAGACGGTCACGGGCTGGGCGGCGGCGGATGGAGTCGCAAAGGTCTTCGCCTGGGCAGACCGGCCGTTGTCTTCGGTCTGGGCGGTGGCGGAGCCGGTCTGGAAGCCGACGCCGATCAGCGCGGCGAGAGCCACTGCTGTGGTCAGCGAGCTCTTCGAGAGTATGCGGGGGCGACTCATTGATGCTCCTTGTGTGGGGGTAGCCGTCATGCGGAGCACGGCCGAACAAGGCGTAATAGGCGGGACAAGCGATGCACGTGGGTAACGAGTCATCACTTGGTGCCTGTGGGGCGAGCGTGCCAGCAGCTACGGCGATCTGTCATGGCCGCAGCAAACAGTTGGCTTGATTCCGCTTACGGCGTGCGGGGTTGCTGTCCTCGCCGGGGCCCACTCCCTGCTTCACGGTGTCGGCCCAGGTCAACGGGCTTGCCACAGACCGCTATCAGCGCACGCGTTCCGGCCCGGACGCTCGACCTGCCGACTCGGCCGCGGAAGTCACTGGCCTGAAATCGCGGCTGGAAATGACCCGCCCACAGGAACGTCAGCGCCACGACCGGACTGAACGTCTACGCCGCCGACCCCCAGCGCCCGCGGCGGTGCGGCGCCGGCGAGGCAGGGGCGTCTCGGTGGTTTACCGCTACAGCCGGGATCTTGACGCTGTCCCCATTTTGTGGCTGATCAGCCGCCCATAGACCATCTCCCGGGTGATGGGTCCACACGCTGCGTGGAGAGGTCGGCGCGGATTCCCATCCCCCTGTTGAAGCGCGACAGAACCCGCTTCCTTCGCGTGCCGGGCACCACCCGTCGGCCGGCTCCGGTTCGGCGGAGGAACGACGTCAAGGAGCATGTGATGAGCCTGCCCGCAATCACCACCACCGAAGTTCTGATCGCCGGAGCCGGGCCCACCGGCCTCGTACTCGCCTGCGACCTCGCCCGGCGCGGGATCGCCTGCCGCGTCGTGGAGCGGGAGAGCCGCGGCTTTCCCGGCTCGCGCGGCTCCGGCCTCCAGCCGCGCTCTCTGGAGGTCTTCGACGACCTGGGCGTCATCGACGCGATTCGCGTCGCAGGAGGCCCCATTCAGCGCCTTCAGAGCTGGGCCGGCACCACACGTATCGCCGAGTGGGACACGTTCGAGCGCGCCGAGCCCTCGCCCCACGTCCCGTACGGCGAGATCTGGATGCTCCCGCAGTGGCGCACCGTCGAGATCCTGCATGCGCGCCTCGAAGAGCTGGGCGGCAGCGTCGAGTTCGGCTGCGAGCTGTCCGGCTTCGAGCAGGACGCGGACGGGGTGACGGCGCGGCTGCGCGGGCCGGACGGCACCGGGTCGGCCGTACGGGCCGCCTTTCTGGTCGCGGCCGATGGCGGGCGCAGCACGGTCCGCAAGGCCCTCGGGGTGGGCTTCCCCGTCACCGACCTCGTGACCGACCCGACGCTGATCGCGGACGTCCTCATCGGCGGATTCGACCGCGCGCACTGGCACGTGTGGCCCACCGCGCCGGGCGGGCGCGTCGCGCTCCGCCCGCTCGAAGGGTCGGACTCCTTCCAACTGCTCGCCCACTTCGGCGGCGCGGGCCCGGACTTCACGCCCGACGCCACGCCCGAGGCCCTCCAGCAGCTGCTCGTGGAGCGCACCGGCCACGCGGACGTACGGGTGCATGAGGTGGGATGGTCCTCGGTGCTGCGCATCAAGGCCGGGGTCGCCGACCGCTTCCGCATCGGCCGCGTCCTGCTCGCGGGCGATGCCGCGCACATTCACTCCCCTACGGGCGGCCAGGGCTTCAACACCAGCATCCAGGACGCGTACAACCTCGGCTGGAAGCTCGGCGCAGCGCTGCGCGGCGCGTCCGACGCGCTCCTCGACAGCTACGAGGCCGAGCGGCGGCCGGTCGCGCAGCATGTGCTCGCCCTCACCACCCAGGTCTTCGAGCAGGACCGCGTGGACAAGGACCGCGGCTTCTCCCAGCGCGGCGGCGAGACCTTCCAACTGGGCCTCGGCTACCGCGAGGGCCCCCTGACCCGCGAGTGCCGCGAGGGCCTGGCCGACGACGCACTGCGCGCCGGGGACCGCGCCCCCGACGCCCCCTGCGGGCCCATCCGTCTCTTCGACCTCTTCCGCGGCCCGCACGCCACTCTCCTCGCCTTCGGCGCGACCGACGCCCCGGCCTCCGAACGCTACAAACTGGTCCGGGTCGGCCGGCCCGGCGAGCAGGGCGACGTCATCGACGTGGACGGGCACGCACACAAGGCGTACGCAGACCGGGGGCTCTTTCTCGTCCGGCCCGACGGGTATGTGGCACTCGCCACAGAGGACCCGGCGGACCTGGCCTCGTACGAGGTCTAGCCTCAATCCTTCGTAGCGGTCCGTCGGTGTGTCCAGCGGGCCGATTCGCTTGGTCCAGATGCGGTGGGCAGGTTGACGGCTCGTCTGTCGCGTCGGGCGGCGCGCCATCGGCGGAAGAACGCATGGACCCGGGTTCCACGGTGGGAAGTCGGCGGGCATCGCCCGCCACTTGATGCCGTTGTCGACGAGGTAGCGGATCGCGTTCAGTACCGCCCCGTGGCAGCCAGTGGCAGTACGTCTCCGGCTGCCCGCCCCGGCCGCGCATCCAGCCCGGCACCGGCAGCAGCGGCCGGACCGTCGCCCACGCCGCAGGCCGAGCTGCGGCAGGACGAGGAGGACGTCGCAGTTGCCGAAGCCCACTCGTAATGGGTCCTGGGGCGGCCCATCGGGCGGTCGAGGCCGACCGGGAGGGCCATCCGGCGACCACCACTCACGTCGTGAGGGTGTCGTCGAGCCAGTCGTAGATGCGGGCGAGGGACAGGCGCATGGCGCCGGGGTGGCAGTGTGCGCCGGCGCCTTCCTCGGCGGTGAAGACCATGAGGGTTTTGGGGCAGGTCAGGTGATCGTAGAGCTGCTCGGGCTGGCCCTTGAAGAACTCGTCCTCGGCGGCGTCGCAGACCAGGGTGGGGCACTGGATCTGCTCGGCGATGCCGTGGTCGAGGGTGTAGTCGAGATAGGAGGCGCTGAAGGCCCGGGGAGTGTCGACACCCATGACGTACATGCCGTGGTTGATCGCCCACCGGGCGGTGGCGTCCTGGGCCATGATCTGCTCGAAGACGGCGTCGAGTTCGGGGGCGGATTCCGCGCGCAGGAGCCGCTCGGCGGCGTTACGGTCGCCGGGGATGTTGCGGACGGATATCTGCCCGAGGTCGTAGACGCCGTCGACGGCGATCACCGCGGCCAGCCGGTGTTCGAACGCCGCCGCCCTGGGGGCGAGCACGCCGCCCATGCTGGAACCCAGCAGCGCGATACGGCTGTTGTCGACCTCGGGGACGGTTTCTGCGAAGTCGACGACGGGGGTGATGACGTTCTCCCAGTCGGGACGGAACACCATGCCCTGGTGGTGGCGGGGCCCGGGCTGTCCTGGGCCGTCGAAGGTCAGGACGGTGTAGCCGCGCTCCACGGCCGCCAGCGCGCCGCTGAAGTGGAGCTCCTCGGCGGTGCCGTCGAAGCCGGAGTGCATGATCAGGGTCGGCCGGGGTGCGCCGGAGGTGTCGGCCCGGTAGAGGTAGCCCGGCAGCGTCGTGCCCTCGTACGGGATACGCACCGGCTCGATGCGCGGGGTGTACAGGGCGGCGGCCGCCTGGAAGCAGGCCACGCTGCGGTCGTAGGCGTGGTCGTGACGCGGGTCGCACGGGTGACCGTGCAGGAAGAACTCCGCCGAGCGGTAGTAGTTCGACGCCCGCAGGAACCCGTCCCGGGCACTGACCCGGTGACCGGCGTCCAGCGCCTTCCGCGCCTCGTCGGCCACCCGGTCGGCCGTCGCGAGCCACTCGGTGTGCCAGCTGTCGTAGTCACCCTCGACGATGCGCTCACCCGTGGAGACGACCTCACCGAAATCAGCGCCACCATAGGCGATATGGCTCATCGAACGCAGGGTCTCGTACCAGAACTGCGGGTTGTTCGGGAACAGCAGCTGCTTCATGACGGTCTCCTCGGAGGTGTGGGAATGAGCACGGCCGGACGGGGGCGGCGGCGGGGTTGCGGTCGGCCTCGGAGCCGTCCGACGCCGGGGATCGGCACGAGGAGGTTCAGCGGGCGCTGCCGAGGTCGCGGTCTGCCTCGGAGCCTTCGAGCAGCAAGGTGGTCTCCTCGATCCGGCGGAAGCGGCCGTCGGGCGCGAACTCGGCGAACACGTAGACCTCCATTCGGACCGTGGAGCCGTCCGTCTTGACGACCTCCATGGTGTGGCGGTCGGCGTACCGGTCGCCGTCCGCGAGTTCGTCGTGGACCTCGACCGAGCCGCCGGCCACGACCGTGCGCAGGTGGGCGATGTGGGCGAGGAACTCGGTGCGGTCCGCCCAGCTGCCGTCGGTGCGCTGACGGTAGTCGGGGGCGAAGTGCCGCTCGGCGGCCTCGTCCAGGTCCAGGCCCGGGGTGAGGAGCAGGTCGGTGAGGGCGGTGCGGATGTCGGTGCGGTTCATGGGATTTCCTCCGGTGTGGTGGTGGCCCGTAGGGCGAGTACGGCGAGTACAAGAGATGCGTGCCTCGAGCACGCTTATGACTGTAGCAGGAAAAGCGTGCGTTGCGCACGCTAATCTGGAGCGGTGACGAACACGACCGGCGACGACATCGCCCACACCCTCGGGCTGCTCCTGCGGCGCAGCACCCGCACCCGTCTCCACACCCGCATCACCGACGGCCTGGAGGAGGCGCTTGACGACCTCACCTACCCGGTCCTCAGCGGCCTGGCCCGCACCGGCCCGTGCAGCGCCGCCGACCTCGGCCGCGAGGTCGGACTGGACCGCACCACCGTCAGCCGGCGCGCCGACCGACTGGAGCGGTCCGGCCTCCTCGAGCGCCACCCGGACCCGGACGACAGCCGCGCCACCCTGCTCAGCCTCACCGACGACGGCCACGCCATCGTGGCCGTCACCCGGCGGCGACTCGCGGACGTCATCGAGGACTCACTCGCCAGCTGGCCGCAGGACGACGCCCGTACCTTCGCCCGCCTCCTGCGCCGCTTCGTCGAACAGGGACCCTTCGCCGCCGACCACGACTGACCGTCACGAGCCCGACGGGCGAGGGCCCGGCGGGCACGGTTCGCGGTGGGCCCTCTCCTGCCCGCGGGCACCGGTTCGGCGACCGCCCGTCCTGTTCGTCACGGGCGGTGCAGTCGTCACGGGCGGTGCGGTCGTCACGGTCGATGCGGTCGTCACGGTCGATGCGGGCGGTGCGGTCGAGGGGGCGGGTCTACCACTTCGCCCAGGGGAGGTTCCAGCCGCCGAGCCCGTTGTCGGGGGCGACCGCCTTCTCCTTCGAGTTCACGACCTTGACCACGTCGCCGATCAGCGAGCTGTTGAAGAACGCGCCCGCGACGGAGTTGTCGCCGCCGCCCTCCACGTCCTTGAGCGAGACGCAGCCGTGGCTGGTGTTGGCCTTGCCGAACGGGTCGCCCTTGTACCAGTAGTTGCCGTGGAGGTAGGTGCCGCTGCTGGTCAGCCGCATCGCGTGCGGGACGGCGGGGATGTCGTACTCGTCGCCGAGTCCGACAGTCCGGGAGTTCATGTGGGTGACCTTCTCCTTGGACATGATCACCATGGTGCCGCCCCACGACGGGTGCTTCTCGTCGCCGAGCGTGGCGGGCACGGTGGTGGCCTTGCCGTTCCGGACGATCGTGAGCTGGTGCGTGGCGGCGTTCGCGGTGGACACCTGCGACCGGCCGATGGTGAACGGCTCGTCCCTGTCCACGTCGCCGTAGACGCCCGGCGAGACCTCGACGTTCTTCAGCCGGTAGTGGATGGTGACCTTGGTGCCCGGCTTCCAGTACTCGGCCGGTCGGAAGTCCAGCCGATCGTTACCGAACCAGTGGCCCTTCACTTCGGTGCCGTTGTCGGTCGCGAAGGTGATGCCCTTGGCAACGGCGTCCTTGTTCACGATCTTCCTGCTGAACTCCACCTTGACGATCATGCCCACGCCGTAGGTCTGGCCGTCGCCGATGTTGTCGTTGGTGGAGACCTGCTTGTCGGGCGCGCGCGTGGTGAACGCCGTGGTGGCGGCGGCAGCGAGGCCGTCGGCGTCCGTCGCCTGGGCGTTCACCGTGTACGCCGTGCCGGGTGCGAGCGCGGCGGCGGGCTTCCAGCCGGTGCCGTCCGGGGTGAGCGAGCCGGGCACGCGCTTGCCGTTCTTGTCGGTCACGTCCACGGTGGTGAGCCTCCCGTGGGAGACGGACACCTGAAGCGCGTTCGGGGCGACGCCCTGGGCGCCGTCCTTCGGCTCGACGTCCAGCACCGCGGCCGACGTCTTCGGCACGGCCCCGGCCGTGGTCGTGGCGGCGGGGTCCGTCACGCGGGAGGCCTCGGCGCCCTCGCCGTGGTGGCCGCCGCAGGCCGCGGTCATCAGCAGGATGCCGCCCATCGTCAGCGCCACAGCGCCGCGGTGGAATCGGTCGCCGGTACGTATCGCGCTCCGGGCCGCCTGAACAGTACTCACTATTGCTCCTTCTCGGTGATCACCGAGAGCCTGTCGGCCGCTTCGTCCCAGCAGCAAGGGCCAGCGTCCGATCTGGGACGCAGGGACGCCTCTACCGGCTTTGAGCTGGGAAGACGTAACCTTCCTGGGACGCGTCCATGGGACGGAGGAACGGCGTGCCCTGCGGCGGGAACCGCGGGAGCGTGAGCGGCGTGCCGAACCCGACCGCCGATGGCGGCCGGAGACGGCGGGGCGCGATCATTGCGGGACGCAAGAGCGGGGTGGAGGAACGGTGTCAGAGGGGTTCGGGGAGTTGAGGGAGCGGGACGGGATCGCGCGGCTGCTCGGGGAGCTGAAGAGCCGGTCGGGACTCAGTTACGGCGCGCTGGCGAAGAGGCTGCATCTGAGCACCTCGACACTCCACCGCTACTGCACCGGGGACGTGGTACCGACGGAGTTCGCCCCGCTGGACCACCTCGCCCGGCTGTGCAAGGCGACTCCGGAAGAGCTCGTCGAGCTGTACCGGCTGTGGGTCGTCGCCCACGCGGCGCGGGGAAGCAGGACGTCAGCCGGGCCCGAACCGTCAAGTCCGACGGGTCCGGCGGAGGCGACCGGTCCGACGGAGGCGCAGACGGGGGCCGAGGCGCAGGCGACACCGGACGGGAGAGGTGACGAGGCCGGACCGGTCCTCGCCGCCCGCGCCGAACCCGACCCCGTCCCCGGGGCGGCGCCGCGGCGGTGGCGGGTCCGCCACCGGGGGATCCTGGCCGCGGCGGCGGTCGCCGTGGTGCTGGCCACCATCGGGGCCGTCGCCACGGGGCTGGAGTCGTCCGCCGGATCTCCGGCCCCGGGCGGTCCCGACTCGCCGTCCTCCCCCGCGCTCGCCTCCGCCGGCACGGGCGCGGGCTCGCCGCGGCCGACCGGCGGGACGGACACGAGCGCTCCGATCAAGGTTTCGGTCAAGCCCTCCGGGTGGGACACCCCGTGCGATCAGTACCTGGTCGACCGCCCGCCGTCCGAAGTCCCTCGCCCGCCCCAGGTGCCGGACGTGGCGGGCTGGGTCTCCCGGCTCGGCGGGGTTCCCGGCCGCTACCTGTCGATCGAGATCGTCGTGCAGGGCACCGGCAGGGACACCGTGGTGCTGTCGGGCCTCAACGTCCGGGTCGCCCGGATCGCGGCTCCCCTCGCCTGGAACGCCTATTCCATGGGCGAGGGCTGCGGCGGTGGAGTCGACGTCCATTCCTACGACCTCGATCTCGACGCGGCCCGCCCGCGGCCGGTCGTGATCGAGGGCGGCACCGGCCTGCCGCTGAAGGTGAGCGAGGGCGACCCGGAGGTCATCGAGATCACCGCCCGGACCACCTCCCACGACGTGTCCTGGTACCTGGAGCTGGAGTGGTCCAGCGGCGACCGGAAGGGGACGCTCCCCGTCGACCTCGGCCACGGCACGCCGTTCCGCACCAGCGCGGTGAAGGGCCGGCCGCTGTACGTCCACCCGATCGGCGGACAAGCCTGGGAGCCGAGCCCGTTTCAGCAGTGACAGCGACGCGGCGCCCGACGTCCCGGTGCTCCGGGTCCGGCTCCGGAGCGACCGCTGCTCACCGGCGGGAACGGCTCGAGGCCGGCGCGGGCGAGCCTGCGCCAGGGGCGGGCGTAGCGAACCGCGATGCCGATGTCCGGGTCGGTGGAGTCGAGGTCGAGGTCGGCGATGGCGAGCGCGGCCCGGTTGTCGGCCGGGGCGCGGTGGAGCGAGCGGCCGCCAGGCGTCAGGCCATCGGCAGGACCAGGCGGAAGTGTGCGCCCCGCAAAACCGGGTGGCTGTTGGCACGGGCGTGCAGGGTGAGATCGCCCTCAGCTTCCAGTGCAACCTGCCGAGCGCGGTACAGTCCCC
This sequence comes from Streptomyces sp. RKAG293, assembly GCF_023701745.1. Classification (NCBI taxonomy): domain Bacteria; kingdom Bacillati; phylum Actinomycetota; class Actinomycetes; order Kitasatosporales; family Streptomycetaceae; genus Streptomyces; species Streptomyces sp. RKAG293. The sequence continues at coordinate 7,545,558 of NZ_JAJOZB010000001.1, read as the reverse complement.
GCCCGCGGCCCTCCCCGCGGGTCGACTTCAGGTCACGGAAGACGAGATGCTCACGCCCTTCGGGGAAGCCGATACCGGGGCCGCTGTCCAACACGTCGACAAGCCAGTCGTCCTCCCCCTGCGGCTCGACCGAGACGGACACGGCGCCGGTACCGGACCCGGCCAGCGCGTCCGCCGCGTTTGCGAGCAGTTCGTACAGCAGGACCTGGGCGGCGCGGGCGCTGACCCGGGCCACCGCGGTCGGCGGTGTGCGGATGGCCACCGTCCAGCCCGGATAGGCACTCTCCCATTTCGCTCCCAAGGAGTGGAGCAGCGGAGTCAGGTCGGTCTCTCCGTCGATCTGCGAAGCGCTCGCCGAGAGGTCGTTCGTCTGCGCTGTGAGCCGGATCCACCGTGGATCGACCGGATCGATCTCCCCGTTCTTCTCCAGCAGGGCGAGGACGTCCTCGTAGTCGGGACTGAGCGCGTGTCGCCGCAGCTGCCACTCCCAGGACCGGCGGGTGCGCTCGGCGCTGGACCCGCCCTCCTCGGGACGGGTCCGCCACTCGGCGAGAGTCTCGACGAGTCGCTCCTCCGCGAACGAGCCGAGCACCAGCAGGACCCCGCACGAGCGAAACCACACGCGTTCCGTGGAGGCATCGACGGTCAGTCGCAGTCGTGCGAGCTGCGCCAGACCACCCCTCAGCTCCTCCTCCTGCGGGATCTCCCCATGAGTCTGCTCCTGGTCGTCCGGCTCGGCCTCGGCCGAGGCCTGGTGGACGGTGGACAGCACGCCGGACGCGGTCACCTCGTTCCCGGGTTCCTCCGTCTCCTGCCTGGAGGACTCCCCGGAGGCCGCCGCTGCCGCGAGCGCGGCCCAGAAGGCGATGCGGGCGACCGGCACCGCTTCCAACGGGCGCAGCACCGCACGCTCGATCGACGCGACGAACTCACGGTCGTGTCGCCAGCTCGTGAGCCATGGCCGCGAGCCGGCCTGAGGGCGCTCCTGCCGCTCGGCGAGGGCCCTGAGGAAGAGCTGGAGCAGTTCCGGGTCGGAACCCGTCTCGTAGGCCAACCCGTCGGCAACGGTCGCACCACCGAGACCGGTGAGGTCGACGATCCAGCGCAGCATCGTCCAGCGTGTCGCGTCGCCCACCCCGAGGTACTCGTCCAGCTGCTCGGGAGTCTCGCCCACGAAGGTCGACAGGGGCCACTGCGGTCCGAGGATGCGTAGCAGCGCGGCGGCCCGTCCGGTTCGAAGGTTGACGAGTTGCAGCAGCGACCGCAGATCGAGCACGGCACCCTGGCCACGACCGGACCGCCGCGCCATGTCGGGACCCACTGCGGCGAACGGACGAAGTCCTGCGAGTTCCTCGGGGTGCCGGGTGCCGGGGCCTCCGACGAACAGGTCGACCGAGCCTTGGGGGCGAAACCGCTGGAGTTCCCGGGAAGCGAAGACCGAGGGGAGGAGCGTCAGGAATTCGTCACCGACCGGGTCGAGCCGCCCGATCCACAGCGACTCGGCGTGCAGGAATTCGTCCAGGGCCTGCACGAACTCCACGGCGATGTCGTGCCCCCTGGTGGGGAGACCGGAGAAGGCACGGATCAGAGCCTTCGAAGTCTCGTCGATGTCCAACCAGGCTCTGAAGGCATTCGGGCAACGCTTACCGGGGTCGAGGTGCCAGTCCAGGACCTCGGAAGGGCTGGTGTCTCCCCAGGCCCAGTAGGGCAACGGTGGAACCGCCTCCGGGCCCTCGTCCTCCGCCCCCTGTTCGATCATCCTGGCGGCGGCACGGAGAAATCCGGCTTGGACCAGGGCGTCGAACCGATCGCCCCAGGGCGTTCCGTGCCGCTCCGTCGGGACTCTGGCCTTCAGTTCCTCCCTACCCTCGGCCACCGCACGGTCCAGGTTCTGCTCCACCTCGCGTAGCCGTCCGAGCGCCTCGGGCAGGGAATGTCGGCTCAGCTCCAGCAGCGGGGACTTCTCGAGGCCTGTCGGAATCGGTAGACCCGCGTCGTTCGCCTGCTGCGACAGTTCGCTCGCCTTGCGCTGGACGTCCTGGAGCGCCTCTGACCAGCGCGCCTTGAGAAGCTTGCGCCGCAAGTTCCGGAGTCTGCGCGACGCGGGGCATTCCTCCAGCAGATGGACGGCCATGCCGAAGTCGCCCGCCTCCAACAGGCTCAGGAAGACGGTCTGTTCGTCATCGTCGTTCGCCAGTCCGCCCAGCACGGCGTCGATGGCGTCGACCTCCTGCGGGCTCTCCTCGTCGTGCAGGGCGGTGACCAGTCGGCGGAACCGGAAGCGCTCCGGCCATACGCGGAGGATCTCGTCCATCGCGTCGCTCACCGATGCTCCTTCGACCACTGGGCGGCCGGGCTCAGTCGGTGCAGGACCGCGGACAAGGGGTGGCGGTACGGGTCGGGGAAGGCGTCCGCCTCGCTGGAGAGCGCGTTCCAATGGAGCGCGACGTCCGCGGCGAAGTCCCGCCAGCCGCGCTCGATCTCAGGAACGCCACCGCCGCGGGCTTCTCCGTGGTACGTGAGCCTTTTCGCGTCCAGAACGAGATTCTCGATGCGCCGGAAGTAGGGGCGCTGCTTGCGCCATTCAACCGGCTGCCCACCTGCGTCCGAGACCAGTCGGTCCATGTGCTCCTGCAGGTCGAGGTGGAGCCACGGAGCGAGTTCGGTCCGGGTCAGAACGTCCCCCCGTGCGGCCCTCTCCACGTGCGTGAGCAGTCCGTCGGAACTGAACAGGCCGTCGTGGATGACAAATCCCGAGGTGAAGGTGAACCGCTGCCGCCTGCGCCGGATCTGGTCCAAGAGCTCGGCGATGTCTCCCCACTGTGCCTCCACCTCCGCGGCTGACGGCGCACTGCTCAGCTGGGCTCTGAAGAGGTCCAGAGGCAGGGCCCGTGCGGTCCCCCGCGCGTGGGCCACGGCGTTCTCGGCGAACTCCCGCCAAACCCGGGGAAGGGCGTCGCCGACCGCGGCCACCACCGCTTCCCCGTCCTGTCCGCCCCAGAACAGGGCTTCTGCCAGACCGCCGACCGCGCCCACCGCGTTGGCAATGTCGCTCTCCAGGGCGACGACCGCCTCCCCCAGCCGGGCGCCCAGCGGACCCAGCTCGACAGGAACGGCGGCGGTACAAAGGGGCGACGTCAGCCCGCTGCCCACTTCGGGCAGGAGACGACCGATCAGGGACGCCTCCACAAAGTGGTGGCGCTCCCAGGCGTCGCCGACCAGCCAGCCGGCCCAGCGGTCCCTTTGCGTGTCGGGGATACGGTCCCGCAGCCGGAGCAGGGTCGCGGCGCCGCGCCGCAGGTCGCTCGCGGGAATCCCCTGGTCCTGCCAGACCTCCAGGAGGGTCCACGGCTCGGCCAGCCCGGACATCACCTCGGTGAGGACCTCGCCGTACCGGTTCCTCGGTGCCTGTCTGACCCTCACCAGCGCCCCACAGGCCGCGGCGACGGCGCCTGTTCCGGTCCCGGTCCGTTCCAGGCCGGATCCGATACCGTCCGACCGAGGGGCGCGGGACGGCGCCATGCCGAGGATGGACGCGATATCGGCGGCGAACGCTCCACTCTGCACCCGGATTCCCAGCTCCCCGCTGCTTTCCGGCCGCCCCTCAACGTGCACCCTGGCATGGCCGAGAGGCGCGAAGCTTCCGATCTGGACCGTGTCGTCGGCGATGACGACCCGAGCCGCGGCGGCGGTACGCCGGACAACGAGGTTCGATCGGTTCGAACCCGCGAGGGTGGCGAAGGACTTCACGGCGTCGGTGTCGTGGATGGGGGGATGGACCACGTGGACGTCGGCGCCTTCGGCAGCCCGTTCCCGCAGCGCGGTGGCGACCCGCTCGGTGGCCGCCTGGGGGCTGATCCGGTCGTCGGCCAGGACGAGCCGCGTGGAGGCCCCGTGCAGCGCCTGCCACAGGAAGTCGTCATGTGCCCCGTCCTCCACCAGCGTCACACTCGGATCCTCCTGGACGACCGCCCGAACCACCGCGAGCAGCGCCTCGTGGTGTTCGCGCCAGCTCTCCAGCCAGATCCGGCGCATCTCCGGGCTGTCGTCGGCCGGTTGGGGTGGGGCCGGCACCGGCACGAACCCCGACACGGGTGCCGGCGGGTCCTCGGCGAGAGCGTTGAAGTCCTGGCTCCTCGAACGGATCTGCATCGCCTCCTGCCCGGGGTACCAGGACCGCTGGAGCCGCCGCAACAGCGCGGCGATGCACTGGGGTACCGCTGTGCCATGTTCGGACGGCTCGACCAGGATGCCGAGGCTCCGGTCCTCCGACCTGACCGAGATCTCCAGCAGGCTGTGGGAGGAGACCAGTGCGCGGAGGTTGTCCTGGACCACGACGCAGCCGCTGGTCCGGGCGCTCCGCTGGGACAGAAGGACCTGGGACTTGTAGCGGAACGACAGCTCGCTGAAGGCGGTGCGCACCTCAGGAGGGAGTGAGTCGCTGGGTGTCCGCCCCCAGCTGATGACCAGCCGGATTCCCTGGTCCAGCGCCGAACGCAACTCCCCGAGCAGCGGATTCAGCGCCGCATAGTGGATGGTGGGGGTGACGATGACCACTTGCGAGCGGGCTTGGGCGAGTAGATCGCGGAGGGCCCACAGGTGTCCCTGGGCGTCCTGGACGGGGGTGAGCCGGGCCCGGGCCTGCCGCAGTGCCTCCGTCCTGTCCTGGATCTGGCGTGCGGTGAACTCCATCTCCCTCGGCAGATTCTCCTCGCCACCGTCGCCCTGGAACGGGTACCGGCGAGCCGGCCGATCGCGTCGTCAAGTCTGCGGAAGAGTTTGGACATTCCGTCCTGCGCCACCAGCACCCGCTCCGCCGCGCCACGAAGTTCCTGGACCAGGGGGAAGTCCGGCCGTTCGTCGCCGAGTGCCGCAAAGTACTCATGGATGCGCTCGCCCGCCAGCACGCTCCAGGTGCGGATCTCGGTCTCGTCGAGAAGCACGTTCAGACGGTCGGTGTCCTCGTCGATCTGGATGCGCGCGCTGACGGTGAGCCAGCGGATGTCGTCCGCGGGGCGCAGGAGGGGATTCCCGAACCCGACACTGAGGATGCGGCGCCGGTAGCCCGCGTTCCGGTCCCGGGCCGTCGCCACCTGCACCGCGGCGAGCAGTTCCCCGGGGGGCAGGTCGTGTGCCCTGATGCTCTCGTTGACCGGGGCGCGCAGCGTGCCGTAGGGCGGCGTGTGAGTGCCGTCCTTGTCCGGGAAGAAGCTCCCGGAGACGGGCTCGTACAGGTAGTCGCGCGTCTCGGTGACGGCGCTTGCCTCCTTGAGAGGAGAGCCCGAAGCGGCATTCATGGTTTCCATCACCGAGTCGCCGAGATCGAACCGACCGCTCACCAGGTCGACCGAGAGCAGGCCTCTCCCCCAGAGAGAGGCGACCACGTCCAGGGCCACCCGGTACGGAAGGACGAACAACTCGGCGAGGCCCTCGACCGTGGTGACCTCAGCTGCGACGGCCTTCATCACCAGGTCCTCCAGGACGCTCCTGCCGTCCTCCGGACAGACCACCACCTTGAGGGTCAATCTCCGGCAGGGCAGGGCTATCTGGACCAAGTTCCTGCTCATTCCATCACCTCGCTCGCCGGCACCACGACGCCGTACCTGTCGATGACGTCAGCGATCTGGCGCCAGTCCTCGCCACCGTGCGCGGTGAAGTGCTGCCGGTCCCCCACGATGACCAGGAGCCGTTTGGCACGGGACAGCAGCACGTTGATCAGTTCGGGTTGGCTGACGTGGCCGACCCTGTTGACCGTGCTCGGCTGTGTGACCAGAGCTTCCGGCCCTGGTGCGGAGCGCGGTCCGCTCCGCACCAGGGACACGATCACCCGGTCTGCCTCCGCTCCCTGGAAGGAGTGGACCGTGTGCTCGCGGCCCGCCAGAGCAGGCCGCTCGGCGAGCAGCGCGACCTGGGCCGCGTAGGGGGTGAGGACCACAAGGCTGTTGTCGGCCTTGAGGTCTTTGGGCGGCGCCGACACCGGGGTGAGGGACAGTGCCAGCCGCTCCACCAGATCGACCTCGCCGGTATTGAACCACCGCGGCTGCTCCTCGAAGCCTTCGCAGTCGGCCGTGTCGATCCACACCAGGGGTCGCGCCATCAGGAACTCGGGGTAGACCACGCCGTGCGGCATCACCTTGGTGGTCGTGAGGAAGCTCAACGGCAGCCCATCGGCGTCGACCTTACGGGGGACCGCCGGGTAGAAGGTGCGGCTGACAGGTTCGGCGATGGTCTTGACCATGCGGAACTGCTTCTCGAGCCGTCCTACCGCCGAGTCGGCGGCCGTGTAGTCGGAGGCGGTCTTCCCATCGAAGAAGTGCTCGAACATGCGCAGCGCCCTGCGGTGGAACTCCTGATTCTCGAACTCCGTCTTCGCCGGGCTGTCCTGGTGCTTGTCGAGGGAGGTGAGGAAGGTGTCGAACGCGTCCTGGCGGTGTGGGCCGAGCTGCCGATGGTCGCCGATCAGCGTCCAGCGCACGCCGAGGACGAGCGGAACGACGATCTCCGTGGGCCAGGCCTTGGCCGCCTCCTCGACGATCACCCAGTCGAACAGGTCCTTGGGGTTCCACCGGCCCTCGTTGATGGTCGCCGCGATGTTGCAGGTGGCCAGGACCACGCTCGCCCCCGCCCGTACGCGCTCGGTGAGTTCCATCAGGTCGGAGCCGACGTGGCCCAGCCACTCCCCGGCGAGTTTCCGCAGTTCCCCGGTCAGCGGTGGCAGGTCGTCGAGGGCGATGCCGCGCTTGCGGGCCAGTCGCAGCGTCCCCGCGTCGTAGGGCCGGTCCTGGTAGGGCGGCTCCTCCTCGCTCCCTCGTTCCAGCCTCGCGCCCAGGACCGCTGTGACCGTGTTGGCGACATCTGCCGTGAGGTTCGGCAGGGTGTGCCTCTTGACCACTTCGTCGGTCACCTTCTGAGCGTCCCCCAACGAGGTCTCCCGGAGGATCAGCGAATGGGGCCCCTGACCGTCGATGAGCTTTCGGGCCAACCCGTCGAGGGTTTGGTTCGACTGGGAGCTGACCAGGATGCGCGCGCCCTTCTCCGCCTCCAGGTTCTTCTTGATGGCCGCTACCGTCAGGGTTGACTTGCCCGCGCCCGGTGGCCCCTGCAGGGCGTAGAAGGGATGCGTTCCCAGCATGGTCGCCATGGTCTTCCGGGACTCCAGGCTGAGCTTGCGCTCCTCGGGGATGGTCGGCTCGAGCCACCGTCCCCTCCCCAGGTCGAAGGACCGCGGGGCGCGCAGCGCCTCGACCAGCATCGGCTGGGCCTTGAGCAGGGTGAGCGCACGCTCCTGGCGGTTGAGCTGCGGCGTGGTGCCACCATCGCCGTGGGGGCGGATCCACCCTGTCTCAGGGATCTCCGCACCGGGCGGAGCCTGCACCCGGATCGCGCTCTCGTTCACCCACCGCAAGAAGCCGGCCGTCACCGTCGAACTCCGGCTGAAGTATGGATGCCGGCCGGATCTGGGGACGAGGTCCACCTGGGTGAAGCCCTTCTCGCTGTCGAGGGCGTGGACGAAGTCGCCGAGCGGTGGCCGTCGGCGGGGGTCCCCGCAGTAGGCGGTCAGCAGCCAGTCGCTGTGCCTGCGGTAGTCGTCCGCCTCGCTGTCGAGTTCGAGGACCACCTGCCCGCGCGCGTTGGGCCCGACCCGCCGGAAGGCGTAGCAGCGGGAGTCGACCTCGGCCCGCTGGTAGTCGAGGAGGAACTGGAGCGAGCGGAGATACATGGCGTTCGGGCCATCGGATCCCAGGTGGTCCCGGACCGCCTCCTCCAGGTGGGTCCACTTGGGGCGACCGACGAGCACTCCGGTCAGGTCCTGCCCCGGCCGGAAGGGCACCAGCTGAATGCTCTCCACCTTGCGCCGTCGCTTGGCGTAGACGAGCTCCCTGGTGATGTCCTTCTCCCGCAGGTACTTGATCACCAGGACCTCGTGGTAGAGCCTTCGCTTCCCGGTCATCGCCTGGTAGTCGTGCAGGACGGCGCAGAACCACACCGCCCGTTCGCCCACCAGCACCCACTCGGCCTCCCGCAGGCGGTCCACCGGGCCGCTCGCGTAACCCAGCGCACCGTTCGGGGCGTGCACCAGCTCGGCGGAGGTGAGCTCCTTCTCCAGGAAGGCCTGCAACTCCTCCCGGCCCGCCTTGCCGGTCGGACTGTGCTGGATCCACTGCCTCTCCTGGTGGAGCATCTCGCTCTCCTCGGGCATGAACGCCACGAGGCGCGGCACCGTCGCCGTCTCGGCGATCCAGTGCGCCCGGATCGTCTCCCAGTGCGTCTCCAGATGCTTCGCCGCCTCGAAGGAGGTGAACCGCGTCCGCGGAAAGGGGTCGAGCATCCGCCGCAGCGTATGAACGAGAGCGTCGGGCAGGCCCGACGTGCCGAGGTACCCGACCATCGCCACGTGCAGATCGTGCAGAGCCGCGGCACGCTGCGGCCCCTGTGCCGCCTCCAGGCCGGCATACGGGCCAGGCAGCACCACGTCGATCTGTCCGCAGAACCACTCCCAGGCGATCACGCCGAGTCCGAAGACGTCCGTGCTCACCCAGTCGCGACGGATGCTCGCCCGCTCCTCGAACAGGTATGCGTGCAACTCCGTTGCCAGATAGGCGTGATGTCGCGCCTGCGTCACCCCTGGCGGCGGTGTCGTGTAGAACTGACGAGCGCTGTCCGCCGCGTCCCCGGTTTCTCTCGCACCCACATTCCGGATCACGTTGCCGATCAGGGTGCTCATCTCGAAACGCGAGAGGGTGATGGCCACGTCGTAGGGGTCGTCGGGGTCCAACTGTTGGACGTTGAGAGCGGCGGCGGTGAGGTTCCGGTGCATGATCCCCGCACCGTGCAACTCGCTGAGAGCATCAAGCAGCAGGCTGAAGTGGTCGAGCGCCTTCAGCGGCGCGCCCTGGAACATGCTGATGCTGTCGTCCATGGTGATCGGCATCCCCCGCTCCCGCGTGAGGGTGAAGGCCACCCGCTCGGCGGGGACGAACTTGCCCAGGACGATCCGCGGGAGCGCGGGGTGGTTGAGGGCGCCCACCCGGAGCAGATTGCGGGCCGCGTGCTCCCAGAGTTCTCCGGCGAACTTGTGGATGTCGCAGAAGATGGTCAGTTGGAAGAGGTCGTAGCGTGTGTCGTCGTCGCCGTTGGGCTGCAGCGTCGCTCGCACCAGCCGGTCGGTGACCACGACCACGGGGTCACCGACGCAGCTGTAGCCGCCGAACGGAGCACCGTCCCGGCAGAAGAGCCGGTCGATGAGATTCCTGTGCTCGTCAAGACTGGCCGTGGTCACCGGTCCATTCTGGCCAGAGGCCGGAAGGCTTGTCAGTTCAACCGCCGGAAAGGAGCTCCCGGTTGAGCGTGAGGACGAGGGCGCCCTCCGCGGTCCCCACCGCCAGATCGCCGCCCCCGAGGTCGGCCAGGGCCTGGGTCCGCACCCCCAGCCGGATGGTGTGCAGCAGCCGCAGTGCCCCCAGGCCCCACAGGTCCAGTCCGCCGCCCGAGCCACCGGCGATGAGAATCCCCGGCGCGCCGCCGGCGCCCCCGATCACGGCGAGCGCCCGGACCTGTCCGGCCCCTCCCCCTCGTGCCGGTAGCCGGCCGTGGCCGGTTGCCGGGTCGAATACGCGAAGGTCGGTCCCGTTACGGCAGGCGATGGCGAACTCGGCACTTCGGGCCCGGCGCGGCAGGGCCGCCAACGCGGTGAAGGGGCCCGGAAGTCCGGTGTCGGACCGTGACAGCAGTGCACCGGTACGGGCATCGAATGAGCAGAGCTCCCCGTACGCCGTCAGAGCGGCGAGAACGCTTGTCCCGGTCGGCCCCGGAACCGCCGCCACCAGCCGGAATCCCGAACCCGCCCGGCGAAGCGAGGCGGGCAGGCGCACGTCACGGGGGGATTCGCTTCCGAGGAGGCTGTACACCCGGATGCGACCGTCAGCCCCCACATCGGCGAGGAACTCCTCCTCACGACCGCCCCCGACCGCCGTCATGGAGACTCCACCGCCGCCCGGGACGCTCCGGAACCCGGACCGGAGACGTCCGTCGTACGCGTCGCGCCACTCGACCCCGTCCCCGGCGCCGATCCCCAGGACCGCCCGCCCGCCCGGCTCCGTCACCCGGGCCAGTGCCCTGACCTCCCCCGGTCCGAAGTCGCCGGCACGCGGGACATACGGTCCCCTCGCGTCCCAGAGCCTGACGCTGCCGTCCTGGCCCGCCGTGGCGAGCAGCACTGCGTCATCCGGTCCTACGACACCGGTCACCGCGTTCACCGGGCCCCGGTGGCCGGTGAGCCGATGTCGTTCCGGCCGCTCGCCGAAGGGGTCCCAGATCCTCAGCGTGCCGTCCTTCCCGCCACTGGCGAGGAGGGTGGCCGCGCCCGGTCGCGTGACGGCGGCGACCGCGTTCACCGCACCATCGTGGCCGGTGAGCGGTTCGCCGACAGGGGTGCCGGAGTCGGGGTTCCACAGCCGCACGCTCCCGTCCTCGCCCGCGGTGGCCACCAGCGGCTCGCCGCCCGGACCGACCAGGGCAGCGACCGCGTAGAGCGCGACCTGGTCGGCACGCCAAGCCCGCACCGAATTCCGCCGCCCCGGCCGCCAGACCATCACCGACCCCCCGGCGTCCACGGAGACCAGCCGTTCACCGGCCGCGCCCACGCCCCGGCCCGTGCGGTAGACCGCCATGCCCTGGACCGGTCCCCCGTGCCCGACCCCTGTGCGACCGATCGCCTCGCCGGTGCCCGGGTCGACCCACTCGATCCGGCCCTGCCGGTCACCGATCGCCAGCACCCCGCCGACCGGGACCATGGCGCTGACGGTGTCGGTGGCGAGCTGGACCGGACCCACGGGCCGCTCGCCGGTCCCCAGGTCCCACTGGTGCAGGACGCTGTCCTCCCCCGCGGCGGCGAGGATGCTTTCCCGCTCCGCCGACCCGAGGGCGGCCAGCGCCGACTGGCCCGCGGCGCTTCCCCCCATCCTGAGCGGGGGAAGCGCCTCCCGTCCGGTGGCGAGGTCCCACGCACGGACGAGGCCCGCGTCACCCGCGGCGACGACCAGCCGACGTCCGGCGGCCCCGAACAGCGGAATGAGCGAGCACATCGGGTGGCTCAGACGCGTGAGGATGACGTGGGGGACGTGCGAGGGAACCGCCGCCCACCGCACGGACCAGGTGTCCGTCGGACGAACGGGAACTCTGCGGGGCTCGGGGGCCGCACAGGCGTCGGGAGTCTCGGAAGGCGGGCCGCCGGCGAGGGTTCCGCCCATGCCGAGTTCCCGTAGGCCGCGCCGGTCGGCGCTTTCGCCGGGCAGCGCAAGGTGGGCCGTGGCCAGGGTTCCCGCCACCGGGAGCGGAAGTGAACCCAACCGCACCCCGAACCGCAGGACCGCTCCCGCGACGGCCGCCGGATCGAGGAGGTCGAGGACGTCAGGGCTCGCGGCGAGCGTCTGCCAGCCCTGGGCGCCGCCGGCGGCGGCGTGGTCGGCGAGATGACGAATGAGGTAGGGATGCGGCCGCCAGGACCCGACTTCGTCCCCTGCCGCCCCGATCGTCAGTTTCACGAGTGCCGCCGTGACTTCGGCGTGCGCGGCCTCGATCGCGTGCGGAGCGCTGTCACCGATAAGGATCTCCCGAAAGGCGCCGTGCGCCATCCGGTACACGGCCTGCCCGTCCTCGGCGTCCAGCATGATGTACGGGGCCGCGGCGACGGCCACCTCCGCAAGGAGCCGGGCATCCACCCGTGACCCGCCCAGGGCGGAGGCCGCCGTCGCCCAGATCCGCTCCGCTCGCGGAAGCCCGCGTCCCTGAGTGAAGGCGAGGGCTCGCAGCGCCGCGCGGCTCCCGGGAAGCACGCCTTCCAGCCGGTCGACCACTCCGCCGAACAGTGAGCGGTGGTCCCGGCCGACCAGTTCGGCGAGGTCCTGTCGGTTTTCGTCCGCCAGCAGCTCCGGTTGGGCGATGATCTCGTGGACGACCAGGACGGTGTGCAGGAAGTCCCGTTCGCTCCCGGACGCCGGGGTCTGCGCGCCGATCAGGGCGACCGTCCGGGGCACCGCCTCATCGAGCTCGACCTCGGCCGTGGAGAACCTTGCCCGCTCGAACAGGAGACGGTGGCGCACGAACTCGGCCAGGTCCTGCGGATCCCGTGCCAGGCGATGCACCGTCACCTCGTCCTTACCTCGGCCCAGGGCGTCCAGCAGGTCCTCGGCCGGTGAGGGCGGGCGATCGAGTCCGTCCGTGGTGGAGGGCCGGGTACCGACGACGACTCGGATGCCCGGTCGGGCCCCCAGTGCCCGCAGCAGATGCGCCATGCGTCCTGGGTCCGCGGCCGCGTCCAGTGCGTCGGCGACCACGGTCGCCTTGCGTTCCGGAGCACGGTCGATGCGGCCCAGGAGGTCTTCGACGCGGGGGTCGTCGCTCACCGACCAGGCCGGGGCGTCGACGCCGAACTGCCCGGCCAGACTGTCGACGACCTGGGACATCGAGGCTCCGGTGAGGTTCAGGGCCACATCCGCACGAGGCGCCCTCACGGAAGCGCGGCGGAGGAGGTCGGCGAGGAACGCCGACTTCCCGCAGCCGGGCGGCCCGGTGACCACCAACAGACCCTGTTCGCTCTCCTCCAGCCACCGGATCACCGCTCCGCGGCTCCCCGCCCGGCCGACGAAGAAGGGAGAGAACTCCCCGCCGGGTGCGCTCAGCCCGGAGGATGACACCACCGCCGGCGGACCGGTGAGAGCGGTTTCGACGGCGGCTGCCGGTCGGGACAGGTCGTCCAAGGTCATGGTCACAGGCGGGACCGGCGGCGACGCGCGCACCAACCGCCCGCCTCCGATCCTCTTCGAGAGGACACTTCCCGGAACCAGCAGGTCTTCGATGCGCTCCCCCAGATCCCGCAGGCTGATGTAGGAGTCATTGCCGTTCAGGTCGCGGAATACCCTGGCCAGGACCGCACGGAACGCCGCGAGATATCCCTTGCCGTTCTTCGCCCCGGAGCCGATGAGCAGGATGCGGTCCGCAGCGCCCCGGCGCAACAGCTCCGCCTGGAGGTGGTCGACGAACAGGGCGGCCCCACAGGCCTCCACCATGACCACGACCCAGTAGGGGTCGTCCGGGCGGTAACGGTCGATCAGGTGCCTCGCCATGGCTGCCGGAGTGTATTCGTCGTCGTGGTCGCTGGACTCGTCCCCCGCCACCACCAGGTTCGCCTCCTGGTCGTTGCCGTTGCCGTGTCCCACCCACAGCAGCACAGAGTTGCGCGGGTTCTCCTCCCGGGACCATGAGCCCAGCCGTGCGTTGACCGCCGATTGCGTCCGCCTCGGCGTCTGCCAGGGGACCGGCTCCCCTCCCCAGGGTTTCAGTAATTCCGCGATGGCCCCGATTTCGGCGGTCGCTTCGAGGTCTGCGCAGTCGGCGTAGGTGTCGATCGGCAGCCCGACGATGTCGAAGCCCTGGCTCGGGCCGGTCACACCGCCATGACCAGTCGGGTGACGGGGTCGCTGCCGCTGCTGGCCCCGACCCGGTAGAGGCCCGGTGACGTGAGCGTTATCCGGGCGCTCCACCGGTCCTCCTGGCCTCGAACCCGTGCCATGGAGGACCCCATCATCCTCGCGCGCGACGGGCTGATGGCATAAGGGTCCTCGACCGTGAAGGTGACATTCCTGTGCCGCCGGGTCTGGGCCAGAATGTCGAAGGGGACGCCGACATCGACCTGGTCGGGGACCTCCAACCCGAGGTCGTCCCCGGCCAGATGGGACCCGTCGTGAGCCGCGCCGGTGAGCATTCCGCAGGCGATGTCGATGACCGAGCCCGTTCTCGGCAGCGCCGTGTGCTGCTGGGCCACCGCGATCGTCGGCACCTTCCCGTGGGAGGTGGCGTAGCGGAAGACCGTGCCGTCCCCCTTGTGGTCCGTCGTGACCGGCACCCCGGTCCCCGGGTGGCGGACCAGAGTGTCGTCGCTGTGCCGGCTGAAGCCCACGGAGAGGAACTCGGCCACCCCCGCGCTGATCCGCAGGGACTGCAGGGTCTGCTGGGTGGTTCCCTGGATGATCCGGTGGCCTGGAAGCACTGCTGTCCGCAACCGGGCGTGCAGATCGAACGAACGCTGCGCCAACTCGCGGTCCCCGCCGACCGACTCCACGGCAGCCGCGTCCAGGGCGACCACGTCGTCGTCCACGACCAGGCAGCGGTAACTCGGCAACAGGTCGTGAATTCCCGGCAGGGTCCGGGCGAGCCGCCGGAGGTTCTCCTTCGGCAGACCGGGCAGTCCTCGCCCCTCGCTGAGGACCTGAACCGCCTTGACCGCACCGTGAAACGGGGAACCAAGAGTGAGGACGGCACGCACGTCCGCCATCGCCCCGGGTATGAGCGAAGCCGCGGCGGCCACCAGGCCGCCCATGGAATGGGCGATGAGTACCACTCCCGCGGGCCTTCCATCTGGCACGAACGCCCGCGCCGCCCTGGACTGCGGATGCTCGCGCCAGGCGGCGAGGTGGCATTCCACGGCCTGGGCCAATCGTTGGGCGTTGTATTCCGTCGGCAGACGCCAGTCGTACCCGAACTCTGCGATCGCATCAGGGTGGACGACCACGTTCCGCAGTCTCTTCAACAGCCGGTCGTAGGGCTCCACACCGCCCAGAAGCGGTGCCCAGGAAGGCGTTCTGATGATGCCCCGGGGCACTACCCGCCCGAACTCGCCCTCGCGTTCCGCCGGGCTGAGGGCGAGTGCGTCCATCCCGCCCTCGAGATCCCACCGGCCGGCGTACTCGGCGGCTTTGCCCATTCCCCAGAGCACTTTGCCGGTGGCGGCCTCCACCAGCCTGGTTCCCATGATTCCCGGGATGACAAGAACGGCATCGTGCGTGGCATCGGAGCGTGCGCGCGATGAACCGATGCCGCCGAGCGACTTCATGCGCCGACTATATGCAAGGCGCACCTCCACAAGGGAGTTGTTGGACATCTTCGGCACGCATCAACCCTCCGGGCGCTTCCTCCGGACGCTAGCCTGACGGCGGGCGAACGGGGGCGACAGCGTGGGGAGTGCCATGATCCGCGATGACCGCTGGATGCTGGCGCTGGTCTGCGTCTGCTATCTGACGATTGTGTACATCACGAGCAGGGGGCTGATCGCGGCTCCGCGCTATCGACTCCTCGAAGCGCGTATACGGGACTGCCGCGCCCGAGCCTCCGTTCTGGCCGGCACGGCGGCCGGAGACCCCGAGAGGTCCGCGTCGCTGGCGGCCCTGAGCAGCCGACTGGACGATCTGGAACTGGGAAGGGCGGTGGTCTGGAGGCTGGCCCGAAGCTCCTGGGTGGTCGCGATTCCGCTTTCCAAACTGGCGGCGGCCTGGCGGGTCCTGCACAGCGCTGAACGACGGCTCCTCCGGCTGGAGACGCCTGCGGAACGCGCCTCCTCACTTCAGTTCACGCGCCTGGTCCTGCTCGACTCCCAGCGTGCGGGAGACACCGATCTCGCCGCCCAACTCGCGGCACACCCAACGGACTCTCCGCAGGCCGAGGCTCTCCTGCTGGCCGTCAACGAACTTCTGCACCAGCGCGAGGACAGCGAGGCGGAACTCGAGTACGAACAGCAACGCATCGCCCTGTGGCTGGCGATGACGGGCCTCGGTGCGCTGCTGCTGGTCGGTCTGGTGCTGGGACACACGACCACCATGCTCTTCGGTGCGCTCGGCGGCTTCCTCTCCCCCGTCATCGGTGTGCTGCGCTCACAGCGGCACTCGTCCTGGGGTGTCCTGGTCCTCGCGCCCGTCGGCGGGGCGCTGGCCGCCACCGGCGGTCTGCTTCTGGTCAGGATGCTGGCCGACCCCCGGCTCAGTGTCCTCGGCACGGTCTTCCTGGACAGCTCGTGGAACTCGCCCGATCAGCCGGTCGCCATGGCGACCGCCCTGCTCTTCGGTTTCTCAGGAACCCTGTTCTCTCGTCTGGCACTGACGGCGACCGGGCAGATCGCCGCCCCGCCCGACCCGCCCCCGCACCAGTAGGCCAAAGGGTCGTTCTCTCCCGATGTCTCATCCCGGAATCAGCTTTCTACGGGGTGCTTCGGCCACCGGCCACCGGCCACGCCCGCAACCAACCGAAGATCACTTACGGGACAGCCCTCAGGCGATGATGGCGGCAAGGATCTTGTCGGTCAGCCTGTCCAGGTAGTCGGGCGCGGTCGGCGCGTGCACCACCGCCAGCCGCCAGTAGAGCGGGCCGGCCAGCAGGTCCAGTGCGAGCTCGCGATCGACGTCGGCGGGCAACTCGCCGCGCTCGATGGCCCGTTCCAGCATGCCGACCGCCCTGGCCCGGCGGGGATCGCGCACCGCGGCGAGGAGGGCCTGTGCCAGTTCGGGGTTACGGGTGCTCTCCGCGAGCAGGTCGGGGGCGATCCTCGCGGGGAGCCGGTGGCGCAGCGCCGCGGCGGCGTCGGTGACGAACGCGAGTACGTCCCCGCGCAGGGTGCCACTGTCGCTGATCCCGACCGCGCTCGACACGACCTGCGAGATCAGGGCGATGGTCATCGCCAGTTTGGACGGCCAGCGCCGGTAGATGGCGGCCTTGCCCGCTCCGGCGCGCCTGGCGACAGCCTCCAGGGAGAGCTTGGCGTAACCGACCTGGGCCAGTTCCTCGAAGAAGGCGGCCGCGATCGCCTCGGTCACCGAGTCCTGGAGAACCGGTCCACCAGGGAGCCTGCGTTCGGGGTTCTGCGGTGCGGGTGGGCTCGACATGCTCCGAAACTATCACGAGACGGAACGGTTGCGTCTCGACTGTGCGCCCGCTAATGTCTCTCCCATAGCCGAGACGCATCCGTTCCGTCTCGCCAAGGTTCCGGGAGTGCACCATGAAGTTCCTGTTCGACGACGAGTCGTTCTCCTTCGAGACGCTGCGGGCGGCGGGCTTCGCCAACGACGGCGGCTCCGACCTGGGCGAGATCCTGGCCACCGCCCGCAACATCGCCGAGGGCGACGAGGATGCCTGGCTGCGGGAGTGGAAGAACACCGCGCAGCGCGTCCATGCCATCGGCAGCAGCGCCCTGGCGGCCGGGAACCGGGTCAGTGCCCGCGAGGCCCTGCTGCGCGCCTCGAACTACTACCGCACCGCCGAGTTCTACCGCCGCGACGACCCCGCCAACGACCCCGAGGTCAAGCTCCTGTCAGGCCTCTCCCGCGAGACCTTCGCCCAAGCCGCCGCCCTCATGGACAACCCCGTCGAGGCCGTGCGCATCCCCTACCAGGACACCAGCCTGCCCGGCTACCTCTTCCTCGTCGACGACTCGGGCACCCCCCGCCCCACCGTCATCTTCACCAGCGGCTTCGACTCCACCCTGGAGGAGATCTACTTCGTCGTCGCCGCGGCCGCGCTGCGCCGCGGTTACAACGTGCTGGCCTACGACGGCCCCGGCCAGGGCGCGGCACTGCGCCAACAGGCACTGGTCTTCCGCCCCGACTGGGAGGCCGTGGTGACCCCGGTGGTCGACTACGCCCTGACCCGCCCCGAGATCGCTCCCGACCGGATCGTCCTGATGGGCTACAGCCTCGGCGGCTACCTCACCGCCCGCGCCGCCGCCCACGAACACCGCCTGGCCGCCCTGGTCCTGGACGACGGCCTCTACAGCTACCACGACGCCAACACCCAGATCATGCCCCCCTTCCTGCGCGAGTGGGTCGAGACCGGGCGCGACGACCTCGCCAACCCCGTGGCCGGCCTGCTCATGGCGAGCAGCACCCAGGCCCGCTGGGCGCTGCGCAACGGGGTGTGGACCTTCGGCGCCACCTCGGTGGCGGACTACATCCGCCGCACGACCGACTACACGCTCGACGGCGTCGCCCACCTCATCGACTGCCCCACCCTCATCCTGGACGCCGAGAACGACCAGTTCTTCCGCGGCCAGCCCCAGCGCGTCGCGGCCGCCCTGACCTGCCCGTACACCCTCATCACCCTCCCCGAGGCCGAAGGCGCCGGCGAGCACTGCCACATGGGAGCGATGTCCCGCTTCCAGCAGATCACCTTCGACTGGCTCGACACCACCCTGTCCGCCAACTGACCGACAGCGCCGACCACGGGGGACACCACGACATGGACCACGCAGCACGACCAGGACAAACGCCAGAACGGCTCGGATTCTTCACCGACGCGGTCTTCGCCATCGCCATGACCCTGCTGGTCATCGAGATCCCCCGCCCCGAGGGAAAGGATTTCGACACCACCGACGGCAACTCCAAGTCCCAGGCCGCCGCCCACCTGTGGCACTTCCTCGTCCACGAGGCGGGCTCCTTCTACTCCTACCTGCTGGCCTTCCTCGTCCTGTGGATCATCTGGCGCCAGCACCACACCATGCTCGACCGGATCAGCCACGTCCCCGGCCCGATGATGATGCTCCACTTCCCCCTGCTGCTGCTGACCGGCTTCCTGCCGTTCGCCACCACGATCATGGGCCACTACCCGGACAACCCGCTGGCCGCCCTGCTCTTCGGCCTGGTCGTCCTCCTCCTCATGCTCTGCCGCTCGGGCATCCAGAGCCAGGCGAACCGCCACGGCGTCCTCTCCTCACCCGCCCAGGAACCGGCCCAACGGCTCGACAGCGCCATCTCCTGGCTGGTCACCGCCTACTGGGGCCTGACGCTCCTCCTCGCCTGGTGGACTCCATGGGTCCAACTCCTCTGGTTCCTCTCCGGCGCCATAGCCCAGGCCCTCACTCCCTTCCTGCGCCCCTACCTCGCCAAAACCCGGCCCCACCCCACTCCACCGCCCCTCACCACCGGATAGCTCCCACCGCCCAGGCGACCGCAATCGGAATGCAGCAATGGGCAGTGAGCACACTGTCCCGCCGAGTTCACGGCGGACCTGGCGACTTCTCCGCAAACTCCGCTGCAGCACCACCCGCATCACCGGCATCACCGGCATCGTCCAGGCAATCCTGGCCCTGCACCTCGCCACGTCAGCCTGAGGCTGGAAGACGCTCCGTGACCAAGGTCCGCGACTCCGCACTGAACTCGATCAGCGGGGCAACTGACCACCACAGCCGGCCCCTGGACCTCGTCGAACCACTGCCTGCGGGCATGCCGACGAAATGCGCGAAGAGGCCCGGCGTGCGGCAGTCGAGATCACCGAAGCCGAGCCGGAGAGCCCCAACCGCACCTCTTGACCATTGCTCGCCAAGTCGGAGGGCCCATGCACACCCCTTGACCATTGCTCCGGCTCTCATGGCTGAACGGGATTCTCCATGTTGTGAGCTGCCAGCACTGCTCCGATGCTGAAATAGACGGCATAGAAGAGGAAGCCGCTGTAGGAGGAGAATCGGATCCACGCGCCGGTGGAGGATCGCGGGGTTGCCAGGGCGACGAACGTGCCGTATAGGGCGAAGACGAACAGTATGAAGGCGAGAGGCATCAGCCAGAAAAGCACGCCGGGGTTGTCCGAGGACGCGATCGTCTGGTGGTCGTTGATCCACTGCCAGTTCGGGTTGGCCTTCGACACGGTGATGAAGGCCGCTACGAGCGCCAGCGAGGGTGCCGCGATCAGATCGGTGTACCAGGCATCGTCACCTGACAGTCTTGCTTCTCTGAGCTTGCGTTTCCAGGCGATCACCGCGGCGAACAGGACAACGATGAGCGCCAGGAAGCCCACCAGGGCCATCGCCAAAATCATGGCCAAGCCCATGGCCATCCAGTAGGCCATGCCCATGACGGCGATCGTCGTCACAACACCTTTCCCGCTCACCACTGCTCCTTCGATGGATCGGATTGAGGTCAGCGCGACGCGGCGGTGCCTGTGGCGGCGTCCAATGCGTAGAGTTTTCCGTCCTGGCTGCCGATGACGAGCAGACCACCGGCGAGGACCGGCGAGGACTCGTAGATGTCGCCTCCGGTGGCGAACGCCCATTTCCGTTGGCCGGAGGCGGCATCAAGGGCGTAGATGCGGCCGTCATTGCTGCCCACGTACACCACACCGTTCACGGGCAGCGGGGATGAGTAGACACCCCCACTGCCTGTCTGGAACGTCCACTCCTGCTTTCCTGTGGCGGAGTTCAACGCATAGACCTTGCTGTCCCCGGCCCCGATGAACACCGTCCCGTTCGCGACGGCAGGATTGGAGTCGATCGGTCCGGGGGTGCGGAAGGACCACTTCAGCTTTCCGGTGCTTTCGTCGATCGCGAAGACCATTCCCGCATACGAGGCCGCATAGACGACTCCGCCGACGACGGTCGGCTGTGAGTCGATCTGGCTCTGACCGGTCGGCTCGGCTGTATCACCGCCACGAGAGTCAAACACCCACTTCTGCGACCCGGTGGCGGCGTTGAGCGCATAGACCTTGCCCGACTGATCGGGCAGGAACAACGTGCCATCGGCTGCGGTGACGGGCCCGGCGGCTGATGCGGCGTCATTGAACTGCCATTTGCGCTTCCCGGTGGCGCCGTCGAGAGCAAACACCTGCCCGGACTGCTCCCCGCCTACATACACCACTCCGTCCGCCGCGACGGGAGCTGTGAGCGGCGGCGGGCCGACGGACGCGGTCCACTCGACCGTGCCATCGGCCGCGTTCAGCGCTATGACCTGCGTCAGTCCTTGCAGGTAGACCGTATTGCCGTCCAGTGCGGCAGGAGCAGCAGCTTCCGTGTCCAGGGCGACCGACGCGCTCCTCCACCTCTGTGCTCCGGTGGCAGCATCGAGGGCATAGACGCGGCTGTCGATGTAGTCGACCGCATAGACCGTGGCACCCCGAACCGCGGCGTAGGCGATTGGCGGGTCCGCTGTGCCGGCGGCGGGAACAGTGGTGTTCAGGGCCAGGGTCCAAGGCGTCCCATGGCGATTGCCGGCCGGGGCGGATGGCGTCTGCCGCGACTGCGAGGACGTCTGGCTCGCGTGAGCCGATGACGTTGCGGTGCCTTTGGGAACAGTCGTTGGTGTACTACAGGCGGCCGCGGAGAGCGTTATGAGAGCGGCTGCACCGACGGAAGCCCACCGCCTTGATCCCGCTTCTCGTGTGCGCTTCTTCGGCTTGCAGTGCCGCATAGCAGTCCCCCCGCTCTCGGCCCGCGCGCAGGATACGGTGTTGCCCCGATGTCATTGGCCGCATCCATGGACAGTTCCGGCAACGAGGATGCTACGAGACAGAGCCACCTCTCCGTGCTCTTTCCGGAAAATCACAGCATCTTGCAGCACAGCTCAACTCTGGACCTCGTCGAACCACTGGGACGACCGTCATGCCGACGATGGAGCGCGAGCTCCTCGACCACGTCCCCTACATCCTGGGCGCCACCTACGACCCGCAAGCCCGACTGCTGATCGAGCAGTTCCCGTACCACCCCCACCAGGCGATTCGCAGACCTGGGGTGGAGGGCGGTCCGTGCTGTCGTTCCCCGCGAGTCCCTGACGGGGGTACGGCTGTGGCACGGCCGCTCGACCCGAACCACCGGCGATACGGCCTGGATCTCTGGCGAACTTGAGCAGTCCAACCGAAGATGTGCCTCCCAGAGGTCCGTGCGGGATCCCTGTCGCCAGCTGGGTTCGAGGCTCGACCTCGCTCAGCGGCAGAGCTTCATCATCGAGTCGTCGAAATCCGGGAACTCCTGGGCCGCCTGCTCGATCACGGCCGCAGCCGACTGCTCTCGTTCCGGAGCGAATCGCTTGGCGAGAGCCACAAATGCCTCGTTGGGCTGCGGAGTCCAGTCGGGCTCGTGGTCGGTGGCAGCCTCCCAGGGGCCGAAGCCCCCGGCGAGCAGCCACAGGAAGTCGCCCAGGCTGCGGGCCACGACGCCGGTCTCCCCCTCGGAGCCGAGGAACACGACGGGCTGGTCCACGAGGGGCCGGTCAGGGCGTACCAGCCAGAACGCCGCATAACCGCCCGAGCCGTCCTGGCCGAAGACGCGGAAGGCCTCGCCAGTGAGTTCCGGGTTGCCGGTCCAGGCCCGGAACCAGTCGGTGGTGTCCTCAGCGGTCAAGAGGCCCGGAAAGGGCTCGAAGTCGATCCCTTCGCCGTCGTTGTATTCGAAGGGAACCGCAAGGGCAGCGGCAAGCCCGGCGGGAAGCTGTCGATCGTCGTTGGATGGCACGCCGACAGGCTACTTCCCACCCATGACAACGGTCGCTTCGCCAAGAGTCACAAGCCGCGATGCGCGAACTCGCAACGCGCTACGCCTCTACGCGCAGGGCCACTGGGCCCCTGCTCACTGGAGGCTGGCGGACGACGTCTACATCAACGGAGTCGTTACAGCGAGGTCGGTGGACCCTTGCTGGGTGAACCAATATCACTACGAGGCGAGCGAAGTCGGCCGGATTCGAACCGGCGTCCTCGCGGTTTTGGAGACCGCGCGCGACGACCTCTGCGCTACGACTTCGCCCGGTCGGGATTCTAGACCATCGTGCTGCAGCAGCCCGCCCTCCTCGTCCACCAGATCCAAGCCACGGGCGTGAGCCTGATCGACCAGCCGGCCGATCAGCCGCTGGTCCACCAAGTCCGCGTCCTCGCCCCCGGGCGCGTCCGCCCGGCTACCCATCGATGCATCAGTCATCAGGTGTCACTTCCGTGATCGGGAGTGACACCGTCTCTTCAGTCCCTGCCGATGCGCGCTCCGTTGGCGTTGGTGATGCCGATCGAGACGGAGTCGCCTGTTCGGTGGCGGCGCTGCGATGCCGGCGTGCCTCTCATTGCGGGATGGTGGAGCGGGCCCCGGGCCAGGTCCGCGTCGTGGGTGCCGAAGATGTGCTCGGCGGCGGTGAGGTTGTCCTGCAGCAGCTGCAGGGCTTCCGGGTGTTGGCCGGCGGCGGCCAGACGCTCGGCCAGGGACAGGCGGCCTTTGAGGGACAGTGGATGGCCGGTGCCCAGATGCCTCTCACAGTCGGTGACGGTGGCCGGCCCCTGCTCGCTGAACCGGGCGAGATGACCGCTGTCGATATAGAACTCCATGATGCGCGCCCGGCTGTTCAGCGTCTCCACGTGTTCGTCGCCCAGGATCCGACGCTGGCCGGCGATGGCCCGATCCAGCCGGAGAAGGCATTCGTCGTACTGCCCCAGGAGATACAGCGGGATGCTGAGAGCCACCGCACTCTGCAGCGTACGGGGGTCGTCGTCACCCAGAACCAAAGCCCTCCGGCGGTGTACATGGCGTAACAGCCGCTCGGCCTCGCGCAGCTGACCCAAGCGCTGCAAGGCGTCGCCCTGTTGGTGCCGGGCGGCCAAGGTATCGGGATGGTCCTCGCCGTGCATACTCTGGGAGATATCCCCTGCCAAGGTGGCCAGGGCCAACGCGGCGGCGTAGTCGCCCACCTCGTGAATGTGCCGGGCGGTGCGTACGGCCAGGATGCGTACTGGCTCGACACGCACATGACCCCCGGCACGACCTGCCTGCACAGCAGCGCTGCCCCGGTCGTCACCCGCCGCCGGCCTCAGGAACCCTTCGGCCAGAACTCCACCATGTAGCGCTCCACTCCGTGGGCCACACCCTCCGCCCGCGTCACCCGCTCGACCTCAGCCCGTCCCGTACACCCGACACGGACCCGCCAGACGCCCGCCGCACCCAGGCGGATCAGGTGGTGCGAACGGCCAAGGGTCATGGTCCACACCGCGACGTCCCCGGTCGTTGTCTCAAAGTCGACCTCACCCTGCTCATCCCAGTCCGTCTTCTCGGGCTCGGGCTCGGCATCCCAGACACGGACCGTCACCGCGGCAGTGTGGGTATGACCTGCGCTGAACAGATCGAACCGGCGCACGTGCTGACTCAGGAAGACACCCCACTCGTAGCCGTCTCCGAACGGAACAGGCACCGCGCTGTCGTCCGACTCCTGAAAACCGAAACCCCTGAAAGCAACCTCGACAGGCAGGAGTTCCCGCCGCAACAAGTGGGCCACAAGCCACTCCCCAGATTCCAAGACCGAATACTTCGACCAGCCACGCTGCACCCTCTTCTACAACGCAGAGTTGCCACGGCGCGTCCCGGCCAAGACAGCCCATGCCACCGGAGTGGGCATAGGGCGAAGGACCCGTCGGCAGGATCGGTGGACGAGTCGCCGGCGCGAACCACCGACGGCCACTCCCCCAGGGCACCCGGATCACCGAGCTCGGGCATGAGCGCCTGCGGCGTCATGATCTGCGGCATACCAGGCTGTCGTGCATGGCTGATGCCCGGATCCCGTCGCAGACATGACCTCGCGGCCCGACTGCCCCAAGCGACGACCACACGAGCAATCGGGACGCACCGGCTGAGATGGATCCGGAAGCAATCACGCCTCGCTCGCCACAGGACAGTGTTCGTATCAGACCCCCTCGATGCGAACTACCGGCGCGACGGTCGCTGAGGTCTGCCGGGCCGACCCGTCGACGGCTTGCGCGCTTGCCGGTCGCGCAGCGGGGTCGGCAGGGTTGCTGTACTTCGCTGCAGCACCGCTGTGGTGCACGTGCCCTACTTGCCCGGGTTGTCCGCCCAAGCGATGAACCAGGAAGGCCCGTAGAGCAAGACCAAGACCAAGGCGGCGATCCCCGCCGTCAACACGATGATCGCGATCTTCCATCGTCGTGACATATCCATCTCATCTCTCCAAGTGCCCATTGTGTGTGGCGACTTGAGTTTATGAAAATCCCAGTTTCAGCGCAGTGAAGTGGCTCTAGCATGCGGTACCGCCAGCCTCCATCCGAGCGGATGTCTTGAGGCACCCTCGCCGAACCCGACCCCCAGAACGGCGAGTTTGGGGATTCCACAGGTCGGGGGCTACTCGCCTCCCGATGCGCCACGCTGGCGTTGTCCTCATCCGCCCATGGCGTGCGGTCCCACAGTAGCCCCGAGGCTCAGACCGGACCTCTCTCAACGCCCCACTCTGGACACATGCCCGGGGCTGCACAGCCACAACAATCGAGCACAACCTCGTTATGGCTCCAACCCTGATCAGCTGACCCCACGACGTGCCCCGGCTGCCTCGGCCGCCGCATCAGATACGTTGCAACGGGCCGTAGAGTGCGGCGGGTTCTTCTGTGGCCAACGCCCAGTAGCGGTCCCCATAGGACCAGTGCCGCCACTCGGTCGGATAGTTGACCAAGCCCACGGTGATCAGGGCCTCGATCATCACGGCCCGGTTCTGCTTCGCTTGGGCCGGAAGGTCGGCAGCTTCGATAAAACAGGCCCCGTCGCTTTCCTCCGGTGTGGCGGCTTCGGGGCTGCCCATGTCGACCTCCAACCCATCCTCGGTGCAGATGGTGAGGTCGGCGGCGGCACCGGAGACGTGCCCGGCGGTCTCCAGCGCTCTGTGGAGCGAGCGCGGTTCAGGGCGTGAAGGTGGAGCGCACCACTGTACGAACGACGTTGACGCCCTGTGCCGCGACTGCTCGGCTCTGCCTGAGTTCCCCGACGTTTCCCGCCCGCCCTCACTCGCAGGAGGCGCGAGGCAGCCGTATGGACACCGGCATGATTTTTGCCCGTCTCGGTGCATCGGTGGCGTTGCCGGCGATGTCCGAGGGGGTGGATATGGTGCGACCGCGAATGAGGGTTGCGCTGTGAGGAGGGGCTTTGGGAGCCAAGACCGGTCTGCTGGTATTTGCCGACGGCGATGTGCCGGATCTACTACGACAGGTGGGCGCTGCCGATCTGGAGCGCACGTCTGGACTGATGCGACGTCTCTATCGCGGCTGGGAGATCGAGGAGAGCACGGGCTCAGATCTTTCGGAACTGCCGGTGTGACTGTCGCTGCGGGTTGCCGGGCTGATCAGTCGGTCGTCTACGGGTGGTGACTGTCGGCTGCGGTGGCTGCTGTACCTGCACTGCGACAATGCAGCGGCTCCGGAGGCCGATGGTGTCCCAACCGTTCTTGCAGCTCAGGCGTGATGTCTTGGGCTACAGGACGATAGCCATGCCATCCCGCAGATACGCCGCGCGTAGGGATGCTGTCAGTGTCGGTGCACCGGCCCTGACCTGGTTGCAGTGGAGGACCGACGTTCTGTTCAATCCCATGGTGATCGAGACAGAGAACTACTGGAGTCCGGCCCATCAAGCGGTTGAAATGCGAGACGTCGAGGCTCTCGCCCGGTTGCTCGATGCGGGAGCAGACCCCGACGAAGCGCAGGAGGGGATCACCCTCCTCTTCCACGCGATCGATCTGGAGGCCGATTCCTCTGCCCAGGGCGGTCTTCCCCTCACGGTCCATACGACAGCGGTCCTTCTGGCCTACGGGGCCAATCCCGAACTGCCAGATCCCGAAGGGCTGACGCCGCTGGCCTTCGCCGAAGACTACGGACATGACCTGGCGGTCCGACTGCTCCGGGCAACGATCGCACGTACGAGAGGATCGCGCCGGTTGAAGTGGTTCCGGAAGCGATGACGTCTCCCCGTGTCGTATCAGACTCTTGATGCGAACTACCGGCGCGACGGCAAAATCGGGGAAGGCCCCGAACGCCTCTGTTCGCGGGTCCGGGGCACCCGTTGCGTAGGGCTGCAGTCGAAGGTCTCCTGGTCATACTTGGCCTTGGACCGGTACCGACCGCCGTTCGAACCAGAGGTGGGCGAGTACGACCAGGGCCAGGCAGACCACCAGGGTCCGGCCGCTGGCGTCGGTGGCGAGCAGGCCGAGCAGGAGCGGGACTGCGATGCCGGTGATGACCCGGGAGATCGTCCTCTGCGGGTCCGAGCTGCGGCTGGCGACGCCGGTGAGCACCCCGAGGGCGAAGTAGGCGGCCATCGCGCCGCACAGCAGCCAGCGGCCTGAGTCGGGCAGCGCATCGGAGCCGTGGCCGACCACCGATGAGAGCGACACGCCCAGAGTGGCGACGACTCCGGTCACCAGGCAGTGCAGACCAAGGGCGGCGCGAGTGGAGATGCGGCCGGCCTGCAGGTGCGGCAACCCGGCGTACCCGAACACGACCGACAGGCCGAACATCCCGGCCAGCAACACGAATGCGGCGATCCCGGTGGCCAACAGCCCGATGCCGTACGGCGCACCGGCCGCGGCGTCGACGACCTGCACCACCGACTCGCCGAGCACGATGATCACGAAGAGTCCCAGCCGCTCGGAGAGGTGAGCCGGATCGACCGACACCCCTTGGATGACCGGCCCCGTCCCGCCGGGACCAGCACCGGGGCGCCGCCGACGGCGGGTTGCGGCCCGGGCGGTGAATTTCTCCTGGACCTGCTTAAGGAGCTTGTCCCCGGAGACGGCCAGGATCAGCATCAGGTCCAGGACCACCCCGACCGCCCAGAGCGCGGGCTTCCACCGCTCCTGGATCCAGATCGATATGAACCAGGGCAGCAGTCCTGCCGAGTACTGCACCACCGGGAAGTCCAGCAGGATTTCGCCCCGGCGCCAGGAGTGGGCCCCGTAGATACGCGTGGCGAGGTACGCGACCACAAAGACGGTCACCGGGCGCTGGTCGTTCCCGTGCCCGAGTACGGTGTGCGCCACTCCCGGCACGGACGCGGCCATCACCCCGAGACCGATCATCCCGATCATCAGCCGCACCACCCTGGTCCGCCCGGCCGAGATGTTGCTGTACAGCATGAACGTCGTCCACGACAACCAGAACGTGAGGTACAGCAGCGTGTAGACACCAAGCCCCGCGGCGTCCAGTTCGAGCCCGAGCACATGTGTCAGGGCTGCCACGCCCGCCACCGCCACCAGGTCGAAGAACAACTCCGCCCAGCTCGCATGCCGCTCGACCTTTTCATCGTCAGGTTCGTACGCAGTATCCAGGTCAGTCACGGACCGCAGCATAGTTCCGCACACCTTCGCTGTCCGGCCCGGGGACGATCTCTGAAGGCTGATCAGGCCGCCACTAAGGGAGCGCGCTCACCAGGGATTTAGTTGGATCCCCACCCGCCTGAGAGCCGACCCAGCAGTGCCGCCTTCAGCCCGAACCGACCGGTCTGCTGCCCGGCTGGCCGGCTGGCCGGCTGGCCGGGACGGAAGCCGCCACCCCGAGACGAGATCCACGCCATCGCCAATGGCTGCGCGAATCTTCCCCGACCTCGCGGTCGTGGGCGATGAACTGTGCACGCTCATCGAACCGTTGCTGCCCGAACCGGGGCCGACGTTGGTGAAGGGCAGCCCGCGGGTGGTCAGAGGTGAGCACCCCGTCCTGGCTGCTTCAGCCAACTGCGGATGGTGCTGAACGGTGTCCGCAGTTCATGGAAGATGTCACTGGCCCATGCCCTGCTCGGCAGGGGCCGTGGCGTCGGCAGGGTCGGGGACCGCGGCGGGGTCGGCGACGGCGGAGCGCAGCCCACGGTCGATGAGGTCGATGAGGTACTCGAAGCTCTCGCCGATGTCGGCGGACCACTGGAATCCGCCGGATGCCTGCAGGTGGGCGAAGCCGTGAAAGACGCTGCGCACCGCCCGCAGCGCGTGGGTCATCTCCTGCGGAGGGATGTCGTACCCCCGCAGTACCGCAGCGAAAGGGCTGATTCCCCGTCCGGCGGCGAGCGCGATCGGGTCGTCGGGACCGGTCGGTGTCAGGCCCAGGGTGGCCGCGTAGCGGCCGGGGTGGGTGACCACGAAGTCGCGGAGCGCACCGGCGGCGGCGGCCAGGGCGTCGCGCCCGGCGAGGCCCTGGATGGCTGTGCCGATCGCGACGCCGGCCTCGTCGAAGGCGAGCGCCGCGATGCGCCGGTGGAGGTCGTCCTGGCTGGCGATGTGCTTGTAGAGCGACGGGGCGCGCACCCCCACCCGCTCGGCCAGCCGGCCCATGGTCAGCTCGGTGAAACCGATCTCGTCGGCAAGCGCGGCGCCGGCGGCAACGATCGTGGCCGCGTCCAAACCTGCCCTAGGCACTGACACCGGCCAGGAACTTCACGACCGCGGCCGAAGTCTGCTCGGGGAACTGCACATGCGGGTAGTGACCGGCCCCCTCGATCATCTCCAGCCGGCCCAGACCGGTCGGCAGGTCGGCGACGATCGCCTCGCCCTCGGCCTGCGGCGCGGCCCAGTCGGGGTCCAAGGTGCCCTGCACGACGAGCACCGGGCAGGTGACGTTGCCCAACTGCTCAGCGGCGTCGGCGGGGGAGATCTTGCCCATCGCCTGCAAAACCTTCATCCGGCCGGGCTCCTGAAGCATCGCGGTGATCTGCCCCAGACGCGCGTCGAAGTCCACGGGCTTGGAGCCAGGGTAGGCCACGTCGAGGTACTTGGCCCATTGCCGGGTGCTGCCCAGGATGGTGGTGCCCATGAGATGGGTCAGCCCGCGGCGGTAGCCGGCCACCCGCAGGTCACCGAGGCGGACCTGCTGCTTGCGGGTGAAGGGGGCGAGCTCGACCAGCGCGGTGATGAGCCACGGGGCCTTTGCCGCGGCTATCGTGACCGCACCGCCGGCAATGGAGTGGCCGACCAGCACCGCCGGCCCGCCCAGGTGCTTGACCAGGGCGATCAGGTCATCCGCGAGGGCGGTGCGGGTGTAGGACGCCCATCCCACGCTGGACTCACCGTGGCCGCGCAGGTCCACCGCGGCGACCCGGTAGCCGGCTTCGACCAGGGCGGGGGTGAAGAACCGATAGGCCTCGCGACTGTCGCCCATGCCGTGGGCCACCACGACCAGCGGCCCGACGGCACCGCTCACCTCGTACGCGAGGGTCCCACCGTCGACGTTCAGGAACTCGGTCACGACTACCTCCATTTGGCCCGCCCATCGGCGGCTAATTGCGTTAGCTAAAAGCTATCAGCTTTAGCTTTGGAGTCAAGCCCCGCTCGAGCGCTGCGGTCAGGCGGCGGCGCACCGGGGGTTCGGGCCTCGCTACTTCGTTGTGGGACGGCCGGCCGCCGCTTTCGAGATGATCAGTCACGTTCAGCCTCGCGGGGGGCGGTCCGCTTCGGCGGGAGCCTCGGCTGCTGCTTCGCCGGGCACCTGCGGGTGGTGGCCGACCGGGCGAGCAGCGACGGCGAGGGATGGACGCGCCGCCCCTCCTCAGTTCCAGGCTTGTCGTTCCTGGCAGCGGGGGTCGTTGATCTGGTTCCACGTGTCGTCGATGCGCATGGTGGTCCGGCGCTCGCTGGTGTACGCCTCCCAGCCGGGGTCGCCGGTCCGGGCGAACCGGACCCAAGCCCCGTGCACGCGAGAAGCGAGATCCGCGGGAGGCCGCTTCGGTCCGAGCAGGCCGTACGGGCCGTGCAGTAGGGAGAGATGGGTGCGGTCGAAGACGAAGGGGAGTTCCATCGTGTGGGCGGCGCCGAGATCTCCTCCCACGGCCTGGGAGCGCCACGCGAACTCGTAGCGGTAAGTGCGGGACCGGGGGTGGGCGGCGTGCGCGTCGGCCAGGGCCCGGCTGCCCGCGCCGAACGCGGCATCGCCCAGGATGGCGGCTCGCAGCTCGCCGAAGGAGGCGCCGGGCCGTGCTGTGCGATAGGCCTCGATGAGCCGCTTCGGTTCGGGGTGGGAGCGGATCGCCGCGGCGTCGACGTCGGCCGCCGTTGTGGTGGTGTGGGCGCCCGTGGGGACGAGATAGAGGTTGCCCTCCTCCGAGGTGGTTCCGATGAGCAGGTCGACGTCTGCTCCCAGGCCTGCGGCGACGGATGTTGCGGGCTGCCGGTCCAGGACCAGGCTGAGGGGACTGAGCCCGACCAGGGGGTCGTAGTGGGTCGGGGTCCGCAGGTCGATCCCGGCAAGGTGGCCGGCCGCCTCGACCAGGTGCTCGTCGGCGATGTCCGCGAAGGCATCGGCGTGCGGCTCGACCCCCAGCGCCTGGGCTGCTGCCCGGGTGACGCGGCCGGCCTGCTGCCGGGTGAACGCCCCCGTGCCGCTGCCGCTTTGAACGATCGCCCGGCGCAGGAGGCCGGCGGCCTGAGGCATGGCCAGGACACCACCGACGATGGTGGCGCCCGCCGACTGGCCGAAGAGGGTGACGTTACGGGCATCACCACCGAAGGCGGCGATGTTCTCCCGCACCCAGCGCAAGGCAGCCACCACGTCGAGCAAGCCGCGGTTGGCCGGTGCTCCGGGGAGGTCGAGGAATCCCGAAATGCCCAGCCGGTAGTTGAGGGTGACGAGTACGACGCCGTGGCGAGCGAAGGCTGAGCCGTCGTACAGCGCGGACCGTGTCGATCCGGCGACGAACCCGCCACCGTGGACGAAGACCATGACGGGCAGGTCTTTGCCTGGCGCGGCGGGCTTGCAGACGTTGACGGTGAGGTAGTCCTCCCCGCGACTCCATCCGGCGCCGAAGTAGGGGGACATGTCTATCGTGCCGAGCGTGCGTTCGGACTGCGGGGCGTTGGGACCCGGCACCGTGGCGTCCCGTACACCGTCCCACGGTTCGTGCGGCTGCGGCGGGGCGAAGCGGCCGGCGCCGACGGGCGCAGCGGCGTAGGGGATGTTCAGGAAGGCGACGGTGTTGTCCTGACGCAGCCCTCGGACCGCCCCCTGATCAGTGGCGAGGATGGGATCGGCGTCGTATCTCACAATGGTTCCTCTCCGTGGCCCCGGTGGGCGCCGGAAATGGGATGGAGTCGGCCCGCAACCCCGGCCCCCGCAGTGGCGGCCGGGGTTGCGGCCGTGCCTGTGGCCTGCGGGTCAGAGGCGGTCGAGCGAGGCCCACCGCTTGATGCCGAACGCGCTGCCGCTGCGTTCCACCTCCAGGGCGCCGTGCCCGGCGAAGTGGGCGGGCAGGACCAGCGCATTGGCGTCCGCGGCCCAGCCGAGGATGTCCCGGCGGGTCTCGCGCGCGGTATGACGGTCCTCGCAGAAGCAGCTGTTGTGCTCCGGCTGCATGATCTGAAAGGGGGAATGCAGCAGGTCGCCCGAGAAGACCGCGCGCTCGGTGCCGGACGCCAGCATGACGACGCTTGATCCCGGGGTATGACCGGGCGCGGCCTGCAGGCGCAGACTGGCGTCGATGGTGTGGCTCGTTTCCCAGAGCGTGACCTGGCCGGCGGCGTGCACCGGGGCGACGCTGTCTTCGAAGACGTTCTGGTTGACCCCGCCGGCGATCTTCGGGTTGTTGGCCGGGTTCCAGAACTCGAAGTCGGCCTTGGGCATCAGATATGAGGCGTTGCGGAACGTGGGAACCCAGGACTGGCCCTCCAGGCGGGTGTTCCAGCCGACGTGATCGACGTGCAGGTGCGTGTTGACGACGATGTCGACGTCGTCGGGGTGGACGCCCGCCCGCTCCAGATTGCCGAGGAAGTCCAGCTCCAGGTGTCCCCAGGACGGTACGTACGGGCGTTCCTTGTGGTTGCCGACGCCGGTGTCGACGAGGATGGTCCTGCCTTCGCTGCGCAGCACCCAGGTCTGCACGGCAACGTTGCAGATATCGGTCTCTTCGTCGAGGAAGTCCGGGACGATGACGGACCGGTGTGCGTCCCACTGATCCTTCGGCGAATCGGGAAAGAACACGTCCGGGGTCATCCCGACGGGTCCGTGCATTTCCTCAACTCGTGTCACCTCGACGTCGCCGAGAGTGATGTCACTCATGATGCCGCTCCTGTATCTGTCGGTCTTTACGTGCAGTCGTGAAGTCGTGAAGCCGTGCAGTCGTGCAGTCGTGCCAGACGGCTCGGAGCCGATTTGGAACTAGCGGTAGCCCTCCAGGCGGGCGAGCAGGAGGTTGGGGTCCTTGGCCGTGGTGTAGGCGGCGTTGAGGACGTACACCTCGTTGCCGCGCAGTGCGACGGAGGTGGGGTTCTGCAGTCCGTCGCCGGTGTCCAGAACGGTGGTGTGGGTGCCGTCCGGCCGGATGAGGACGACCTTGTTGGGGGCGTCGAGGGTGGCCAGTACCTCGTTGCCGCGACCGGTGAAGGCGAAGTCGTCGATACCGGCCAGGCCGGATGCCCTCACCTGCGGGGCGCCCGCCCGGTTTCCGTGACACATCGGGATGCGCACCAGGGTGCCCTTGTCGAGGTTGCTCACCCACAGCCCGCCGTCGTGCACCTTCGCGCCGTTGGCTCCGAGGAAGCCGGCCGCGGCGAGCTCGGGCGCGGTGGACCAGGCGGTGGGCCGGCCCCCGGACAGAGGGACGGTCCACACGGTGCCGAGCACCGAGTCGGTGATGTAGAGCTGCTTGCTCTGCGGGTCGAGGGCCAGACCGTTGGGCAGGCCGTTCGCGGGCAGCGCGGCAATGCGCTGCGGCGCCTTGCCGGGACTCAGCCGCCACAGGCCCGTCAGGTCGGCGGTGCCGGTCGCGTACAGCACGTACGTACTTCCGTCCGGAGCCTGGACGATGCCGGTGGTAAGAGGGAATCCGAGGGCGGGGGTCCTGACTCCGCCATCGGCGGGTGCGGGCAGGGTCGCCAGGATGCGGGTGCCGCCCCCGGGGGTGATCTGAGCGACCTGGCGGCTGCCGGCGAAGGTCACGTTGGCCCTGCCGTCGGGCAGCAGGGCGATGTTCTCGGGCATCTGGCCCGCGGCCAGGTCGAAGTGGTTGGCGATCTGCACGTGGCTCAGGGGCTGCGGGGCGGCCGGGACGGCGCCGGCCGGGACGGTCATGGCGAGGGCCGCTGCGGCCGTCGCCGCAGCGGCTGCGAGGAGAGTGGTGCGCTTGCGCATGGGTTCCTTCGCTGTTTTCCGGCATGCGGGCATGCCGCAGCCAGGGGTGGGTCGGCAGGCAGGTGGCGCCCGACAGATCGAGTCGGGATGCGGCACCAGTGACGTGCGCTCAGGGCGCGCTCGCCCGTTCACAGGGCTTGAGGCGGGGCTTGTCCGGTCAGGAGGGGCGGGATCGCGCGCCGGTGCGGGTCTGGGCTGTCTCGCTCGGCCCGCTGGCGTGGGCGAGGAGGCTGAGGGCTGTTGCGGAAGGGGACCCTGCCGTGGCCGTGGCGATCACCACGGCCGGCCCGTCTCCTTGCGGACTCTGCAGTGTCTGCTGGGTGACGGTCAGG
This sequence comes from Streptomyces sp. RKAG293, assembly GCF_023701745.1. Classification (NCBI taxonomy): domain Bacteria; kingdom Bacillati; phylum Actinomycetota; class Actinomycetes; order Kitasatosporales; family Streptomycetaceae; genus Streptomyces; species Streptomyces sp. RKAG293. Next base: position 7,511,800 of record NZ_JAJOZB010000001.1, on the reverse strand, counting down.
ATCCCGACTGAGGGGTGGTGCATCTCGTAGTCGGCGACATCGCAGACGACGATCCGGTGGTCGGCCCACATGGCCGCGAACTCCGGGCTGCGCATGGACAGTTCGCCGACGAGTCCGGCCAGCAAGGAGTCCTGCGGATACCGGCCGGCCGTCAGGCGCAGGTTGCCGACCACGGCCCTGGCCTTGGCGGGCCAATCGGCATACAGCTCCCGGGTGTGCGCGTCGAGGAATACCAGCTTCGCCATGTTCGGCCGACGACCCGGTTCAGCGGGGCTGTCCGGGTCGACATGACCGGCAAACAACGCGTGCCCCTGCGGGTTCCAGGCCAGAACGTCACTACGGCGGCCCATGACGAGTGCGGGTGTGCCCGCGAGAGCCAACAGCAACGCGCTGGTGGCCGGGGGGACGCGCTCGGGACGGGGACGGGGCGCGGCTCGTCCCCGCTTCGGCGCACGGGCGAGTTCGTGCAGGTGGGCCCGCTCGGTCTCATCCAGGCGCAGGGCAGTCGCAATCGCGTCGAGCACCTCGCGCGAGGCGTTGCGCGACTGACCCTGCTCCAGCCGGGCGTAATAGGGCGCGCTGATGCCGGCGAGCATCGCCAACTCCTCCCGCCGCAAACCCGGCACCCGGCGCCGCTCGCCGTAGGTCTGCAACCCGGCATCCTCGGGGTGCAGAAGGCCCCGGCGTGCCTGGAGGAACTCGGCGAGCTGCCCGTGCTTGTTCATGACACCGAGTATGCGCAGCGCCCGCGAGCCGCGCCTCACCCCGCTGGGGTGCGGATCCACAGGGGCAGGCCGCAGCACATCGGCTTCCGGTGTTCCAGGGAAGCCAGCAGCGACATCGTCGGCCGACCGCGGCGGCGGGCGCGGTACCTACGGCTCGGCGCCGGCCGACCGGGTCATCGCCTACGCCGGCGTACCGAACGTGGGCCGGGTCGCGCGGATCACCGGGACCGAGGAGACAGCGCTGACCGCCGACATCAACGTCAAACTGCTCACCCTGCACACGATGATGCCCGTGCCCGGCGCGCCACGGGACTCCCTGGTGGTCACCTGCGCCAGCCCCAACCTGCCGCTGAAGGACGAGACGTACGATCTCTTCGACGCGATCACCAGCACGTTCCGCTTCGTGTCCGCCCAGGGCACGACCGTCAGAGCCGTTCGCTGACACCGGCTCGACAAGCGACGCCGAAGGGCGGCCGGCACCGGCGAGGTACTGGCCGCCCTTCGGCGTCGCCCGGGCTCAGCGAGTGCTGTCGACCGCGGGTACCTGGACGGATATCAGGGATCCGTCCCCCAGGTGCAGCAGACCGCGGCCCGGCTGGGGAGCCTGACCCACGACGCCGCGGGTCAGCTTGACGCCGATCACGTCTCCGTCGGCCATGGCTCTGCGGGGACAGCAGCATGCCGGTGCGGTTCCGCTTCACCTGGCCCATGAACCAGGCCGGACTCAAGGACATCGACTCGGCGTTGCCCGCCACGACGACCCCCCCCCAGCCGTTGCCCGCCCCGCCCCGGGCCAGCAGCGCGAGGTCGGGATCGATCTCCGACCCCATGAACAGCTCGGCGTCGTCCACGAGGATCACCGCGTTCTCCTCGGGGACGTTGCCGAGCACCTGCCGGAAGGTGTCGAGGGCGGTCTCCGCGTCGGTCACGACCGCCGCGACCCCGGGACTGCCTTCGAGTTCCCGCAGCGGCGACCTGCGCGGGGCCAGCACGACCACCCCTGCTCCCGAGTCCAGCAGCGAGTGCGCCGCGACGAGCAGCGCGGTACTGCGGCCCGTTCGCGGTGGTCCCGCGATGGCGAAGGTGGGGACGTCCGCGAGGTCGGGGCCGAGCGCGGTCAGGGTGTCTCCGCCGATCGCCACCAGCGGGCGCATCGGACCGTCGGCCGTGCGCAGTGCGGCGGCTCCGGGGTAGGAGATACGGTCGGGCAGCTGGTCGAGCCCGGCGAGCCTGGTCCAGGACGACCAGGACATCGGGGTAGCCGTTGACGCCGCCGCGTACCAGCTCCGGCCCTGCCTGCACCCGGGAGGCGACGAGCTGTCCCAGCTCGCCGATGCGGCGGGCCGGGGAATCGGTGGTGGAGCCGATGAGGGCGTACGCGTCCTCACCCTGGGCCTGGGTGTGCGGCAGCCATCGTGTCCAGGACCAGTCGCGCTCGCCGTCGGCGCCCGCGCGAACGACGGTCCGGAGATCGGCCGGGCTGTGCAGACTCGCGGCCTGGGCCGCCAAGAGCGCTCCCCCACCGAAGGCGATCCATGTTGGCGGGCTGCCCCAGCCCCACGTACTGCTTTCGCTGGTTCCGAGCAGAATGCCGGCAAGACCTGCGACCAGGAGGAACGCACCGAGAACGTCGAAGGGCCGGGATGCGGCGCCGGTGCTTGGTGCTGCGCTGGGGCCGACGAACGCGGTCAGTCCGATCGCGACGATGCCGAAGGCGGCTGCGAACCAGAAGCCGGCGTGGAAGCCGGTCGGGGAACCTCACGCCGCTTCGGCGCCGGCTCTATGCCTCGAGGGTCTTCGCGGCGTCGCGGATGACGTCGAGGACGACGTCGGGGTGCGAGAGCATGGGCACGTGGCTGCTGTCGACGGCGTAGGTCTTCGCGCCGATGCGCTCGGCGGCGGCCCGCTCCAGGTCCGGGTTCACGGTGCGGTCGTTGTTCGCGACGATGTACCAACTCGGCTTCGTACGCCAGGCGGTGCCGGGGACCTGCTGGTTGAACAGGTCCGGGACCGGCACGGCGCCCGTCGAGAGGACGAGTTTCTGCTCGGCTGCCGGCAGATCGCCGCAGAAGTCGCCAATGCCCGACTCGAGGAGCCAGATGCGGCCGTCGGCGATGTCGATGTGCTCGAAGACGGGCGTGCGGGCGAACTTGTCCTGCTGGTCCTGCGAGGTCTCGTCCTCGTCGGGGGCGAGCGCGGCGATGTAAACCAGAGCGCCCACGCGGTCGTGAATGCCGGCCTTGGTGATCAGGGTGCCGCCGTAGGAGTGACCGACGAGCACGACCGGGCCGTGCACGTGGTTGATGGCGCGGGTCACACACGCGACGTCGCCCTCGAGTGAATCGAGGCCGTGCTGCGAGCTGAAGACCTCGTGCCCTTCCGCCTGGAGCGTGGGGATGAGCTTGGTGAAGCACGACCCGTCGGCCCAGAGTCCGTGGGCGAAGACGATGCTCGCCTTGCTGGCCATGATTTCCTCTTTCGCAGACACCAAGCCACAATGGCAAAACTACAATGCGTATACACTCTATTACTCTTCGCACATAGCCGCGACTGCCCCGTCAGCCCGGGACCTTTCGGGAATCCCACCGCCTCCCCCCTCGTCGCGCACGGACGGCACGCCACTATTCAACCGATTGGTTGACGAGCCGGGACTCCGGCCCTATGGTTATTTAACCAATTGGTTGAGTACAAGAGGTGCTAGGTGACCGACGACCGGCTGTCGCTGGTGTTCTCCGCACTGGCCGACCCCACCCGGCGCGACATCGTGGCCCGGCTCGCCGCCGGGGACGCCACGGTCAACGAACTGGCCGAGCCGTACGACGTCACGGTGCAGGCCGTGTCCAAGCACATCAAGGTTCTGGAGGACGCAGGTCTGGTCAGTCGCAGCAGAGACGCCCAGCGGCGGCCCTGCCACCTCGAGACAAAGGTCTTCGACCTGATGACGAAGTGGATCGAGCGCTATCGGCGCGAGGCGGAGGACCGTTTCCGCCGTCTCGACGCCCTTCTTGAACAGATGGGCGAGCAACCGGCGACGGGCACCCCGACGAAAGAGGAGGCATCATGAGCACCACCGAAACGCACCACGGCAACGAGACGCGGATCGTGGCCGATCCGGATCTGCCCACCATCCTGATCATCCGAGAGTTCGACGCGCCGCCGGATCGTGTGTTCCGGGCGTACACCGACCCCGATCTGGTCGTCCAGTGGCTCGGCCCTCGTCGGCTCACGATGCGGATCGACCAGTACGACGCGCGCAGCGGTGGCTCCTATCGCTATGTGCATCGCGCCGACGACGGAACCGAGTACGGCTTCCACGGTGTGTTCCACGAGGTGCGCCCCAACGAACGCATCGTGCAGACCTTCACCTACGAGGGCTTCCCGGACGGCGTCAGCCTGGAGACGGCCGTCTTCGAGGACCTCGGTGGCCGCACCCTGGTCACCGGCAAATCGCTCATGGACTCCATCGAAGCCCGCGATTCGATGCTCAAGAGCGGCATGGATCACGGCGTCCGCGAAGGCCACGAGCGACTTGACGAGCTGCTCGGCGGCCGACCGAGCAACGGCGTCGGCCCAGACACCGAGACGGGATCTTGATCATGACGAGAACAGCAGCCGATGAGCACCGGACCGTGGCACGCGTATTCACCGACCGCGTACGCGGCACGGATCCCGAGGCGTGGGACAACCCGGCGCCGTGCGAGGGGTGGGCTGCAAGGGACGTCGTCCGTCACCTCGTCGAGTGGTTCCCCGCCTTCCTGAAAGCCGGCGCCGGAGTCGAACTGCCGAAAGGGCCCTCGGTGGACGACGACCCGGTGGCCGCCTGGGCGATCCACCGCGATGGAGTGCAAGCCCTCCTCGACGATCCAGCCACCGCACACAAGCTGCTGTCGAACCCGCACATCGGAGAGATCCCACTGGCCCAGGCGGTCGACCAGTTCTACACCTCTGATGTCTTCATGCACACCTGGGACCTGGCCCGGGCCACCGGCCAGGACGAACACCTCGATCCCGCCAAATGCGCCCAGTTGCTCGAAGGGATGCTGCCGCTCGACGATGTGCTCCGAGCGAGCGGGCAGTACGGGCCGCGGGTAGAGGTGCCAGAGGGAGCCGATGTCCGCACTCGCTTGCTCGCCTTCATCGGCCGCAAGCCCTGACGAGCCGGAAGACACCATCGGCGGGGCCAGCGCAGGGCATCGCCGGTGCGGTGCACGTACGCCCGCGCGGCGTCGGCGTCAGTGTGTTCCGCCACCCGTCGTGCGCTTGCGCCGCCGCCGTCGTGCGGCTGAGGCGGCCGAGGCGCCGGACCAGGTCGACGCAGGCGGCATGGAAGGCCTGGTAGCCGTCCAGGTCCAGGGCCTCGACCAGGAGCAGCAGCCCCGCCGCCAGGTCAAGGCCCTGCCCGGTCAGCTGCTCGATTCGCTGAGCCAACAGATACAGGGTGATGCGGGTGGCCTGCTCAGCCTGCCTGCGCAGGACTCATCTTCGCGCAGGCAGGCGCATCCGGACCCGGCCGCCCGGACGGGCGAGGGCCCTGCCGGCGCGACCTGCGGTTCTCCGCTTCTCCGGTTCGGAGAATGCGGCGCCTGATGCTTCAATCGGGGGCGGCGGGTGGCGTGGGACGGCCCCGGTCCGCTGCGCCTGCGACGGGGACGGCTGGAGAGAGCCGAACCGTCACGCCCCGCCCCTGTCGGCGCACCTCGCCGTGGGACTCGGGGCGGGCGACTCCGGTCCGGGTCAACGGGGTTGGAACATGGGGAGAGGAGCAGACGTGGCGTCCATGGGAGAGCAGTTGAACAGGGCCCGGGAGCGGGCCTTCGTCGGCCGGGAGGAGGAGCTCCGCAGATTCGGGGCGGCCCTGGCCGGTGATCCGCAGGCACCGTTGGTGTTCTACCTGTACGGGCCGGGCGGCATCGGGAAGTCGACGCTGCTGCGTTCGCTGGAGGACCGGGCCCGTGCGGAGGGGCGGCCGCTGCTCGAACTGGACGGCCGGTTCGTCAGCCGGGACCCGGCCGACTTCGAACGGGCGGCCGCCCAGTTCCTGGATGTGCCCGGCACGGTGCTCTTCGTCGACTCCTTCGAGCACTGCCAGTGGCTGGAGACCTGGCTGTGGCAGCGCTTCCTGCCCCGCGCCGCGGACGACGCCCTGGTGGTCCTGGCGGGCCGGATACCGCCGCAGCCGGAGTGGACCGCCGATCCCGCCTGGGCCCAGATCCTGCATGTCGCCGAACTGGGTCCGTTCTCCGATGAAGAGGCCCGGAGCCTGCTGGCCGCGGCGCGGATCCGGCCAGAGCTGCGGGAGATGATGCTCCGCTTCGCCGGAGGCAATCCGCTGGCCCTGTCCCTCGCTGCGGCCGTGGGATCGGCGGGCTGGAGCGGCGAGGAGATGTGGTCGCCGTCCGCCGACGTCCTGCGCACCCTGCTGGCGGGGCTGATCGGCAAGGTGCCGACGGCGGCCCACCGGCGCGCCCTGGAGGTGGTGGCGCAGGCGCACTCGACGTCCGAGGAGCTCCTCACCGCGGTCCTGTCCATGGAGTCTCAGGAGTCCGAGGAGAACGTCCACCTGCTGTTCGACTGGCTGCGGGACCTGCCGTTCGTGGAGTCCACCGCCCGTGGGCTCTACCCGCACGACGCCGCGCGCGAGACCCTGGCCGCCGACCTGCGCTGGCGCGCCCCCAACGCCTTCCTGACGATGCGCCGGCGACTGGCGGAGGAGTACCTGCGCCTGCTGCGCGAGGGCACCGAGGAACGGATCAGCGTCGTCCCCGACGAACTCTTCTACCTCTTCCGCGAGATGGGCAGCCGGGCGCGGCGCGGCAACTGGACCCGCGAGGAGGAAGTGCACGAGCGCGCCCTGCAGCCGGACGACATCGAGGTCGTGCTGCGCATGGCCGAGGAGACCGAGGGCCGCGCCTCCGCGGACCTGGTGCGCTACTGGCTGGAGCGGCAGCCGCGGGGATTCGGCGTCTACCGGTCGGTGACCACGGGCGAGATCGTGGCGTTCACTGGCCGGCTCGTCCTGCCGGCCCCGCCCGACCCCCAGGACCTCGCCACCGATCCCGTCGTCGCGGCTGCCTGGGAGTACACCGAGGCCACCGCGCCGGTGCGGCCCGGCGAGCACATCGCCATGACCCGTTTCACGATCTACCCGGAGCGCTACCAGATACCCTCGCGCGTCATCGACTTGAGCAACTCCAGATCCCAGGGCGAAGCGGCCCGCGCCCGCGGCCGCGCGCACGGCATCGTCATCTACCAGGACGCCGAGGTCTGGGCCGAGCGCCTCAAGGGCGTCATGCACGACACGGGTGTCCGGCCGCGGGTCGGCGAGCACACCTACGGGCTGTTCTGCAACGACTGGCGGCAGGTGCCGGTCGAGGCGTGGCTCCGGCACCTCATCTCGGCGACCGAGGTGCCGGCCCCGTCCGGGCCGTCGGGCTTCTCGCGCAGCGCGTTCGACCAGGCCGTGCGGGAGGCCATGTCGCACTTGCGCGACACCGCCGCCTTCGCCGCCTGCGCGCTGACCCGCTCCAGGCTCGCGGCCGACCTCGCGGACCCGGCCGGCGAGTTGCGCGCCCTGCTGCGCCAAGCCGTCGACGACCTCGCGGGAGACCCGCGCGGCGTCCGGGCCTGCCAGGCCCTGACGGCGGGCTACTTCTCCGGTGCGCCCACCCAGGAAGCCGCCGCCCGGCGCCTGGGCCTTCCGTACGGCACCTACCGGCGCCACCTGCGCCAGGGTCTTGACCTGCTCTGCGAGGCCCTGTGGGAGAAGGAGCTGCAGGGCCCCCGATAGCACGGCGGGCCGCGTGTGCGGGCCGCGCCCTTCGTGGAGCACGCCGGCGCCTACCCCTTCGGCGTCACTGTCGGCAGAGGGGCAAGGCCGCTGCCCTGCAAGGTGTTGGCTGCGCTTGGGGCTGAGTCCCGACCGCGCCGGAAGGACCGCCCATCACTTGTGCCGCAGGTCCGCGCTGGTGAGGCGGTGCTTTCAAAGGAGCTACACCCAGCTTGATTTGAGATCGGCCCTAGCCCTTCCAAGGCCTCAGCGGCTTTGGCGTGCCCCGCGTTGGCCGCGCGGGTGTACCAGGCCCGTGCGCTTTCAATGTCGCCGTCGCGCTGGGTAAGCACCCCGAGGGTGAACTTGGCGTCGGGGTCGCCAGTGCCCGGCGCCCGGGCGAACCAGGTGGCTGGCCGTCTCGTGGTCGCCCTGCTGGCGCGCGAGCAGGCCGAGGTTGAGCATGGCCCCGGCACTGCCTCCCCGAGCGGCCTGCACATACCAGGCGCGAGCACTTTCGGTGTCGCCCTCGCTCTGGGCAAACAGCCCAAGGCTCAGTACGGCTCCGACGTGACCAGCGTCAGCGGCGCGAAGGTGCCAGGCACGAGCTTCTGCGAGCCGACCTCTCCTTATGAGTTGGCCAACTGCCGTTGACCATGCCTGGGCGTCACCATTTGCAGCGGTGCGCTCGAACCAGGCCAGAGCTTCCTCCAGCCGGCCCTCGTCCGACAGCCGACCGACAGCCACCGTGAGAGCGTCAGGATCGCTGTCCGCGGCAGCACGCCCGTACCAATGCAGGGACTCTTCCAATCGCCCTGAATCTGCCAAAAGCTCTGCTCCGCAGAAAAGGGCGATGCTGTGGTCTTGGCCATCTGTCCGCTCATACCAGAGCAGCGCTTCGTCGACCTGACCGTCTGTGGCCAGCATGCCAGCCGCGTTCCAGGCTGCCTCAGGGCTCCCAGGCCGCCGGGTAAAGGCGAAGGGCGACTTCCACGAGGCGATGGACTCTATCGGCCCGTTGAGCGAGGGCAAGGCAGTCCGCGGGGGCGGCGTGGTCGGCAAGGGCGTTCCACAGGGCGCTCGGGATACGCAGGGTGGTGCGGTGTATGCGGCCGTGCTGTTCGAGGTAGTCGGCCAGGCGGTGGAGGGGCTGAGCGGGCAGGGGATCCCCACGGCGGCGTCGTTTACGGGCGAGTGAGCCGCGGGCGCCGCGCAGCGGTGCAGCCGCGTAGGCCAGGGCCTTCTCCAGCCAGTCTTCTTCCAGAAGGTCGAACTGGCGGTCGTTGAGTTACCCCTCGGTGGCCGCTTCCACCAGAGTCTCCGACGGATCGGGCACGAGGGGGGCGCAGTCCCCTGTGATGGGTACCGCCGGGTGGATGCGACATTCGGTCAGTTCCCGTAGCGGCTGCGCAAGTCGTCGGTGACCGTCGACATCAGGGCAATGGAATGCTGCGGATGCTGCCCAAACAGGGGTTGTTCCACCTGCGGGTCGTAGGCGGTCCGCCCGGTCTCTCGCTCGACTACTGCTGCGAGCGCGAGGATCTTGCTGAACACACTGGCTGCCTGATCGCCGGAGTGCCAGTAGGGGACGGTGATGCTGACTTCTTCGCCGAAGACCGACAGCTGTATGCCGCCATCGTGGTTCAGCTCCCGGACTTCCTCTGTCTCAAAGAGCTCGATCTCCCCCAACGCGCTCTGAGCCTGAGGGACGATGCGCTCCCAAGTGGCGATCATCTCAGCCGTGAGGCGACACTCGCCCTCCGGCTCCTCCTCTACCTCCAACTCCTGCAGAGTCTCCTCCCAGGAACGCCCCTCGCGCCGGGTCACAAAGTAGATGTCGTAGCTCATGAATCGGAGGGTAAGGTCCGTAGCCGCCACGATCTACCCAAAGGGCGGCGGAGCTGCTGGGGCCGGCGCCTTCGCCACGACATTCCTGGCTGCCATCCCGTCTGCCGTCGTCCCACACTCTGCCCCATATGCCCTGTCGGAGCCGGATCCCACCTACCGGGTCACGGCCAGCGAGGCAATCGTTCACAGAACTCCGGTCAAAGCCGGATTCGGTAGCCGCCGTCGGCCCGGACCTTGCTCACGCTGGGATCCGTCGTGGCCAGCTCATCTAGCAATCGCTTGCCGCCGGTCGAGTCGTGCACCGAAGCGGCGGTGACGATGACGGCCAGGGCCAGGCTGAGGGTGTCAGTGATCAGGTGGCGCTTGCGTCCTTTGATCTTCTTTTCGGGTGGTGCCGTCCGCCTCCCACTTCGCGTAGTAGTCGTAGAGGCTCTTGTACGGCGGGAAGTCGTGCGGAAGGTACTCCCATCGGATCCCGGTGCGGTTGACATACAGCACCGCGTTCACGATCTCCCGCAGGTCATGTACCCGCGCCGCCACACCGGGCCCGGTCCGCGCCGCTCTCCAGGCGGTGAACACCGGTTCGATCAACGCCCACCGGGCATCGGACACATCACTGCGATACGGACGACGAGCGCTCACCCACTGTGCAACGACGCACCATCGCGAGCCGTCACAAGAACCTCCCAAAACACCCACTACCTAGATCAGATGCCCTCCAAGTCCGGGCCCGGCCTGTGCGGCGTCGACAGTGGGCGCCGCTGTCGAGCGCGCTCAGCGCATGCTGGCGGTGTACCGCTCCCACTGGTGCGGCCAGTCGGCATGGCCGGCTTCACCGCGGGCCTTGGACGGGCTGCCCTGGAGCATGGAGCCCCGGTGCGCACCCCGGCCGACCCGTACCTGTCGCGGGAGTCCGCCGGCTCTCCACGAGGCCCCGTCGGCGGCCCCCATCGCGTGGACCAGCCGGTGGTGGCGGTCCGTCAAGTACCGGCCATATTTTGATTTTTCGCGATCTACTTCGCTTCAGTAGCTTGGAGTGGGTGAAGGTGGTATACCGGATACTTGAGGTTCCTTTGGGGGCTCCGTCACCAATTTGGAGTCCGGTGTGCTGACTTCCGCTCCGAACCTCCCGTCCCACTTATTACTATGCGTGGGCCGCGTGCAGGTCTCAGGAATCCACGGAGTCCCCCAGGCGGCTTGTCAGGACATTTCCTGCGGCCTCTCGGCGCTGTCAGCGCCCCGCTTCGACTGAAATGATTCCTCGGCGCACACCATCGAATGTCCGATGCCCCAATGACTTCTCGTCGGGGCCCGTTCGCGATGGTTGTGCGGAGGAGATCGACAATTCCTCATCCGAGGGGTGCACCATGAGTATTGACACGTTCCTGCGCAAGCCGCGGTCGGGTGACGAGCCTGTGGCCGGTGCGAATGTGCAGGGTCCCGGCTCGTTCTCGGTGTCGACACAGCTGATGCAGGACGCGGTGCCCGCGGTGGGCGTGTCCGTGGGTGACGGCCGCAACCAGGAGGCGCTCTTCGCGAACCCGTTCAAGAGCGGGCGGGAGGAAGCGCTGGTGGTCAACAGGCAGGGGCAGTTGACGTACCTGGAGCGGACGGACACCTCCTCCACCGGGTGGGTGCAGGAGCCGGTGACGCAGGCGCCGCCGGTTGCCGAGGTCGTCGTGGCCGTGCACCCCTCCGGGGACGTGTGGGCGATCTGCAGCCCCAAGGACACCTCGAACCTGGTGTTCGGGTTGACTCTGGCCCTGGGCGAGCGCGAGGCGGACGGTACGGCACGCTGCGTGTGGCAGGGAATGACCTCGTTCAACAAGGTGGGACTTGCGGCCCAGGCGATGACGGTGTCCTATGCACCCGATGGCGGTGCGCTGATCCTGGGGACGAGCGTCGAAGCCGAGAGCGGACCCACCAATCTGGTGCTCACACCACAATTGAAGAGCAGTGACGGATCGGGCGGCGGCTGGTATCCCGAACCCACTGCCTTTCTCGTGCAAGGACACCCGCTCGTGGGTGGCGGGTACTTGCCCTATTTCTCGTCGGGCAAGCAGCCCGGTACATACGTCTACTACTCCCAGGACGGTCAGAAACTGCTCCGCTGGGAGGAGCGCATCGGTCAGCCTGTGGGCGATCCCCTCCAGGTCACCACGGCGTGTGCGCAGTTCTGCGGCGCCTATCACCAGCCTTATCTGAACCGCGACAACCCGCAAGGGGACATCGGGTTCCTCTACGTCGACACGCACGGCTCCCTGGTCTGGGGATACCGCATGTCGCCGGGCGGACACCTCGTCACGGGTCAGGTCAACGATGTGGACTTCGCGGCGAAGACGAGGCTCTGGCAGGACGCCGACGGCAAAATGCACGTGTTCGGGCTCGACGAAGACGCAACCTTGAAGGTGCTGCACCAGGCAGGCTGGGAGACCGTCAGTCGGCAGGTCGGTCCGGACCGGGCGCAGACGCTGCAACCGAAGTGGACCCAGGCCCGCGTGGCATCGGCCCCGCCGGGAATCGGCGGCTACGACCTGGCCCGTCCGAACGACCGGATCGTGGCATTCGACTACGCCAGGTCCGGGTATTCCGACCACCTGTTCGCCTACCGGCCCGGCCCGACCCACTACTACAGCGATCAGACCGTGTGGGTGGTGAAGCGGACGGCGGAGGTCGGCGGGTTCGACAGAGCGTTCAGCAACGAGTACGGACTGCCCGGCTACGATTTCAGTTCCCCCGACGACCGCGTCGTCGCCTACGACTACACGGGGTCGGGGAGCGCGGACCACCTGCTGGCCTACCGCCCGGGAGCGGGCAAGTTCTCGATCTTCAAGAAGCGGGACGGGCAGGACGGCTTCGTCTCGGTGGCCGGCGCCGCCGCAGGCGGCATCGGCGGCGGTGGCGGAACGTACACCCTGGCGGACCGGCGGGACCGGTTGCTGCCTTTCGACTACCTCGGCAACAAGAAGAACGACCACCTGCTGGCTTACCGGCCGGGCACGGGAACGGCATGGGTACTGGCACCACAGGGCGACGGCTCGTTCACCCCGGTGGCCAGGTCGTCGACGGGCCTGGGCGGGTTCCGCCTGAACAATCCGGCGGACGAGATAGCGGGCCTCGACTACGACAGCAAGGGCAGCAGCACCCACCTGCTGGCCTACCGCCCCGGCACGGGCATGGTCTACATCCTCACACCGGACAAGCAGGGCGGATTCGACGCGGTGCTCCACCACGACACCGGCGGAATCGGCGGCTGGGACCTGATGGAACCCGAGGACCGGCTTGTCCCCTTCGACTACTCCGGCACCGGCTGCAACAACCACATCCTGACGTACCGGCCCGGCGACATCCCGGGCCACTCCTCCCGGCAGGCGTGGGTGCTGCGCCGGGAGGGCGATACCACCACGTACCGGCCCAGCATCCAGGGAAAGGGGCTGGGCGGGTACGACTTCGCCTCCCTGAGCGACCTGGTGACCGGCCTGGACTACAACGGCACCGGCGGCCTGTCCTACCTCGTCGCCTACCGGCCCGGCGCCGGCAAGGTCTCAGTGATGGGCCAGCGCGGCGCGGACAACATCGCCCCGGTCTACCAAGCACCGCCCGCGCCTTCGAGCACGGTCACCGTGGGCGTGCACGCCGGCGTGGTGGACTACCAGCTGGACCCGTACCCGGACTACAAACCGTCCGAGCTGATCAAGATGAGCGGCACGCCTCCGGCCGAGGCGTACTGCGTGTGCACCCAGGACGTCACCACCTCACAGTGGCAGATGGACAAGGTCCGCCTGCCCGAGCCGGTCAAGAAGCCCGGTGAACTGGCGCCTCCTCCCGACGTCGTCTCGCACTACGTCGCCGACGTCACCTTGCTGTCGAAGCTGGGCCAGCCAATGCCCGGCCACCCCGTGTCCGTGTCCGCCGACTCCCTGGTCGAGGTCCAGATCGCGGAGATCTCCTACCAGGTCGGACCTGGACGCCCCATCGCGGTGGCCACCAGCCCCATGGGCAAGCTCGCCCTGTCCATTGCCGCACGCGGCCTGAACCCGCCGGTGGTCCACCTCAACGCCGACGGCCTGCAATCCGGCACGGCAATCGATTTCGCCGCCCAGGCCAACGACTTCCTGGCCGGCAACGCCACCCTGCCCTCGCAGAACGGCACGTTCACCCCCGACCTGCTCGAACACGCGAAGGTCCCGTCGAACATGCCGGGAGTACAGGAGGACCCACCGCCGCTCGCGGACTGGACGGCTCTCAAAGAACGCGGTCTGACCCCCCAGATCGTGGTCGACCACTGCACCAACATGTACGGGCAGGCGGCGGGCAACAAACAGCTCCAGCCCGCTCTGCTCGACGGCTTCGACGAACCCCAGCCCATCATCGGGTACGTCATCCAGTTGTGGGACCCCGACCGGCCCGCCTACCAGGCCTTCCGCACGCGAGACGAACTCGACGCCTACCGGTCCTACCGCAACGCCCACCCCGCATACGGCGGCTGGTGGGACGACTTCACCAGCTGGGCCTCCGACGTCTGGGAGGGCATCAAGACCGGGGCCGCCAAGGTCGCCGAAGTCATCGTCACCACGATCACAGAGATCGCCATCTGGGTGGGCGACGCCATCGTCTCCCTCGGCGAGATGGTCATCGAGGCCATCGAACAGGCCATCCAGGCCGTCGAAGCGGTCTTCCAGATGATCGCCGACGCCATCATGCGCGTCATCGACTGGCTGAAGTCCCTTTTCGCCCTCGGTGCCATCTGGAACACCAAAGTGGCGCTGGAGGAGGCGGTCCACTACTTCATCCCGCTCTTCTCCTCGACCATCACCTACGCCCAGGGGCAAATGGACGGTTGGCTGATCGGGGCACGCAAGAAGATCAACGACGCCCTCGACGAACTGGTGCGTGAGTACGGCGGCACTCGCATGGGGGATTTCGGAAACAAGGTCCCCGCGGCGGTGGGTTCCACCGGGACTCAGGTGAACACCGGGGAGCTCAATACACCTCAGGCGAACTGGATGCAGAACAAGGCCCTTTCCGGAACCGAAGCCTATCGGATCCAATTCCAGGACCTGTCGGCGACCGGCATCGAAGACGAGCTGGCCGTCAAGTTCACCGAGATGTTCGCCACCTTCGGCGCCTCGGGCCCACAGGCCCTGTTCGGAAAACTCGAGGACCTGTACGGCCAGGTGGAAAATTTCTGCACGGTCGACTCCGGAGCCGGCGCCGACCGATCCGCCTTCGAGAGCATCATCGACATGCTCCGCACGCTCATCGACGCCGTGCTCGACACGATCAGCGCGGTCGCCGACAAGGCATTCGAGGCCGCGGCTTCGGCCGCCGCGTCCTTCTGGGACCTGTTCAACAAGCCCCTCACCACTCCTTTCGGCCTGCTCGAAGCCCTCTACGAGTGGATTCACCAGCAGGCACGGCCGGGTGAGCCCCCAGAGACCCTGACCCTGGGCCGGCTCATCCTCCTGGTCGCAGCATTCTTCATGACGGTGATCCACAAGCTCATTCACGGAGTCGACCAGGAACCCTTCCCGAGGGACAAGGGCTTCCCCAAGAACATCCCGCTGCCTGTCTGGGACCCGCGCCACGTCCCCAGTGCCCGCGGCGAGGAAGACCCGCCCCCGGACTGGGCGCTCAACGACAGCCTGCTCACGGTGCAGGAAGTCATCGGCGTGTTCGCCGCCGTCTTCGACGGGTTCGCCACCCTCGGCACCGACTTGGTCGCCCTCAACCCCTCCATCGGGAACAACTTGCTGCGGCGCGTGGTCAACGGCATGGCCTGCTTCGGGAAGTTCCTCTCCCTGACGGTCACCTGTCCACCCGTCCTCGGCAGCAAGTGGGAGCAGACCGAGGTCACCGTCGCCTGGGGGATGCAGGTCGGCAGATTCGGCTGCGACGTCGGCCTCACGGCCATCGGCCACCTCATCAAATCACTGGGTGGGCGCTCCACCCTGCTGAAGAACGCCGGACGAGTCATCGACGACGTCCACCACATGATCGAGGGGTCGGCCGGCCACTTGATTCTGGGCGGCGTCTCCATGGGCTGCGGCCTGGCCGGCGTCATCAAGTATCCACCGGACAGCAAGGGGCTCACTCAGTGCGCCATAGCGAGTACGGTGCTCGGCAACGCCCCTGACGTCCTCCAGGTCTTCCGCACCATCGCCCGAGCGATCTCCAGGGACGCCCCGGCCACGAAATACATCATCGGAGTCGTCGCGGTGCTCGACGGTTTGAGCGTCGCAGGGTCGGATCTGCTGATCAGCGTGCCGGCGATCGTCGAGCGGTACAACCTGCCGTCCATCGACCCGACGAATCCCCCGGACGCAACCGTCGGTGTCCCGTACACGTGGACGTTCAAGGGAACAGGCGGGCAGAGCTTCATCAACGACTCCAAGAAATTCGCCTTCTACCAAGAGATGCCGGCCTGGCTGACGGACAAGGACGAAACCACGGGGACGGTCAGCGGAACGCCGACAAGCTCGGACGTCGTCACGCCCCCCGTGAAGTTCCTCGTCGCCTGCCACGACGGCTTCGCACCGCCTCAGGGGAAGGCAGCCGAGTTCACCATCACCGTGAAGCCGAAGTGAGACCGGTCCCGCGTCGACGAGCAGTTGCTCGTCGACGCGGGACCGTCTGCCGCCCGGAGGAGCCACCAGGACCCAGCGCGCCCGGGTCGGCTAAACGCGGTGCAGGCTTGCTGGTGCTGAGCGGCTCCGAAGCCGACCGCGCCCTCGGTAGCGCCCGCTGGACAAGTGATAACCACCTCGGAGCTCGGGCTCAGCGAGGCCAATGAGCCGCTCCGCAAGGTCCCGCAGCAGTCCGGCAGCGTTGGCTGCAATGGTGATTTCGGTCGCTGAGCCGTACACCTTGATCCGGGGTCCATCCCCGGCATCACGCTACCGTGCGGTTGGTGGAGCCTTACCGAGCGAGCCGGCCTCACAGCAGTGATGTCACCGCGGTTCGAACTTCACGGCCATCGCTGCCGGAGGAGCAACTGATCGTTTCAGAAGGAGATCGGTGTGGCGTCTGGTTGTTGGCAATCTTCGCAGGCAAGGTCTGGCGGGTGTCCGCCGATCTTGTCCCAGAGACCGCATAGCTCCGTTGCTGCCGCCGCGACAGGAACGCCGGCACCGGTACCCCGGCCACCTTCCCGTGCCTGATCGGATGGCCGTGGCAGGCATCATCTACGCGCTGCGCAAGGGCGTGGCCTGGCGTGACGTTCCCGTCCAGGTGGTGGGCCGTTCCGGCAGTACCAGCTGACGCCGACTGCGGGACTGGACCGAGGCCGGAGTCCGGCCGGCCCTGCACCATGCCCTGCTGACTGAACTGCGCGCTGCAGACGCGCTGGACATGGACGACTGCGCAGTCGACGGCTCCCCTGTCCGGGCGCTCAAAGGGGGGATCACGTCGGGCCTTCGCCCGTCGACCGCGGGCGGCCCGCTATGAACACCGCGCCGACCTCCACCACGGGCTCCTACAACTGGCATGCTGCATCATTTGCCTCCGCCGACTGCAGGCATCGTCCCGGAAAGATGAGTAGGGTCGTTGGCGCGCGTGATGTGCGGGTGGTCTTGATCGGCGGGACGTCGAACGTTGGGAAGTCGACCGTTGCCCAAGTGGTCGCGGAGAAGCTCGGGTTGACGAACTGATCACGTCCGTTCCCGGCCACTACGATCGACTGTGGCCCCGCATTTACGCGCTCGCGTTCATGCGGAGGGCTGCTATGAAGCAGCCACAGACGAGGAACAGGTCCTGATGGGCATGTTCCTGGCCCGCACTGAGCGCTACCAGACACTCATGATCGATGCCATCGACAGGCTGGGCCTGGATCGCATCGACGCGGGTGGCGGACAGTCCGCCACAGAACTGGCTGACACCGTGCTCGCGGCAGCCGACGCACAGACCGCGGTGCGACGGTCATCCAGCGGTCGGTGACCACTCGTGGCTGCTCACCTACGGCACATGCCGCGCCGGTGGACGGTCGAGAGAACCCTGGGCCGGCTCATGCAACACCGCCGACCGACCCGCGACTACGAAGCTCGCCCACACCGCTCCGAAGCCATGATCCACCTCGCGATGATCAACCTCATGACCCACCGGCCCACCGGCCCACCGGCGAATCCACCCCAACATGGCGCGGCGCATCAACTATATCCAACCCGGCAATCCAGGATGAAACAACGAGACGAAACACCCTTTGAGGAGAACACCATGACGCAGAAGATCTGGTTCATCACCGGTGCCTCACGCGGCTTCGGCAGGGAGTGGGCCGTTGCCGCCCTCGAACGCGGCGATTCGGTGGCCGCGACCGCGCGCGACCTCTCCACGCTGAGTGACCTTCGCGAGAAGTACGGAGAACGGCTGCTGCCCCTGCGCCTCGACGTGACGGACCGTGACGCCGACTTCGCCGCCGTGCGGCAGGCGCACGAGCGGTTCGGGCGCCTCGACGTGGTGGTCAACAACGCCGGATACGGCCACTTCGGCATGGTCGAGGAACTCACCGAGCCCGAGGCGCGCGCGCAACTGGAGACCAACCTGTTCGGCGCCCTGTGGATCACGCAGGCGGCGCTACCGTTCCTGCGTGAGCAGGGCAGCGGCCACATTCTCCAGGTCTCCTCCATCGGAGGCATCAGCGCCTTCCCGCTGGTCGGGATCTACCACGCGTCGAAGTGGGCGCTCGAAGGCATGAGTCAGGCGCTGGCCCAGGAAGTGGCGCCGTTCGGCATCAAGGTCACGCTGATCGAGCCCGGCGGGTTCGCCACCGACTGGGCGGGTTCCTCGTCAAGCACGTCCGAGCCGTTGCCCGCGTACGCCGACTTCCACAAGGAGGTGCAGGAGCAGCGCCGCAGGCGCGTCGGCACGCCGGGCGATCCGACCGCGTCCGCCGCGGCCGTGCTGGAGATCGTCGACGCCGACGAGCCGCCGCTGCGCTGCTTCTTCGGTTCGGCGCCGCTGGGTATCGCCAAGGCCGACTACGAGCAGCGTCTCGCGGTGTGGGAGAAGTGGCAGCCCGTGGCAGAGCGGGCGCAGGGCTGAACCGAGGCGGGAGACCCTGCGCACGGCGCGGGCAGCCGTACGCGGAGACAGGCCCGTACGCGAAGTGGGGGCCGATCGGAGTCCATCGGGTCGGCCCCCTTCCTGGAGGGCACGGAGTGATCAAGAGCGGTGGCTCTGGAAGTGGTCGGCGACCTGCTCATGACAGTCGCCGACGTACTGGTCGAACTCCGGGGAGTCCTTGGCCTGGTCATTGGTGAGCGCAACGAAGATCTTCCTTTCGGCCAGGTCCGCGAGGCCGGAGGTGTTGCCCGAGCGGGTGATGCTGTCCTGGTGTTGCGGCACCGCATCTCGGTGTCCATGTGGTCCTCCAGCGTTGTCGGTGTAGGGGGTGCGGGCCGAGATGACGGGGCCCAGACCGCTGGGCACCGACGAGGTGGAGCGAACGCCAGACGGCTCCGGTGACCGAACCTCAGCTATGCCGGCGCCCTGGCCGTCGAAGTCCGGCCGGCCCTGGGCGTCAGGCTTCGGCCTGTTCAATCCACTGCCGGGCGATGCCGGAAGCGATGGCGCGGTAGGCCGGCCGGTATCGCGGCCGACGACCCAGAATCGGCGAGGCCCGTGCAGCGTGTCGGCGGTGTGCACGAAGTAGCGGCCGACATCCCCCTCATCTCCTCCTGGGCGACGTCCGCGACCCGGGCTCCGTCCGGGAGCTGGTGGAGGGCGCCGAGGCCGTCTACCACCTGGCCGCGCTGATCGCGATCCCGTACTCGTACCGGGCACCGCACTCCTATGTGGACACCAACGTCACCGGCACCCTGAACGTGCTGGAGGCCGTCCCCCACCTGGAGATCCCGCGGCTGGTGCACACCTCCACCAGCGAGACGTACGGCACCGCGCAGACCGTACCGATCTCCGAGGACCACCCGATCAACACCCAGTCCCCGTACGCCGCTTCGAAGGCGGGCGGCGACCGGCTGGCGGACAGCTACTTCGCGAGCTTCGGCACCCCGGTGGTGACACTGCGGCCGTTCAACACCTTCGGACCGCGGCAGTCCATGCGAGCGGTGATCCCGACGGTGATCGGGCAGGTGGCCGCAGGGGAGCGCACCATCACGCTCGGCGACCTGGTGCAGCTGATCGGCAAGCTCATGGAGACCGACCACCGCGGGCATGGCGGTCTTCCACGCCGAGTACGCCGAGTACGCCGAGTACGCCGTGCCGACGGCTCAGTTCTGCCCGACCGTCCGCCGGCTCCGCCTCACCTCGATGCTCAAGCACCTGAACCTCGACGCGTGGCGAGAGCCCTGCTGGAAGACGGGCGTCGTTCGTCAGGCGTTGCAGGTGAGTGCCGCGGTGGACTTCCAGAGGGTCGGGCTGATCCGGAAGGCGACCGGAGCAAGGGTCAGCAAGCACTGGGCGGTGGTGTAGCCCGCTGCAGTGGCCTGGACGCGGGCGCTGTTGTAGGCGGCGAGGTTCGAGGCGAAGGGGCTGCCGCTGTAAGCGGTGCCGACGAAGACCTGGCTGGTGACGGCCGTCTGGGCGCCGGCCGGCAGGGCGCCGACGGTCAGCAGGAGGGCGCCGGCGGCAAGGGTGGTTCCGAGTGCGCGCTTGAGGACGGTCATGGATGAGGCCCTTCTGGGGAGGGTGGTTCCTCGTCCGAGGAGCCACGACGTCGAGGATCCGTCCCCGACTTCGAGGATCTGTGGAGCCTCGGTGCAGATCGGATCTTGTCGTGGCGGTGGGGTGCGAACAAGGGCGGTACTCGCCTTCCGCGTGGTTGCCCCACCAGTTCCCACGCCCAAAAGGGGGCCACGCCTGGCGATACCTATGAACCTGTCGGACTCCGCGTCTCCGACGTGGGTAAGCAGCGGATGCCGGCAGACCTCTGCTCGCGGAGAGGTGCTCGCCGTCACCGCGTCGGCAAGCGGGAGAACAGGGCGGCATCATGGATCGGGACGACTTCCTCCTGGCCAGAAGCTGGCAAAGGGCCGGCCGGTGTCGCACTACGGGCCGGTGCCGAAGTCCCGGCCCGAGCGATGGACCCTGTAGGGCTTCGGCGCCGCCGCCTCGACGGCGCCTGGTCGTACCGCACCTGTACGGCTACAAGGGACCCAAGCGGCTGCCCGCGACCGAGTACACGACCCAGGACCGGCGGGGGTTCTGGGAGGCGCGCGGGTTCCACGACATCGCGGACCCGTGGAAGGAACAGCGGCACTCCTACCAGGAGGAGGACTCCCCTCAGGGCCTGTCCAGCGGATCGGATTCCGCCGGACAGGCACCGGGTTGGAAGGACTCAGCGCTTGAGCGTGAAGGTGAAGTCGCCCGGGAGCTTGCCGCTCAGGCGGACCGTCGACACGACGTCCCCCTCGGTGAGCAGCCTGCCGGTCTCGGCTCGCGCACAGCCGAAATCCTCGGCGATCAGTCGCACCGGCCGCACAAGTATTCGCGCGGCAAGGAGGACCGCGGATTGGCCACTCCTGGCACGGGGGCCCACCGGCCGCGGTGCGCCCGGTGCGACGGTGGACCGTACGGCGACTGCCAGGCCGGCCGGTCGCTTCGACCCGAGACACCCAGGTCGCGGCGCCGTAGGACCGGGTCCTGGAACGGATCGGCCGCCAGGCCGGGGAGCCAGGCGTCGAGGAGCTTGTGGTTGGCGTTGACGCGGAATGTGCCGTGCGTCCGGAAGCGCCCGGAGGGGCACCTGTGGCAACGGCGGAGAACGATCGGCAGGCAGGTGGGAACTACCACCCAGGTTCTGGACATGGAGATACACCGGTTTCAGTGAGGAGACCGCAGCGAAAAGGAGCACGGCGCACAGGTGCGACGCGCGACGGTTCAGCGCTCGGGGTGTCTCACTTGGTGTACAACGGCTCGTCCTTGCCAGAGGCGACTGCGGGCGGGAGCACGCTAACCGCCCACGGGAGTACGGGTCCACTGAATTCCGGGCGCGGGTGGCGACGCCCCTCGGCGGGCGACCGTGAGCGGCACTCACATCGGGGCCTCAGTCATAGCGGCAGGCTACGACCAGGCCCAGCCCCGCGCCTGCCGAAGATCTCATCCGGTGAGGTCACGCTGCATGTTGGTACTCATGGAGGATGCCTCCGAGTCGTTCGCGT
Source organism: Streptomyces sp. RKAG293 (assembly GCF_023701745.1). Taxonomy (NCBI): domain Bacteria; kingdom Bacillati; phylum Actinomycetota; class Actinomycetes; order Kitasatosporales; family Streptomycetaceae; genus Streptomyces; species Streptomyces sp. RKAG293. The sequence goes on along the minus strand of NZ_JAJOZB010000001.1, from coordinate 7,490,348 downwards.
CGTCTCATGTCGAGTCGGGTGATCTGCCGCGGACCGGCAATCGGAACCGGCAACGGGTGTAGTGGGCGGGCGTTGGCGATGCCCTCTCGGCATCCGCACGCCGCTGAGCACCACCTCGATCCCCGCGTCGACAAGGATGGTGTGGAACAGGGTGGGGAACTTTCCGTCGCGGTCCCGGATCAGGAACCGCATCCGGCAGCTGGCGTCTTCGAGGTCCATGACGTGGTTCTTCGCGGTCTGGGTCACCCAGGGTGCGGTCGCCGGTGCGGTGGCGCGGAGGATACGGATCCTCCGACCGGCGTGCTCAATCACCGCGAACGCATCTCCCAGACCGTGGACGCGGCCACCTGGATTCCCATAACGAGGAGCTCACCGTGGATGCGGCGATAGCCCCAACTGGGATTCTCCCGTGCAAGGCGTAGAACCAGGGCGCGGATGGAGTGCACGGTCCGCGGTCTTCCCGATCGCTTGGGCCGGGAGGCGGCAGCGTGGCGGCGGGCGACCAGACCGCGGTGCCAACGCAGCACCGTCTCCGGCCGTACCAGCAGCTGCACCCGGCGCAGCGCTTGCGACGGCAGCCGGTGCGGCAACGCCGCCAGGATCGCCCGATCACACGGCGTGAACTGCACCGTGTGGCAAGCAAGTCAACGGTGCAGGACCGTGATCTGATGGCGCTCGTGAACCAGCGGCCAGGTGGTGGTGGCCGCGGCACGGGCCGTCTGTTCCAGGACAGGCCGCAGTTCGCTTGCGATCCCCCACAGCCGCCCGATCTCCAGTAACGCGGGCCCCGCCGCACGAGCCGGTCGTACCGCGCCGGAGCGCCGCCGGCGTCGGCGGTGCTCAGCGGGGTGTAGTGACAGAGCGTCCGGGTTGCCCGGGGAGGCAGGAGGTCGAATCGAACCTGGGTGGTCGAGATCGGAGCCGGCAACGCCTACGCTCACCAAGGCCGGCGGCACATGTGCCACCCGCTGCGGTCCCGACCGGACCTGTCCCCCGACGAGATCGACCTGGCCCGACTCTCGGCCTCGCCTGGCCTCGGGCCGGCCAGCGGAATCATTCGGCCGGCGACTCGACGTCCTGCGCGATTTCCGCCAACCTCACCGTGAAGTTCCATTCTGCCCGTTCATCCGAGGAAACACCCGTGGGCAGGCCGTCGAACCGATCGTAGTAATGGAAGACCACAGACAGGACCAGGAACCGTCGACCCGGCATGACCTCGCTGATCTCCCCCACCTTCATGCCGTTCTCCTGCGCCTGCGCGTAGGTGCCGACGAACGACCCCGCCGCCGTACTGGCGGTCAGTCGCTCGTCGGTGAAGGTCAGGCCCGAGGCCGCCATCACCGCATCCTCCTCGGCCGCGACCCGCCGCTTGTCCTCGGCCCACTTCTGCTCCCACGTCTCAGCGCTCACGCCGTTCGCTCCCAGGGTTCGCGTCTTCCGGCCTCCGGCCTGATTCGATAGAAACGCACCGGCATGCGAAAGGCAACGATGGAGGGGAGTGTCTTTTCTTTGTGTAGGACCGCGTTTGAGATCTACCGTGTCCTTGGGCTGGTGAGGCCGTTGGGGCTTGTGCGAGTGGTTCCGGGGGCGAGCATCCGTCAGATCTGACGGGTGGTCAGTGGTCTTTGGTGCAGCCGTTGCTGCCGCCCCCGCGGGCAGGGCCGAAGGGCGGGCGACGGGAGAAGCACCCCCCGCGTGGCTTCAGCTGACTTGTGACCCTCCGTGCCACCTGCCGACCGTGAGCGCAGCAACAGAATCGGCAAAGTCCGGGCAGCCAGATCTCAAACGCGGTCTCAGACCGGTGTTGGCTGCTGTTACTGGTGGTCGGTGACGCGGTCGCCGTAGTTGCCGGCAGGGGTGTTGATGGCTTCCTTCCAGTTGCGGGTTCTGCCGGTGGCATTGGGCCGGTTGGGTTGCCGGTCACGGATGAACAGGTAGAGGACCTTGACCCGGCCCGCCCCACCGTCACCCTCGCCCGGCCGCAGCCGAACGTCACATCTGGACCGTCACGGACGCCGTCCACTTCCTGCACCACTGCCACACCGCGGATCCCGCCTTCGCGGACCTCATCGAAGTCCTGATCGGCTCCGGCCTGCGCAAAGGCGAAGCCCTCGCCCTGCGCTGGGACGACATACACCTCAACGAACGCGTCCTCTATGTCCGCTACACGCTCTCCGCGGTCGACAACAACCGCCTCGTCATCACTGCACCCAAGACCCCCAGCAGCTCAGGGTCCTCTCCACCACCCACCGTCTGGGCAGCACCACGAACCCGGCCTGGTCGTCGCTGCGTTTGACGATCTCCAGGGTGACCTGGAGTTTCTCCCCAACCCAGTCGACCAGACGGCCGGTGTAGCCGCCGTCGGCCCACACCAGTGATCTTCTGGTAGCGGGCTCGGAGCCGGTCCAGCATGCCGCGGGCCGCGTCGCGGTCGGTGCAGTCGGCCGGGGTGACCAGCACCATCAGCAGCAGTCCGAGTGTGTCCACGATGACGTGCCGCTTGCGCCCGTTGATCTTCTTGGCGCCGTCGAAGCCGCGTGAGGCGGCCGGCACTGACGCGGCGCCCTTCACCGACTGCGAGTCGACGACCGCCGCGGTCGGCTCCGCGTCGCGGCCCTCGCGCGCGCTGACTTTCCCGCACAGCCGGTCGTGGAACTCGCCTATCAGCCCGCCCATGCGCCAGCGCCGGAAGAAGGCGTAGACCCGGTCCCAGGCGGGAAAGTCGGCCGGCATCGCCCGCCATGCGATACCGCCCGCGACCAGGTATCGGATCGCGTCGATCATCTGCCGGTCCGCCAGCTGTCCGGATGGTCACCCGCGTTCCCGAACCGGTGCGCGAGACAATCACACGACCGGGAAGGTGAGTTGGACTCACGGGACGCAGGCGCGTAAAACTGCGGCCATCGGGTCTCCCTGCGGCTCGGATGGCTTCGCGCCCACGAGCTGTGCAGGAGACCCCGCCTTCATGCCCGGATCACCGGAAGGTCACCCGGCCGGGAACCCTCGTTCGACCGGCAGGCGAACTGCTCGGTACGACAACGGCTACTGAGCAACAATCTGTGCGTTGGTGGCATGTCGGTGTGCAGCGCCGGGCTTCTCCGGCACACGCGGCAGCCGAACAGTGGAACTCCCCTGCCGTTGGGGAGCCATGAAACCGCGTCATCGGGACGCCGACAGGAGTAATCACCACTCTGTTCGATGTCGGACCGGGTTCGACGGGTCAGTCGTGAACGAGCCGGTAGAGCTGGATTCCGGAGCGCTCAGCGACCAGACGGTAGCCCAACGTGGGGATGTCTGCGAGGCGGGGCAGCTCCCAGTCGAAGACGGGCATGCCGCCGTGTGCGGGATCGCTGACCAGAAGCCACTCGGGTCTGCGGTCGCTGTCCAAGGCCTGAGGAAACTGATAGACCTGGGTCCGTGCGGTGAGCTGCGGAGCGAGGGAGTTGACTACCGCGATATCGGCGCCGTCGGGAACGGCGGCCATCACCTGCCGGGCCGCTTCGGCCCAGGGGCTGGGCTGCCATGCTGGGCCGGCCAGGTCCCGAAGCGGCAGTGCGGGAAGTGTCACCAGGCTGACCGTCAGGCTCGCCGCGACCGCTCCGGTGACCAGTCTCGATCGGCACATGCCTGGCCCGCGTAGTCTGCCCAGCGCATCGGCGAAGGCCAGGAACAAGATGGGCATGAGAACAGCGCTGTAGTGGTAGTCGTGCCCCCAGTACGCCGGGTTGGTCGACCAGAACCGCCACGCCAGGGTCGGAAGCGCGAGCAGCACCAGCGGCGAGCGCAGGGCCATGAACGCGGTCGGCACGAGCAGAGCGAGGAGGGTTCCGAGCTTCTCCGTGGGCAGGAACAGCCGAACCAGAGGGCTGGAGCCCGTCGGGATGGCGCTGTGGAGATAGTCGTAGTGGCCGTGGGGATTGAAGGCGGGGATGACGACCAGCACGATCAGCAGGCCGGCCAGAAGGCCGTAGGCCAGCACGGCGGCCCCCAGCCTGCGGCGCCCGTGCAGCACGATGTACAGGCCGATCGCAGCGACGGTCAGCGGCAGGTCCTCCTTGACCAGCACCAGCGGCAGCGACCAGACGGCGGCCGCACGCCACTGTCGCCGGGCAAGGTGCTCGAGGCAGAAAGCCAACAGCGGGACGGCGAAAGCGATCTCGTGGAAGTCAAAGCCAACGGCCTGCTGCAGACCCCAGGACAGACCGTAGGCGGCACCGACCGCAGTACCGAGCCGCGGCGTGGTGCTGCGGATCGCGAGACGGGTGACAGGGACGACTGAGGCCGCGAGCAGAGCGGCCTGGACGACCAGCAGCGTCACGGGGGTCGGGAAGATCCGGTAGAGCGGGGCGACGGTCGCCAGGATCGGGTGGAAGTGGTCCCCCAACAGGTTGTAGCCGGAGCCCTTCAGTTCCGCGACGGGAGCACGCAGTTCGGAGTAGGCGCGCACGGCCTGTTCGAAGATGCCCAGGTCGTAACCGGTCGAGCGCAACCGAAGGTGTTGGGTGACGGACAGCGCCGCGTAGGCCGTGAAGAACGCAGCCGCGAGCAGGTACGGGCAGCGTCGGCGTGGGCTGCGGCCGCCGGTGGTTCCGGCCGGGGACCGGGCCGCAGGCGTGGTACGGAGTGGGCGCGGACGGGCTGAGGCGAGGGGCACCGGGATCTCCTGTGGGACGCGGCTAGGAGCGCCCACTGTCAGCCGGCGGCGATGAAGCGGCGATGAAGCAGGATGAAGCGATCTTCATGTGGTGATTCGGGCGACCGAGAGGATGAGTGACATGCGGGTACTGGTGGTCGACGATGAGAGGCGGCTGGCTTCTGTGATCCGGCGCGGCCTGGAGGCAGAGGGCTACGCGGTCGATGTGTGCCACGACGGGCGCCACGGGCTGCGGATGGCCCTGCAGCATCCCTACCAGGTCATCATCCTCGACATCATGCTTCCCGGTCTGAACGGATACCGGGTCTGTGAGCTGCTGCGGCGTGAGGGCATCCGCACGCCGATCCTGATGCTCACCGCCAAGAACGGTGAGTGGGACGAAGCCGAGGCGCTGGACACCGGCGCCGACGACTACCTGACCAAACCGTTCTCCTACGTCGTCCTGCTGGCCCGGCTGCGGGCGCTGCTCCGCAGGGGAGGCCCGGTACGCCAGCGCGCCCTGCAGATCGGTGACCTCCACATCGACCCCGCCACCCGCCGGTGCCGCCGCGGCGAGAGGGAGATCGAACTCACCGCCAAGGAGTTCGCCGTCCTGGCTTACCTGGGTCTGCGATCCGGCGAAGTGGTCACTCGCAGCGACCTGCTGGAACAGGCATGGGACGCCAACCAACAAGCTGCGAGCAACATCATCGACGTCCACATCCGGGCGCTGCGCCGCAAAATCGACGTGCCCTTCGGCCGCAGTACCATCCATACCGTGCGCGGCGCCGGTTACCGACTGGCCGATCATGCCTAGTCGCCTGTCGATCCGTCTGCGTGCCGCCCTGGCCGCCGCTCTGGCCGCCGCCCTGGCCTTCAGCGCCGGGGCCTGGTGGATCCGCCACGAACTGTATGCCTCGAAGATGACCGACGCCCTCCACCAGGCCCGAGCCACCCTGAACGTCATCGAACCCCGCTACGTCCACGGGGGCGACGGGACCCCACTCTTCTTCAACGGCACTGACATGTGGGTCCTGGTCGACCCCGAGGGCCGATTCGTCGAAGGCAACCCCGACCTGACCCCCTTCGTGCCGGCCCCGCTCGGACCACTCACCTCCACACGAAACACCATGGCCGTCTCCGAGGAGACCATGCACCTGGACGCTGCCTCCGACCACGCCCGGCCCGGCACCAGCCGCCTCGCGCACCACAACGTCACCGTCTTGACCACCGTCTTCCAAGGGCCTGGCCTGCTCGACGACAACGGCATCGCGCACCCCACGCGGCTGACCCTGCACATCCTGGTCACCCCATGGGACGCCGAACAGGCCGTCGCATCCGTCGACGACACCCTCTCCATCGGAATCCCCGCCGCCATCCTCCTGGTCGCCCTCATCGTGTGGAGCACCACCGCCCGAGCCCTGCGCCCGGTGGGGCAGATCCAGCAGCGCCTGCGCACCATCACCGCCCACAACCTGAGCGAACGCCTCCCCGTCCCGCCTCGCCGGGACGAGATCGCGCGTCTGGCCGCCACCACCAATGACACTCTCGACCGGCTGGAACAAGCCGTCGAACAACAACTCCGCTTCACCGCCGACGCCTCCCACGAGCTGCGCACCCCCCTTGCCGCGCTCCGCGCCGACCTCGAAGTAGCGCTCCACTACCCGGATCACACCGACTGGCCCCACGTCATCCGCGACACCCTCGGCGACGCCGAACGCCTCCAGCAACTCATCGAAGACCTGCTCCTGCTGGCCAACCTCGATCACTCCACTGCGCTACCCACCGCCCCTGTCGAACTGGGACTGCTGGCCCACACTGCGGCAGCCCGGGCCCGCCGACACGCTCCCCCCTCCCTGCGGATAGACTGCCGCACCACCGACGACGCCACCGTCCGAGGCGATCCCCGGCAGTTGGAACGGCTCCTGCTCAACCTCCTCGACAACGCGGTGCATCACTCCCACCGCCGCATCACCATCACCGTCACCGCCGACGCGGCCACCGCCACGGTCGAAGTCCGGGACGACGGCACGGGCGTATCCGTAGAGGACCGCGAGAAGGTCTTCGAGCGCTTTGCCCGACTCGACTCCTCTCGCGACCGGAGTACGGGCGGGACGGGGCTGGGCCTGCCGATCGCCCGCGAAATCGCGCACCGCCACAGCGGTACCCTGACCCACCGCGACACCCCACAGGCCGCCGGTGCTCACTTCATCTTCGAAGTTCCACTGCAAACACTATGAACACCCCATCGATCCGCCGCCAGCCCGAACAATCTTCGCGCTATATCCCCGGTATCAAGGGCTATCAGTGAGAGCTGAGCGGGTCCGTGGAACCGTAGCAAGCTGTTGTCGTTCCGATCTTGGGTTTGTCGGGCGAACTGGGGTCCTGTTCGGGTGACCGCGGCTGGCGCCCGGCCCGGTGACTGGTCCGGCGTCGTTGTAAGCCATGGCCAGGGTGTGTGGAGTGATCTTCGCAGTGGGCGGTCGCTGGTGGGCATTGACAGCCGGCGACGAGCGCTCACCTGGGTATTCAGGAGCGCTGCTTCGTCTGGTAGCGATGGGCGGACAGTTGGGGCAAGGACCTGCACGGCGTCCACCGGGCAGTCGCGGCGCTCGGCCACGCGGAGCCGACTGATCGGCGACACCGGACCCGCCATCCTGGGATTTGAGATCCTTTCATCAGCGGGGTCTCACGGCAGACTCTGAGTAGTCTCTACTCATGGCCGAGATGGAGGCTGGCACTTGTGTCTCCTGCGTGAGAGCGTAGTTCGTGAGATTGCTGCCAGCCCGTCCTTTCGCTGACTGCAAGACCATCGGTGCGATCCCGGCAACTTTCATTTCCGAATGAAGAAGAGAAATGTAGCGAGCTTTTAGAGACCGCTACAAACGCTTCCCGAAGAATTCAACGCGGCCACAGGAAGTGACCGCAATTGCGTAACCACGACTGTCATGCTCGCATCTTGCAGGCGATCGTCCCTTGCTGCTCACCTGGACAGGATTCCTTCGCATGAGGTCAACGAACGACATCGGGCGCCGCAGGCTGCTCGGTTCGGCTCTCGCCATGGCCGCGACCGGGACGATGGCTTCCTGCACGTCAAGCACCCCGCCCAGAGGCGGCAACCCCACGGTCCCGGAACCGTTGGCATACCTGCGGACGTCGTGGTCCATCGACCCCTTCGCCCTCTGCTCCTACTCCTACCTCGCGCCCAGCAGCCTGGGCGCAAGAGCACGCGCCATGCTTGCCGCGCCCGTTGCCGACCGCCTGTACTTCGCCGGCGAGGCGACCTCCTCCGAGGCGCCATCCACAGCCCACGGCGCCCTGGAAAGCGGACGACGCGCAGCCGCGCAGGTCATCAGCGCTGCCGAGGAAGGCGAGCACATCGTGATCATCGGGTCCGGTTTCGCCGGAATCGGCTGTGCTCGCGCCCTCGTCGACCAGGACTACCAGGTGACGGTTCTCGAGGGACGGGACCGAATCGGCGGGCGCATCTGGACCCAGCACATCGCCGGAGTGCCGGCGGAAATGGGAGCCTCCTGGATCCACGGTTCCTCGGGCAACGCCATGACCGCGATCCTCAAGGAGACCGGCGATCCGAGCTACGCCTTCGACTACGACAACTCCACCGGCGAGGACGAGCAGGCGATGCGTGAACTCGCCGCATATGAAAAGAAGCTGGGCGATGTCGACGATCCGAACGAGGCTACCGTCGCCTCCGTGATGCCGCGTGATCCCTCCGCGGCACTGCGTACCGCACTGAACATCAACTACCCCCTGGAGTACGCCGCAGAGCCCAGCCAACTCTCGGTGGAGGCCACCCTCGGGGGCCGGGACCTGAAGGGTCCCGATCTTCTGCTCCCGCGGGGCTACGACCGGATGCTCGCGCACCTCCGCGGCGACATCCCGGTGCGCGTGCGGCAGGTCGTCGCCCGCATCCAGTACGGCGCGGACGGGGTGACGGTGACCTTGCGGGACGGCAGCACCGTGCGGGCCGATCGCGCGGTGATCACCGTTCCGATCGGCGTACTCAAGGCGGCAGCCATCGGCTTCGAGCCGGCCCTGCCCGACGCGAAACAGGAGGCCGTCAAAGCGCTGGGGGCCGGTCTTCTCGACAAACTGTGGCTCGAATTTCCCGAGCCCTTCTGGGACAAGGACGTCGACGTCATCGAATGGTCCGATCCCGGGAACCCCAGCCTGTGGTCCTGGTGGGTCAACGGATACAGGGCCTTCGGCAAGCCGGTGCTTCTCGGCTTCAACGGTGGTGACCAGGCTCACCGGCTCGCCAAGGCATCCGATGGTGAGGTCGTCGACAGCGCGATGAGGGCCTTGCGGCACATGTACTCCTGACCTGCACCACCTCAAGCCCCGCCTGAGCCTGAGAAGCCGTTGTCGTACCGATCGAGGAGCTTGTTGATCGGACTGGAGTCTGGTTCGGGTGATCGTGGCGAGGCCCGCGCATGAAGGCAGGGCCTCCTGCACGGTCAACCCCTCCCTGCCTGCTCCTGACGAGCATTCGCGATGTTGATGCGCACTGACCCGTTCCGTGAGATGGACCGGATCGTCCAGCAGCTGACGGGGACGTCCGGGCCTTGGTCGAAGCCGTCCGTCATGCCGATGGACGCCTGTCGCGACGGCGACGAATACGTCATCGCCTTCGACCTGCCCGGTGTGAGCCCCGAGGCACTCGAGATCGATGTCGAGCGGAACATGCTGACCGTCAAGGCGGAACGCCGGCCGGTCGCCAAGAACGACACCCTCCAGGTCGAGCTCGCCGAGCGACCGCTGGGGGTGTTCTCCCGGCAGGTGATGCTCGCCGACACCCTGGACACCGAGCGCATCCAGGCGGATTGCGACGCCGGTGTCCTGACCCTGCGCATCCCGATCGCGTGGACGAGACTGGGCACCTCCAGGAATTCATCCAGGGTGCCGAAGCCGCCGGCCAGCAGGACGAATCCGAATCCGAGGGTGCACCTGACGAACATCGTCTGGCGGACGAAGAATCCGGGTCTGCCCTCGAAATGCCCTTGTTCGGGATCGCGTGTGCTCGTCGGATCCGCCTGAGGTCGCTCCGCTGATCCCCGGTTGCCGGGCCAGTAGCGGGCCGCACAGGGCCGTCAGCGCGGTGACCTTACTGGCCCGGAGTTCCTCCGGTTGGACCGCGCGGGCGACGAATTCGGCCATCTCCGCGTCCACGGCCGCGGTCAGCGCGGTCAGGTCCTGCCCCACTTCGGTGGCGGCGGCGAGAGCGGCGAGCGCTTCCAGGCCGCCACCGTCGGACGGGCGAGGTCCTCGTCCGTCAGGCGCGGTTCCCTGCTCCGCAGGAACCCCCGCAGCACGTCTGTCCACCAGGACCGCCGGGGTCCCTCCGGTACGGCGGCCAGGGCCTGGTCAAGGCCGGGCCGCGCGGTCCACCGGTCGCGCAGTGCCGAGCATGGCCCTGACGCCACTTCGATCGTCGGGTCCATGACCGGGGCGAACGTCCGTACCTCCGGCGGCGCTGGTCGTCCGCCAGCACGGCGACGGCCTCCACGCGGGAGTCGGATGCCGGAATCACCGGTCGGCCCTGACCGGTGCCGGCCGAATCCCCGGGCCGTGACGACCAATGGGAGCGGAACCCCCGCGCCGGGTGGTCGGGCCGTGCGGGAGCATGACCGTCTCCGGCTCACGCGCCCGCACGGCCCATCCCGTCTCCCGACCGGCCGGAAGTCCCCGGTCAGCAGGTCTTGCGCACGTACCCGCTGCTACCCGCAGGAACGACCTCGACGTCCCGTCGGACCACGCTCACCTGGGCACCGTAGACGCAGGCGTTCTTCAGGCCGGCGCTCGTGTACTCGATGAAGATGGCGTTGTTGCCGAAGGCGGAGATGTACTTGCCGCACTCCTTCCACTTCGGGTCACCGCACTCTTCGGCGATGGCGAAGTCGAGCCCGTTGGCAACGTGGTTGGCAGCCAGTTCGACGGTGTTCTTCTGGGCGATGGCGAGCCCCTTGGAATGGCCGTGCTGCGACAGCAGGCGGATGTACGACTGGGCGTGATCGGCCGTGATCTTGCCGGCGACCACGTCGCGGGTGAAGGTGTCGTAGTTGTCGAGCTCGACGGCGTTGAAGCCCTTCGAGGCGCACTGGTCGATGAATCCGTTGATCTTGTCGGCGATCCGCTGACGCTTGGCATCGGTGGTGATGTCGAGGATGGCCTCGTTCCAGTCCGGGTCGATGACCGGACCCTTGGAATTGGACAGCAAGAGGTCGGGCGCCCAGTCCTGCGGGCCGTCGGCGTCACCCTTCTCCTGAGTCTGGAAGGCGTTGACGTAACAGATGTTGTACAGCCCCTTCGCCGGGGAGTCCTTCACATCGCGGCTGACGACCTTCACACCGGCGGGCGGGGTGTACGCCCCGCCGATCTGGTAGTCGAAAGGTGCGTGCACGGGGGGAAGCGCGACGGTCGGGGTGGCCTGGGCCCGAGTGGAGCCGAGGCTCACGGCAGTGGCGCCGAGGGCGGTTGCCACCGCGAGGCCGGCGACGATCGCAGTCGTTCTGGAACGACGGTGGGAACGCATCAATGATCTCCATTGGGAGCTTGACGGTGGGTGGGGGTGAACGGAGTCCGGTGCGGCGGCACAGGTGCACGCCGTCGTCCGTTGACGACGGCCGGCTTCTGTCCCGCGCCCCGGGCTCCGGGCGCCGTGAGCAGGCGCTCGACGGCACGAATGGGGGGCCGATCCGGGGTGGGGCCGGGATGGGAAGGGAGCGCTGTTCGAGTGACCGCCCGGCCGGCCGGGTCAACCGAAGACGGCGGCTCGCATGGTGAGGTTCATTTCTCGTCCAGTCGTTCGGGAGTGGCGGGTGTGGCGGGAGTGGCGGGAGTGCATCGCAGCCTGCTGAGAGGGTCCGGGAGGGCGGCCGGGGCCCGAGCAATCGGGGGAACCGCTTCGGGGAACGGCCGCCACTCCATCGCCACCGGCCCGGGGACACAGTGGGGGGAGTCCGCACAGGCTGTGGCGATCTCCCACCACGGGGGGTGGGAGCGATCCCGCACATCGTAGGAGTCGCCCTCCGCTCCGCCAAGGCAGTGTGTGCCGCAGTCCCGTTCTCCCCTCCCCTCTTCGCTACTGAGCGCGACACCCGGCCGCTTCCCACGTCCACCACCGCGGTGACGCACCCGCCCTGCCGGCCACCGGAAGACGGCGATTCGCACCGGTCCGCCGCCGTGACCGGCGAGCGACCCGGCCGCACCACAGAGCCGTGGCCTGTGGGAACGTCGCCTGTCACCGCCCCGGATGACGAGGGTCCGCGCTGTGCCGACGCGACCGTTCGCGGCGCCGCGCTGTCGCGTCACCGCCCGTGACGACCACGATCGAGCCGGTTGAAGCGCGCTCGGAAGTGTGCACGCCAGATGCTCGCATCGGGGTGCGGGCAACCGTGGTGGTGCGCAACGCCGACTGTGGCGATGGGCATGTGACGATCGCTCACTTCACCGAACGGGCCTAGGGTCTGTCGTCTGGATCTCCGTGGGGGAAGGAGCGGTGTCCGGTGCGTGCAGCTGCAAGGCGGAGGAGGGAGGCGACGCGGAGCGTCGTCGACCGACGACAACGCGGCAGATGTGCGTGCTGGACACCGCGACGCCGCGGAGATCCAGACGACAGGCCCTAGCTCCCGGGACGGAACGGCGACGGATGCTCTGCACCGTTCCGTCCCAGGAAGCCTGGGTCACCGGATGAAACCCGGTCAGCTCGCGGCGCAGGTCACCGTGGGGAGGACGGACGGGACACTGCTGGAGGCCGTGAGGCCCAGGGCCTTGGTGCCGGCCGGGGCGATGACGCCGTTGTAGGCGTCGTTGGTCGCCGTGACGGCGGATCCGCTCTGCGTGAGCTTGGTGTCCCACGACTCGGTGACCTTCTGGCTACCGGGCCAGGTCCACGTGACCTTCCAGGAGCGCGTCGCCGCGCTGCCCGTGTTCTTCACCCGGACTTCGGCGTCGAAGGCGCCGGTCCAGGAGTCGGTCACCACGAGCGTCGCGGTGCAACCGCCCTGCGGGCTGCTGCTCGTCGTCGCCTTGCTGACGGTGGTCGATCCGGCCGAGACGTTGCCGGCCGCGTCCCTCGCCTTCACCTGGTACTGGTAGGTGGTGGCCGCCGTCAGGCCCGAGTCGGTGTACGAAGTACCCGACGCGCTGCCGACCTTGGTGCCGTTGCGGTACACGTCATACCCCGCGACACCCACGTTGTCGGTCGAAGCCGACCAGGACAACGACACACTGCTACCGGTGGACCCGGTCGCCGACAGACCCGAGGGAACACTCGGCGCCTGCGTGTCGGTGGAAGCACTGCTCGTCGTCGCCTTGCTGACGGTGGTCGATCCGGCCGAGACGTTGCCGGCCGCGTCCCTCGCCTTCACCTGGTACTGGTAGGTGGTGGCCGCCGTCAGGCCCGAGTCGGTGTACGAAGTACCCGACGCGCTGCCGACCTTGGTGCCGTTGCGGTACACGTCATACCCCGCGACACCCACGTTGTCGGTCGAAGCCGACCAGGACAACGACACACTGCTACCGGTGGACCCGGTCGCCGACAGACCCGAGGGAACACTCGGCGCCTGCGTGTCGGTGGAACCGCCACCGGGGCAGGTCTTACGCGTCCCGCCCGCGGTGACCTGCACATCGCGCTGCACGATGCTGAACACGCTGGAGTACGCCTTGCAGGCGCGGGCCATGCCCGCATCGGTGTACTCGATGTCGATGATGCGGTTGCCGAACGCCGCATAGTATTCGGGGCATTCCGGCGTACTGCTGCCGGGCCAGATGACACCGCACTCTTCGACGATGGCGAAGTCCAGGCCGAGGGAAGCGGCATCGCCGGCGAGTTCCAGGGTGTTCTTCTGCGCGATGGCCAGATTCTTCGAGTGCGCGTACTGGACGAGGAGTTTCATGTACTCCTCGGAGTCCTTCGGGTCGATCAGGCCGTCGGACCGGGTGTAGTGGTCGTAGTTGTCCGGCTCGATCGCGTCGAAGCCCTTCGCGGCGCACTCATTGATCCACACCTTGACCTGCTCGAGGATCGCCGCACGATTGGCCGGGGTGCGTACGTCGAGCATGTACTCCCCCGGCCAGTCGGGGTCCTCCACCTTCGGACCGTTCGGCGTGGTGTGGAGCATGAGGTTCTCGGCCCAGTCGCCACTCGCACCGGGCTGCGTCTGGAACGCGTTGATGTAGCAGACGTTGTACAGGTTGGGCACGGGGTTCGCCGCGTGGTCCCGGCTGACGATCTTGACTCCGGCCGCCGGCGCGTAGGGAGCGCCGATCTGGTAGTCGAAGCCGCCTGCGACGGGTGGCAGCGTCTTGGCCACCGCCGCCTGAGCGGACTCGGCGAACAGGGGCAGCGTGCATGCCATGGCCACGAGAGTGACCAGCGAAAGGCATCTGCGCAGAATGGGGTTGGCGTAGTCGACGGACATACGTGATCTCCGGGAGATCGTGAGTGAGTCCCCGCCTCGGAATACCCGTCAAGGATCCTGGCGACTCGGGCCGGGCTTCGGACAGAAACACCCGCTACCGGCTGGGCACACCTCTTCAGCTCAGAGGGGTTGAGCCTCTGGCTTGCCGCCGAAGTTAAGGGCCGTGACGGCGACGAGTCAATGATCGCGATGGATGTACGCGTCAGCGGTGCGCGGTGCGCCGCCGACGCCCCGTGGCGCGTTTTAGGGTGATTCCCTAGGGTTTAAGTCGGCGCGGGGGCGTAGAACTGACGTTGGAAGGGCCTGAGGGTCGCCCGCGCCGTTCGGATGGAACCGCCCGGCGCGTCACCGCTGCCCGCCTCGCCCGCGCCCGGGATCCGGCATCGGCCTCGCCCCGCCGATCGACAGCACCCGGCGCCCTCAGATGCTGATTCCAGAGTCAGTATTTGGCCTCTCTCTATTGACTCTCGAGTCAGTAGCGGCCTACCGTTCGAAACCAGCCAGGCGTATGCCGTCCTTTCGGTCCCCGCGCGCGGCTGCCCACCGAACCCCAGTCGCCTTTGAGGAGCACGACCATGGGTCATCCGGTCACCCACCACATCAGAAGCCGCCTCGACACCGAGCGTCGGCACTTCTGGATCGGCGGTGCGTGGCAGCCCCCCGCCTGCGGGCCCGGCGGGCCGCACACGGTGGTGGCCGACCCGACCGGCCGCGAGGCGGTGGGCCGCGTACCGCAGGGTACGCCGGAGGACGTGTCCGCGGCGGTGGCCGCCGCCCGTGCGGCGTTCCCGGCGTGGTCCGCGGCGGACGCCGGTACCCGGCGGGAGCTGCTCGCTGCGGTGGCCAGGGGGATTCTGGACCGCGAGGCGGAGTTCGCCGCGGTGATCAGCGCCGAGATGGGTGCCCCGGTCGACAACGCCCTGCACGTGCAGACGCGGCTGGCGGCCGAGGTGTTCCAGTCCTACGCCGACCTCCTCGCCGACCACGCGTGGGAACAGCGCATCGGAACGTCCCAGATCGTCCAGGAGCCGGTGGGCGTCGTCGCCGCCATCACCCCGTGGAACTACCCGCTCTACCTCATCGCGGCCAAGGTCGCCGCGGCGCTGGCCGCCGGTTGCACGGTCGTCCTCAAGCCGAGCTGCGACGCTCCGCTGAACGCCTTCCTCCTCGCCGGGATCTTCGCCGAGGCCTGTCCCGCGCTCGGCGTGCCCGGCGGGGTGTTCAACCTCGTCACCGGGTCGGGGGCGGTGGTGGGAGCGGCGCTCTCCTCCCACTCCGACGTCGACGCGGTGTCGTTCACCGGGTCCACCGGGGCGGGCCGTTCGGTCGCCGCGTCCGCGGCGGGCACCGTCAAGCGCGTCGGTCTGGAGCTCGGCGGGAAGTCCGCCCGGGTGATCCTCGTCGACGAACCGGACGGCACGACGGTCCAGGACCTCGAGGGCGCGGTACGGATGGCGCTCTCCGACGCCTTCTACAACTCGGGGCAGACCTGCACCGCCTGCAGCCGCGTGCTGGTTCCCGACGCGGTGTACGACCGGGCGGTCGCCCTCGCCGCCGAGGAGGCCGGGCGCTGGGAACTCGGCGACCCGGCTGTCGCCGGTGACCATCTCGGCCCGGTCGCCACCCCCCGGCAGTACGCCGGTGTACTGGCCCACATCGAGCAGGGGGTGGCGGAAGGGGCCCGCCTGGTGATCGGCGGCAAGCCGCCGCCGGACCGTACGCCCGCCGGCCTGGGCGCGGGCCACTGGATCCTCCCCACGGTCTTCGCCGACGTCACCAACGACATGGTGATCGCCCGTGAGGAGATCTTCGGCCCGGTGGTGTGCTTCCTGCGCTACCGGGACGAACAGGAGGCGGTCCGGATCGCCAACGACTCGATCTACGGACTCGCGGGAGCCGTGTGGTGCACGGACCGGCTCCGCGCGGAGCGGTTCGCCCGGCAGATCCGGGCCGGGCTGGTGACCGTGAATTCCGGGCAGTTCAACGTGCTCGCCCCCACCGGCGGCTACAAGCAGTCCGGGATCGGCCGCGAACTGGGTACGGCGGGCCTGCACGAATTCACGGAGACGAAGACCATCCAATGGTGACGGAATCGGCTCGGTTCCACGAGAGGACACCCATGGCCGGACCACACGACGAACCGACCCGGCGGCTGGTCCTGGCCGCCGGAGCCGCAGGAGCCGCCACCGCACTGCTGAGCGGCTGCGGCGGCGATCCGACCCCGCCCGCCTCCGCGAGGATCCCGGCCGACGTGCGGCGGTGGGCGCCGGGACCGGGCGATCCGGCCGGTGCGCGGCGCGGCGGCAAGGTGATCACGGCCTGGTCGGACGAGGCGCAGTCCTACGATCCGGCGGTCGGCTGGGACCTGCACAGCTGGGAGGCCATCTCGACGGTGCTGTACGCCCCGCTCTACCAGTTCGCCGGCCAGTACGGCGGTCCCGCCCCGCACGCCGCGGCCGGACCGCCGGAGGTGTCCGCCGACGGCAGGGTGTACACCATCCCGCTGCGAGCGGACGTGCTCTTCCACAACGGCCGTCCGGTGGTCGCCGCGGACTACATCTACACCTGGACGCGGCTGATGGACCCCGAGCTCGCCTCCTGGGCGTCGAGCTACCTCTTCGGGATCGAGGGCGCCGAGGCGGTCAACGGCAAGAAGGCCCAGCAGATCCGCGGGCTCAGCGCCCCGGACCCCCACACCCTGCGGGTCCAGCTCACCGAGCCCGACGTGCTCTTTCCCGCGCTGCTGTGCATGCCGTACACCGCCGCCCTCCCGGGTGAGGAGGTCCGCCGCCTCGGCGCCGAGTTCGGCCGCACCCCGGTCGGCAGCGGCCCGATGCGCATCACCCGCTACGACAGCAAGGCCCGGCGAGCGGTCTTCGAGCCCTTCGACCGGTACTTCTGGCCCGGCACCCCGATCATCGACACCCTGGAGTACCGGTGGGGCATCGGCTACCCCCTGCAGACGCTGCAGATCATCGGGGGCAGGGTCGACGTGCTCGGTGAGGGGCTGGTGGCCAGCCAGGCGGCCAGATTCACCGCCGACGCGTCGATGCGCGAGCGTTTCGTGCAACCCGTCCCGGTCAACGGAACGCAGTGGCTCTCGGTCAACCTCAAGCGCAGGGAACTGCGCGACCCGCGCGTCCGGCAGGCCCTGAACTGGGCGGTCGACAGGGAGCAGCTCATGCGGCTCACCTTCGGCCTGGCGGACCCGTGGGGCTCGCCCTTCCCGAAGAAGCTGGACCGCTACCGGCGCACGGCGAAGCCGTACACCCACGATCCGGAACGGGCCCGCGCCCTGCTCCGGGAGGCGGGGATCAGCAAGCTCCGGCTGAACTTCCTGCACGGCACCCAGGATCCCTGGCCGCTGCTCGGGCAGGTCCTCCAGCAGCAGTTCGAGGCGGTGGGCGTGGAGATCAGCCTGAACGCCATGAGCCAGCCCGCCTTCGAGCTGGCCACGTCCAAGGGCGAGGGCGATCTCTACGGTTCGCACCTGTACATCACCCTGAACAGCGCCCTCGAACTCGTCTCCTCCATCTTCACCTCGGACGCCGCCTACAACTACGGCGGGTACGCGAACCCCCGCGTGGACGCGCTCACCGTCAAAGCGCGGAAGGCGCGCTCCGTGGAGGCCGCCAACTCGCTCCTCGCCGAGGTCGAGGACGAACTCGTCCGCGACGCGTCCGGAGTCTTCGTCGGGAGCATGAACTTCCTCGCCGCACGCGCGCCGGAGATCCGCAATTACCAGATGCGCGGTGAGACCGGCACCTACTACGACCGGCTGTGGGTGAAACGATGAGCACTCTTCCGATCCGCACGCAGCCGCCCGCCCGCACCGGGGCACTCCCTCCCGGACACGGCGGCGCTCCAGGGGCCACGTCCGCCGCGCCCCGCACCGCCCGGGTGAAGGGGAGCCGGCTGTGGCTCACCGGCCTGTGCCTGCTCGGTGCGCTGTGCCTGCTGGCACTGCTCGCCCCGCTGGCCGGATCGCCCTACACGATCCACACCGACAGCCTCACCGCCAACGGCCTGCCCAGCGGCCTCGGTGCGCCCGGCCACCCACTGGGCACCGACGCGATCGGCCGCGACATGCTCGCCCGGACGCTGTACGGGCTGCGGGCCACTTTGACGATCGCCCTGATCGCCAACATCACCTCCGTCGGCCTGGGCGCCCTGGTCGGACTCGTCGCCGGCTTCTACCGGGGCTGGATCGAGCAGGGCCTGATGCGCCTCGTCGACGTCTTCCTGTCCATTCCCACGGTGCTGTCCGGCCTGGCGCTGGCGAGCATCGTCGGTCGCGGCACCACCGGCATCATCATCGTCGTCACCGCCCTGTACTGGGCCTGGACCGCGCGACTGGTCCACGGCGAGACGGTGCGGCTGCGCAGCCGCGGGTACGTCGAGGCAGCTCTCGCCCACGGGGTGAGCCGGCACACCACACTGCGCCGCCACGTGCTGCCGCACCTGTCCACCATCCTGCTCAACGTCGCGGCACTCAACGGGGCTGCCGTCGTGGTCGTCGGAGCGGGCCTGTCGTACCTGGGCGCCGGCATCCAGCCGCCGACCCCGGAGCTCGGCAACATGCTCGCCGACGGCTCCGACAGCATGACCTACGCCCCGCACACCCTGTTCGTCCCCCTCGTCCTCGTCATCGCGACGGTCCTGACGTTCGTTCTGATCGCCGAGGGGCTCAACCGCCGCAACCCACTCTCGGAGCGACGCTCATGGCTCGACGCATAGGCATACGCATCCTGCTGGGCCTGCTCACCGTCACGGCGGTGGTCCTGCTCACCTTCGTCCTGCAGTACGTCGTCCCCGGCGACCCCGCCCGCAGCATCGCCGGGCCGAAGGCCAGCCCGGAGGTCCTCGCCGAGATCCGCGACCGGCTCCGCCTCGACACCCCGCTCTGGTCCCAACTCGGCCACTACCTCACTTCGGTGGCCACCGGCGACCTGGGCACCTCCTACTCCAACAAGCGCCCGGTCCTCTCCCTGATCCTCGAACGGCTTCCCGCCACCGCGGTCCTCGCCGCCGCCGCGCTCCTGGTCGAGCTCGTCCTGGGCGGCCTGTGGGGACTGTGGGAGGCCCTGCGGCCCCGGCGCAGCTGGCTGCTGGTGACCGTCAACGTCGGCCTGCTGTCGATGCCGGTGTTCTCGCTGGGCTTCCTGCTGCTGCTCCTCTTCGGCTACCAGGTGCCGATCTTCCCGATCGACGGCGGCACCGGCGCGCCACAGATCGTGCTCCCGGCGCTGACGCTCGGAATCCTGGGCGCCCCCTACTACGCGAACGTCGTCCGCGACAGCACCCGCGAGGCCCTCTCCTCCGCCTACGTCCGCACGGCCGTGGCCAAGGGACTCAGCCGCCGGCGCATCGTCGTCCGCCATGTGCTGCGCAACACCGCGTCGCCGGTGCTGACCCTGCTCGGCATGGACGTGGCGGTCTTCCTCTCCGGTGTCGTCTTCGTCGAGACGATCTTCGGCTGGCCCGGCATCGGCCAGATGCAGACCGAGGCGTTCGCCGCCCTCGACCGTCCGCTGCTCACCGGCACGGTGATCGTCGCCGCGACTCTGGTCGTGACGGCGAACCTGCTGGTCGACCTCATCAGGACCGCCATCGATCCCCGCGCCGCATCGGAGACGCCATGACCACCACCTCGGAGGCAACCGCCGTCCGCAGTCTCGGCAGCGAGGTCACGATCGACGGCCTCAGCGTCGCCTACGGGGACTTCCACGCCCTGCGGGACGTCTCGCTCCAGGTGCCGGCCGGTACCACCACCGCCCTGGTCGGCGAGTCCGGGTCCGGCAAGTCCACGCTGGCCCTGGCCGCGGGGCGCATCCTGCCGGCGGGCGCGCGGATCACCGGGGGCTCCGTCCGGGTCGGGGACGTCGAGCTGACGGCCCTCGGCGGCAAGGCCCTGCGCGAGGCGAGGGGCCGCACCGCGGCCTATCTGGCCCAGGACGCCTCCGCCGCCCTCAACCCCGTGATGCGCGTGGGCCGGCAGATCGCGGAGGTCCACCAGGTCCGCAACGGGGCGGGGCGCGCCGAAGCCGCCGTGCTGGCCCGCCGGGGCCTGGAGGATGTCGGTATCCCCGACCCCGACCGGGTGGCCCGGCTCTATCCCCACGCGCTCTCCGGCGGCATGCGCCAGCGCGTGATCATCGCGATGGCCCTGGCCTTCCACCCGCAACTGCTGATCGCCGACGAGCCGACGACAGCGCTGGACGTGACGGTGCAGGCCGAGATCCTCGGCCTGGTCAGCCGGCTCCAGCAGGAGTACGGACTCACGGTCCTGTGGATCACCCACGACATGTCGGTCGTCGCGGAGATCGCCGACCACGTCGCCGTGCTCTACGGCGGCCGGCTGGTCGAGCACACCGATGTGCTCACCCTCTTCGAGGGCGCCCGCCACCCGTACACCGAGGCGTTGCTCCAGTGTTTCCGCAGCGGTCGCGACGCCGGGCCGAAGGAGCCCTTCACCACGATCCCGGGCAGTCCGCCGGTCGGCGGCGCTCCCCCGGGCTGCCCCTTCCACACCCGCTGCCCGCTGGCCGACAGCCGCTGCCGCACCGACCTCCCCGAGCCGCGCCGACTGGCCGCGGACCATGTCGCCGCCTGCCACCGGCTGGAGGTCGTCCGATGACGGGAACCGAACCGCTGGAGGGAGCCGCACCGGCGGTGGGCGCGCCGTTGCTGGAGGCGACGGGCATCACCAAACGGTACGGCCGGTACACCGCCCTCGACGCGGTGGACCTGCGGATCGAGGCGGGCCGCACGGTGAGCGTCGTGGGGGAATCAGGCTCGGGGAAATCCACGCTGGCGCGGGTCATCATCGGCCTGGAACGCCCGGACAGCGGCTCCGTGCGCTTCCGCGGCGAGCCGGTCCGGGGCCGCCGGGCCCGGCGCGCGTTCCGCCACAGCGTCGGGATGGTCTTCCAGGACCCCTACGAGTCGATCGATCCCCGGCTGACGATCGGTGAGGTCGTCGCGGAGCCGCTGCGCGCCCACGGGCTCTACCGGCGGGACGGCGCCGCACGGGTGCGCGAACTGCTGGACTCCGTCGGCATGGAGGGAGTCGATCCCGACGCCTACCCGCACCGGTTCTCCGGCGGCCAGCGGCAGCGCGTCTGCATCGCACGCGCCGTGGCCACCGACCCGGAACTGGTCATCTGCGACGAGCCCACCTCCGCGCTCGACGTGTCCGTCCAGGCACAGATCCTCAACCTGCTGCTGGACCTGCAACGGCGGCGCGGGCTGTCGTACCTGTTCATCACACACGACCTCGAGGTGGTCCGCCGGATCAGCGACGAGGTCGACGTGCTGCTGCGCGGCACCGTCGTGGAACGGGGCACCGCGGAACAGGTCACCAGCCGTCCCCGGCACGAGTACACCCGGCGCCTGCTGGGCGCGGTGCCGGCCATCTCGCCCCGGCAGCGGCGCATCGGGGCGCCTCTGATCTCGGACGCCCCGGCCGTACCGGACAGCAAGGAGAGAACGGAGCACACCTCGGCGTGACGCGCGGCGCGGCCGCGCGGCCCAGTCCCTTCCGGCCGGGCTCCCGCAGCGGGTGCCAACGGCGCACCACGAGGAAGGAATCCACTTTTCTTGACTGCTGCGTCAGTCAATATCATGCGACATCTTCTCACCCAACGAAGGTGTTCACGCTCGACAATCGAGCGGTTCGATGGCCGGCGAACTGGCATTACCGAGCACTCACGCATTAACCACGGCAACCTCCATCCTGCTTAACGAGTCAGGATAGAGAAGAATCCATTGCAGTATCCGAAGGGAACGTGTTACCAAGAGTCATGCCAGTACAAGCCGAAGTCTCCAGAGACGTCTACGACGTCGTCATCGTCGGTGGTGGTCACAACGGGCTCGTCGCCGCCACCTACCTCGCACGGGCCGGACGCTCCGTACTCGTCCTGGAACGCCTTGACGTCACGGGCGGCGCAGCCGTCTCGACCCGGGCGTTTCCCGGTGTGGACGCGCGCCTGTCCCGCTACTCCTACCTCGTCTCGCTCCTGCCGTCGAAGATCGTCGACGACCTCGGGCTGAATTTCGCCGTGCGGAAGCGTTCGGTCTCCTCGTACACACCCACGGTGCGCGACGGCCGGGCCACCGGACTGTTCGTCGGCGGAGGCAGGGAACGCACGCGCGCCTCCTTCCGCGCCCTCACGGGATCCGACGCCGACTACGCGGCGTGGGAGGACTTCTACGCGACGACCAGGAACGTCGCCGGCAGCATCTTCCCGACGCTCACCGAGCCGCTGCCCACCCGTGCCGCACTGCGCGCCCGGATCGGTGACGACGCCACCTGGAACATGCTCTTCGAACAGCCGCTGGGCGTGACGATCGAGGAGCGCTTCCGCGACGACCTGGTGCGCGGTGTGGTGCTGACCGACGCACTCATCGGCACGTTCAGCACCGCGCACGACGAGTCGCTCGCGCAGAACATCTGCTTCCTGTACCACGTCATCGGCGGGGGCACGGGAGACTGGGACGTCCCGATCGGCGGCATGGGGGCGTTCACCGACGCGTTGGCCCTCGCCGCCCGCACCGCGGGGGCCGAGATCGTCACCGGCCACGAGGCCCTGCGCATCGAGCCCGGCGAACCGCACTCCGTGGTCGCCTACCGGACCGAGGCCGGCGAGGGCAGCGTCGCGGCCCGCAAGGTCCTGGTGAACGCCTCCCCCGAGGTCCTCGCCGAACTCATCGGCGACGAGCCGGCCGGCGAACGGGCCGAGGGCGCCCAGCTCAAGGTCAACATGCTGCTGAGCCGACTGCCGCGGCTGCGCGACACCTCCATCGACCCGCGCGAGGCGTTCTCCGGCACCTTCCACATCGCCGAGGGCTACGGTCAGCTGGAGACGGCCTACCGGGAGGCCGCCGGGGGCGCGCTGCCGTCCGCGCCGCCCTCGGAGATCTACTGTCACTCGCTCACCGACCCGACCATCCTCGCCCCGGAACTGGTCGAGCGCGGCTACCAGACGCTGACGATGTTCGCGCTCCACACCCCCGCGCGGCTGTTCGCCGAGGGCAACGACGCGAAGCGCGAGGCCCTGCTCAAGGCGGCGCTCGCGGAACTCGACGCGGTGCTGGACGAGCCGATCGCCGACTGCCTGGCGCTCGACGGCGACGGCCGGCCGTGTGTCGAGGCCAAGACCCCGCTGGACCTGGAGCGCGAATTGCGGCTGCCCCGGGGGAACATCTTCCACCGGTCGCTGGCCTTTCCGTTCATCGACGAGTCCAGGAGCACCGGCCGCTGGGGAGTCGAGACCGCGCATCAGAACGTGCTGCTCTGCGGCGCCGGCGCGGTGCGGGGCGGCGGGGTGAGCGGGATCCCCGGCCACAACGCGGCCATGGCCGTGCTGGAACAGTGAACCGCCCCGGATCCGTGGCGACTTGAGGAAGCCCGGCCGGGGCGATCCGGACCGTGCCCCGCGCGGCCCGGACCGTCCCGGCCGCGAGACCGACCCGTCGAGGAGGACTGATGGCCCTCGCACTGCGATGCGCCCGCATGTTCGATGTCGAAGCAGGTGAGGTGCTCACCGACCGGATCGTCCTGGTGGAAGGGGAGCGGATCACCGCGGTGCGGCCCGCCGCGGCGGGGGTTCCCGAAGGAGTGGAGGTCATCGATCTGGGGGATGCCTCGCTCAGCCCCGGCCTGGTCGATCTGCACACCCACCTGATCGGCATCGCCGCCTGCGGCGATCCCGCACAGGAGATCAAGCAGAGTGCCGCGCAGCAGGCGTTCGAGTCGATCGGCCATGCGCGCGACACGCTGCTGGCAGGTTTCACCACGGTCCGGGACCTCGGCACCTACCGGGCGTTCATCGACACCGCCCTGCGCGACGCCATCGACAACGGCACCGTCATCGGACCCCGCATGGCGGTCGCCGGCGCCTATGTCACCGCCTCCACGGGCGGCGGGATGATCACTGGACTCGCGCACGACGTCCAACTGCCCAGGGAATTCCGCTTCGGCTCCGTGCGCGGGGTGGACGACACGCGGGAACGGGTCCGGGAGATCCTGCACGGCGGCGCCGATGTGATCAAGCTGATCGGCACCGGTGCCGTCATGGCCGCGGGCACCGTCCCCGGCGCCCCGGAGCTCACGGAGGCGCAGGTGCGGGCCGCCGTTGAGGAGGCGTCGTACTACGGTGCGCACGTCGCCGTCCACGCGCACGGCACCGAGGGCATCAACAGGGCGGTCCGGGCCGGCGTCCGCTCCATCGAGCACGGCTGCTACCTCGACGACGAGGGCATCGAGCTCATGCTCCGGCACGGCACGTACCTCTCGGCCGACATCTGGTGGAGCGACTGGCTCGCCGAGAACGCGGACGCCGCGGGGTTCGACAAGGAGACCCAGGCCAAGAACGACCACGCCACCGAAGCGCAGCGCGAGGCGTTCACCAAGGCGGTGCGCGCCGGGGTGAAGATCGGCTTCGGTAGCGACGCCGGCGCCTTCCCGCACGGTCTGCAGACCCGTCAGCTCGCCACCCTGTGCGCCTACGGGATGACTCCGCTGGGGGCGCTGCGCGCGGCCACGCTCACCAGCGCGGAGTGCATGGGCTGGGAGGACCGGATCGGCTCGATCGCGCCGGGCAAGTACGCCGACCTCATCGCCGTGCCCGGGACCTCCGGCGACATGGCCGCGTTCACGGACGTCCGCTTCGTCATGAAGGGTGGGCAGGTCGTCAGGAACGAGCTGACGGCAGGGCGCTGAACCCGGTGGGCCGGCCCGCCGCGGAGCGACCGCGGCGGGCCGGCCCATGTCCGGGTGCGCGCCGGTACCTGCTGGGGCGGGTTCTACGGCGCGCGGGGTCCGGGCACGTCCGCGTGGCCCACCTGGTCCGGGTGGCCGGGGGCCGCGGATGGCTCGGGAATCGCGAGCGGGTCGGCGAGCGGCGGCGGGACGGCGCGGTCGGCGGAGACCACGAGGTACATCGCCACCAGGATCAGGGCGCCGCCGATGATCGTCCGGCCTGCCAGGGAGGACCCGGTGAGCAGGCTGAAGACGGCCACGAACAGCGGTTCGCAGGCCAGCACGACCGCCGCGCTGGCGGCGCTGACACGGGACTGCGCCCAGGTCTGCACCGCGTACATGCCGAGTGTCGCCAGGAGGGTGGAGTAGGTGAGCCAGCCCCATCCGGCCGGGGTGTCCGGAAGGTCGATCCCGGCAGGTATTGCCCAGCAGGCGGCGATCAGACCGGTGCCGAGGATCTGCAGGGTGGCCAGGCCGTACACCTTGTCGGGCGAGGAGTACTCCGACAGCAGCGACACCTGGATCGAGTACGAGAGCGCGGCGGCCAGGGTCAGCCAGCTGCCAATGCTCAGCGCGACCCCGCTGAAGGAGATCACGGCCAGGCCCGCTGTCGCGGCGACCACGCCGCCCCAGACTCCCCTGGTCACCTTGGTCCTGAACAGGATCCGTGCCACCAGCGGCGTCAGGACCACGAAGAGCGAGACGAGGAATCCGGACTGGGACGCCGGGATGTAGTGCTGGCCCTGGACCTGGAGGAGTGTGCCGGAGCCCAGGAAGAACGCGAGGCCCAGCCCGGCGAGGGTGTGGCGGCGGCCGAGCGAGAGGATCGCGCGGGGCCGTACCGCCACCATGAGGAGACCGGCGAGCACGAAGCGGACCGCGACCAGGCTCGCCGTGCCCATCTCGGGCAGCAGCCAGACCGTCGCCATGTAGCTCCAGCCCCAGACGGCGGTGGCGCAGGTCAGGGCCGCGATGGCGATGCGCCGCCCCGAACCCGCGCGGCCGTTGAGCCGCACTGCGCGCTGGGTGATGGTCACGGTTGCCCCCCTCTGCTGGGTCCGACGGCTGTCCGGGCGTCGAAGGGCCGGCTCACGGTAGCGTACGTATTGACTGACACGTCAGTCAATACGTAGCCGCCGGGCCGGCCGGTTCGGTGCCGCGGGGGCAGGCTTCTCCGAGGCCAGGACGGGGCCGGGCCGCGCCTCAGGGCCGGGGTGGGACAGCCGGGGTGGGACGCGTCTCAGGACGTGACGGGCTGCTGCGGCGCGGCGCGGCGCGCTGCCAGGTCCGCCGGGTCGATGCCGAGCTGCGCGGCGACGTGCTCGCGCACCCAGCGCGCGGCCTCCGCCTTCTGCAGGGCGCCGCGCCGGGCGACGAGCTGCACCGCGAGCCCGTCCAGGAAGAGGGTGATCCGCCAGGCGGCCTCCCGCGGGTCGGCGCAGCGGAACTCGCCGCTGTCCGTCCCCTCCTGGATCAGCTGCACCATGGCGGACTTCCACTCCTCGTCCATGGTGCGCATGACGTCGTGGAGTCCCGTGTCCCGCATACCGGCCGACCAGCCGTCGATCCACAGCCGCCAGCCGGCGGCCTGTCCCGTCGGCGCGTACAGCCGCAGCAGCGCCTTCATGCGCGTCAGCGCGGGTGAGGACCGGGCGACGGTGGCCCGCAGGACTTCCATCTCCCGCTGCGCCGCGTAGGAAAAGGCTTCCTCGACCAGCAGTTCCTTCGTCGCGAAGTGGTAGTGGAGCAGGCCGCTGCTCACGCCGAGCGCGTCCGCGACATCCGCGACGCGCGTCGTCGCGATGCCGCGCTGCTTGATCTGCTCCACCGTCGCGTCGAGGATTTCCTCTCGCCGCAGGACTACTTGTTTGCGAACCACGAGGGACACCTTACCCGTGTTCCTGACCGGCGTGTCAGCAAGCCCGGGGGTTCGCGCGCCGCGGCGGCGGTCCCGTCAGTGCGCGCCGGACGCGCGTGGGACATGGGCGGCGAGCCGGAAGGGCTCGGGCACCGTCGCGTCCCCGGTGACCAGACCGGTGGCGAGTTCCCCGATGAGCGGCGCGAACTTCGCCCCGTGTCCCGAGCAGGGCGAGCAGACGACGAACGGCCCGGCCCGGTCGAGCAGGAAGTCCTCGCTCGGGGTGAAGGTGAACAGGCAGCTGGTCTCGGTGCGGGGTGTGGGGTCCAGTCCCGGCAGCCACCGCTTCACATAGGCGACGACCCTCGCCCGCGACTCCGCGGTGATCACGCCGTCCCGGCCGGCGGCCGTCGTCTCCCGGCCCGCGTAGTGCTCGCCGACCTTGCGGTCGTCGGCCGGGCCGCCGTCCCGGCCGCCCGCCAGGTGGTAGATCCCGGCGCCCTGCTCGTGGAGCACGCTGGGCCATGCGGGCGCCGCCGGGTCCAGCCGCGGGAAGTGGAAGGTGTCCTGCTGGGTGACGGTCAGCGGCGGCAGCTCGACGTGTCCGGCGAGCAGCCCGGCGGTCCAGCCGCCGGCCGCGACGACGACGTGATCGGCGAGGACCGTGCCGCCGTCGGCCAGGTGGACCCGGGCGCCGTCCTTCGTCGCCTCCAGCGCTGCCACGGCGGCCCCGTAGCGGACGACCGCGCCCCGCCGGACCGCGGCGCCGGTGAACGCGGTCACCGCCGAGGCGGCGTCGACGGTACCGCCCTGCGCGTGGTGGACGACCGGGCCCTCGAAGCGCATGCCGGGCCAGCGGCGTTCGGCCTCGTCCGGGCGGAGCACCTCGTGTGCCACGCCCGCGGTCGCGAGCTGGGCGGCGACCGACCCGGCGTACTGGCGCGTCCCGAAGTCCACGCTGCCCAGCATGCGCAGCAGTGAGGTGCCGGAGTCCGACTCCAGCTCGCGCCACAGCTCAAACGACCGCCCGGTCAGCTGCGTGTACAACGGGTCCTCGTAGCCGCGCCGCACGATGCGGGAGCTGCCGTGCGAACTGCCCAGGGCGTGGCCGGGGGCGAACTGCTCCAGCAGGAGGACCGACAGGCCGCGGCGGGAGGCGGCCCAGGCGGTGGCGGCGCCCATCAGTCCGCCGCCGATCACGACGAGTTCAGCGCGGGTCGCCATGGCGGCCCCCGTCCGTGTGCGCCGCGGCGGGTTCGCCCGGCCGGCCGAACCGGGCCTCGATGTCGCCGATCTTGCGGTCGACCACGCCCAGGGCGGCCTCCCGCGGGGTGCTGCCGTACCGCGCGGCGTCGGTGAGCATGTCGGCGGTCAGCCGGCCCATGGCGTCCCGGACCTTGCGGTGCGCCTGTTCCGCGTCGGCTCCGATGTCGCCGAAGAGCGTCCACCACCACCAGGCGTTGGTGGCCGAGTTGGCCACGAAGTCCGGCAGGACGAGCGTGCCGCGTGCGTGCAGCGCGGCTTCCGCTGCGGGGAGCGTGGGCATGTTGGCGGCCTCGGCGATGATCCGGGCCGTGATTCGCGCCTGCTCGGGCACGCCGATGCAGTAGGAGACGGCCGCCGGGACGAGGATCTCGCAGTCGATGTCGAGCCACGCGTCCCCGTCCGCCTCGGTGTCGCCGGGGCGCAGTTGGGAACGGTCGATGCCGCCCAGGCCGTCGCGGGTGCGGAGGAACCGTTCCACGTCCAGGCCGTCCGGATTGACGATCACGCCACGGGCGTCGGCCAGTCCGACCACGCTCACGCCCGCGCGGGCGAGATAGCGGGCGGTGGCGCCGCCCATCGATCCGAATCCCTGGACGACGGCACGTGCCGACGTACGGCTGATGCCGAGGTGGTCGAGTGCGGTGAGCGCTGATTCCGCGACGCCGAGGCCGCCGACGAGTTCGGCGAGCAGGACGCCGTCCACCTCGACGGCGAACGCGTCCGCCAGCCGCGACCGGGCCTCGGCGGCATCGTCCAGCAGCGGGTAGATGGCCTCGATGGAGCTGTCCATGCCGAGTTCGGCGAGCACCTCGTCGATGGTGTCCTGACGCAGCCCGAGGTCCTCGCCGGTGGTCCAGTGGTGCTTGAGCAGGGACCGGACGGCGTCGAGGAAGCGGCTGAGAACGGCGCGCGCCTGCGGGTCGTGCGGGCTGCAGTCGATGCCGCCCTTCGCGCCGCCGAGCGGGATGTAGCGGTTGGCCGGGTCGTAGTGGAGTGCTTCCTTGCGGCTCATTCCGGCGGCCAGTCCGCGGACCTCGTCGAGGGTGCACCCCTCGCGCATGCGCAGGCCGCCGCTGGAGACGCCTCTGACCAGCCGGTCGATGACGACGTACCCTTCGCGCCCGGTGACGGGATCGGTCCAGACGACCTGGAGATGGGGCGCTGGGGCTGGTGCTGTCGTGGAGGGGGAAGGGCGGGGGACGCTCAGGGGGCTCGCTGTCATGGCTTCCGTCCAATGCGGGCACGCGTCACCGACGGTGCGTTCTCGGGGGTTTACGGGACGGCCGGTGCCGCCGTCCCGCGGTCGGCGTGGCGGCCGTGCGCGGGAGCGGGACGGCGGGGCGGCCGTCAGGTCATCCAGTTGACCGGGTGGTCGCGGTCGGTCAGCGCGGGACGGTCGAGCCGGAACGTGGTGTAGGGCTCGGCCGTGGCGAGCGAGGCGTCCTGCACGAGTGCGGAGAGCATCCGGCCGAGGGTCGGCGCGAACTTGAAGGCGTGGGCCGCGCCGAGGCCGACCAGCACCCGTTCGGCGCCCGGCACCGGTCCGAGGACGAAGTCGCGGTCGGGTGTCAGGGTGTACAGGCAGCGCTTGGACCGGATCGCCCGGCCGCTCTGCGGGAACCGCTCGCCCATGAAGCGGGACAGCCGGTCGAGCAGGGCAGGGTCGGTGATCCCGGAGCGCCGGTCAGGGCCGACCTCGGGGCCTCCGCAGTCCTGCCCGGCCTTCACCGTGGCCTCGCCGTAGGTCGGGAAGCCGTAGAAGCAGGGGTCGTCCAGCCAGATCCAGACGGGGAAGACCTCCGGTGCGAAGCGGGAGGGGTCCGCGGGTTCGAAGTAGGTGACCTGCTCCTCCAGCGTCGTGAGGGGAATGTCCCATCCCAGCGGTCGCAGCAGGGTGTTGGCCCACGCGTCGGTGCACAGGACGACCTTCCCGGCGGAGTAGCGCGCCTGCTCCGTGACGACCTCCACCCCGTTCGCGCCGTGCCGGATGCCGGTGACCGGGGTGTTGTCGCGCAGCTGGGCGCCGGCCGCCACGGCCAGTCGCTGCATGGCCGCCGTGGACCGCGCCGCGGGGACGATGGAGGTGCGTTCCTGGTACAGCGCCGTCGTGCCGTCGGGTACGGAGAGCTGGGACCAGCGGCCGCGCACCTCGTCCGCGTCCAGGAGCTCGTAGGAGATCCCCTCGGCGGACAGACTGCGCCAGTAGTCGTCCAGCGGCAGTGACGAGTCCGGGGGGCACAGGTCGATGCCGCCGGTTCGCGTGACGAACTGCCGGCCGGTTTCCTGTTCCAGGTGGGCCCAGTCCTCATACGCGTCCTTGGTCAGCCGTACGTAGTCGGGGCGGTGGTAGCTGTGCCGCAGGATGCGCGAGGTGTCGTGGGACGCCCCGCGGTCGTGGCCGAACTCGAACTGCTCCAGTCCGAGCACCCGCTGTCCGGCGGCGGCGAGCCGCCACGCGGTGGCGGAGCCGAGTCCTCCCAGACCGACGACGATGACGTCGAACGTCTCGGTCCCTGTGTTCACGTTCATGGAATGGGCCTCTCGACGCGGAGCTCGGCGTCGCGCGTCCGGCAGGTGGCCGGAGGGGAGGCGACGACGGAAGAGCTCGGGAACCACTCTCGGTGGTCGGATCAGCGCCCGGCGGACCGCGTGCGGCGGCCCGGAGAAGGGGTCGATACTGAATGACGATGCAGTAGCGGCTTCGCGCCTGTCAAGGGCCGGAGTCGGTCCACCCGCTGCCGGCGCGGGACCGCGGACCGTACGGACACGGCGGCGGGAGCACGGACTCCGCGGCATCCGGCCGGTCAGCCGCGCTCCAGCGCGGCCGCCCGCAGCCCCAGCTCGCGGGCGATGATCTGGCGTGCCCAGGCGGCGGTCTGCTCGCGGTCACGGGTCTCGCGGTGGACCACGGTCTGCACCGCGACCCCGTCCAGCAGGGCGGTGATCCGCCACGCGGCTCCGCTCGGGTCGTCCGCCGCGAACTCCCCCAGGTCCACCCCTTCCTGGATGATCGCGGTCAGCGCCTCCTTCCAGCGCAGGTCCAGTTCCCTGCCGACGGTGCGCATGGCGGGTTCGCGCAGCGCGGCGGCCCAGCCCTCGATCCACAGCGTCCACCCCTTGGCGCCCTTGGTCGGTGCGTACCAGTCGAGCGCGGTGGTCAGGCGGTCCAGTGCGGTGACGGAGCCGGCGGTCAGCTGGGCGAGGCGGTCCAGGTCCCGCTGCACCGCCCAGGTGAAGGCCGCGCCGATGAGCGCCTCCTTGGTGCGGAAGTGGTAGATCACCAGCGCGGGGCTGACGGCGAGATCACCGGCCACGTCGGAGATCCGCAGCGGGTGGATGCCCTGCTTCTCTATCTGGGCGACGGTGGCGCGGAGGATCTCCCCGCGCCGCAGGCCTGCGTCCTTACGGTTTCGGGTCACCCCCCGAGCGTAGGCCACCCCGGCCGGCCCGGAGGGCCCCCGACAGCACCGTCCCGCCGGCTCCGCCATCGCCGTCATGTACTGACGCATCAGTCAGTAAAATCGCACGGAAGGCATTGACAAAGCCTCGTTGGCCGACGCAGGCTACCGAGTATTCAACTGTACGGCTGGTCAGTAAGAGCCGGTCGGCAAGCCCGTGACCGGTCGGCCGGGACACCAGGACCGCACTCGTCGCCCGGGGTACGGCATCCGAGCCGGCCCACGGACCGCACCGGCCCGATCCGCGGCCGCCGCACCCCGCCGGAGACCCACCCCACCGGACGCCCGCCTCGCCGGCACGCGGCCGGTCGGGACCCCCACCCGCCCTCTTCGCCCAGAGGAGATGCCACCACGATGTCTGAGATCCCCCGCCGCTCCCCCGGAACCCGGGACAGCGGCCTCGCCGTCTTCCGCGACCCGGCCTCCGTGGCCGTCGTCGGGGCCTCGGCCAACCCGGCCAAGTGGGGGTACTGGCTGGCCCGCGGCGCCCTCACGGGCCGCGACCGGCGTGTCGTGCACCTGGTCACGCGCGGCGGCGGCGAGATCCTCGGACACCCCACCGCCGCCTCACTGGACGACCTGCCCGGCGTACCCGAACTCGTCGCCTTCTGCGTTCCCGCCTCCGAGGTGCCCGGCGTGGTCGGCCAGGCCCTCGCCCTCGGGGTGCGCGGGCTGCTGGGCATCACCACCGGAGTGCCCGACGAGCCCGCGCTCGCCGCCCGGGTCGCCGCCGCCGGCGCCCGGATGATCGGACCCGGCAGCCTCGGGCTGTACGACGCCGAGTCCTCCCTCCAGATCGCCTGGGGCGACTTCCCGCCCGGCCGGCTGGCCGTGGTCTCCCAGAGCGGTCAGGTGGGCAGCGAGATCGCCCTGCTCGCCCAACGGGCCGGCCTCGGCATCTCCCGCTTCGTCTCCGTGGGCAGCCAGCTCGACGTCAGCACGGCCGACCTGCTGGAGGACCTCGTCGACCACCCCATGACCCGCGCCGTCGGCGTCTACCTCGAAAGCTTCCAGCACGGCCGGCGGATCTTCGACGCGATAGGGGCCCTGCGCGCCGCGGGCAAGCCCGTCATCCTGCTCGCCGTCGGCAGCAGCGACGCCGGCGCCCGCGCCGCCCGCTCCCACACCAGCGCCCTCACCTCCCCGATGGAACTCGTCGACGCCGCCTGCCGGGCCGCCGGCGCGCTGCGGGTGGGCACCCCGTCCGCCCTGGTCGACGTGGCCGCCTGTCTGCTGGGGGGCGGCCTGCCGGCCGGGCCCCGGGTCGGGATCGTCAGCGACAGCGGCGGACAGGGGGCGCTCGCGGCGGACCGCGCGAGCCGCCGTGGCATCCGGGTACCGGAGCTGAGCGCACCGCTGGCCGCCGAGCTCGCCGCCTTCCTGCCCGCAGGAGCCGCCACCGCCAACCCCGTCGACCTGGCGGGCGCGGGCGAACGGGACCTCGGCACGTACCGCGAGGCGGCCGTCGGGCTGCTCCGGTCGGGAGAGGTCGACAGCGTCCTGCTGTCCGGGTATTTCGGCCGGTACGGCCTCGACAGCCCGGCGCTCGCCGAGGCGGAGCAGCGCGTCGCGGCCGAACTGGCCGAAGCCGCCCGCGCGAGTGGCCGGCCGCTGCTGCTGCACTCCATGGGCGCCGACGGCGACACGACCCGCGTCCTGCGCGACGCCGGGGTTCCCGTCTTCCCCACCATCGACGCCGCCACCGACGCGCTCGCCGGCGCGGTCGCGCTGCGGGCACATCCTGGCCGCCCCCTCGCCGCCGCCGAGGAGTCCGTCGCACCGGCGGCGGGCGCCGGATACTGGCCGGCCCGCGCCCTGCTGTGCGGCGCGGGCATCACCTTCCCGGCGGCACGCCAGGTCGCCGACGCCCGGCAGGTCGCCGACGCCGCGCTGGAACTCCGTGCGCCCTACGTCCTCAAGGCCGGCTGGCTGGAGCACAAGAGCGAGGCCGGCGGCGTGCGCACCGGCCTCACGGACGGGCCGGGCGCCGTCCTGGCCTTCACCGATATGCACGCCCGGCTCGGCGACGGACCGTACGTACTGGAGGAACAGGACGTGCGGCCCGGCGTGATCGAGGTGATCGTCGGCGGACGGCGCGACGCCCACCTCGGGCCGATGGTCACCCTCGGCGCCGGTGGCACCGAGGCCGAACTGCACCGCGACACCGTCACCGAATGCGCGCCCGTGGACCGGGAACAGGCGCACGCGATGCTCCGCGCCCTGCGCTGCGCGCCACTCCTCGCCGGGTGGCGCGGACGGCCGGCGGTGGACACCGAATCCCTGGCCGCCGCCGTGGTCGCGGTGTCCCGCCTGGTCGCACGGCTGTCCGGCGACGGCACCGAACTGGAGATCAATCCCCTGCGCGCCGGTGCCGACGGTGCGATCGCCGTCGACGCGCTGCTCGTCACGCGCCGGGACGACCACGCCCCCGACACCGACCCCGACACCCAGGGAGAGTCATGACCTACCACGTACAGCCCGACGAGTTCAGCGGCCGGGTGGCCCTGGTCACCGGGGGCGGATCGGGCATCGGCCGGGCCGTGGCCCGGCGTTGGGCGGCCGGCGGCGGGCAGGTGACGGTCCTCGGCCGGCGCGAAGACGCGCTGCTGGGCACCGTCGAGCTCATCGAGGCGGCCGGCGGAAAGGCCGACGCGGTGCCATGCGACGTACGCGACGCCGCCGCCGTGGACGCCGCCGTGGACGAAGTGGCCGCACGGCACGGCCGCCTCGACGCTCTGGTGAACAACGCCGCGGGCAACTTCGTCCTGCCGGGCGAGCACCTGTCGCCGAACGGCTGGAAGGCGGTCATCGACATCGTCCTCAACGGAACCTTCCACTGCACCCGGGCCGCCGCCCGGCACATGCTGCCGCAGGGCAGCGGCGCGATCCTCAACGTCATCGCCAGCTACGCCTGGCACGGACACCCGGGCACCGTGCACAGCGCCGCCGCCAAGGCGGGCGTGCTCGCCATGACGCGGACGCTGGCGGTGGAGTGGGCGCCGCGCGGCGTCCGCCTCAACTGCATCGCCCCCGGCCCCACCGAGACCGAGGGCGCCGCGGCCGCGCTGTGGCCGACCGCGGCCGCCCGCGAACGCGTGCTCGGCAGCGTCCCGGCCGCCCGGTTCGCCACCCCGGAGGAAGTGGCCGAGTCCGCGGCGTTCCTCATCGGCGACCGCGCCGCCTACATCACGGGCGACGTGCTCGTCGTCGACGGCGGCCAGTGGCTCGGCAAGTCCGTCTACACCAGCGAAGAGTCCAGCGCATGACCGCCACCGTGACCGGTGGCGAAGCGCTCGTCGCCGCCCTGGAAGTCCATGGCGCCGAGACGGTCTTCGGTATCCCCGGGACCCACAACCTGCCGGTCTACGCCGCTCTAGCCCGGCACGGCATCCGGCATGTCTCGCCCCGCCACGAACAGGGCGGCGCCTTCGCCGCGGACGGCTGGGCCCGTGCCGGCGGGCAGCCCGGCGTCTGCCTCACCACGACCGGCCCGGCCCTGCTCAACGCCGCGACGGCGGCCGCCCAGGCGTACTCCGACTCGGTACCCGTGCTCCTCGTCTCCCCCGGCCTGCCGCTGCGCCACCCCGGCCGCGGCAACGGTTACCTGCACGAGGTCAAGGACCAGCGCGCCGCGATGGACGCCATCGTCGCGTACAGCCACCGTGTCACCAGCGTGGCGGAGATCCCGCTGGCCGTGGCCCAGGCGTACGCCGCGATGACGACCGGCCGGCCGCGGCCGGTACATCTGGAGATCCCGCTCGACCTGCTCGACGAGCAAGGTCCGCTCCAGCTCGTCGCGCCGGTCCCGGTGCCGCCGGCCGCGCCGGCCGCCGAACAGGCGGCGGCCGCCGCACGGGTGCTCGGCGCGGCCCTGCGGCCCGTGATCATCGCGGGCGGTGGGTGCAGCGGAGCGGCCGCCGAACTCCTCGAAGTGGCCGAACGGCTCGGCGCTCCCGTCGTCACCACCGCGAACGGCAAGGGCGTTTTCGGCGACGGACACCCGCTCGCCATCGGTGCCGGGCTGCATCACGAGGCGGTGCGCGCCCTCGTCGCCGACAGCGACGCGGTCCTCGCCGTCGGCACCGAACTCGCCCCCGCCGACCTGTGGAACGGCCCGCTCGACCTCAACGGGCCGCTGGTGCGGATCGACGTCGACGTGCGGTCCGTCATCACCAACGCCCGGCCGGACGTCGCCGTCGTCGCCGACGCCGCCCTCGCCCTGCGGGCGATCGCCGACCGGCTGCGGCCCGCGGCGCAACCCGGGCCGGGGCACGACCGTGCCGCCGCCGCCCGTACCGTGTTCGCCGCCCAGGCGCGCGCCGAGGGAGCGGACTACCTCGGACTGACCACGGCCCTCGCCGAGGCGCTCGGGCACGACGGATTCCTCGTCGGGGACTCCGCCATGGCCTGCTACTACGGCGCGCTGTCGAACCTGCCCGCCCACCACCCCCGGTCGTTCCTCTACCCGACCGGCCTGGGCACCCTCGGCTACGCGCTGCCGGCCGCCATCGGGGCCAAGCTCGCCCGCCCCGACGCACCGGTGGTGGCGCTGCACGGGGACGGCGGGGTCATGTTCACCATTCAGGAACTCGCCTCGGCGGCCCAGTTGCGCATCCCGCTGCCCGTGGTGGTCGTGGACAACGGCGGCTACGGCGAGATCCGCAACGAGATGACCGCCCGCGAGGACCCCGTCCACGCCGTCGACCTGCCCGGCCCCGACTTCCCCGCCATCGCGCGGGCCATGGGCTGCCGCGGGGTACGGGTCGACGGATCCGCCACGCTCGCCCGGTCCCTGGAGTCCGCGCTCGCCGCCGACCGCCCCACCCTCATCCACCTGCCCGAAGACGCCGCCCGATGAGACCCGGCGGGCTCAAATGCACCCCGAGCCCGCCGAACGCCGGCTCACGGCCCCACCCCAGCACCGGAGGAAGACCATGAACACCCTCGACGAACCGTGGCCGCTCACCGACGAACAGCGGGCCGTCGTCCGGTTGTGCCGTGACTTCGCCCGCAACGAGATCCGCCCGCGGGGCCGCGAGGTCGACGAGGCCGACGTCGTCACCCCCGTCGACATCTGGCGCAAGGCCGCCGAGGTCGGGATCACCGACTTCATGCTGCCCGCGGAGCTCGGCGGCGGCGGGTTCACCGACGTGTTCACCCAGTGCCTCGTGCAGGAAGAGCTCTGCTTCGGCGATCCCGGCATCGGCAACCTGATGTGTTCCAACGGCTTCTTCGCGGACCCCGTCCTGGAACTGGGCACCGAGGAGCAGAAGCAGCGCTGGCTCGGCCCGCTCACCGGCCCGGACGCGCCGATGACGGCGCTCGCCGTCACCGAGCCCGGCTCGGGCTCCGACGCCGCGTCCATCAGGACCACCGCCCGGCGCGTCGACGGCGGGTACGTCCTGAACGGCCAGAAGGCGTGGATCTCCAACGCCGGAGCGGCCCGGTTCTACGTCGTCTTCGCCAAGACCGACCCTGCCCAGCGGTCCCGGGGCGTCACCGCCTTTCTCCTGGAGGCCGGCACCGAGGGGTTCAGCACCGGCGAGCCCATGCGGAAGATGGGGCAGCGCGCGATCGTCTGCCGGGAGCTGTACTTCTCCGACGTCTTCGTGCCCGAGGCGAACCGGCTCGGCGACGAGGGCCAGGGATTCCACGGCCTGATGCGGACCTTCGACATCTCCCGCATCGTGCTGGGCGCGGCCTCCGTGGGCGCGGCGCGGGCCGCGTACGAATACGCCCGGGACTACGCCCGGACCCGCAGCCAGTTCGACAAGCCCGTCATCGAGCACCAGGCCGTCGCGTTCCGGCTGGCCGACATGGCGAACCGGATCGAGGGGTCGCGGCTGCTGGTGCTGCGCGCCGCACGGGCCGTGGACAGCGGTGCGGACGTGACCGGCCTGGCCGCCATGGCCAAGCTGACCGCCTCGTCGACCGCGATGTTCTGTGCCTGGGCCGCCGTCCAGACCCTCGGCGGATGGGGCTACTCCCGCGAGTTCCCGGTGGAACAGTGGATGCGGGACGCCAAACTCGAGGAGATCGAAGAAGGAACGTCGGACATCATGCGCCTGGTGATCTCGCGTCACCTCCCCTGACGCCGCTCAGCACTCGCGGCGGGGGATTGTGAACCCGGGCAAGGAACGGCACAAGAACCGCACCATGAGAGAGGCCCCGCACATGGCACAAGAGGTACGCGGCGTGATCGCCCGGACGAAGGGCGCGTCCGTCGAGTTGGAGACGATCGTGGTGCCGGACCCGGGCCCCGGTGAAGCCGTGGTGAAGATCCGGTCCTGCGGGGTCTGCCACACCGACCTGCACTACCGCGAGGGCGGGATCAACGACGCGTTCCCGTTCCTCCTCGGGCACGAGGCGGCCGGCACCGTCGAGTCCGTGGGCGAGGGCGTGACGGAGGTGGCCCCCGGTGACTTCGTGGTGCTCAACTGGCGTGCCGTCTGCGGCCGGTGCCGCGCCTGTCGGCGCGGCCGTCCCTGGTACTGCTTCGACACCCACAACGCGAAGCAGCGCATGACGCTGACGGACGGCACCGAGCTGTCTCCGGCCCTCGGCATCGGCGCCTTCGCCGAGAAGACGCTGGTCGCGGCCGGCCAGTGCACCAAGGTCGACCCGGCCGCCTCCCCGGCCGCCGCCGGTCTGCTCGGCTGCGGCGTGATGGCGGGCATCGGTGCCGCCATCAACACCGGCGGGGTCGGCCGCGGCGACTCGGTCGCCGTGATCGGCTGCGGCGGCGTCGGCATGGCGGCCGTCGCCGGGTCGGCGCTGGCCGGCGCGGCGGTCGTCATCGCCGTCGACATCGACGACCGCAAGT
The DNA here is from genome assembly GCF_023701745.1 of Streptomyces sp. RKAG293. Taxonomy (NCBI): domain Bacteria; kingdom Bacillati; phylum Actinomycetota; class Actinomycetes; order Kitasatosporales; family Streptomycetaceae; genus Streptomyces; species Streptomyces sp. RKAG293. The sequence continues at coordinate 7,452,105 of NZ_JAJOZB010000001.1, read as the reverse complement.
TGCAGACCGCGCGCCGGCTCGGCGCCACCCACACCGTCAACTCCCGTTCGCAGGAACCCGTGGAGGCGATCCGCGCGCTCACCGAGGGACACGGCGCCGATGTCGTCATCGAGGCCGTCGGCAGACCGGAGACGTACAAGCAGGCGTTCTACGCCCGTGACCTGGCCGGGACGGTGGTCCTCGTCGGAGTTCCGACCCCCGAGATGCGCATCGACCTGCCGCTGCAGGACGTGTTCGGGCGCGGCGGAGCGCTGAAGTCCTCCTGGTACGGCGACTGCCTGCCGTCCCGCGACTTCCCGATGCTGATCGACCTGTACCAGCAGGGACGCCTGGACCTGGACGCGTTCGTCACCGAGACCATCGAGCTGGACGGGGTCGAGGAGGCGTTCGCGCGAATGCGCGGGGGCGACGTGCTCCGATCGGTGGTGCTGCTGTGACCGGGATTCGCATCGACCATCTGATCACCTCCGGGACCTTCTCGCTGGACGGCGGCACCTGGGACGTCGACAACAACGTGTGGATCGTGGGCGACGACCACGAGGTCGTCGTCATCGACGCGGCGCACGACGCCGGCGCGATCGCCGAGGCGGTGGGCGGCCGCAGGGTGACCGCCATCGTGTGCACCCACGCCCACGACGACCACGTCAACGCCGCTCCCGCCCTGGCCGAGCGGACCGGGGCGCCGATCCTGCTGCACCCGGACGACCGGGCGCTCTGGCACATGACTCACCCCGACCGGAAGCCGGACGGTGAACTGACCGACGGGCAGGTCCTGCCCGTCGCCGGTACCGGTCTGACGGTGCTCCACACACCCGGGCACGCACCCGGCGCCGTGTGCCTGTACGCACCGGACCTGGAGACTGTCTTCACGGGAGACACCCTCTTCCGGGGCGGCCCCGGGGCGACCGGCCGGTCGTTCTCCGACTTCCCGACGATCATCGAGTCGGTCCGGGACGAGCTGCTCACCCTGCCGCCGTCGACCACGGTCCGGACCGGCCACGGAGACAGCACCACCATCGGCGACGAGGCACCGCACCTGCCGGAATGGGTGGCCCGCGGGCACTGAGCCGTGCCGCGGAGCCCCCGGGTCGCCCGTCAGCGGCGGCCCGGGGGCCGTACCTCCGGACGGGCCGATACCGGCGTCCGGCGGTCTGGGGTCTGCGGTCTGCGGTCTGCGGTCTGCGGTCTGCGGTCTGCGGTCTGCGGTCTGCGGGGCATCATCCGGTGGTCAGGCGCGCCCAGCGGGTGGTGCCCCGGGTGCCGTGGGCTTCGCTCACGGCGGCGACCAGAGTGAGGCCCCGCCCGTGTTCGTCGTCGTGGCGGGGCGCGGCACACGGGCCGGTGCGGGGCGCCGGTCCGCCGTCGGTGGCCTCGATCCAGATCTGGCGGGCGGTGGGATCGTGGCGCAGGTGCAGTTGCAGGGGCGGCAGCCCGTGTTCGATCGCGTTGGTCACCAATTCGGAGATGGCCAGCAGCGCCACGTGAACGGTCTCCTCACCGAGGTGCAGGTCGCGAAGGAACCGGCGGCCGATCCGCCGGGCGTCACCCGCGGACTCGGGGCGGTGGTCGAGCTGCCAGGTTCCGTGGTCGGCGAGCAGGCGTGTGGGTCGGCCGCCGGCACGGCGAGTCGGTCGACGGTGACGCATATGGCGAATCCCATCCGAACAGCACGGGGGTGACCCTGAAGTCCTTCCACCTTCCGGTTTACACCGATCCGCCGAGGCAAACCCCAGGGAATTACCCTAAATCCGGCCGCTCACGCCACGAATCCACACCGGGCGGCGGGGTCAGGAGTCTCCCTTGGCCAGCGCGATGTTCGACAGCCGGACCGCCTCCTGGAGCGCCTGGGCCGGATCGGCTCCACCGCGCAGCGTCAGGGCTATCGCATTTCCCAGCGCCTGGGAAAGGCCCTTGTAACCGGGAACCGTAGGGCGGCCTACCTTGGCGTTCTGCAGATTGTCGAAGAAGGTCCGCGCGCCGGGGTACTTCCGGATGAACTCAGCGAATTCGGGACTGGACGCCTCGCTGGAGCGCAGCGGCAGATTTCCGGCGGCCAGGTTGAACTCGGGGTCGACAGCGCTCGACGTGAGCCATGCGGTGAACTCGAAGGCCCAGTGGGAACGGTTCTCGTCCTGGTGATCGAAGAGTGCCCACAGATCCGGGGCGGAGATCGTCTGATGATTTCCGTCGCCGAATGACGGCAGATAGCTCACCCCGTAGTCGAGCCCGGCGCGGAGCACGTCCGCCAGCTCCCACGGACCGCTCATGACCATGCCGATCCGACCGGAGGTGAAGAGCTCGATGTATTTCTCGTCGTCGGGCGAGAGGTATACGGATCTGTCCTTGACGGCCATCGACCGGAGGAAGGTGAGCGCCGAAATCCCCGCATCGGAATCGAATACCGCTCTCTTCTCGTCTCCCGACAGCACGCTCCCGCCGTTCTGCCAGAACAGCGGCCACAGGTGCCATGTGGTGTCCTCGGAGCCCGACACGGGATAGGCCGTGCCGAAGACGTGGTGTACCGGGTCGGTGAGCTTCTTCGCGGCGGACCGGAAGTCCTCCCACGTCCAGTCGTTCGTCGGGAACGGGATGCCGGCCGCGGCGAACAGCTTCTTGTTCCACAGCAGGCCGATGTTGTCGACGACGGCCGGGAAGCCGATCACCCGGCTGCCGGGGGACGCGGTCTGCCGGGCGGCTTCCGGGAACTCCTCCCACCGCACCCTCGAGTCGGCGACCTCGCGGGTGAGGTCGAGGGTCTTGTCGCTCTGGCGCAACGCCGAGGCCCAACTGCCGTACGCGTAGGAGATGTCGGGGTAGGTTCCGGCGCCGAACGCCGCCGTCAGCCGGGGCAGCAGCTCGTCGGTGGTCGGGGCACCGCGCGACATCCTGATGGTGACGTCCGGGTGCAGGGCGTGGAACTTCGCGGCCAGCCCTTCGAGGATCTTCTCCGGCCCCGGGTCCTGCCCGGTCCAGACGGTGATGACCACCGGGCCCGCCGCCCGTGCGGCGGGGCCGCGTCCGGCGTCCGCACTCGAACAGCCGCAAGCACCGATCAGCCCGATCACGGTCCCGAGGGCCAGAAGGGCCCTCCTGCCAAAATGCCGGGTATTGCCCGATCTGGAGTCCATCAGCTGACCTTCTGGAGCGTTCCGGATGAAGCGTGCCCGCTCGGGCACCTTCGGCTTGGGACCCGTTCTATGGGCGCACCGCGCATTCGGACCGCGGAACCCTCCAAATGAACAAAATCGCTGCACACTATGCGGCCGATCGATTCGATATATCCAATTTGCCCCGGGACGGCCACGTGGTGGAGCAAATTCGGTGGCTATTTTGTGCACCGGCGTCCGCGTGAGGAATCCGTTCGGGCCGCAGCAGGCAAATACGCCCGCGTTCATTTCAGAAGTCACCGAGTAATGGTTGGAGGAGTGGATGACAGCCGTCTCCCCTTGGCCCAACGCCGCGCAGCAGTCCCGCCGGGTGAGTGCGATCCTGGCGCGCCTGGCGTCGGCGGGTTCGGTCAGCATCGGGGCGGTCGCTGCCGAGCTGGGGGTGTCCAGGGCGACGATCAGGCGCGATCTGACCGCGCTGGAGGAACAGAACCTGCTCACGCGCACCCACGGCGGAGCCGTCGCCAGGGAGGGCGCGGCCGAACTCCCGGTGCGCTACCGCACCAGCCAGGGGCAGCAGCAGAAACAGGCGATCGCGCGGGCCGCGATGCGCGGGCTGCCGGCCGGCCCCTACGTGGTCGCGGTGAACGGCGGGACCACGACGCGGGAGGTCGCGCGGCTGCTGGCGTCCCGCACCGAGCTGACCGTGGTCACGAACGCGCTGAACATCGCCATGGAACTCGCGATGCGGCCGCGGGTGCGCCTGGTCGTCACCGGCGGCCGCGCCCGCAACCGGTCCTGCGAACTCGTCGGCCCCTGGGCCGAGCGCACGCTCGGGAGCATCAACATCGGCACGGCCTTCATCGGCGTGGACGGGATCAGCGCACGGGACGGGGTGTCGACCCATGACGAGGTCGAGGCGCGGGTCAACGCGGTCATGATCGAGCGTTCCCGCCGGGTGGTGGTGGTCGCCGACGGATCCAAGATCGGCCGCAACCTCCTCGCGCACGTGGTTCCGGTCACCGCGATCGACGAACTGATCACCGACTCCGGCGCGGACGCCACCGAACTCGCCGCCATCCGGGCGCGGAACGTCACCGTCACCATCGCCGACACCCCGGTGCGCTGAACACGGCGGATCGCCCTCCGCACCACGGCAACCCGCGTTCCGGGTCAGCGGGCGGGGAGGTCCGCGACCGTCACCCTGACGCCCTGGTCCCGGACGGCGTCGAGTTCGGCCGGGTCCGCGCCGGAGTCGGTGATCAACTCGTCGACGGCCGTCAGCGCCGCGACGTGCGCGAGCAGTTTGCGGCCGACCTTGGACCCGTCCGCCACCACCACGACGCGACGGGCGCGACTGATCATGACGGCGTTGATGTGCGCCTCGATCTCGTCGTGGGTGGAGATGCCGGCCTCCGCGCTGATGCCGTCCACCCCGACGAACGCGGTGCCGACGTTGATGCCCCCCAGCGTCCGTTCCGCCCACGGGCCCACGAGTTCATAGGACTTCAAGCGCGCCACACCGCCGGTGACGACGAGCTTGACCCGTGGCCGCGTCACCAGCTCCATCGCGATGTTCAGCGCGTTGGTCACCACGGTCAGTTCGGTGCGGGAGGCCAGCAGCCGGGCAACCTCGCTGGTGGTGGTGCCCCCCGATACGGCAACGACGTAGGGGCCGCTGGGCAGCGTCCGGACCGCGGCACGGGCGATGGCCATCTTCTGCTGACGGCCACGGGTGTTCCGGTAGCGCACCGGCAGTTCGTAGGCGACGTCACAGGCGACGGCTCCGCCGTGCGTCCGGGTCAGCAGGTTCTGTTCGTCGAGCGTGCGGAGGTCCCGCCGGATCGTCGCCCGCGAAACGGAGAATTCCCTGGCGACCTCGTCCACGCTGACGGATCCCTTGGCGGCCAGTTGGTCAAGTATCGAGGTGACCCGATCGGATTGGTGCGCGGACTCAGGATTCCTGCTCGGCGTGGTCACCGGAACCTCCTTCACTCAGGTGGCGGCGAGCATACGCACACGTTCCCGCATGCGGAACGTGCGAAGGTGCGTGAATCCGGCCCCATGGACGGCAGAGCCAGGTGAAATGAGCACGAGCGCCGGAAACGCGCATCGTCCGTGCGCGTTACGAGCATTTCATTGCTCTGCCGCCGAGCTCGCACGTAGAACTGTCGTCACTTGGGGAGCAGGCATCGCTCAAGCCCAGCGGATCGTTCGGAAGGTCATTGCATGGACACCGGATCGGCAAGAACCACCGGCTTTCGCGCAGGAGGTGCGATCGCCCTGGCGACCGCCCTGGCCTGCGGAACACTCGCCGGGTGCAGCAGTTCGGGCTCCTCGTCCGGGGCCGCCCCGGACGCCACGAAGCCGGTGACCATCACCATGTGGACCGGGCAGAACCTGGGCCCGCAGAAGATACTCGAAGGTCTCGCGGCGAAATTCCACCAGCTGCATCCAAACGTGACGATCGAGATGTCGACCGGAGCACCGACGACCGATGACCTGCTGCCCAAGCTGACGGCGGCATTCATCAGCAAGACGTACCCCGACATCTCCTATACGTTCGGCAGTTGGGCCACCTCGCTCCAGGAGAGCGGAAGAACCCTCGATCTGACGAAGCAGGTCGCGGATCCCGCCGTCGAATGGAATGAGTTTCCGGGCGCGGCGCGTCAGACCGCGACACCCAACGGCCAGGTCATCGGATTCCCCGCGGTGGTCGACAATATCGGCGTCCTCTACAACAAGAAGCTGTTCGCGGCCGCCGGGCTGGCCGAGCCGAAGAACAACTGGACCTGGGACGAGTTCCGGGCCGACGCCAAGAAGCTGACCGATCCGTCCCGCAACGTGTACGGGACCGCCTACTCGGTCTCCGGGACGGAGGACACGACCTGGCACCTGTGGCCGCTGCTGTGGCAGAAGGGCGGGAACGTCCTGACGCCGGACGGCAAGAAGACGGCGTTCGCGTCGCCGGCCGGCGGCTCCGCCCTGGGTTTCCTGCAGCAGATGGCGGTGACCGACAAGTCCATGTACCTCTCCCAGGACGACCAGAAGTACGCCGACCTCTTCAAGTCCGGCCTGATCGGCATGATCATGAGCGGGCCGTGGCAGATGGCCGACAACGTGGCCGCGAAGCTCGACTACGGAGTGGCGTACCTGCCGACGTTCGACGGCACCAGCCACCAGACGATCTCCGGCCCGGACCTGTGGACCCTGTTCGACCACCAGGACGCCGATCGCGCCTACTGGTCCACCGCCTTCACCCAGTGGCTGACCTCCGCCGAGATCGACCCACAGTTCAATCTGGCGACCGGCAACCTCCCGCTGCGCAGCAGTGAGTCCGCCAGTGCGGAGTTCAAGGAGTTCACCCGCAAGTACCCCGGAGCCCAGACCTTCGTGGACAACCTGCGCAACGCCACGACGGGCCGGCCCACCGTGCCGGGCTACACCGGCCTGTCCCAGGTGGTGGGCAAGGCCGTCGCCCAGGTCCTGCAAGGCGGCGGGGACCCTGAGCAGGCGCTGCGGAAGGCGTCCGCCGCAGCCGACACCGCACTGTCCCAGGGCGACTGATGAAACTCGGCATCCTCCTCCCCGACCGCGAACGGGTGAGCCCCCGCCGGCCGCGAAGCGCGAAGTCCGCCGGCGCTGTCCCCGGCCCGCCGGGGCCCCGGCACACCCTGCGGCGCCGGCGGCTGGTCGCGAGCCTGACGGGCTGGTCCTTCGCTCTGCCGGCGACGCTGATCATCGCCGCGCTGACCCTCTTCCCGGCCGTCTGGTCCTTCCTCATCTCACGTGAGCGCTGGAACGGGTTCACGCCGCCGAAGCCGGTCGGCTGGGCCAACTACCAGGCGATGGCGCACGACCAGGACCTGCAGTCGGCGGTCAACCACACCGTGCTGTTCACCGTGCTGTACGTACCGGTCGCCCTGCTGCTGGGACTGTTCCTCGCCAGTGCCCTGAACCGCAAGATCCGCTTCATCGGGTTCTACCGGACGGCGATCTTCGTTCCGCTCGTGATGTCCGCCGCGGCCTCCGGCATCCTCGCGAAGTTCGTCTTCGACCCGCAGTTCGGCCTGGCCGACAACGGCCTGCGCGCGCTGCATCTGCCGGCGCAGGGGTTTCTCACCGACCGGCACCAGGTGATGTGGGTCATCGCCCTCATCTATCTGTGGGGAGATCTGGGCTTCTCCGTCATCGTCTACCTCGCCGCGCTGCAGGACATCCCGAAGGACATCATCGAGGCCGCCACCCTCGACGGTGCGAACCGCCGGCAGATCTTCCGGCACGTCACCCTGCCGAGCGTCGCTCCCGTCACCCTGTTCATCGGGGTCTGGGAGACCATCTCGGTCCTCCAGATCTTCGAACTGATCCTCACCACCACCAGAGGCGGCCCGCTCGGCGCCTCGCAGACCGTCGTCTACTTCATTTACAACCAGGCGTTCCAGCTCTCCCGCTACGGCTACGGCTCGGCGATCGCCTATCTCCTCTTCGCCGCCACGCTGCTCCTGACGCTCGGCCTGCTCGCCTACTCCAAGCGCACCAAGAGAGAGGCCTTCTGATGGTGCTGCCCTTCGCCGGCCGCTCAACGAAACAGGCCCCCGACTGCGCCGGCCCGCGAGCCCGGCGCCGCCCCAGTGGCTGGCACCTCCTTCTCGCCCCGCTGTCCGTGCTGTTCCTGCTGCCGCTGGCGCAGATGCTCATCACCTCGTTCACCGACAACGGGGAGATCAACCGCTACCCGCCGCGATTCCTCCCCTCGGCGCTGCACATCGCCGGTTACACCCGGTTGTTCACGGACGCGCCGGTCGCGCGCTGGATCATGAACTCGATGATCGTCTCGGGCATCGCGGTCGTCAGCCACCTGGTGCTGTGCTCACTGGGCGGCTACGCCTATGCCCGGCTGTCGTTCCGCGGCCGCACCGTGGGGTTCGTGGCGCTGCTGTCGACCATCATGATCCCGACGCAGATGCTGATGATCCCGACGTACTTCATGTTCTCCCGGCTGGGTCTGATCGACACCCTCGCCGCGGCCTTCGTGCCCTTCCTGACCTCGGCCTTCGGCGTCTTCCTGATGCGGCAGTTCTTCCTGTCGGTGCCGAAGGAACTGGAGGAGGCCGGGCGGATGGACGGTCTGTCGACGGTCGGGGTCCTGATACGGATCGTCCTGCCGCTGGCCAGGCCGGCGCTGACCACCCTGGCGATCTTCACCCTGCTGAACTCGTGGAACGACCTGCTCTGGCCGTTGATCGCGATCAACGACCCGCAGCTCTACACGATCCAGCTCGGGCTGCTCAACTTCCAGGGCGCCCACCACATCGACTGGCAGGAACTGATGGCCTGCAACGTCGTGGCCAGCGCACCGCTGATCCTGGGGTTCGTCTTCGCGCAGAAGCAGTTCGTCCAGACCATGAGCCTCAGCGGCGTCAAGGGCTGACCGCGCCCGCCCCGCGCCCGGCCGCTCTCCCCTCTCCCTCCCCCTCCACGAACGGAGTCACCGTGACGACCCATGTCGAGCGCGAGATAGCCGGGCAGCCCGCCTGCTGGCGGCAGGCCGCCGCGCCCGCCCCCGACGAGTCCGCGGGCCTGCCACGGCGCGGAGAACGGGTCGCGGTCGTCGGCTGCGGCACCTCGTACTTCGTCGCGCAGTCCTACGCCCGGCTCCGTGAGGAGGCGGGGCACGGGGAGACGGATGCGTTCGCCGCCTCCGAGCTGCCCCGGGGACGCGTGTACGACCGTTGTCTGGCCCTGTGCCGCTCGGGGACGACCACCGAGGTCGTCGACCTGTTGGGCCAGGTGTCCGCGCCGAGCACGGTGATCACCGCGGTCGCCGGTTCCCCCGCGGTCGCGGCCGCCGGCCAGGCCCTGGTCCTGGACTTCGCCGACGAGCGCTCCGTCGTGCAGACCCGGTTCGCGACCTCGACGCTGATCCTGCTGCGAGCCCACCTCGGCGACGACGTGCTCCCCGCCATCGCCGACGCGGAGGTGGCCCTCCGGCAACCGCTGCCCGACGGAGTCACCGGCAGAACCCAGTTCACCTTCCTGGGCGCCGGGTGGACGGTCGGGCTGGCCGCCGAGGCCGCGCTGAAGATGCGCGAGGCGGCACTGAGCTGGGCCGAGTCCTACCCGGCGATGGAATACCGGCACGGACCCATCGCCGTCACTGATGAGCGCTCGGCGGTCTGGATGCTCGGAACCGCCCCCGCCGGGCTGGCCGCGCAGGTCACCGCGACGGGTGGGATGTGGATCGAGCAGGATCTCGACCCGCTCGCCTCCCTGATCGGAGCACAGCGGCTCGCCGTCGCCCTCGCCCACGCCCGGGGCCTGAACCCGGACGCCCCCCGCCATCTGACCAGGTCCGTCATTCTGCCCCCGGCCGTCACCGGCCGGGATCTGTGACCGCGATCCTCAAGGACATCCATGCCATTCGCCAACACCGCGGCGACGGGCCCGCGCGGCCACCTCGGGGACGGCCGCGACGCGGTCACCGCTGACGCCCTCCGCCTCATCACCATTCTTCAGAAGGGCTGACATCCATGGTTCGCATCGCGTTCGTCGGAGCGGGTTCTGTCGTGTTCACCCGACAGCTGCTGCGCGACATCCTGTCCTATCCCGAGTTGTCGGACGTACAGCTCTCCCTTCACGACATCGACCCGGACCGGCTGGACGTCGCGGAAGGGCTGGCCCGTCTGACGGCCCGCCAGTTCGGTGCCCGGCCGGTCATCACCGCTTCCGCCGACCGCCGGAAGGCTCTGGAGGGCGCGGATGTCGTGGTCAACATGGTCGCCGTCGGCGGTCACCCGGCCACCATGACCGACTTCGACATCCCGCGCTCCTACGGCCTGCGGCAGACCATCGGGGACACCCTCGGCATCGGCGGCATCTTCCGGGCGCTGCGCACCTTCCCGCTGCTCCGCGGGCTGGCGGCGGACATGACCGCGGTCTGCCCGCAGGCGTGGCTGCTGAACTACACCAATCCCATGGCGATGAACCTCCAGTACCTGACGTCGATCGCACCGCGGCTCAGAGCCCTCGGACTGTGCCACTCGGTGTACTGGACGGTGCGCGACCTCTGCGGCATCGTCGGCGTCCCCTACGAGGAGGTCGACACCCTCTCCGCCGGCGTCAACCACCAGGGGTGGATCCTGCGCTGGGAGCACCGGGGCCGCGATCTCCACCCGGCGCTCGACGCGGCGCTGGCGTTCGATCCGCAGCTGCGCAGGCGCGTCCGGATGGACATGTACCAGCGGCTCGGGTACTTCCCGACGGAGACCAGCGAGCATTCCGCGGAGTACGTGCCCTGGTATCTGCGCGATGACGGCGAGATCGCGCGGCTCCGCATCCCCCTGGACCACTACACCCGTACCAGCGCGGCCAATCTCACCGAGTACGCCCAGGTCCGCGACAGCCTCGCGGCGGGCCGCGACCCGGAGCCGGCGCAGGAGGAGGATGCCACCGAGTACGCCCCTCAGGTCATCCACAGCCTCGTCACCGGCGAACGCCGCACCATCCAGGTGACCACGGCCAACACCGGACTGATCACCAACCTCCCCACCGGCGCGGCCGTCGAGGTTCCGGCGACGCTGGACCGTCTCGGCGTGCATCCGCACCACGTCGGCGCCCTGCCCCCACAACTCGCCGCTCTCAACCGGAGCTTCCTCAATGTGGTGGAGCTGACGGTGGCCGCCGCGGTCGAGGAGGATCCGCGGCACATCCGGCACGCGGCGATGTCCGATCCCGCCACGGCAGCCACTTTGACGGTCCCTCAGATCTGGGCGCTGTGCGACGACATGGTCGCGGCGCACGGCGGGGCACTGCCGCCCGCGCTGCGCGGCGCGCTCTCCCCTGGCGCCGGCTGATGGGGCGCCCGGACCTGCTGGTGGTGGGAGACGCCAACCCTGACGTCCTGGTCACCGGCGCTCCGCTGACGCCGCCCGGCGGCCAGGCCGAGATCCTGGTCGACGGTGCCGTCCTCGCGCTGGGCGGATCGGCCGCGATCGTCGCCCACGGCGCGGCACGGCTGGGGATGTCGACCGCGCTCGCGGCCATGGTCGGGCGGGACGCGGCGGGCGACTTCGTGCTCGACGTCCTGTCGTCGGCCGGTGTGGACATCAGCGGCTGCCTACGTCATGAGTCCCTGCCCACCGGGCTGAGCGTGTGCCTCAACCGGCCCGGCGGGGACCGGGCCATCCTGACGGCACCCGGCTGCCTGCCGCACTTCGCTCCCCGCACGCTGCCGGCCGCCCGGCACGTGCACGCCGCCTCCTACTTCCTGCAACCCGCGCTGGCCGGCCGGCTGCCGGCGCTGTTCCGTGCGGCGCGCGCCGGGGGCGCCTCCACCTCGCTGGACACCAACTACGACCCGGCCGGCTCATGGCAGCTGGCCCCCGGGCTGCTGGGGGCGTGCGACCTCGTCCTCCCCAACGCGGCGGAGGCCCTGGCCCTGACCGGCGCGGGCACGGTGCTCGGTGCCATGAGCGCGCTGGCCGGTACGGGCGCCGTCCCCGTGGTCAAGCTGGGCCGCCGGGGGGCCGTGGTACAGGACTCAGCCGGACCGCTGCTCGTCAGCGGGACCGAAGTCGACCCCGTCGACACCGTCGGCGCCGGCGACAGCTTCGACGCGGGTTTCCTCGCCGGCTGGCTGGACTCCGGCGACCTCGTCGCGGCGGCGGCGCTGGGCTGCGCCTGCGGGGCCCTGTCCACCCGCGCCGCGGGCGGCACGGCGACCCAGCCCGGCCGCCCGGAGGCCGCGGGGCCGGCCGCCCGCGCCCAGGCGGGTGCGCGGCGGATCGGAGCCCACGACATGTGAGGCCCCACAGGGCAAAGGACACCCTGACCCTCCCCCTGGGGAATGATCCCGATCGCCGCCCATGACGAGGAAGGGAAGCGGCCGAGCGCTCTCGAGCGGCGGTGGTGATCGTGGCGGGCGTATTCTTCAAGGGTGACGGTGGCGCGGCCACACGAAAGGTCCGCACTATGGGTGTCCCGCAATCCAGCGCCGGGCCCCCCGCTCCGTCCGCGAGCCAGTCCGAATTCCTCGGGCGTCGCACGGCGCTCCGCCGTCTGCGGGCCGCCGCGGCGGACGCGCGGGAGGGTGTGCCCTCGCTGCTCGTCCTCCAGGGAATGCCGGGGGTCGGCAAGACGACTCTGCTGCGACACTTTCTCGCGGAGTCCACCGATTTCTCCTCGATGACGGCGTCAGCGGTCGCGGAGGAACGGAACCAGCCCTTCGCCCTGCTGGACCGGCTCACCGCCAGGGTCGACCAGAGCGCCGGGGTCTCCCGCTCCCCCGGACCCACCTCCCGCGCCCCGGCGGACCGCACCCCGCTGAACGCCGGGGCCGACATCCTGCGGCTGATCGACGACGAACGCCGTCACGGCCCCCTCGCGGTGATCGTCGACGACGCGGACTGGGCCGATCCGATGTCGGTGCGGTCCCTGGCCTTCGCCCTGCGGCGCCTGTGGCGGGACCGGGTGCTCACCCTCATAGCGGTGCGCAACTGGCCGCCGGACTGGGACGAGTCGGCGGTGCAGGCCCTGGAAGGGGTACAGCCCTTCAGCCGTCTGACCCTGGGAGGGTTCTCCGGAGCCGACATCGCGCGGATGGCGGTCGCCGTCCGGGGCCGTCCCCTGTCGTCCGACGCGTGCGAACGCCTGCTCACCCGCACCCAGGGGCACCCCCTCTACGTACGGACCCTGCTGGCGGAGCTTCCCCCCAGCTGGGAGGACGGTCCCGTCGACGCCTTCCCGATGCCCGCGGACCTGTCGGCGGCGGTGCTGCGCCAGGTGACGGCCCTCCCGTCCACGGGCCGGCAGCTCGTCGAGGCGCTCTCCGTCCTGGACGGCGCCACGCCGCTGCGCCTGCTGGCCTCGGTCGCCGGGGTGCGGGACGCCGCGAGCGCGTTGGACGGCCCGGTCCGTGCGGGCCTCCTCGACCGGCCGGCGGACCCCGTCGACCCGGCCGGACCGGTCGCGTTCCGGCACGCCCTGCAGAGGGAGGCGGTACGCCTCTCCCTCGCTCCGGCCCTCCGACGGCGACTGCACCTCGCCGCGGCCGGTGTACTGGACCCGCAGGCGGCCCTGGTGCACCAGGTCGCGGCGGCGGACGGCCCCGACCCGGCGCTGGCCGAACGCCTGCGGGAGCTGAGCGTCCGGGAGGCCGGCGAGAGCCGGCTGGTGGCGGCTGCCACGCACCTCCTGTGGGCGGCCCAGGTGGCGGGTGCGGACCAGGAGGGCGAGGAGTTCCTGTTCCGCGCGGTGCGGCTCCTCTTCTGGGCCGGCATGGACGCCGAGCTCCTCCGCCACCGCGCCGAGGTGCTGGAGAGCCGCCCGTCGCCGCTCCGGGACGAGTCCCGGGCGCTGCTGGAGTTCGCCCTGGGCCGTCCGGTGCGAGCCCGCCCGCTGCTGATCCGGGCGCGGAACGGCCTGCCGCCGGACGCGCGGGCCGGGGACCAGGTCGCGATCGACACCGAACTCGCGGCGGTCGGCGCACTGATCGGCGACGGTGCCGAGACCGAGCGCACGGCGCGGGCGGCCCTCGACGCGGCGGCCGCCCTGCCCGTCCTTCCACCCGGCCGGCCGCGGCCCGACGCCTACGGCACCGGCATGCCGCCTGGTCTGACGGGAACGGCCGGCGGGTTCGCGGCCTACGGGCGGGCTCTGACGTCGGGCGCCGCCGCCGGTCTCACGACGCTCGCGTTCCTTCCCGAACGACCTGACGAGGTACCGGAGGAGGAGCTGCCCGGACTGGTGTACCGCGGAATTCTGCGGGGTGCCGCGGGGCGGTTCGCCGAGTGCGAGGCCGACCTGACCACCGCGATCGCCCGCGCGCGGCCGGACAGCGTGCGGATCCTCGGGCTCAGCAGCCGTATCCATCTGTGCATCTGCCATTTCATGTCGGGAAACTGGGCGCGGGCGGCACGCGACGCGGAGATCGGCCTGACCATGGTGGAGGCCCGTGGGCGCAGCTACGACCGGGCGCTGCTCTACTCGCTGGCCTCCACCCTGGCGGCCGCCCAGGGGGAATGGCGCAATGCCGAGCGGGATCTCGACCGCGGGGTCGAGGAGGCCCGGGGCCTGGACTACGAGGGGCCGTACTTCCACCTCTCCGTGGCGCGCGCCGCACTGGCCCGCTGCCGGGGTGACCACGACAGTGCGCTCGACGCGCTGCGCCGCGTCACGACCGGATCCGCGTACGCCGAACGCTCCCGGCTGTTCTCCGCCTGGTGGCAGCCCCTCCACGTGGAGGCTCTCGTCAACTGCGGACGGCCGGCGGAGGCACGGCGGGCGTTGGCGCTGCTGATCCCGGATCCCGCGTCGGTCGATCCCCGGAACGGTGCGCTGACCGTCGCGCGGGCCTGGCTGGGCGGGCGGATCCAGCAGGCGGAGGGCGACCTGCCGGGCGCCCTGGCGTGCTACTCCGCCGTCCCGCCCCCGGCCGGTGACCGGCAGGACGCTCCGCTGTACACGGCCCTGTTGCGGCAGAGCCACGGCTCCTGCCTGGCGGCCGCCGGCGAGACGGAACAGGCGGTCGCGCAACTGCGCTCGGCCGAACGGATCCTCGCCGCGCTGGGTGCCGCGCCCTTCCTCGACCGGTGCCGGGCCGACCTCGCCGCACTCGGCGGTACCGCGCGCGAGGACGGCACGGCGCTGGACGATCTCAGCGCCCGCGAGCGCGAGGTGGCACGGCTCGTGGGACGCGGACACACCAATCGCGAAATAGCCGCCGCCCTTTTCCTCAGCGCGAAGACGATCGAATACCATCTGCGAAACGTATTCGCGAAAACACGCGTGCATAACCGCAGGGAATTGCGCGACCTGGTTCAGGACGCCCCCTGGGAGAATGACTGACCGGTTGGCCTCCGGCCCAAGACTGGGGATTTTCCCTAGTTCTTCCACAGTGAATGCGCACATATGCTCGTTCAGAAGTAACTGTTGGAGGAACGGATGACGAGTGGACCGCCGTGGCCCACCGCTGTGCGGCAGTCCCACCGGGTCAGTACTCTCCTGGAGCGCCTGGCGGCCACGGGCTCCTTCAGCATCGCGGGAATCGCCGTGGAACTGGGGGTGTCCAGGGCGACGATCCGGCGTGACCTGGCCGCGCTGGAGGAACAGGGCCTGCTGACCCGTACGCACGGCGGAGCCGTAGCCCGGGGGGGCTCGGTGGAGCTGCCCGTGCGCTACCGCGCCGACCGGGATCGCGGGCAGAAGCAGGCCATCGCGCGGGCCGCGATGCGCGCACTGCCGTCCGGTCCCTGCGTGGTCGCCGTGAACGGCGGGACCACGACGCGTGAGGTGGCGCGGCTGCTGGCGAGCCGCAGCGAGCTGACCGTGGTGACGAACGCACTGGACATCGCGATGGAACTCGCGTTGCAGCCACGGGTGCGGCTGGTCGTCACCGGCGGCCGCGCCCGCAACCGGTCCTGTGAACTCGTCGGCCCCTGGGCCGAACGCACGCTGGGAAGCATCAACATCGACACGGCCTTCATCGGCGTGGACGGCATCAGCGCGCGGAACGGGGTGTCGACCCATGACGCGACGGAAGCCCACATCAACGCGATCATGATCGAACGCTCCCGCCGGGTGGTGGTCGTCGCCGACGGCACCAAGATCGGCCGCGATCTGCTCGCGCACGTCGCCCCGGCCTCCGCTGTCGACGAACTGATCACCGACTCCAGCGCGGCGGCGCCGGAACTCGCCGCCATGCGCGCCCAGGACATCACCGTCACCATCGCCGACCTGCCCGCCCACTGACATCACCGGGTTCCTCTCCCCGACGCCGGTGGGCGGGTGGCTCCGGAGTCCCCGGAACCGCCCGCCCACCGGACGTTCACCGTGCGGGCCGGCCGTCACGGGCCGTCCCGGTCTCCGCTCAGCGGGTGGTCAGGACCACCTGGCTGGAACCATTGGGCAGACCGGCGATGCCGACCTGGTCCCCGGGGAACGTTCCGGCTCCCTTGAGGCCGCTCACCGGCTGGAAGGCCGTCCAGTCACCGTTGCCGCCGCGGATCGTGTGGTAGACGTTCCCGTCGAGTCCGACCGCCAGGAGCTGGCTGTCGCCGTTGGGCATACCCGTCAGGGCGATCGAGTGCGCGCCCATCGTCGGGGTGGTGACACCGCGCGGGG
The DNA here is from genome assembly GCF_023701745.1 of Streptomyces sp. RKAG293. Classification (NCBI taxonomy): domain Bacteria; kingdom Bacillati; phylum Actinomycetota; class Actinomycetes; order Kitasatosporales; family Streptomycetaceae; genus Streptomyces; species Streptomyces sp. RKAG293. Next base: position 7,435,879 of record NZ_JAJOZB010000001.1, on the reverse strand, counting down.
CGCCCCAGCCCTGCCAGGCACCGTCGGCCCGGTGGATGGTGTGCCAGACGTTGCCGTCATTGCCGATCGCGGCGATCTGGCTGTCCCCGTTCGGCAGGGCCGCGATCGTGAGCGCCGAGCCGGAGAAGTCCGGTGCGTTGACGCCCCGCACGATGGACCAGTCGGTCCAGGATCCGCTCGCGGCGCGCGTGCTCAGCCGCATCCTGCCGTCCTTGCCGAAGACCAGGACCTGAGTGGACCCGTCCGGCATGCCCGCTGCCGCGACCCGGGTGGCCTTGAGCTGACCGGTGCCACCGTCGCCCGCCAGAACGCGCCAGCCCTGCCACGAGCCGTCCGTACGGCGGATGTTGTGGTAGACGTTGCCGTCCAGACCCACGGCCACCGTCTGCGCCTCGCCGTTCGGCATACCGGTGATGGCGGCGTCGGGGCTGCCGAAGTTCGGCTTGCCGACTCCTCCCATCCCGACCCAGCCCTGCCACGTACCGTCGGCCCGGTGGATGTTGTGGTAGATGTTGCCGTCCAGGCCCGTACCGATCAGCTGAACACCGCCGTCGGGCATCGCGGCCACGGACTCCCGCGCACCCGCGAACCGGAACGCGTCACCGACACCGGACAGCGGCGCCTCGGCGGTCCATGAACCGTCGGCGTTGCGCGCCGCGTTGTAGAACATGTGCGGGGTCGGCCGCGGAGCGTTCAGCGCGATGATCGCTCGCTGCAGCTCGCCCGCGTGCACCCGGGAGTCGTTCTGGTTGACGTCGTCGGTCATGACGATGTTCATGTTCTCCGCGATACCGGAGTAACTCCAGGCGCCCTGCATCCGCGCCAGGACACGGGCGTTGAGCTGGTCCTCCAGGAACAGCAGGTACGCGGACGACTCGGCCGTGGTTCCCAGGGCCTGGAGGAAGACCAGGTCCGGGATCGACAGGCTCGGGTCGATGATGTCCTGCAGGACGAAGAACCTGCCGGCGTCGGCACCCGGCGCCTTGTCCAGCACCCGGTCACCGCGCTTCAGCACGGCGTCGAACGTCTTGTCCAGGAGTTTCGGGTCGAAGATCGCCTTGACGAAGTCCGTCCACGCGGTCTCCGCCTGGACATAGCTTCCGCGGTAGGTCATCGCCGCGTCGTCCCAGGCCCACGGATAGGTCGAACTGTCCGTGGTGTCCATCAGGACGACGTGCTTTCCGGCGTCGACGTACTGGTTGTACGTGGAGGTCGGGCTCAGTGATCCGTCGGCTATCGCCGGGTTCCCGATCGCGCCGCCACCGAGCGCGTCCCCGAGCTGGGCGACGGCTTCATGGTTGTCGGCCGCGGCCGTGGCCGGCGACACGGCCGTCGACAGCCGGATGATGACGATCTCCTGCGGATGCCGGTCGACCCAGTCCGCGAGCTGGTCGACCTCGCCCTTGACGATGCCGTTCGGACCCTGGGTGTCGAAGAACTGAAGGGATCCCATCGGTCCGCCGTGGTAGGTGAACCACTTGTCGCCCTGCTTGCACAACCGCAGGTCCAGATACCGGGAACCGCCGTCGAGCTGCTGCACCAGGTTGCCGCTCTGGCTCTTGGAGATGCTCGTGGCGATCGACGGGAACTTACGCGCCAGGCTGGCCTGGTCCCCGTAGCTGCACACACCGCTGTTCTTGGTGATGCTCCAGGTCCCCGCGTCATGGCTGCCGGGCATGACGATCTGGTTCAACGGCCGGTCGCCGATGGTGCTCCGGAGCCCCTGCATCCAGGAGCCCAGTTGAACGTCTGTCGCCGCCGCCGGGGCGCCGACCGCTGCGGCCGGCCCGGCCGCCGCGGGTACTCCGGCGACGGCTGCGAGCCCTGCGGCGACCAGCCCCGCGACTAACCCGCCCCACCCACGGCTGATCCTGTGTCGCACACGCATGTCGGTTCCTCTCGGTTTGATGGTTTCGAACGTCCGGGGAACCTCCCGTGGGCCGCTGCCCACGGGAGTTCCCGGTTCTCGGCGGGGTCAGCTGCTCACTGGTCGTGGAAGTCGCCGTACTTGGTCCACCACTTCTCGTTCACACCGCCCCAGCAGTCGAAGAGTTCCAGGTTCGAGTAGCCGCTCTGAGCCACTGCGCCCTTGACCTCGAGGCAGCGGCCGGAGACTGGGTTGTACACCTGTCCGGACCGGCCGAGTATCCATTTCTGGTTCGCCCCCCCGTTGCAGGTGAAGAGCAGCACGTTGGTGCCGTTGGCCGTTCCGCCGCCCTGGGCGTCCAGGCAGAGGCCGTCCGCCCGCAGGGTGTTGTCCAGTCCGACGATCCAGTCCTGGGCGGTTGACAAGTTGCAGTTGTAGATCTCGACGTCGGCGGGGGACGTCCGGTTGTTGCCCGCGTCGTCCAGGCACAGGGTCCCGTGCTTGTCGCTGTAGGCGAGGGTGGTGTGGACGTCGCCGTTCGGCTTCAGGGTCGCGTCGATGTTGCTCACGGACGTCGCCGTGGAGCTACCGGAGTTGGTACTGACGATCTGGAGCGCGCGGAAGACGAAGTTGGACTTCGCCAGCCCGTCAGGATTGACGTAGGCGGCGTACTGGTCGAACAGCGCGTTGATGTCGTCGCTGACGGGGGCTTTCTGCGCGTCGGCCAGCATGGGTGTCGGGCTCTTCACCATGACCCGGCAGCCGTATCCCGCGTCACACTTCTTGGTCACCGGATCCAGGGTGCTCCACACGACCGCGGGCTTGGAGCCCGTGAAGGCGTTCTTGCCGTCGTAGTGGACGACGGAGATCAGAGCCGTCTTCCCGTGCGCCACGTCGTCGAAGATGAAGTCCGTGGTGAGGACCGCCCGCTTCTCCGGGCAGGTGAAGTCCCCCGTCTGGTGCACGGAGGCGTTGTAGGAGACGTTGACGTGCCCGTCGGCCAGGGTGAGCTTCTTGCGGTCGCTTCCGTACCGCAGCTGCGAGCTCTGGTAGGAGTAGCTGACATTGGTCTCATGGAGGGCGCAGGTGCCTCCCGCGGCGTTGTTCGTCATGTTCACCGTCTTGGACCCGGTCTGCGCCGAGAGTGAGAACCCCGGGGTGGTTCCCCACTCCGAGTTCTTCCAGCCCAGACTGCCCATGTCCCAAGTGGGCGTGGTCTGAGGGCTGTTCATGTCCCGCTGGAACTCCTTGTCCGGGGCGAAGGCGCCGCAGCCGGACGTGTTGCGGTGCGGCGCGTCGCTCGTGTCCGTGACGCCTTCGACGACTCTGCCCCAGCAGTCGTGCGAGGGGCCCGGGTCGTACAGCAGCTCGTAGGACCCGGCGTCGGCCGACGCCGGCTGGCCCACGGGAGACACGAGCGGCCACATCAGGGAGACCAGTCCCACCAGCACAAGGGTCACGGTGCGCGGTGGCGCGAGGGTGAGCTTCATCGAACGCTCCGATGGTTGGAGGAGTCGCAGGTGGGGATCCATGAGCGGTCACCGGCCGTCTCGGATCCCGGTCGCTGGACGGGTGTTACGGCAGGGTCCACTTCTGGTTGTTGCCACCGTTGCAGTCGTAGATCTCGAGCTGGTGGCCGTCGGTGAAGAACTGCGGGTCGTCCAGGCAGCGGCCGGAGCCGGCACCGACCAGGGTGCTGCCGACGACGTTCCACTTCTGGTTCGACTGGCCGTTGCAGTCGTAGAGATCGATCATGCTGCCGTTGGCGGTGGCGTTGTACCGGACGTCCAGGCACTTGTTGTTGATCTTCAGTGTGCCGTCGGTGCCGGTGGTCCACTGCTGCTCGGCCGAGCTGTTGCACGCGGCGACCGAGACGATGGCGCTGTTGCTGGCAGAGTTGCCGGGCACATCCAGGCAGTAGCCGGCGATGCCCGACTTCACGGGTCCCACCTTGCCGGTGGCGGTGCTGGTGCCGGCGGAGGCAGCGGTCACCTCGGCGGACCAGTAGGAAGGCAGGGTGTCCCACGGGTTGTCCAGCACGTCGTTGGTGACGTAGACGTAACCGGCGTTGCGCTGCTTGGACAGGGTGATGGCGGCCTGCATCTGCGACTGGCTCGTGCCGTAGACGAGGTGCCAGACCTTCTTCGGGTCCGCGGCGGCCTCCCAGTCCGGGAGGGTCGCGCCCGCGTAGTCGCTGTAGCTGCCCTCATAGGTGATCAGCGTGTCGGCGGCCTGCGTGTAGCACTGGGCGACCCATCCGCCCGGGTTGTCCACCACCATGGCGCCGGCGTGCTTGGTCTTCACGTAGGACTGCAGGGTCTTGTAGGCGTCGACCCAGGTGGTAGAGCTGGCGGAGGGTCCGCAGTCCCCGAGTACGTCGTCGAAGAAGATGCCGTCCAGCCCGGAGCCACCGTAGAAGCTGTACCAGGCGTCGACGCTCTGCTCGGCGTACGTGATCCAGTCGTTCAGGTTCGTGCTGCCGGTTCCCGGCACCTTGCGGTTGTTCGGGGAGGTGCCCAGGTAGCCCGTGTCGACGTAGCCCAGCACCTTCGTACCGGCACCGTGCGTCGTCTGGATGGCACTGGCGTAGCCGCTGTCCTTGCTGCCGCCCGCACCGTTCGAGGGGTTGGCTACGGCAAGCCCGGCGCGGGACGTCGCACTCGACAGCTGAGTCCACGCACTGCCCGGCCCGAAGTACGCGGGCACCGCGACACTCTGCTTGATGGGCGTGCCGGCCGCGGACGCCTGACCGGTAGGTATCGCGGCGAAGACACCTGCGGCCAGGGCGACACCTCCGGCGACGGCGCCCAGCCGCCGCCACGCGCGATCTCTGCCCCGGCCGGTGTGCGCTGTTCTTCTCATGGCGAATGTTCCTCCGCTTTCACGTGCTGAGCTTGCAATCTCGCACCCGGCTGACCGCACGAAGATGCGGCGGCGTGAGAACCGGATCGCTCCCACACGACGGACGATGTGGGGTAGATCAGATCTAGCTCCTCGGCGCACGACGGGGTCAAGGTGCGGGACGCGAAGTGCGCACGTCGACTGAGCGTTTTCCGCACTCGACCAGGGGTGCTCCGTGCTTCCCGAGCTGGCCGAAAACCGCGCCGGCCCGGCCTCGTCCGGCCTGCTCCAGGGTGCGGATGAGGTGAGCTCGTGGTCGGCTCTGGTGGGAGCCGGCCGTGCTCCGCCGCGTGCCGGGTGGCCCATCGCCTGCCGCGTCGCTGCGGGCCCGTTCTGTGCGGCTCCGAGTGTGGTTCTGCTTCCGGTTCTGCTGTCCGGTTCCGATTCCGGTTCTGCCCGAGTGTGGGCGCGTTTCCTATGTGTGAGGGGTTCGATCCATGAAGTTTCGTCGTGCAGCCGCTACGTCCCTGGCCGCTTCGGTACTGGTGCTCAGCGGTGGGCTGTTGACCGCACCGCCGGCCGCTGCCGCTACGGTTCCCCCTGATGCCGCAGCCTGCGTGGGCCTGCTGAAGGACGCGGCCACCAAGGCCGCTGCCTTCGCGGCCGCCAACGTCACCGCGGCGGCCAGCATGGCCGCCGCCCTGGTCATCGCCGCCGACCCGGCCGCCGCGCAGGCCACGGCCGCGGAGGCCCTCAAGGCGCAGGAGACGGCCAACACCGCTGCTGCCGAAGCCCTCAAGACCGCGGCGGCGGCCGCGGGCTGTGTACTGCCGGTCGCTGTTCCGCCGCTCCCGGCGCCCTGACCCTCCCGGCACCTCAGCCGGCGCGGCCTCCGGCGCTTGGGTCGACCGCTGTTGAGAAACTGTTGTCGTTCCGCATCTGAGGGCGATGTTTTCGCTGGTCAGGCATAGGGTCGGCGATCCGGTGGGAGTGGTGGCATGTCGTGTCGTCACTCCCCGGAGGTCACGGATGCCGCCGGTGGTCGGACTGCTGGAACAGCACGAGCTCGCTGCTCGTCGTCGTGTCGAGGGGTTGCGTGAGGAAGCCGATCGCATCCGTCCCGGTACGGCGTGAGGGACTGGCCTGGTCGGTGCTGTCGGTGGACCATCAGCGCATCCTCACCGCGCTAGTGTCCTGAGTCGGTAATTCGTCGACAGTATGAGGCGAGGGATTCGAGGATCTGGTCGGCTGTCTTCGTCCAGACGAAGGGCTTGGGGTCCTGGTTCCAGGTGGTGATCCAGGTGCGGATGTCCTTCTCGAGTGTCGGCACGGATTTGTGCACTCCGCGCCGTATCTGTTTGTTCGTCAGCTCTGCGAACCATCGCTCGACGAGGTTCAGCCAGGAGGAGCCGGTGGGCGTGAAGTGCAGGTGGAATCGGGGGTGGGCCAGGAGCCATTTCTTGATGTCTGCGGTCTTGTGGGTCGCGTAGTTGTCGCAGCCGAGATGAACGTCGAGTTCGGCCGGGAGCTCTCTATCGAGCTTGGACAGGAACTTCTTGAACTCTGCGGCGCGGTGGCGTCGGTGGAGGGATCCGATGACCTGGCCGGAGGCGGTGTTGAACGCGGCGAAGAGGGTGGTGGTGCCGGCCCGCACGTAGTCGTGAGTGGCCCGTTCCGGCGCTCCGGGCATCATCGGGAGGACCGGCTGGGACCTGTTAAGGGCCTGGATCTGCGACTTCTCATCCCCGCACAGCACCAACGCCCGTTCTGGCGGGTCAAGGTACAGACCGACGACGTCGTGGACCTTGTCGACGAAGAACGGATCCGTGGACAGTTAGAACGTCTCCGAGCGGTGCGGCTGCAGCCCGAAAGCACGCCACACACGCGAGACCGTCGACTGGGAAAGGCCCGTCCTTTTCGCCATCGACCGAGTCGACCAATGCGTCGCGTTCTCCGGCGTCGATTCCAGCGTCCGTGCGATCAGATCCGCAACCTGCTCATCAGAAACGGTACGAGGCCTGCCGGGCCGCGGTTCGTCCTCCAGGCCCGCCAGCCGATCCTGCAGGAATCGCCGGCGCCATTTGCCCACCGTTTCCCGCGTCGTCCCCATCCGATCTGCGACCGCGGCGGTCGAAACGGGGAACCCGTCCTCACCCACCGAGCTTCGGACCAGGACGAGTCATACAAGAACACTAGGCCAACTACTGACTCAGGACACTAGGGAGTGCTTTAGAAATTGGCGGTGTGCACGTGGGGGCGAGCCGTCTACCGTAGATGGTCTGCGGAAACGCGCTCCGCGTCAGTCACTGTCAGTAGGCCCGCATACTGTTCTCCAATGGATCATCAGCTGTCGTCGCCTCGCCAAGAGGACAACTTCATAGTGCGGGCGACCGGGCAACGCTCCTCGCGAGCCGGCGAGATGGGCGGGCCTACTCCAGGGGTGTGCGCATTCTGCCGGGGAGACCACACATGAGCGGAGCCTCGATGCACGAGACAGGAGACGTGAGAGAGGCGTGGGGCCGGATAACCGCGTGGCTTGAACGCAACGACCCTGAAGCTCTCGCTACGCTCGGCCGCCCGGGGAGCCATGCGGCCATCCGGGAAGCCGAACTGCGCATGGGTCTGGACCTGCCGAGGGAAATGCGGCAGTGGCTGCTGGCGAACGACATCGATGCCGGCAGGCATCCCGACGATCAGTCCAGTCTGGTGGCGCTGGGTTGCGAGATAGACATCCCGGGCGGCCATCTGCTTCTCGGGCTGACGGATATTCAGCGGGTCTACCTCAGCCGGATGAGCCTGGAGGAGATGGAGCCGTCCGCAGATCCCGACCACCCGTTCTGGCGTCGTGAGTGGGTGCCCATTGCCGCGGAGCGCGACGGTCTCTACGGAACGTTCTTGGACACGCTCAGCGGAACCATCGGATCCTGGGACGAGGCGTGCGGTCCCGAGGAGGGCGCATACGCTTCGTTGTTCGCCTTCTTCCAAGAAACAGCGGACCGGCTCGAAGGTGTGTCTACGGGCGACTGGAGAGGCCCTGGCCGGACTGCCCGACCCCGTAGGCTCGATCCCCGTCCGGAAGACGAGTCGATACGTCTCTGGGCACGCGCCAACGGATATCTGGTAAATGACCGTGGGCGCATCCCTACGTCCATCCGCGAGGCTTATGAGGTATCACAGAGGTGAGCACCAACTCCGGCTGGGCCGGTCGGCGACCATCGGTAGGTCACAGCCATTCGTTGATCGCGGCACTGAGGACGGTGGCCTCGAAGCGGACCGCGAGTTTGTCGAAGCGGCAGGCCACCGACCGGTAGCGCTTGAGCCGGTTGATTCCGCATTCGACCGCGTGCCGGGCCTTGTAGTCCTCGCGATCGAAAGCCGGAGGCCACCCGCCGGCCTGCCCGCGTCACTTGCGGTTGGCGGCCTGGTCGGCAGGCTCCGGGATCGTGCACAGGATTCCCCGCTTTCGCAGGTAGGCCCGGCTGGCTCGGGACGAGTACGCCTTATCGCCCCGCACTCGCAGGGGGCGGACACGGGGACGTCCGGGTCCGGTGCGGGGAACCCGGATTGCCCGGCAGATCGTGGAGTCGACGTTGACCTCACACGTGATCTGCCCTGCCGCATCCGCCCGGGCCTGCAATCGGGTCAGCAGTTCGGACCAGGTGCCGTCACGTTGCCAGCGGCGGAAGAGCCCATGGACCGTCTGCCACGGAGCACCGGTACGAACGCGCCACCGCATCCCATCGACCAGCCTCCTCCGCCCCACCGCCGGCCTGCCCCGCATCGCGACCGGCAGCATCGGCTCCAGCACGGCCCACTGATCGTCAGAAGGATTCCCTCGCCCCACACCGCGATCATCACGGCGCAGGACGAACGATGAAGCCCACTTCTAAAACACGGCCTAGGGTCTGTCGTCTGGATCTCCGTGGGGGAAGGAGCGGTGTCCGGTGCGTGCAGCTGCAAGGCGGAGGAGGGAGGCGACGCGGAGCGTCGTCGACCGACGACAACGCGGCAGATGTGCGTGCTGGACACCGCGACGCCGCGGAGATCCAGACGACAGGCCCTAGCCCGACGCGGCGGGGGATCGCTTCCTCGCACACTGGGCCGTTGAGCGGGACAGCCCGAACCGGAACCTCCAGTGCATGTGCCATCCGCACAGGAAGCTCTCGGTCCCGCTACGTCCTTGCCTCCTCGGTTGAGGTGCAGCGAAGTAGCACTGCTTAAGGAGGACGGGTCTGATGCAGGTTTGGGTGGCAGGTTCGGTCACGCGGCCTGGAGGGCCGGTGTCGTCATGACGGTCTCGAATTCGACGGGGGTCAGCCGGCCGGGTGCGGCTTGCGTCCGTGGATCGTGTTGGTCGACAGCGCATGGCGCCAACTCGATCCACGGACGCAGGCCGAGGCCGGGAGGAGGCGGGGCTCCACCGTTGCCGCGCTGCTGGACTTGCTATCCGATCGTGCCGCTGGTGTCGTCCGCCGAACGTCTCGCGGTCGCCACCAACTGCGCGGTGGTCAGGACTGCAGGAAGGCCAGCAGGTCGGCGTTGATGGTCTCGGCCTGGGTGGTGGGCATTCCGTGGGGGAATCCGGGGTAGGTGTTCAGGGTGCCGTTCTGCACGAGCTTCGCGGACAGTGGCCCGGAGTCGGCGTAGGGGACGATCTGGTCGTCATCGCCGTGCATCACCAGGACCGGAACCGTGATCTTCTTCAGGTCCTCGGTGAAGTCGGTCTGGGAGAAGGCGACGATGCCGTCGTAGTGTGCCTTCGCGCCACCCATCATTCCCTGGCGCCACCAATTCGCGATGATGGCCTCCGAGGGCTCCACACCGGGCCGGTTGAAGCCGTAGAAGGGCCCCGACGGCAGCGCCCGGTAGAACTCCGGACGGTTGGCGGCCAGCTGAGCCTGCATGTCGTCGAAGGCGCTCTTCGGCAGTCCGCCGGGATTGGCGTCGGTCTGCACCATCAGCGGGGGCACCGCGCTGATCAGCACCGCTTTGGCGACCCGGCTCTCGCCGTGCCGGGCAATGTAGTGCGCGACCTCGCCACCACCGGTGGAGTGCCCGACGTGCACGGCGTCGTGCAGATCGAGATGTGCGGTCACGGCGGCGAGGTCGTCGGCGTAGTGGTCCATGTCGTGGCCGTCGCCGGTCTGGGCGGAGCGTCCGTGCCCACGACGGTCATGGGCGATGACCCGATAGCCGTGCTGCAGAAAGAACAACATCTGGGCGTCCCAGTCGTCCGATGACAGCGGCCACCCGTGACTGAAGACGATCGGCTGTCCGGAACCCCAGTCCTTGAAGAAGATGTCGATGCCGTCAGGTGTCGTGATCGTGCCCATGGTTCGCCTCCGCGGATTCCAGGATGTGGTGCGTTGCCGGAACATCATGTGACGCTGGTGCCATGTCGATCGTGGGGCCTGGGACCGGTTCGCGCGAACGCTGGTCGTCCCATGGTGGTCACGGCTTCGGCTCTCCTGAGCCACCAGTTATCCGGCGGGAAGTGAGACCACGAAGCAGGGGCCGCCTTCGGCAGGAGCCACCACGATCTCACCGCCCGCTGCTCGCGCGATGCGGCGCGCGAGCGGCAGACCCAGCCCGGCACCGTCGTGCCCGCTGCCCGGATCCGCCCGGAATCCCGGTGCGAAGACGGCCCCCCACAAGACGGCCGGAATTCCCGGACCGTCGTCGGCGACGGTGATTTCCACGTTCCGCCCAGGAACGGCCGCGTACTCGATCGCTACACACCGCACCGCGTAGCGACGGGCATTGTCCAGGAGCGGCACCAGGATCCGTTGCAGAAGCGAAGCGGAGATGCCCACGGTGGCCGACTGCCCGCCGATGCAGGCGCGCAGCACAACCGGCGGATCCTGGGGATGGTCTTCGGCGCTGCGGCGCGCGACCTCCCCGATCACCTCGTGCAGCGAACATCGTCCGGACGTCTCGAAGCCGCGGGTGCGCGCTTCGGTGAGCAGCGTTTCGACGATGTCGTGCATGCGGGCGGCGCCGGACGCGATGGCGCGGTGCGCGGTCTCCTGCTCCTCGGTGCCGCGCGGTCTGGCCTGCAGCCATTCGACCTCGGCGGTGAGAGCGGCCAGTGGGGTGCGCAGCTCGTGTGACATCTCTCCGGTCAGCTGCTGCTCGTGCCGGAGCACGGCGGCGAGCCGGTCCAGGAGTCCGTCGAGTGTCCCTGCCAGGTCGGCCAGTTCCGCCGGGCGCCCGGACGGCGCGTCGCGGTGGGAAGGGGTGTGAACGGCCACGGGGTCAGTATTGCCCGGTTTCCGAGGTGTCCCGGACGAGGTCACGCGCGACGGGTTCTGCGGCTCCGGGGTCCGTCTGGTCCTTGCGGGTGAAGGAGAGGAAGGCGACGAGAGCGGAGATCGTCACGAGGAACAGTGCGCTGGTCCCGACCGTCCCCAGGCCGAGGCCGCCCTCGTCACCGGGCTGCGAAAGGTAGTCACCCAGTGAGGCGCCGAGGGGGCGCGTCAGGATGTAGGCGATCCAGAAGGCCACCACCGCGTTCAACCTGATGCCGGTGTGCGCCAGCGCGACAAGAGCGATCAGCGCCCCGAAGACGACCGTCGACACCCAGTAGCCCAGACCGAGCTGCTCCGCGGTGAGATCGCCCGCGGCAGTGCCCAAGGCGAAGGTGAACAGAATGGCCGCCCAGTAGAAGGCCTCGCGCCGCACCGTGACGATGCTGTGGATGGACAGTGTCTTCTCACTCGCGAACCAGATCGCGAAGGTGGCGGCCAGCGCGACGGCGAACAGGACGGCGGTGGTCGCGAGCGGAACCCCGAAGTTGTCCGTGAGATTGTCGGTGACCAGCGTGCCGACCACGCTGATCAGAACGACCGCCATCCAGTAGATCGCGGGCACGTACTTCTTCACCATGAACTGGAAGAACAGTGTGATGATCAGCAGGCCGGCCATGATGTAGGTCGTGTTGGTCAGGCCGAGGTCGAGATTGCTGTTCAGGAAATCCGCTGCCGTCTCGCCCACGGTGGTGCAGAGCACTTTGATGATCCAGAAGTAGACCGTGACTTCCGGCACCTTGTTCAACATCTGGCGGCGCGTGGGCGCGGCTCCGGACCATTCCGTAGTGATCGTCATGGCGCGAGGCTGGCACGACTCACCTGAACAGAACCTGACTGTCCGTCCCAGCCGCCGGCCGGGTTCCGGGCCACGGCAACCCGACCCCGCACACCGTGGGGGTGGCGGGTACGCCGGAGCGGGCCGGCCCCTCGCCGGCACCGGCACAGGGGTCCGGTGCTCACCGGGTAGGTGCGCAGCGGTACAGCTGCAACGGCGCGCCGTCGGTGGCGTCGGTGACCGTGCCGCCGTAGGCGCTGTCCGGGACCCGGGCGCAGGACGTTCGGACCCAGGAAGCGACGCGGGCGGCGGGTGTTGCGGAGGCACCCCGGTGCACCGGGCGGAGCAGTACGTAGCGCAGCCGGCCGGTGGCTACGTACTGCTGGATCTCGCCCGGGGTGGGTGACGGGGCCTGGCCCATGTATCCGCCGATGGGCAGCACGGCGTCGCCGGTGGCCCGGAGGTACGGGGAGGCGATGTTCCAACTGGCGGTCGCCACGAGGTAGTCGGTGCCGCTCCGGTTGGTCTGCAGGTAGCTGAGCAGCCGCCGCCGCGCGCGGGGACCGGGGGCCGCGGTCCGGTCACCCGGGGCGGCGACCGCCGGGGCCCGCAGGCGCGTGCGATCCGCATCGCTGTCGGGACCTACGGTGCCCTTGGCGGACTGGCTGTAGCGGGGCATGACGACCGAGACCGACCATGCCGCAGGGGCCAGGAGAATGGCGGTCAACCCCACCAGGAGCCCTGCCACCGCCGCCCGGTGCCCGACCCGGTGCGGCGGTGCCCCACCGCTCGGGCGGCTCCAGGCCAGCAGTACCAGCGCGGCCACGCAGAGCACCAGAACAGCGAACCCCAGACCGGGCCAGAAGCGCGGCCAGGCGCCGGCCACCACGGTGCCCCACACGGCGGTGCCGCCGATCAGCGCGGACAGCGTCCACGCGCGAGAGCCTCCCGCCTGGTGGGCGCGCCAGCACTGGACGGTGCCGATCCCGGTCAGGGCCGCGAGCGGGGCTGCCACGACCCCCATGTAGTAAGTGTGTCCCGCGACCGTCCCCGCGCTGAAGACGGCGAGGAACGTCGTCAGCCAACCGCCCCAGAGGAGCAGGGCGGCCCGCTGGGGGTCGGTGCGCGGTCTTTGCCGCAGCCACACCAGGCCGCAGCCCACCGTCAGGGCCGCTGCCGGATACAGCCAGCCGGTCTGCGAGGCCAGGGGTGCGCGAACCATCTTGGTCCAGCCGCCCTCGTCGCCCGTGGCAGCGGCCGGCCCGGGTCCGCCTCCTGACGACCCCTTCGCCGCAGGGCCGCTGGGTACGGAGTTGACGCTGCCCGTGTCGGCGGGCGTCAGTCCCAGCTGAGGGAAGCGGTTGAGGAAGTTGTACCCCGCCACCATGCTCACCGGCGAGTTGTTCGTGGTCCCGTCGATGTAGGGCCGGTCGCCTGCGGGTATCAGCGCAACCACCAGGACCCAGGACGCCGACACAGCGAGGGTCACGGCGGCCGCGACAGCCGTCCCGGCCACTCTGCGGCGCAGCGTCGTGGGCGCCGCGATGAGGAAGACGCCCGCCAGGACGGGCCCGAGGGCCCACGCTTCCAGCATCTTCGTCTGGAAGGCGAGCCCTACCCAGACAGCGCTCCAGATGAGCGGGCGCAACCGCGCCGTACCGGCCGCCCGGAACGCCGCGTCGGCGGCGAGCAGCAGCAGGAGCGTGAACGGTGCGTCCTCGACAGCCGAGCGGAACAGTCCGGTCGCCGCTGGGGTGCTCGCGAACGCGGCTGCGGCCACCAGCGCCGCATGGGCTCCGGCCTGCCTGCACACCAGCCGGAACAGCACCAGCACACTCAGCGCGCCCTCGATCACTTGGGGCAACGCCAGCGCCCAGGGATGGAATCCGAAGAGCCGCGCGGAGACCGCCTGCGGCCACAAGAAGCCGGGCAGTTTATCCAGAGTGATGGAGTTGCCGGGCTCGAATGAACCGAAGAAGAACGCCTTCCCGTTCCTGCTCATACTGAGCACGGTGTCGGCGTAGAACGGATGAAACTGACCACGGTCGATGTTCCACCCGTACAACGCGGTAGCGACGGCCGTGATCACCAACAGCAAGGGACGCACGTACGCGGGCTGCCCGGCGGGCGAACGCCATGGGCGGCGGCGGGTAGGGGCGCTGCACGTCACAATGCGGGACGCCTGGGTGACCACAATCGAAACCATGGAGACGATCTTCAGACGAAAACGCCCACCGTGTGGTCTGTTTACGACATCTCGCCTTACGACACCTCGCCGTTCACCGGTCAGTCGGCTCGGCTCTGAGCCATTGGCGCCCCCGAGTGTGCCACGCCCTCCCGCGCCTGCCGAGCAGCCCCGGCGCCTGCTCCTGAGACTCGCACCCCCGGCCCGCGGTTGCGCGAGGCGTTGCTTCGGACCTCCTCTGCCGGAGTGCCGCTTCGCCTTGTCTGGGCCGAGCGGGTGGTGGTTGTGCCGCGCGGCTCGTTGCGCCCCGGAAGCGGTGGTGATCGCTGCTACTTTCGCCAGCCTTCAGAGCACCCGACGAGCACCGGGAGCAGGCAGGCCCGGTGCGACGAGTGGAGGCAGCGTTGACAGGTGCAACGAGCGACCCGGCCAAGCCGGAGGCTTCCCCGTTCAAGCGCAGGAGTTTCGTGGCGGCGGCAGCCCTGGCGGCCGCGCCGTTCTCGACTGGCTCGCCCGGCAGGCCGGACACGTGGGCGAGGACCGCGGCCTCGTCGCCGCTCTCGAACGCGGCGCGCACCGGGTACTGCGCACCGCGGACTGTGCTGTGGTGACGTCGGCCCGCCTGCGCGCCCGGGCCTCGGGAGGCTTCGGGGACTACCTGGTCACGCTTTCGATGTCGGAGGGGGCCGAGGCTGAGTCAGCCGGCTGACGCCTCCCACGCGCACGCCCCGCCTCCCAGAATCTCAGATTTTGGGAGGCGGGGCGTCGTGGTTCGGTGCGGCCTACGCTCAGGCCCGGTGGGAACCGTAGTAACCCTCGACCTGCTGGTGATAGCCCGGGTCACCGGCGTGCTTGTCCTTGTCGAACTCCGGGGAGTCCTTGATCTCGTCCTTGTCGCGGGCTACGTAGATCTTCCGCTCCGCGATGTCGATGGACTGGATCGTCCCCGCCGGGAGCAGGACGTGCTTACCGAAGATCCACACACCGGTGTCGACCACGATGTACGCGGAGCCGACCTCATCGGAGTGCTTGTCGACCTTGCCGATGCTGCCGTTGGTCGCCTCGACCTTGAACCCGGTCAGATCCGTACCGGCCTGGTGACCCGATGCTGCCGGGTATCCCCACATGCTGTCCGTCACAAGAAGCCCTTCCGTCGTCGTGCGGTGTTTCGAGAGATCCCTTCCGGCAATTCGGTGGGAAACCCTCGAAAAAACGCCTGCCCCACAACCTCCGGCAGACACGTACGTCCCCCACCTTGGGACAATGTGCCGCGAATCGCTCGCATTGGACGGCGGTGACACCCCGAAGGCGCGCAGCACGTCAGCGGATCCTTGGAGGCGGGCGGCCCGGTGCCGTGGCGCCCGGACTCTCCAGGCCGTGGAGGAAGTATCGGCCGGAACAGGAGGTGCGGCCGGACGCCGCAGCCATCCCTGGCCGCGCGTGGGCCGCAGCCACGGATGGCTGCGGCCCGGTAGCGCAGTACATCCAGTCAGTGCTTGAAGGCGTCCTTGATGTGCTCGCCGGCCTGCTTCACATCACCCTTGGCCTGATCGGCCTTGCCTTCGGCTTCGAGACGCTCGTTGCCGACCGTCTTGCCGGCAGCTTCCTTGACCTTGCCCTTGGCCTTGTCCGCGGTGTTCTCAGCCTTGTCTTCGGTGCCCATGAGATGTCCTCCAAGATCGGTGCGGATGGTGCTTCTGGCCGCCTACCCCGGTCGGCCACGTCAATACCAGGCGATACCGGGCGCTTGAAGAATCGCCCGGTACTCCGTCGCGCCAGGAAAGACGGGCCGCTCAATGGGCGCAAAATTGTATGACTGAGCGATCCATCCTGGGGTATCCGCTGGTCAGGAGGTCGAAAACCATGGGTCCTTTGCTTCTGGTTCTACTGCTCGCTCTGATTCTGTTCGGCGCCGGTTTCGCGCTGAAGATCCTGTGGTGGGTCGCCGTCGTCGTACTGGTGGTCTGGCTGCTGGGCTTCGTCATGCGCGGCACGGGCGCCTCCGGCAGCCGCGGCCGCTGGTACCGCTGGTAGGCGGCCGCACCGCGTCGCAGGTCATCGTCAGGCCCCGGCCCCGCCGGGGCCTGACGCATGTCCACACGGGCTGGGCCACGCGCGCCGACCCGCGGCGGATCGGGCGGGAGCACGACCGGCAGAGCAGTACTGGAATCCCATACCGTCACCACCGCACGGCGAGTGCTTCCCGCAAGATCCAACAGGGACTGCCTGTGCGTAGCGTGCGGCGTTGGTCAGCGGCTCCGTGACAACGAGCATCACTGCGAGGCGGAACGCTCACTGCCGGTCCTGGTGAAGTCCGCGGCCAGACAGCCGAGAAATTCACCGGCCGACTGCAGGGGGCGGCGCCGAGGCTGCCGGGCTCACCGCCGCGGTTTCCGGCCCGGTACATCAACGCCGAACCGACCATTTCCTCAACGGCCGCCACGGCGGCGGGAGCGTCGGCCTCGGCCAGTGGACCAGATGGACATCAATCCCCGCCCTCGAACAGCATCCTGCGATGCGCCAGCATCTCCCCGGCTACCCCGCTGACCTTCCTACGGTCCACTTGCGGTCTCAGACCACCTGATGCGTGCCCGGGCCTTGGCTTAGCCGGCGGGATCACTGGAACGGTTACGCAGCTGTTCGTTGAGGGCCAGGGCTTCTTCGAGTTGGTCTTCCAGGGCGACGATGCGGCAGGCGGTTTCGATCGCGGTGCCCTGATCGACGAGTTCGCGGGCCCGGGCGGCGATGCGCAGTTGGTAGCGGGAGTAGCGGCGGTGGCCGCCCTCGGACCGCAGCGGGGTGATCAGGCGGGCCTCGCCGATCGCGCGGAGGAACGCGGCGTTGGTGCCGATCATCTCGGCTGCCCGGCCCATGGTGTAGGCGGGGTAGTCCTCGTCGTCGAACCGGTCGGACGGGCTCGGGCCGGCGGGATTCGTAGGGGGCTGGTCGGTCATTACGCCTCTTCGTGTCTGATGGTCATGCGGCCTCCTGGGGAAACGCGTGGAGGGGCCCCGGGAGCCGTACTGGCTTCCGGGGCCCCATGGGGCGGATCAAACACCATCTACTTCTACTACCGGCGTGTGCGTGCCGGTCCTGCCGTATTCGCATCGCCGCGTCGGGGGAACACGGAATGCAGGGATCTTGAATGCCTGACCGGGGACCACCTTCCAATCCGGGGCCTTGCGAGTGCCCACACACACCTGCCGTGCGGGCGATCCTGATGGTGTCGCTCCGAACCTTTCCTACTCGTACCTGAACGATGAAAGCTGCTGACCTGCTGGTACTTCAGATACTGCGGTCCTGCGGTCCTGCGGTCACAATTCAACTGCTACTGCGACCTACTGGTGGCATTCAACGCGCCACCCTCCGGCAGCCAGCCCCGTCGCCCGTCCTACGTCTGCTCTGGCTTGGAACCCCACTGCCGAACCTCCCGGCGCGCGCGTCCGCAGCCGACGCCTTCACCGAGGTGCTGCTCACTGACTTCCACTGCTGGGTGCTGCGAACTGCACTTACGGGTACTACCAACTGCGTTACCTGCGGTCCTGCTCACGGCGGCCCCTGATTGCTGCGGGCCACCCGGTCCGGTCGTCAGTCCCGTCGCCGTCCTGCAACTGCTCTGGCTTCGAAACTCCACCACCGCACCGTCCTGCGAACTGCAACTACGTGGACTGCTGCCCGGCAGTTCATCTCTGCCAGGCCCTACTGTCTCTCTGGGATACGAGAGAAACCATAACCACGCAGCTGCCCAATGTCTACTCCAGCCAACATAGATTTCTTGCTTGTTCGACCACGAGGTATCCGATGACCACGGCATCGCCACGTGCCGCTCCTGCGACGCTTGGCAGTGAGCCGGCGAGTCCGGTGGGAGCCCGACATGCGAACGAGGGACGCCGTCCGGTGCGAGTGGAAGGATGGAACGGCACGCTCAGGAGGCGGACCGAGCCGGTCCTTGCTCGCGGGGGGCGGATTCCTCAACGACCGCGGCCAGCCGCTTGAGCATGGTGCGATGCCGTACTTGGAGGAACGCGTCGACGGCGACATTGTGCAGCGACCCGGCCGCGCCCCGTAGCGGGTGTTCGTCGACGACCACAATGCTGTCTGCACGGCCCCACGGCCGGATCTCCAACGCGATCCTGGCTGTGCCGAGCGGACCGCTGTCCGCTTCCAGTTCCAGGATGTGCGGCGCCTCCGAGCGGCGGACGACGGTGCGGCCACCGCCCTTCCAGGGACCGAGCACCACCTGGTACTTGAGGTCCGCGCCCATAGCGGGCCAGTCGCCCCGGCCGGGCGCGGAGTCGGCGACCCCGACCACCCACTCGTCGTAGCGCGTCGGATCGGCCAGCACGGCCCACACCTGTTGCCGGGAGCGCTCGATCAGTTGCTGCCGTACCGCCATCGGTCCTCCAAGGAAATCCGCCGCCCGTGCGAAGAGGTCGCCAGGCTGGTTCGTTCGCCGGCCCGGCCAAGGAACGGCTACCTGTCGCCGCGCCTGGAAGGGGCGGTTCTTGGGCGGAGGACGGCGGCACACAGGCGAGCAGAGTGGTTTCCACCGCCTACTCCTTCCTCGCCGTCATGACCGCTGACGTACCGCGCACTGCACAGCGCCGAGTGCGGCGTGGTCCGCCCGCAAGCGCAGAGCCAGGCACCATTCCTGTCGCGGTTCGTCCGCATCTTGTCGTTCGACCAGCAGGACGTGCGGCCCCTTGTAACACTGAGTGTGCGGGTGGCTGCCACGATGCGCATCTCCTCAAGCGTCGCGGCTTGGTGGTCGTCGCGCCCCAGCAGGGTGTCCAGGTGGTAGGCGTAAGGCCGGGCGTCGGTCTCAGCCAGTGCACGCAGGTTGCGCCAGCATGATGCCTTGGCCCGCAAGCCCAGCGGCATGGATTCCAGCTCGGGACGTCGCTGAGAGGGGAGCGGGAGGAGAAGTGGCCGTTGGGCTTGAGGCTGCCGGCCTTGTTGCGCCTGCGCGGCTCGCGGTGGCGGCGTAGCCGTCCTCGGCTGGCGCGTGAGTGGGGATGGTTCCGTGGTCGGCGAATGTCCGGGCGGCGCGGGGCCGCGATCGTGAACGGTTCCGGCCCAGGGGCATGCGCTGACCGGACAGGGGGCACGGTGCGGCGCAGTGCGGCCAACGGAAAGCCAGGGGGAATGACCCGTTCACGACAGGGCATGCGCTGGTCAGGAGGTTGATAACCATGGGTCCACTGCTTTTGGTTCTGCTGCTCGCGCTCATTCTGTTCGGTGCAGGCTTCGCCCTGAAGATCCTTTGGTGGGTCGCGGTCGTCGTCCTGGTCGTGTGGCTGCTGGGCTTCGTCATGCGCGGCACACACTCCGGTGGCGGCCGTAACCGCTGGTATCGCTGGTAGCCACCAGGGCACCCGAACACCGTATGGCCTTTGCGGGCCCGGACAACCGTCCGGGCCCGCAGGCATGTCCGCGCCCCCTGCCCATTCCAGAGCGGATACTCCCCGGCCAGGTGGGCCAAGGCTCCGCGGGGGTAGACGCTGGGTGTTGGGGGCGGAGTGGGCGCGCCACCCATGGGCGCATACCTCCAGTACCGCTCCGCCTCCGACACCATGCGAGGGCGCAGAGCGTGGGGCTTCCTCCCGCCGGACTGTCAGTCCGCCGCTTCGTAGCTACCTGGCCCAGGCGTGCAGAAGGCGGGCACGCCGAGGGCGAGCAGCGCGGTGTCGTCGTCGAGTCCGTCGCCGAAGCCGGTGAGCAGCCCGGTCAGCGCGGTGATCAGGGCCTGTGGTCCTGCTGAGGGCTGGGTGGCGGTGAAGGCTTGCAGGGCCTCGTCTCCGTACAGCTCGCGTTGGGGTCCCGTGCGGGCTTCGGGTAGGCCGTCGGTGTAGAGCAGGAGGGTGTCACCGGGGAAGAGCCGGGTGCGGGCGGGTGTGAACTGTGCCTGGGGCAGGACGCCGATGAGCATGCCGCCCGGGGTGGGCAGGTAGTGCGCTGTGCCGTCGGCGCGTTGGATCAGCGCGGAGGGGTGGCCGCCGGAGGCCAGGTGCACGCTGACGTCGTGGTCGCTGCCGGGGCTCAGGACGCCGAATATGGCGGTGCAGTAGCGGGTGTCGCCGCTGGTGTACCGCTCGTGCAGCACGGTGTTGAGGGTGGTCAGTACGGTGACGGGGTCGGGGTCGTGCAGGGCGGCCGCCCGCAGGGTGTAGCGGGTCAGCGAGGTGACCGCGGCAGCCTGGGGGCCTTTGCCGCACACGTCGCCGAGGAAGAACGCCCACCGGTCCGCGCCGAGGGGGAACAGGTCGTAGAAGTCTCCGCCCAAAAGATCCGGAGAGGCCGTGTGGTAGTACGAGACGGCTTCCAGGCCCGGAACCATGGGCAGCTCGGCAGGCAGCAGGCTCTGCTGGAGGACAGCGAGGACTTCCTGGAGTCGTTCACGGTCGGCCTCGGCCTGCCGGCGTGCTTCTTCAGCCGCCTGGCGGGCGCGCAGCAGCTCAGTCTCGTAGGCGCGGCGGTCGCGCGCGTCGAAGATCGTGGTGCGAATCAGCATCGGTTCGCCGTGGTCGCTGGTCTTCACCTTCGAGGTGACGAGCACCGGCATCCGCTGCCCGGTGGCCGTTTTGATGTCCAGGGCGACACCGCCGACCTCGCCCTTCATCTGCAACAGCGGGGCGAAGTGCGTCTCGTGGTAGAGCTTGCCGCCCACGGTGAGCAGATCGGCGAACCGCATGCGGCCTGCCACCTGCCGCCGGGACAGGCCCAGCCACTCCAGCAAGGTGGTGTTGATCTTCACGATGGTGCCGTCCATCAGCGTCGACAGATAGCCGCACGGAGCCTGCTCGTACAGCTCCTCCGCGCTGTCCTCCAGCAGATCGGTGAAGGCCACGTCGGAGGCGTCCACGTCCTGCTCCCCGTCCGGGGCCTGTTCGGTGCGGCGCATCATCAGGCCGTTCTGATGAAGTCGGTGATCGCCTCCGCCGTGGCCTGCGGTGCGCTCAGCTGAGGGCAGTGCCCCGTCGCCTCCAGCGTGACCAGGCGGCTGCCGGGGATCGCGGCATGGACGTAGGCGCCGACCTCGCGCGGGGCGATCACGTCCTGCTGGCATTCCAGCACCAGCGTCGGCACCGTGACCGACTTGAGGTCGTCACGGCTGTCGGACAAGAACGTCGTACGGGCGAAGACCCGGGCCATGTCCGGGTCGGTCGCGCAGAACGAGGTCGTCAGCTCCTGGCCGAGTTCCGGCCGGTCCGCGTTACCCATGATCACTGGGGCCATCGCCGCCGACCAGCCCAGGTAGTTCGAATCCAACGACTCCAGCAGCTCACCGATATCGTCCGCGCTGAACCCGCCCCGGTACCCGTCGTCGTCGATGTAGCAAGGCGACGGAGCCACCATCACCAGACGGGAGAACCGCTGCGGCGCATCGGCCGCCGCGAGCACCCCGACCATGGCACTGACCGAATGCCCCACGAAGATCACATCCCGTAGGTCCAACTCCTCGCAGACATCCAGCACATCACGGGCGTAGCCCTCCAACGAGCTGTAGCGCTGCTCGCTCCAGGCCGAAGGATCCGCACGGCCGGAGCCCACGTAATCGAACAGCACCACCCGGAAGTCCGCGGCCAGCATGGGGACCACCAGACGCCACATGTTCTGGTCGCAGCCGAACCCGTGCGCCAGCAGAACCACCGGTCCGTCCGCACGGCCGGTGACGGCGACATTGTTCCTGCGACGAATATTCATGCCCGCCGAATCCCCATCAGTCGATGCGGGCGACCCCAATAGGCCGCCCCGGCCAGAACCGGCGCCGAAACCGGGGTCGCCGGAATGACTGCGACTTCGGGAGGAATGGCCGTTCGTACGCCTGGGATCCATTCAGAACCTTCCTTGATGCAACATGTATAAAGGACTTCCCGCAGCCGGAGAGCAGCACGAGAAATCGAAAGAACGGGTCGAATTGGATACGAGGGCGGAATCTGACCTGGTGCGGCCGCTGCGGGCAATGAAATGGGCGACGTCAACGACCTGAGATCCAGGACCGCATGCGCGTAGCTCCGCCGTCCGCGGGGGCCGGGCCGGCGTCGTACCACAGGGAAACCCGCTGCGGGAATACCAGCGGGCCCGCGCCCGGATGGATGCGAGCCCCGGCTATGACCCGCGCGCCAGTCAGGCGGGAGCGATGTTCTCGGCCGTCGGGCCTTTCTGGCTCGGCGCGATGTCAAAGGTGACCTTCTGACCTTCGAGCAGCTCACGGAAGCCATGGGCGGCGAGGTTCGAGAAGTGGGCGTATACGTCCGCGCCGCCATCGTCCTGCTCGATGAAGCCGAAACCCTTTGCCGCGTTGAACCATTTCACGGTGCCAGACGCCATGTCATATCTCCTTCGGGGCAGTACGCCGGTCCGCGATGAGCGGAATCCGGGTCGCCGCGATGACGCCCTCTCCGGAACATGACCGGAAATACAAAAACGCTCCCAGCGGCGGAAAATTCCGACGGAGGCGCTGGAAATCTCGGGAATCACGACTGCAACTGCGATCGACAGTAGCATGCCATAGTGGCCGGGGTACGTTAAGAAATTCCGTTCTGCTCATTGCGATAAGAACGCTCCCCGCATGGCACATGAAATCCTTACGTCGCGGTCCCAGATATTGATCCACCCGCAGCGCAATGTTTCAGAAAGAGCGGTTCATCCAAGGGCGGTGGGTACGGCGACTCCGGTGGCACGATGAGATGATCCGCAACGTTCCGCCCGACGCTCACACCAGGCCGATTCGCAGTGGCCATGCGGCGCGAAGCGTTCCTCGAGCAGGTCCATTGACGTGGCAGGTACCACACTCGACGGGAAGCCGAACAGGGTGAACGGACCGTTCTGGCGTTGCTGGGCGCGCACTTGGTGGGCGGCGAGGTCCAAGCCGAGATGGCCGCCCAGCCGATCGATTCTTGGTGTGGCCTGTCAGTCCGCACCAAGAATCGACGGCACGCCTGCGACAAGAGGACCGCGCTGACGGCCCGCGTCAGGCCGCGGTAGTCATCTGCCGCGCCGATGCATGGCAGTAGCGGCGAGCAATATGCAGCCCGTCGGTGATGTTCCGGGTGCCGGTGGAGACACACAGCGTGTAGACGGTGTCCTCCAACCGGCGGCGTTCCTCAGTCGTCGCAGCCCCAGTGGCCTCGCGTGCCCGCAGCTCGTCGTATCGGTCGATCAGCTGCTGCAGCGTGGCGGGGTGAGGCATCAACATGACGGTGTCTCCTTCGGCGCCGAATCTTCGCTCATCAACTGGCTGGGCTCGAGCGGGGGACCCAGGCGCCGTTGCCCGGCCGCTACGTGGGAACCCCAAGCCGGCGGTTCCCATGAGTGCGCATCTCCCGCATCGCTTCTACCCGACTCCCAGGGCAACACACAGCTCACTGAGCTGCGGCCCGCAGCACAGGACTGTAGCCAAGGGGATTCAGATTGTCTATTGCGTTCACGATAGGTTTTCGCGCATCATGAGAATAATCTTGGTCGCGCACGGTGGACGACCCAGGACGCAGGTGCCGCCGGCAAGGGCTGGGGTTCCCACCAGGCCGGCACAAAGTGGCCCGGCGGAGGCCGGGCGCAGAGAGCACGACAGGAGGACAGTCATGACGATCACCACGGCAGCACAGTCCACCATCACCGCTCCTGCTTCGCCCACCGGGGCGCTGCCGTGGATCGAGGATGCGGGCACGGTCGCCCCGGCCGACGCACGGGAGCTGTCGAGGCTGTTCTTCGACCGGTTGCAGTCGCTGGAGGAGGGCACCCGGGAGTACCAGTACGCCCGCAACACCCTCATCGAGCTGAACATCGCCGTGGTCACGTTCGTCGCGCGGCGCTTCCGCAACCGCCCCGAGCCGCGCGAGGACATCATCCAGGTCGGCACGATCGGCCTGATCAAGGCCATCGACCGGTTCGAACTGAGCCGTGAGGTCGAGTTCACGACCTTCGCCATCCCCTACATCTCCGGCGAGATCAAGCGGTTCTTCCGCGACACCAGCTGGGCCGTCCACGTACCGCGACGACTCCAGGAACTGCGGCTCGAGCTCGCGAAGGCCACCGAAACACTGTCCGACCGGCTGGAACGGGACCCGACCACCGCGGAGCTCGCGGCCTTCCTGGAGATCACGCCGGAGGAGGTCACCGAGGGCCTGGTCGCATCGAACGGCTACACCGCCGGAACCCTGGACCTGCCCCTCGGCGGCGACGACAGCGGCGACAACGACAGCATCCTGGCCGACCGCATCGGCGACATCGACCCGGCCATCGAGGGGGTGGAGAACCTCCTCGCCCTCAAGCCGCTGATCGCCGCCCTGCCCGAACGCGACCGCCGGATCCTGAACATGCGCTTCGGCCAGGAAATGACCCAGGCCCAGATCGGCGCCGAACTCGGCGTCAGCCAGATGCACGTCTCCCGGCTCCTCAACCGCACCCTCACCCACCTGCGCAACCACCTGACATCCACGGCCTGAGCGCTGCCGCGGTGCAAAGGAGCGCACGGCGTCCCCCTCGACGTCGCGGGTAGTCGGCGAATGACCAGCATCCTTCCCCCCCGGATGCAGCCGCCCGGTGGCCGGGTCAGAGTAGGGTGCGCCGGTTCCTGCCGGGCAGTGGTCCGAAGCCCTGAAGTGCACTGTGTCCCCGCCGCTGCCGCATCCACGTGTGCCGAGCGCGTCCACTACGGCGCACGCGATCCCCAGCGCCCTACGACCCGCACACCCACCGCAGGCTGTGCGTGGCGCAGGGCCCCCGACGTCGAGGAGTACTGATGCCGGACACGACCTACCCAGCGGCCGCGACGCCGACCGAGGGCTCGCCGGCGGACGGTGCGCCCGCTGCCGGGTTCACGCCCCAAGCTGCCCGGCAGGAGACGGCGCAGGGCTTCTCGCGGCTTGTCGAGTCGCTCGCGACCGGGGACCTCGAATTTCCGCTGCCCGGGTCGGGACGTACCGGTGACCGCTTCGCCGCCCTGCGCTCCGTCGCCGAGCGGGACCTGTGCCTGGCACGGCTGGCCGAGGGGCACGCGGACGCGCTGGCGATCCTCGCGGAGCTGGGCGGCCCGGCGCCCGGTCCGGCCGAGCGGTGGGGCGTGTGGGCCGCGGAGCCGCCGGGCGGGGGCGTGACCGCTACCCGGGTGGGCGACGGGTGGGAGCTCAACGGGCTCAAGCAGTACTGCTCCGGAGCGCACAGCTGTACGCACGCACTGGTGACCGCCACGGCCGAGGACGGCCGCCGGCTCTTCGCGGTGGAAGTGCGCGCCCCCTTCTGCAGCCCGGTCGAGGACTCGTGGCAGGCCATCGGTATGGCCGGCAGCGACACCCCTGATGTGAGGTTCCAGGCCGTCCCCGCGGTGGCGGTCGGGAAGCCCGGGGAGTATCTGACGCGGCCGGGCTTCCAGCACGGCGGCATCGGCGTGGCCGCCTGCTGGTACGGCGGCGCCCGCGCGGTGGCCGCGACCTTGCGCCGGACAGCGGCTGGGCGCGGGCCGGATCCGCACACCGACGCCCACCTAGGGCACATCGACATGCAGTTGCACGCCGCACAGGCCGTGCTGGAGCGGGCCGCGGCCGAGATCGACCAGGACCCGCTGGATCTCGCGGGCGGGGCAAGGGTGCGCAGCCTGCGGGTACGGGCCGTGGTCGAGGCGGTCTGCACCGGGGTGCTGACCCGGGTGGGCCGGGCCACCGGAGCCGGGCCGCTCTGCCACGACGTGCGCCATGCCCGGAACGTCGCCGACCTCACCGTGTACATCCGCCAGCACCATGCCGAGCGGAACCTGGCCGAACTCGGTGCGCTCGTCGCGCGCCCGGAGGAGTCCCGATGACGTCCCCCGGTGGACAGGCGGCCGCGAACGCGATCGACGCGCCGGGGACGGATGAGGCCCTGTGGCGGGCTTGGCCCGGTCTGCGCTCCCTGCCTGCGGCCGCTCTGCCGGTCCGGGGCCGGGTCGTGATCGTGGCCGCCCATCCGGATGACGAGGTGCTGGGATTCGGCGGTTCGATCAGCCTGCTGGCCGCGGCAGGGGTGGAGTTGACGGTGGTGTCCGTCACCGACGGGGAGCGGTCGCATCCGGGCAGCCGGGTCGTCGACCCGGTCTCTTTGGCCGCGATTCGGGCCACCGAGACCAGGGCCGCGCTCGATGAGCTGGGAGCCGATCGGGCCCGGGTGATCCGGCTGGGCGTACCCGACACCGACGTGGCCGGCCATGAGGTACCGCTGGCCGCGAAGCTCACCGGGCTCCTGCGCGGGGCGGCGCTGTGCGTGGCGCCCTGGACCGGCGACCTGCACGCCGACCACGAGGCGGCCGGGCGGGCGGCCCTGCGGGCGGCTGACGCGGCGGGTGTGCCGTGTCTGCTGTATCCGGTGTGGATGTGGCACTGGGCCCGGCCGGACGATCCGCGGGTGCCGTGGGAGAGCGGCGCCCGCATCGGCCTGCCCCCGGCGGCGCTGGCCCGCAAGGCGTCCGCCGTGGAGCGGTTCGCCAGCCAGATCCGTCCCCTGGGACCCGCCCCCGAGGACGCGGCCATCCTGCCGCCGGAGGAGACGGCCCACCATCTGCGCGACCTGGAGGTCGTCTTCCGTTGAGTACCGCCGCTTCCTACTTCGATGACATGTACCGCGGCTCCCGCGACCCGTGGAGTCTGGCGAGCCGCTGGTACGAGCAGCGCAAGTACGACCTCACGGTGGCTGCCCTCCCGGAGCCCCGGTACCGTTCGGCCTTCGAACCTGCCTGCTCCGTCGGCGAGTTGACGGCCAGGCTGGCCGAGCGGTGCGACGCGCTGCTGGCGTGCGACCGGGTCGGGAGCGCGGTGGCCTCCGCCGCGCGGCGGACCGCCCACCTGCCCCAGGTGGCCGTCCGGCAGCTGACCCTCCCCGACCAGTGGCCCGACGGAACCTTCGACCTGATCGTTCTGTCGGAACTCCTCTACTACTTCGACACCCCTGACCTGACGTGGCTGCTGGACCGGGCGGTGGAGTCGCTGGAGCCGGGCGGAACACTGGTCACGGTCCACTGGAACCATCCGGTGGAGGAACACCTGCGGACCGGTGACGACCTGGCCCTGATCCTGTCCGGCATCCCGGAGTTGGCGCTCCTGGCCGACCACCGGGAGGACGACTTCGTCCTGCAGGTCTTCTGCCGCGCACAGGCCGATGGCTCCCGTCCGGCCTCACCCGCCGCACGGGAGGGCCTGGTGTGAAGGTCACCGCGATCGGCGTCGTCGTCCCGGCGCACAACGAGCAGGTGCTGTTGCCCCGCGCCCTCAACGCGCTGGAGGTGGCCCGCCGCCACCCGGCTCTCGCCGGTGTGCGGATCGTGACCGTGGTGGCGGCCGACAGCTGCCGGGACGACACGGCGGCGCTGGCCCGCCGGGCGGGTGCGGAAGTCGTCGAGCTCAGCGGCCGCAGCCCCGGCGCGGCCCGTGCCGCGGGGGTCGCCCACGCGCTGGCCGTGCTCAGGACGCCTGCCGCGGAGACGTGGATCGCGACGACCGACGCGGACAGCGCCGTTCCGCCCGACTGGCTGGCGCGGCAGGCCGAGTACGCGGGTGCCGGTTGGGAGGCGGTGGTCGGCACCGTACGGGTGGAGAACTGGCCGCCGCACGCCGCCGGGGTCGCCGCCCGGTTCGAGGAGTTGTACGAGGCCTCCCGGCCGGCAGCCGGGCTGCACTGGGAACATCCGCACGTCCACGGCGCCAACCTGGGCGTCGCCGCCGGGACCTATCTGCGCATCGGGGGATTCCCGCCGCTGACCGTGGGCGAGGACCGGGGCCTCGTCGCGGCTCTCGAACGCGGTGCCCACCGGGTACTGCGCACGGCGGACTGCGCGGTGGTGACGTCGGCCCGCCTGCGCGCCCGGGCCAGGGGCGGCTTCGGGGACTATCTGATCGGGCTCACGAGATCGGCGGAAGCGGAGGCGGAAGCCGGAACGGCCGGCTGACCCGCCACGCAGCCGATGGGCCGGTGGGTCAGGCCGCGTCGAGTTCGGGGAAGGCGACCTCGTCGAGCACCAGGTTGATCGCCACCGCCACCGGAACCGCCACCAGCGCGCCGATGATCCCGAGCAGCGCGCCCCCGGCCAGCACGGCCACCACCGTGACGACCGGGTGGACGTCGACCGCGAAGCGCATCGCGCGCGGCATGATCAGGTAGTCCTCCAACAGGCGGAAGGCGATGTAGAAGCCCGCGGTCGCCGCCGCGACCGGCCAGGAGACCGACAGCGCGACCAGGCTCACCACGGCTCCGGCGATCGTCGAACCCACCATCGGGATCATGTCCATCAGCGCGGTGAAGATGCCCAGCGCCGCCGCGTAGGGCACGCCCATCGGCGCGCACCACGCGAACGTCGCCACTCCCGCGATCGCGGAGGTGACCACGTTGCCGAGCATGAACCTGCCGATGCGCACCAGGATCTCCTCGGTGATCTGCTGTGTTCGGGCCCGGCGGCTGCCGGGGACCAGCTGGTAGGCGAAGCGTTTGATGGCGGGCATGCTCACCATGAAGTACACGGTCAGCGTCACCACGACGACCGTGGCCGTGATCGCGCTCACGACGTACAGCCCCGCGCCCAGCAGTCCGCCGAACACGCTGGAGCCACCCGATCCGATCTGCGTCCTGGCCTTGTCGGTGAGGTGGTACCGGTCCTCGAGGCGTCCCAGCGTCGAGTGGTGGTCGTGCAGTTGCTGCAACCAGCCCGGTACGGCGTGTACCAGGGCGTTGGCCTCGGTGACCACCGGCGGGATCACCACCGCGAGGAGCCCCGCGACCAGGATGAAGAACCCGGCGATCACGATCAGGACCGCGCGACCCCGGCGAGTCCCCCGTCCCACCAGCCATCCCACCAACGGCTCCAGGCTGACGGCGATCAGGAACGCCAGAAGTACCAGGAGCAGCACCTGACTGGCCCGGAGCACCGCCTGCGCGACCTGCCAGGCCAGGAACGCCCCCAGCGTGAAGGTGAACCCGGCCACGAACCACGACCGGCGGCGCATCCCGCGCACGCTCAGCGAAGCGGGCCCCGTGCGAGCCACGTCCGCCGGTATCCCGGCGGGGTCTTCCGCGGGCCCGATGGTCGACGACAGGATGTGTTCCTCCGCTTTCTGCGCCCCCGCACGGCATGCCGTCACCGCGCGGGGATCCCGGCGGCTCGGCGGCGACCGCCGGAGAGGCACAGCGGTCACCCGGCCGGGTTCCCCCTCCGGACCGATCCAGCCCTGCGGACGCACGGCAGTTGAGCCGTGCGCCCGTGCGGATTGCCGACGCCGGGGGCTCGCCGGCGCGCCGGTGCGGCTACAGCCGGTTCGGGTCGCCCAGCGCGCTGTCGTCGAGCCGGGTCAACAAGTCGTCCGGGCCGTCGTAGACCTGCTCGGCTCCCGCGTCCAGGAGTTCCTGACGGGAGATCCCGCCGGAGAGGACCCCGAGGCAGCGGACCCCCGCCCGCTGTGCGGCCTGGGCGTCCCAGACCGCATCGCCCACGAAGACGGCCCGGTCGGCCGCCACCCCGGCGCGCTGCAAGGCCACCTGCACGAGATCGGGCGACGGCTTGCTGGCGTCCACGTCATCGGCCTTGGTACTCGCGTCGATCGCGTCGTCCGCGTCCAGGGCCTTCTTCATGACGTCGAACTCCCTGCCCGAGGCGGAGCTGGCCAGGACCACAGCCCAGCCTCGTTCCGCGCAGGCGCGCAGCAGCTCGGCCGCGCCTTTCAGCGGAGTCAGCCGCGACCAGTACTGGGCGTAGAGCGCGTCGTGCGCCGCACGCAGCCCGTCGTCCTCGTCGTGGTCCCGTCCGTCGCCGAGCAAGCGGTCGAGCAGGTGGTCGGAACCCATGCCGATCGAGCGGTGGATCGACGCCATGGGCACCTGGTGCCCCTTCTGCCGAAAGGCCTCCCACCACGCCACGGTGTGCAGGTAGACCGAGTCCATCAACGTGCCGTCCACGTCGAAGAGCACGGCACCGCCCGCCTGCTGCGCATCCACGAGCACCTCCGTTGTCCGTGAGCCGGGCGACTCTGCCGACGTCCCATCTCGTGTACCCGCGGCCCGCTCCCGCAGTCACAGCGGGAACGCCAGGCCACCCGGACAGTGGAACCGGGCGCCTGCCCGGTCGATGCCAGGACTTCCGCCCTGGTGAGGTGATGACCAAAGCCCGATCTGGGACCTCTCCGGCATGGCAGCCGTACTGGGCCGCCGTCCCCTGCCGAGTGGATTGCGCCATGACGACCGCGATGGAGATGTTCCCAAGGAACGCCGAGAACGAGGCTGCCCGGGCGGGAGGTCTGCCGGCGGGGTCAGCGAGGTGGCCAGCCTCACGCGCGGCCCGGCTTCACTTGCAGTAAGGCACCGCGGCGAGGTTCTGCACGTAACGCGCCGCCACCCAGCCCGGCTTGCCGGCGCCGAGCCTGTACCAGAGCTTGTTGCCGTCCACGTTCTGGCCGGCCTTCTTGCACTGCAGGGCCACGACGGCGCCCTGCGACAACAAGTTGAGGCGCTTGGAGGTGGTGTTCGCGTCCTGGTGCACCCACAGACCGCCGTTGGCGACCACCTTGCCGCGCGGCTCCGCCGCCTTGGTGACGACGTGGCTGGAGTGGGCAACGGTGGTAGCGGTGGCGGGCGTTGCCGCCGCAGCCCCACCGGCGCCCGCAAGAATGCCCGTTCCGGCGAGGGCGGTGACCACACCGGCGGTGGCAACACGACGCATGACAGATGAATACATTATGTTCCCTTTCGTTCCCCTTGGGATGTACACCCTGTATGACGGCCGATCATAGGTATTGGTTGCCCACACCCGCGCGACTCGCCCAAGATCACCCGCTTGGGCCGGATCCGGGCACCTACCGTCCCGTCACCCTGCCCCACGACCTCGCCGCGAACGCCATGCTGCGGCCGCCTCGCCCGCCCCACCAGCATGTGCTCGGGGACGGGCTGTGGCAGCGGGTGCTTCGTCTGGCAGCACTGGTCACCGTTGCGAGCCTCGCGGCGGCCGCATGGGTCCGGCACTCCGGACAGCCCGTGGCAGACCACCCTGTTTCTCGCTCTGCTGATCGCCCAGCTCGGCGTCGTACTCGGTCTGCGCGAGCGGCTGTTCACCCGGGAGAACCCCTTCCTGCCCGCGGCTGTTCTGGCCTCGGTCGCCCTGGGTGCTGCGGCGCTGTACCTGCCGTTCCTACAGACTGTGCTGCAGACCTCACCGCCGTCCTGGTCCGGTCTCACGGCCGCCGTGGCCGCCGGCCTTGCCGGCTTGTGTGCCGCCCGCGTCGAGAACCGGTCCGCACGGATCGGTTCTCGACGCGGGCGGCGGTGACGGCGGAGCGGAGAGCACATCGATGGGGCAATGGGGAACTCCGGCGAGTTGACAGACCTCGTGGCGGCCGGCC
The DNA here is from genome assembly GCF_023701745.1 of Streptomyces sp. RKAG293. Classification (NCBI taxonomy): domain Bacteria; kingdom Bacillati; phylum Actinomycetota; class Actinomycetes; order Kitasatosporales; family Streptomycetaceae; genus Streptomyces; species Streptomyces sp. RKAG293. The sequence goes on along the minus strand of NZ_JAJOZB010000001.1, from coordinate 7,404,555 downwards.
GGGATCGCTGATGGGAAACCCCGGTTCGACCGACTGCGGGCCGACCTGCGGGTACAGGCGTTCTTGACCGGAGCCGGTCCCGCGGTGATCGGTGCGATCGCCGGGTCCGCGATCCCGCTGGCTCTCGCGATGCAACACGTGTGGCAGTTCGGCGTACTCGCCACCGCAGCCATCTGATTGCTGACCGGGCGCCGGAGTGTGGTCACTGCCCTGCTGGGGGCAGGGGTGCTGGGGGTGGCCTTGGCACTGGCCGGCTGGCCAGTGACCTGACAGCCCCTAATGACGGCCGGTCAGCAGTTCGGTCCTTCTGCGCCGCACCCGTGCTCAATGGTGCGTGTGGTGCGGCTGCCGGGGCCGGGCCAAGACCACATCCGGGATCCGACGGATCTGCGACCAACGCGTGTGCCGGGCGGACAGACGGTCCACGAACGCCTCGGCGGCGAGGGTCGCAACCAGCACCAGCACCATTGCGGCGCACAGCAGGCACACGAAAAGCTTCCAGAAGTCCGCGGTCAGGGTCGTATACACGGCGGTCATCTCCTCACAGCTGATCGTCAACAAGAGCTTCTGCCCTCAGACTCCCCCCGTCGCGAGCCCTCCGCCCGGGGCCGGAAGGGTCATTCGGGGCCCGTACGGCCGGTCATGTGTGGGCCGTACGGCCCCTGATGCGGTACAGCAGGGAACAGGATCCTGGAATCGCACCCGACAGTCCGTGAACGTTCGACGCGAGAAGGAAGCGATGAGTGCGAAGCTGGAACGGCGCCACGGATGGCTGCCGCCGCTGCCGGAACTGTTCGACTGGATCGAAGCCGGCATTCGCGCCGTTCCGGGCATGCGGAACGTGCCCGGACTGCACGGCATCCGCATCGAGCAGCAGCTGGCCGATGGCACGTACGTCGTGAAGGCCGAGCTGCCCGGAATCGACCCGGACCAGGACGTTGAGATCAGCATCGACGGTGATGTGCTGACGATTCGCGCCGAGCGCGCGGAAAAGACCGAGGCCAAGCACCACTCGGAGTTCCGTTACGGCACGTTCGCCCGCTCCGTCCGGCTGCCCGCGAGCGCCCGGGCGGACGAGACCACGGCCGACTACAAGGACGGCGTCCTGACCGTGAACGTCCCGGTCGCAGAGCCGAAGACGGGGGCGCGCACCATCAAGGTGCAGCGCGCCGACGCGTGAGAACCCAGTGATTCCTAGGCACGGCCGGAACAAGGGACGACGGCCGCCCCGAACGCGCGACTCCGGTCCGCGGTCGGGGCGGCCGCACGCTCCCAGAGATACCCGTCCCACGCCAGGATCCGCAGGCGGCGACCATCCACCAGAGCAGGGGGACTTGCGTGCCCGGGTGGCCGAGGCCGGCAGGCACTTGCTGCCGGGGCTTGTCGTGCTGTCCGGCTACCGGCGGGCCTGGCTGCGCGGCGACCTGTTGGCAGGGGCGACCGCAGCGGCTTACCTGATTCCTCAGGTGATGGCGTATGCGGGGCTGGCAGGACTGCCACCGGTCGCCGGCCTGTGGGCCATCGTGCTGCCGCTGTTGCTCTACGCGCTGCTGGGCTCCTCCCGCAAACTGTCGGTCGGGCCGGAGTCCACCACCGCACTGATGACCGCCACCGTCATCGGACCGCTCGCCGCCGGGGACCCGGCCCGGTACGCGGTTCTGTCCGCCGCTCTCGCGGTCGCGGTCGGGCTGCTCTGCCTCGTCGCCTGGGCGGCGCGGTTGGGCTTCGTCGCCGATCTGCTGTCCCGGCCGGTTCTCGTCGGCTACATGGCGGGCGTGGCCCTGATCATGATCGTGGACCAGCTGCCCCGGCTGACCGGCGTGCCCGTGCACGGGACGGAGTTCTTCCCACAGCTGTTCTTCTTCGCCCGGCACCTTCCGCAGGCCCATCTGGTCACGCTGGCCTTCACCGGAGTAGCCCTCGTCTTCCTCTTCGCAGTGCAGAGGTACTTCCGCCGCCTACCAGGGCCGCTGCTCCTCGTCGTCCTGGGAACCGCCGTTGTCGCCGCCTTCGGGCTGGAGCACCACGGAATCACCGTCATCGGCGCCATCCCCTCGGGGTTGCCCCGGCCCGCACTGCCGGACCCGGGCGATCTGCCACAGCTGATGCTGCCCGCGCTCGGCGTCCTGCTGGTCGGCTACACGGACGTCATCCTCACCGCCCGGGCCTTCGCGACCCACGATGGCGGTCACCGGCTCGACGCCAACCAGGAGCTGCTGGCACTGGGCGCCGCGAACCTCGGCGCCGGAGCCCTGCACGGCTTCCCGGTGAGCAGCAGCGCCAGCCGTACGGCGCTCGCCGACGCGGCGGGCAGTCGCACGCAGGCGTACTCTCTCGTGGCGCTCGGGGCCGTGCTCGCCGTGCTGCTCGTCGCGAGCCCGCTGCTGGCCCACATCCCGGGGGCCGTGCTGGGCGCCATCGTCGTCTATGCCGCTCTGCGGCTGATCGACCTGCCCGGTTTCCGGCGGCTGGCCGCGTTCCGCCGCAGAGAGCTGTTGCTGGCACTCGGCTGCCTCGTCGGCGTTCTGACCCTGGGCATCCTCTACGGCGTGCTGGTCGCCGTCGGCCTCTCCGTCGCCGAGATGCTGGCCCGGGTGGCCCGTCCGCACGACGCGATCGAGGGGCGGGTCCCAGGGATGGCCGGGATGCATGATGTCGACGACTATCCGCAGGCTCGTACGATCACCGGGCTGATCGTCTACCGCTACGACTCACCACTCTTCTTCGCCAACGCCGAGAACTTCCGCCGCCGCGCTCTGTCCGCCGTCGACGAACGCCCAGGGCCGGTGGCCTGGTTCGTCCTCAACGCGGAAGCCAATGTCGAGGTCGACATCACCGCACTGGACGCGGTCGAGTCCCTGCGGAAGGAACTCGGCCGGCGCGGCATCGTGTTCGCTCTGGCCCGCGTGAAGCAAGAACTGCGCGATGACCTGGACGCATACGGGCTGACCGAGGCGATCGGCCCGGAAAGGATCTTCGCCACGTTGCCCACTGCCGTGGCGGCCTATGAGGACTGGCTCGCGAAGCACCGCCCGGCAAGCGCTCCTTGAGAAGGAGCACTACGGGCAGCGGGAGTTTTGCGGCAGGGTTGTCAGGAGGCCGCTCCGACCACTCCGCGGACCAGCGCCGTTGGATCGTGCGCGCCCTCGAGGACCGGCGGGGAGGCCTTGGCAAGAGTGAGTGACGCCACCTGGCGACCGCACATGAGCGCGGAGACCCGCTGTCTCCGGCGTCACCAGATTCACTCATCCGTCGATCATGTCCGAGCGGCGCCGTAGCGGATCGGAGCGCCAACGCCACCGTCGCCGGGTTCCCTGCACGGTCTCGTCGCCTCAGTGCCGTGCCGCGTTTCCTCATCGACCCGGTCCTGTCACCGGCGGCGTGCGTCAGACCGGAACGAACGCCACCGGGCTCTCCGCGAACTCGGCGACCGCGTGTCCCACCGGGCCGAGCCCGTCCGGTCCGCGTCCCAACACGACCAGTCCCGCGTGCGCGGACGCGCGGACTGCGGTGCAGCTCAACCCCCGCAGGCTCGGCCGGTGCCCTGAAAGTGCGAGGGCCGGCGAGCGCCCCCGGTTACACGCCGCGGACAGCCCGGCAGCCGCAGGGTGCCAGCAGTACCCACAGCCCGGAGGACAGGCGGGCGGAGACGGTGTGCTCGGACTGTCCCAGGATCGTGGAGGTCCGGGCGCAGGATCGGTCCCCCAAGAGGTCGAGGGCGAGCTCGATCCGGTCCACGGGAGACGCGTCCTGAGGACAGCTGTGGTGGGATGTGGAACCGGTGTCATGGCTCTGATCCTGTCGGAGCCGCCGAAGGACCCGGTCCGGTGAATCGGCGAGCAGGTCGGCCCATGCCGAGGCGATGACACCTGGGTGATCCGCCGAAGGCGGAACGAGACCGCACAGTGCCATCAAGTGGCAGTCGCACCATGCGAAGACCGCACGTCTGCGCGCAATGAGTTCCTCGTCCCGCCGATGGGCAGGATCCCTCGGGGACTTCACCCGGGGAACGGTCGGCCGGCTCTCGTCCACCGACGACGCCTCGCCACGGCGCCTCGCGCTGACCGGCAGGTTGGGGGAGTCAATGGGCGGTTGGGCTATCGCGTTCACGTATGGCTCCCGGATGCGGTCGCGTCCAGCGTGCTGCTGAACAGTGAACACGTCGGGGTCCGGGACGTCGAAGCCCCATTTTACTCTCATCGTGCTGGCCGTCGAGGAATCAATGGCTCAATCGCGCCTGTCCTGGCTCCTACCTCACGCCACACCACGCAGGGGCAACAGGCGCTACGTCAGCAAGCTGACACGTCGCCTCGTACAACGCGACCGGACGCAAGGACCGACCGTGCGGGACCGAAACAAGCGGCGGAACGAGACCGACGAGCGGTGTCAGGAGAAGAGAGGTGAGGCCGGTCAGGGCGAAGAGCCGGGCCACGGCCTCACTGGGGTGGTGCAGGCACAAGGCCCCGCCGGCAGCGGCAGTGCGCCGGCGGGCGGACAAGAAGAGGTTCAGCCCAGTGCAGTCGCAGAACGTGACGGCGCTCAGATCGACGTCGATGGTGCGGATACCGTCGAGCAGGCACTGCTCCAACGACGCGCGCAGCAGAGGAGCAGAGTCAAGGTCGATGTCGCCGGCAACGGCGATCAGCGTCCGGCTCCCGTCGTCGTGACGATGGACATTGAGCAGGGACGGGACGGGCATGATGCCTCGGTTCCACAGACCGGCCGGTCCAGTGCCCCGGTGGAGCCGGAACCCCGGACCCGCCTGGCACTTCCGGTACATCCGTACTTCGGGATCGGCGGGCGAGAGAGCCGCTCCAGCAACCTGCGATACGGGCCGCGGAACGCAATTGATTCGCCTCTGAGATACGCAGGCCCGGTCTGCGGCAGGCCGCAGACCGGTTGGGAGCATTACCGCTGATGCATCGTGGTCAGGGCGTTCATGAGCACCCGCGGGTCGCGTTGGCCCTTGTAGACCGGCGGCGGCTCGTTGCCGAGCTTGAGGAGGGTGTCGACGGCGGTCCAGGCGGTGCGTACCGAGTACTCCACCGTGAACACCACGTCGTCGGGAACCTCGGCGAACTGGCCGATGAAGGCCAGGTTGGTGGAGCCCTTCGGCACCACCTGCGGCCGGTCACCGTGCTCACGGACCAGGAACTGGCTCGTGATGTAGGGCATCAGGCACGGGATGACGGTCGAGGTCTCCGCGATCCGGTCCAGGTTCGCTTCGAACTTCAGGTGGTGCAGGACCTCGCGCAGGATCTCCTGTCCTGTGCAGTCGGTCATCGGCTTGCCGACGTAGTCACCGGGGCGATCCGGGAAGAGCCCGTAGCCCCACCAGACCGTGACGCCGTCGGGCTGCTCGCGGTACACCGGCTGGTGGTTCAGCACGATGGTGAGCAGCCAGCTGGAGGACGGGAAGGTCATCAGACCGCCCTCGCCGGCCTCGCGCCCGCTCAGCGCCTCCATCAGCTCGACGAACAGCGGGTCCTTGCAGGTGACCGTGAAGGATTCCCAAGTGGAGTCCTTCACGCTCCGGTCGAAGACGTGAGGGTTGCCGAAGTCGTCGCGTCCTCGGGCCAGCCACTGCCACAGCCGCCAGGAACCCGGCTGTTCGGAGGCGGCAGTGACGGGTATCGGGGCCGTGGTGTCGGACCCCAGACTGGAATTGGCGGTCATGGATCCGTTGGTGACGAGAACGAGGTCGTCGGGCGCTACGTGGATGTCTTCTCTGAGGCCACCGCGGGTGTACAGGATCCGCTCGACGGTGGTCGCCTCACCCGGTGCGAACGCCAGGTCGGTGACCAGGCACCCCGTGCGGATGGTCACCCCTTGGTCGTCCAGCCACTTCTGCAGCGGACGCACGATGGAGTCGTACTGGTTGTACCGGGTCCGGTAGATCCCCGACATGGAGCCGAAAGTCGGGAACAGGTGGACGAAGCGGTTGAGGTAGCGGCGGAACTCGATGGCACTGTGCCACGGCTCGAACGCGAAGGTCGTGCACCACATGTACCAGAAGTTGGTGGTGAAGAACGCTTCGCCGAAGCAGTCGGAGATCCGCTTTCGGTTCAGGAAGTGCTCAGGTGTGGCCATGCAGGCGACCAGTTCGAGGCGGTCGCGTTCGGAGAAGCCCATGGACCGGACATCGATGATCTTCCCGTCGCCGTCGACCAGGCGGGCCGCATCGTCCCAGGGAAAGGCGGCGTGAGCGGCGAAGGTGTCCTCGGTGACCGACTTCGACGGGTCGTCGATGGAGGGGATGGACGACAGCAGATCGTAGGTACAGCGGAACTGGCCCTCGAACATCCGGCCGCCCCGCATCGAGTACCCGGTCTCCACGGTGCCCGCCGCATCCAGGCTGCCACCGATCACCTCCTGCTCCTCCAGCAGATGGATGTCACGGCCCGCGAATCCGCCGTCGCGGATCAGGAAAGCGGCGGCCGACAGTGCGGCGATACCGCTCCCCACAAGATATGCCTTGGCCACAACATGCTCCTCTTCATCGTCAGTGCGCCCACAGCTGTCACCGGCCGAAACGCCATCTGCTGCGGGCCGCCGGCGGCTCGTCCCCCGGGATCACCACTCTTCGCGGTGATCAATGCTGCGGCCAGGGCCTATTGGTGACCCCGGCCCGTCCGACCGGCCCAACGGTGCTCAGGAGATCGGGCTGCAGGGCCCGGAGCCGAGCCCGCTCGCGCCAGGGCCGCTCAGGCGTGCGGTACCACCGCGACCGGTGCCGAACTGTGGTGGAGCACGGCCAGGGTGATGGGGCCGATGTGCCTGCCGATCGGTGAATGGCTGGTGCGCCGGCCGACGACCAGAAGTGACGAGTCCGCAGAGGCTGTCACCAGGTGTTCGGCAGGCCTTCCCGGCACGGACTCCGCCATGACCTCGACGGCGGGATACTTGTCCCGCCAGGGACGCAGCATCTCGGTCAGGGCATGCGCCTGTTGAGCTGCGAGAGCGGATTCCGGAGTGCTGCCGACCGTTGCGTCGCGGTACTTGTAGGCCGACGGCATCTTCCAGCAATGGATGACGCGCAGCCCCGCGGAGCGTTGCAGCGCGGCATCGAAGGCGAACTCCAGCAGCTCGTCGCATGGCCGCGCGAGATCGAGGCCGAGAACCACATCGCGGTACGGAGTGTCGGTCGACGGAAGCCCGGCCTTGTCGGGTTGATGTTCGTCCTCTGCGCTCTCACCGGCTCGTACGAGAACCACCGGCCGCTCGGCGCAGGCGACCGTTGCCAGCGATGCTGATCCAATGAGGAAGCCCGAAATACCCTTGATCCGGGGGGACCCGAGGACCAGGAGTTCGGCCTCTTCCGCGACGACCGGAAGAACAGCCGCGGGTTGCCCTCCCACCTGGTCGATGACGATCTCCAACGCGGGGTACTGCCGGGTGAGCTCAGCGGCGGCCTCGCGCGGTATCCGCTGGGCCCAGTGGCGTTGTGCTTCCAAGCCGTCAGATGTCTCACCGGGATGGGGATGCCAGTTCCAGACATGGACGAGCCGCACCGGCAGGTTCCTGCGCAGCGCGTCACGGGCTGCCCAGCGAGCGCCGGCCATGCTTTCAGGGGAGCCGTCCAGGCCGACGGCAATGGGAGCGGACACGAGAGCTACCTCCAGAAGAGAGTTCCGGTGAACTCGTTCGACAGCAGCCTCCGGCTCTCCACACGCCCGGTACAGGGGCCGCACGGCCCGCTCCGGGGCCGATCGGCCTTACCCGCCGCCTTCTGGCGCGTGATCACCGGGATCATGGGGGCCGGTCGGGCCCTTGACAGGGCCCTGCGGCCCCTCCCCCCGCGGGTTCACGGCCTTCACGCTGGAATGGAGCAGGTCCGCCGACCCCGGCGCTCCGGTGTTGAAAGGAGTCGATCACGATCGACAGCAGAGGTCCGAGGGGCCCATCATCTCTTCCACCGACGCTACTGAGGAGTGAGCGATGCACCGACACAACGGTTTCCGGGAGCTGGATCGCCGGGAGAGTCTGCGTCTGCTGTCTCTGGTGACGATCGGCCGGGTCATCTACACCGAGGATGCCCTGCCCACGATTCTGCCGGTGCACTTCCTCCTGGACCCGGACGGTGCCGTGCTGTTCCAGGCGTCCGCCGCCTCGCACATGGCCCGCGCGGTCCAGGGTGCGGTGGTCGCGTTCGAGGCGGACCACTTCGACGAGGCGGGCCACACCGGTTGGAGTGTGGTGGTCACCGGCCGGGCCTCCGTCGTCACCAACCCGGTCAAGGACGCGCGGTTGCGGTCGAGCGGTCCGCGGCCGTGGCTGGAGACGGATGACGGAGTCTTCATCCATGTCGAACCCGAACTCGTCGCAGGGCGCGTCGTGGACGGAAATGGCTACGTTCCGGCGGAGCAGGTGAAACTGTCCGCCGCCGACATGCCCTGACAACGAATCCGGAATGCACCCGCCCCGAACCGGCTATCCCCTCGGTACTGGCGTGTGCCAGACAAGGGTCGTTCCGCCGTCCGGCGGGCACATCAGCTCCATGTCCCCGCCCAGCTGCAGGGCGCGCTCCCGCATGTTCCGCAGGCCGTTGCCGTTCCGTTCCGCCGGGAGCCCGACGCCGTTGTCGGTCGTCGTGAGGACGACGTGCCGGCCGTCGGTCTCCAGGGCCACCTGCGCCCGGGTGGCGTGGGCGTGCTTGGCGACGTTGGTCAGTGACTCCGTGAGCACGGCCAGCACATGGTCGGCGACCTCCCGCGGCACCTGGGTGTCGAGCAGCCCTTCCATCCGCACGCTCGGAGTGAAGCCGAGGACGGCGGAGGCATCGGAGGCGGCCCGCACCGTACGGGCCCGGAGGGTGTGCTCAGCGCCGGTCTCACGGGACCGCAGACCGAAGATGGTCGATCGGATGATCTTGATGGTCTCGTCCAGATCGTCGACAGCGCGCCGGACCCGCTCCGAGGCCTCGGGGTGCTCGATGAAGCGGCCCGCGCTCTGCAGCGTCATCCCGGTGGCGAAGAGGCGCTGGATCGCGAGGTCGTGCAGATCGCGGGCGATCCGGTCCCGGTCCTCCAGCAGCGCGATCTGCTCGGCGTCGGTACGCCGTTCGGCCAGCTCCATCGCCACCGCCGCCTGCCCGGCGAACCCTTGCAGGGGCTCGATCTCCTCCTCGACAAAAGCTGTTCGTGTGGACCCGCGGGCCAACAGCAGCACACCGCGCAGCCCGTCCCCGATGCCGATGGGAACCGCCACCGCGGCCTCCAGCCCTGCGATGCGGGGCAAATCCACGGTAATCCGCTCGTCAGTGTTGATGTCTGCGCTGGTCAGAGGCTTTCCTACAGCGTAGGCCGCACCCACCAGACTGCCCTCGATCGGCACCATCAGACCGCGAATCGCTTCCGCGTCGCGTCCGATGGCCAACTCGACCGAGAGCATCAACGGGTCCGGGACCGGCAGCGCGACGAGGGCCAGCTCCGCGCCGGTGATCTCGCGGGCGCGTTCGGCGATGAGGCTGATGACCGCGCTGCGCGGACTGCCGGCCATGAGCGTGTGGGTGATCTCCGCGTTGGCCTGAAGCCACCGCTCGCGCCGCCTGGACTCCTCGTACAGCCGCGCGTTGTCGATCGCCACCCCGGCGGCCACAGCCAGCGTGGCCAGGACGGACTCGTCCTCGGCGTCGAACTGCCCACCGCCGCGCTTCTCCGTCAGGTACAGATTGCCGAAGACGTGGTCGCGCACCCGGATCGGTACCCCCAGGAAGGAGTCCATCGGCGGGTGGTTCGGCGGAAAACCGTACGAGGACGGGTGATCGGAGATCCGCGGCAGCCGCAACGGGTGCGGATCGCGGATCAGCACACCCAGGATTCCGTGCCCCGACGGGTAGGCGCCGATCGCCGTGATCTGCTCGGGCGTGAAACCGACCGTCAGGAACTCGGCGAGCCGCTCGCCGTCCGGCCCGATCACGCCCAGCGCCGCGTACTCGGCCTTCACCAGCACGGCCGCCGCCTCGACGATATTGCGCAGCACCTGCTCCAGATCCAGCTCACGCCCGACGGAGAGCACCGCCTCCAACAGGCCGCGGACCTGGTCCCGGGTGCCGCGCGCCACGTCCAGCCGGCTCTGCAACTCCTCGAGAAGCTCATCGAGCCGCAGTTGAGGAGACTGCCCGGTGCCCTCGTCGCCGTTACCCACCGATATGCCTCCAGGTGCACGTGACGGGATGGAGTCGGTCTCTCAGCTCCTTCCACCGTACTCGCCCCTTAATCACCGCAAGGAGCCCTTCGTCCCTTCCTGGAAGCTCCGGGGGAACAGGAAGGGACACCGGCAACCGGCGGTGACCCCCGCACACTGACCGCTCGTCCCGGGGTCGGGCACCGGCCCATGCAAGGGGCCTACTGCGCGGGCGAGCGGGGCCGACCGGCCCTACCGCGTGCGGCACACCGCGTGTGAACTGACCAAAGGTGCGGTTTCGCATGCGCCGACGGATCGAGTCGAGCAACCAGTCGGCAGTCGTCGCACGCATGGCCGGAATCGGCCTGTCGAGGTGTGGAGAAGATCATGAGCATTGCATGCGTGGTGGCGGCCGTTGACGGCTCTCCGGAAAGTCTGCGAGCCGTGGACTGGGCGGTGGACGACGCCTTCCGCCGCGGAGTGGGGCTGCGGCTCGTCCACGCTTCTGCCTGGGAACAGTTCGAACAGCGAACCGTGGACGACATGGAACTCGCGCCCGAGCGTAAGGCAATCGAGGAGGTCCTGGACTCCGCGGCCGAGCGGGCGTCAGCGCGCCGGCCCGGCGTAGCGGTGGACACCGAACTGCTCGCCGAAGACGCCCTGTCCGCGCTGCTGAGCCTGCAGCGCTACTCCCCGCTGCTGGTGCTGGGAACGCGTGGCCGCGGCGGATTCCCCGGGTTGCTGCTCGGCTCGGTGAGCCTGCGGGTCGCCGCGAGGGCCGCGTACCCCGTCGTGGTGGTACGCGGTGAACGTGAACCCGCGGAGGTCGGGCGCGGCCGTGTGGTGCTGGGTGTGGGCTCGCACGATGTTTCAGCGGCGGCGGAGTTCGCGGTCGAGGAAGCGGCGGCGGGACATGCCGATCTGGAGCTCGTGCACGCCTGGCGCCCCGAGATCGACATGTCGGGGGTGTCAGTGGTGATGGACGCCGGTGCGGCAGCCGACCGCGCACAGAACCTGCTGGGCGCCGTGCCCCTTCCCGAGACGGGAGTCAGCGGTCTGCGAGTACGGCGCAATGCCGTGCAGGGCAGGTCTGCCTCCAGCTTGCTGCGTGCGGCCGCCGGAGCAGACCTCCTGGTACTCGGCGCACGCCGCCGGCACGAGCATCCGGGCCTCCAACTCGGTTCGGTGAACCACGCCATGCTGCACCATGCCCCCTGCCCGGTGGCGATCGTGCCCGCTCGCTGACCCCCGCCGCCGGAGGCAATCGCCTTGCGCCAGGGCCGTTCGGCAGCCCGGTGCCCGTTCCGCCCCTGCCGGGTGCACCGACGCGGTCCCCTTCTCAGACTGATCTACAAGGACCATTCGGCGTTCAGCGGGACCTTCGGCCCCTCACGCATCCGGGGACGGCAGAGCACGCTGGAGGCAGAACAACAGCAGCTGCACATAGTTGAGTTGGGCCGAGACGCAGAGCGAGAGGCACTCGCTCACAGCGCCACTACCATCCGGGACATTCACCGCAACTCCAGGACGTTTCGCACACGTTGTGCGTCTCCACCGGTGCACGTGACATCGACGCGGCGCTCGTCGCCGCACGCACGCAGACCCGGTCGATGCCGTCCGTCCCCCGAACACCCGCGGTGGTCCCATCAAGGCGGCAGTCCCTCAGCCCGTCCCCGTAGAGCGCGGTCGGCTCGAAAAGCCGGCAGCGAACCAATCTCAGGAGATCGACATGCCGAAGCAGACCCAGGGACCCGCCCGACGTGTGGTCGTCGGGGTGGACGGGTCGGAGTGTTCCACCTCAGCACTGCGTTGGGCGATGGCCTACGCGCAGCTGACCGACGCCACAGTCGAAGCCATCACCACATGGCAGAACCCCGACATGTACGCGTACAGCTACGGGTGGGTCCCCGGCGTCATCGACCTCGGTGACATCGCCGCCAGCATCCAGAAGAACCTCGACGAGGTCGTCGCCACCGCATCGGAGCGCCTCGACCGGCCGGTCGAAGTGCTGGCCCGTGTGGTGGAAGGCCATCCCGCAGAGGTCCTGCTGGCGGCAGCAGCGGGAGCTCAGTTGCTGACCGTGGGCAGCCGGGGACACGGCACCTTCGCCGGGATCCTCCTCGGCTCGGTCAGCCGGCACTGCGTCCAGCACGCACCGTGCCCGGTCGTCGTCGTTCCTGAATGAGGACCTGCCGGCCGGCTCCTCCGTACCGCCCCGCGAAAGAGAGCTTGGTCGGCCCCAACCCATCGCCACACCAGCGCCATCGGATCCGTACACCATCGATCATGCCGGGAGGCAGCCATGATGAACACGACAGCAGTGAAAGCAGGACGGGGACCCGTCGAACGGCATCCGGGCGAGCAGGTATCACTCGGCTCCTTCGCGACCTACGACGAGGCGCAGAGCGTCGTCGACTACCTCGCCGACCACGAATTCGAAGTGGAGACCACCCAGATCGTCGGAAGCGATCTCCGGATGGTGGAGCAGATCACCGGGCGGCTGAACTGGGGGCGCGCCCTGCTCTACGGAGCCACGAGCGGCGCATGGTTCGGAGTCTTCGTCGGCCTGCTGCTGAGCATCCTGAGCACGACAGCCTTCTGGAAGGCCATGGCCTGGGGCCTGAGCTGGGGCGTGCTGTTCGGCGGGATCTTCGCGCTGTTCCAGTTCGCGATGACCGCGGGACGCCGGGATTTCACGTCCAGAAGCGCCGTCATTCCCAGCCGCTATCAAGTACTGGTCATGGCGTCGCACGGCGATCACGCACGATCAGTACTCAGCACCCGGTGAGCACCCGGCAGGCCGAGACCACGGCCAGTGCGTGTTCGGCGGCGCCTGCGAGTTCCTCCACCGGGTGGCCGGTCAGTACCTCGTGCTTCAGCGCGACGTCCGGGTACTGCTGCGAAAAGCCGGCCGTCATCTCGGACAGCATCCGTCGCTGAGCCTGCAGTGCGTCCTCCTGGCCGCGGAGCGTGAAGATCGGCGGCTGCTGCCATACCGAGATCGCGCGCAGACCGGCTCCTCTGAGATCGGCCTCTTCGAAAGAACTCCGAGGTACGACTCAGGCGACGCGAGCCCAGCACGATCATGCGAGCCTGCCCGGACATTCGGCCGATCACCGGGGTGGGGAACCCATCGATCAGATCCACGGCCGGATCGATCCCGGGGTAGCGCTCCCGGCTCCAGGCGGCGGACACTCTGAGGACTTCCGATGCGGTCTGGTGCAGCGTGATGCTGCGGGAAGTGGCGTCAACGTGCTGCGTGTCGTGCCGCGGAGGAACAGCGACGCCGACGATGACGGAGCCGACTTCGGAGCCGCTCGTGGTGCCTTCCATGGTTCCTCCTCACCGAGAACCACCAAGGGTCCAGCTCTCACGCTGCCGCAACGGACTCTCCACGCGGAGGGCCGTTCAGGTCTCAGACGTGGGCCAAGAGTCCCCGTGTACACCCTCCTCAACAGCGTGCTGCTGCGTGCGGAGTGCGTGGATCTCGCGTCCCGGGTGGGCGGGGGGCTGGTCGGTCCGGCCAGGGGCCGTTTGGCCCCTCCTCCGCTTCCGTTTCCCGGGCCACTCTCAAAGACCGCAGACCCGCGGCTCCACCAGCTACCGCGGGAACGTGCCCCCAGGAGGTTCCCGCCATGAAACACCATGTGACCGTCGGCATCGACGGGTCACTCGAGAGCCGGGCAGCAGCCATATGGGGTGCCAGGGAGGCGTCCTTGCGGGAGGTCCCGTTGCGACTCGTCCACGCGGTCGAATGGCCCATGAGCCCTGCCATTCCGCGGTTGGGCAGGGAGAGCGCCGACCGTTGGGCCGACGAGGCGCTCACCGAGGCTTCGGAGGCCGTGCGCCGCCGGTACCCGGGCCTGGAGATCACCATCCGCTGTCTCTCCGGCAGGCCGGCCGCAGCCCTGGCAGCCGAGGCCACCGACGCAGGGCTGCTCGTCCTCGGCTCCCGCGGCCTGGGCAGTCTGGTCGGCTTCTTCGTCGGTTCGGTGGGCATGTCGACGCTCGCGGCCACGGAAACCCCGGTGGCCCTCGTGCGGCCACTGCGGGAAACCGGGGACACGGAGCCCGCCGGTTACGGCGAGATCGTCGTGGGCGTGGACATCCACGAAGCCGCCGACAAACTCCTCTCCTTCGCCTTCGAGGAAGCCGCCCGCCGCAAGTGCGCCCTGCGGGCCGTGCATGGCTGGAAGCTCCCTCCCGCCTACGAGTACATCCCCTTCTTCGACCCCGACAACGAACGGGACATCGGCCGGAGTGTCACGCAGATGCTGGACGACATGCTGAAGCCGTGGCGCGACGAGTTCCCCTCCGTTCGCGCCGACTCCCAGGCATTCATGGGACCCGCAGGCAGCCGACTGGTCCAGGCCTCGGTGGGCGCCGACCTCGTCATCGTCGGCCGGCATCTGCGCCGCTCACCCCTGGGCGCCCATCTCGGGCCGGTCGCCCACGCCGTACTGCACCACGCCACCGCGCCTGTCGCCGTCATCGCCCACGACTGACAACACGGGAGCACAGCCCCCGAACGGAGGCGGTGCGTCCACGGCCCAGGCCGTTGAGCTCACAACCGGTGTGCGCTGCGGCTGGTCGCCCTCCAGCTCCGACATCCTCATGCGCTTTGATAGAATTGCAAAAAATGGCAATTCATTACATGCTGTGAGTGCTGTGTCTGCAGTCATCGATGGCACAGGACGAAGCCCAGTCCGGTGGGAGCCGGCGATGAGGAGGGCGCGCTGTGGCGGTTCCGCTGTATCAGGCCAAGGCAGACTTCTTCCGGATGCTCGCGCATCCGGTGCGGATCCGGGTGCTGGAGCTGCTGCAGGACGGGCCCGTACCGGTCCGGAAGCTGCTGACGGCGATCGAGGTGGAGCCGTCGAGTCTGTCGCAGCAGCTCGCCGTGCTGCGGCGGTCCGGGATCGTCACGTCCAGCCGGGACGGTTCGACCGTGGTGTACGCGCTGGCCGGCGGGGACGTGGCGGTGTTGATGTCCGTGGCGCGCACCATCCTCGCGCAGGTCCTCACCGGTCAGAACGAGCTTCTTGCCGAGCTGCGGAAGAACGAGGTCGTCTCCCGGTGAGTACGGTGCTGCACGATTTCTGGGGTTCGATCCGCTCGCTGCTTCCGATCCGGGCGGACTTCTCCGGGATGCGACGGCAGCCGCGCCGGGATCTGCTGGCCGGGCTGACGGTGGCGATCGTGGCGTTGCCGCTGGCTTTGGGGTTCGGGGTCTCGTCCGGGCTCGGCGCGGAGGCGGGGCTGGCCACCGCTGTGGTGGCCGGCGCGGTGGCGGCCGTGTTCGGCGGGTCGAATCTGCAGGTGTCCGGGCCCACCGGGGCGATGACCGTGGTGCTGGTGCCGATCGTGGCCCGGTACGGGCCGGGCGGGGTGCTCACTGTCGGGCTGATGGCCGGGCTCATCCTCATCGCACTGGCTGTGGCGAAAGCCGGGCGGTACATGAAGTACGTTCCGGCGCCGGTCGTGGAGGGTTTCACGCTGGGGATCGCCTGCGTGATCGGACTGCAGCAGGTGCCGGCCGCCCTGGGTGTGGCCACGCCGAAGGGCGAGAAGGTTCTGGTCGTGGCGTGGCGCGCGGTGGAGGAATTCGCGGCGCATCCGAACTGGACGGCCGTCGGCCTGTCGGCCGGTGTAGCGACGCTGATGCTGGCCGGTGCCCGTTGGCGTCCGACGGTGCCGTTCTCCATCGTCGGGGTCATCGCAGCGACCCTCGCGGCACAAGCCGCCCACTTCGACGTGACTCGGATCGGGCATCTGCCGGCCGGCCTTCCTGCGCCCTCGCTCGGATTCCTGGACCTGTCCACGGTGTCCTCGCTGCTGGCTCCCGCGATCGCGGTGGCCGCGCTCGCCGCGCTGGAGTCGCTGCTGTCGGCGACCGTGGCCGACGGCATGACGGTGGGGCAGAAACACGATCCGGACCGTGAACTGTTCGGGCAGGGCCTGGCCAACCTGGCCGCACCGCTGTTCGGCGGAGTCCCCGCGACGGCGGCCATCGCGCGCACCGCGGTCAACGTGCGCTCCGGGGCGGGTTCCCGGCTTGCCGCACTCACCCACGCCGTGGTCCTGGCGGCGATCGTGTTCGCGGCGGCGCCGCTGGTGGCCCGGATCCCGTTGGCCGCGCTGGCGGGGGTGCTGCTGGCCACCGCGATCCGGATGATCGAGGTCGGTTCGCTGCGGGCGATGGTCCGTGCCACGCGGGGTGATGCGCTCGTCCTGATCCTCACCGCGCTGGCGACACTGGCACTCGACCTCGTGTACGCAGTTGTCCTGGGGCTGGTGGTCGCGGCGGTGGTCGCCCTGCGCGCGGTCGCCCAGCACGCCCGGTTGGACCGGGTCCCGTTGGAGCACGACCCGGCGGGCGACCACAGCGTCGAGGAGCATGAACTGCTGGCCGAGCACATCGTGGCGTACCGGATCGAGGGACCGCTGTTCTTCGCCGCCGCGCACCGCTTCCTGCTGGAGCTGACCGATGTCGCCGATGTGCGGGTGGTGATCCTGCGACTGTCACGGATCACCGCCCTGGACGCCACAGGGGCACTGGTCCTCAAGGACGCGGTGCACAAGCTGAGCCGTCGCGGGATCACCGTGATGGCATCGGGCATCCAGCCCGGCCAGCGGCAGGCTCTGGACGCGCTCGGTGTGCTGGATCCCTTGTACGCCGACGGCAGAGTCTTCAGCACCACGCCGGAGGCGATCCGCGCGGCCCGAACCCACCTGCAGCGCACGGGAGTTCTGGCGATTCCCGCGCAAGCCGCCAAAGTCCCTACCGAGGAGCCGGCCGGATGACCTCCACGACCCGCAGAATGACGGAAATGATGGGGCCCGAAGCCCTGTGGCTGCTCAGAGGCACCACCGGTGGCCGTCTGGTGTTCGTCCAACGCGGGCTGACCCAGGTGCGGCCGGCGGTCCATGTCCTGGAGAACGGTCGTCTGATCGTCCGCGTCCCGGCGCCCGAAGGCGCCCTCGCGGGACCAGCCGTTGTGACGTACAACGCCGAGGAGATCGATGCGGCACGGCGCAGCGGGTGGTCGATCAGCGTCACCGGACCGGTCGGGCTGATCGTTGACGTCAACGAGGCCGCACACTACCGCCGTACGCTCCCCGGCTGGGTCTTCGGTCCGCATGACACGCTCGCCCACATCAGCCCGCAAACCGTTCGCGGCTATCGGCTTGCCGCTGCTACCGCCGCCGCTGCGGAGATTGCCGGTTCAGGAAGGTCGAACGGTTCGTGACCCGGATCGCTGACTTGCATCACCGGCACGTGATGACCGTTCCCATGGCGCCCGGTGCGGTGGCCCGGGCGCGTGAGACCGCCGAAGACGTCTACCGCGCCTGGGGCATCAACCGGGCCCACCCGGTCATGGGACCCGCACTGCTCATCCTGAGCGAACTGGTCGCGAACAGTGTCCGGCACGCCGCTACGGCGTCCCCGCAGGCCACCGTCACGTACGCGGCCGGGGCGGATGTTCTGGCCTTCGCGGTCCACGACCGCCATCCCCATCAGCCGGACCTGGTCGAGTTCGCCGTCGCCGGTGGTGGCCTGGCGATGATCGCCGAGCTGACCGCCGAACTCGGGGGCACCTGCACGGTGCGGCCCGACGCCGACGGAGGCGGGAAGAACATGTGGATCACCCTGCCGCTGTAGAAGCCCGCCCGCAGCGGTCACATCGCAGAAGAAAGCGCGAGACTGACATGACGATCCAATGGCACTACACCACCCTCGACGGTCTGGGGCTCCTGTCCGTCTCCGGCTTCCTGGGCGCTGACTCCGTCTCACGTTTCGGCGGAGCGGTGGGCTGGGTGCAGGCGCGAGGCGCCGGCCCCGTGATTCTCGACCTGGCTCTCCTGCAGGGATGGTCAGCAGCGGGGCAGGAGGCCGTGACCGAAGCGGCCCGCCGCCTCGCTGCCGTCGGCCGGCCGCTGGAACTCGCGGCGATCCCTGCGGACGGGCTGGTCGTCCCCGCCGATTCGCATCCGCCGGTGACCATCCACTACGACCTGGCTGCGGCTCTGACCGCGCATCAGGTGTCTGCAGAGGACCCGAGCGGCCAGCAGGAGTGGAGGACCACCGGTTGGCCGAACAACGGAGTGCCGGCCACGGCCTGATCCACGGGCCGGCTTGTCAGGGCTGGCTGTATCCGTCCAGGAAGGTGCCGATGCGGGTCACCGCGTCGGCCAGATCAGCGGCGCGCGGCAGCGTGACGAGCCGGAAGTGGTCGGGCTCGGACCAGTTGAAGCCCGTTCCCTGAACCACCAGGATGTGCTGGGCCCTGAGCAGGTCCAGGACCATCAGGGCATCGTCCTTGATCCTGTAGACCTTGGGGTCCAGGCGGGGGAAGGCGTACAGGGCGCCGCGCGGCTTGACGCAGGAGACGCCGGGGATGTCGTTGAGGAGTCTCCAGGCGATGTCGCGCTGCTCCCGCAGCCGTCCGCCGGGCAGCAGAAGGCCGCCGATCGACTGCGGGCCGCCGAGGGCGGCGGCGATGGCGTGCTGGGCGGGCACATTGGCGCACAACCGCATGTTGGCCAGGATGTTGAGGCCCTCGACGTAGCTGGCGGCGTGGGCTTGGGGGCCGCTGATCGCCATCCAGCCGGAGCGGAAGCCGGCCACGCGGTACGCCTTGGACAGCCCGTTGAAGGTCAGGCAGAGCAGGTCCGGGGCGAGGGATGCGGTGCAGGTGTGGGTCGCGTCGTCGTAGAGGATCTTGTCGTAGATCTCGTCGGAATACACGATGAGGTGGTGGCGGCGGGCGATGTCGACCAGGCCGCGCAGGAGTTCGTCGTTGTAGACCGCACCGGTGGGGTTGTTGGGGTTGATGATGACGAGGGCGCGGGTGCGATCGGTGACTTTGGCCTCGATGTCGGCCAGGTCGGGGAACCAGTCGGCTTGTTCGTCGCATCGATAGTGCACGGCGGTGCCGCCGGCCAGTGACACCGCCGCGGTCCACAGCGGGTAGTCCGGGGCGGGGACCAGTACCTGGTCCCCATCGTTGAGCAGGGCCTGCAGGGCCATCTGGATGAGTTCGGAGGCGCCGTTGCCGAGGTAGACGTCCTCCGCCGTCAGATCCTCGATTCCTCGCTCCCGGTAGTGCTCCACGACCGCGCGGCGCGCGGCGGGCAGGCCCTTGGCATCCCCGTAGCCGTGGGCGTCAGCGAGGTTGCCGAGGATCTCCTTCAGGATCTCCGGCGGGGCCTCGAAGCCGAAGGCCGCCGGGTTGCCGGTGTTGAGTTTCACGACGGGGTGCCCCGCGGCCTCCAGTCGCATCGCCTCGTCGAGCACCGGCCCGCGAATGTCGTAACAGACATTCGCCAGCTTGGCGGACTGGGTCACCTGCATGCGCATCGCCTTACGGGTAATCGACGGTCAGGTCACGGATACCCGTGGACAGGTCGCAGTGGAGGACGCCGGACAGCGGAACGTCACCTCAAGGCCGTACTCGGGTCGCGTTGGGGCAGGGGGCTGGGTCATCGGGCATTCCCGCTGTTGGACTCTGCTGACCGGTGCAGCGCCCGGAGTGCGCCCGTCACCAGGCGTCGCGGGTGAGGCGGTAGCCCGTGATGCTCCGGGGGTGGATGAGCAGGAAGTGCTCGGCGTGCACCGTTGCTGTGGCACCCAGTCGGGCCCGGTAGTGCCTCAGGCGGGTGCCGGTGATCTGGTCGGCGAGACCGGTGACGATGACGGTCCATCCGGTGTGGTCCCGCATGTTGATCTGGTCGACCTGATAGGTGAGCTGCCGGGGGAAGGCGAACCGGGATACGGGGGCGGGCCGTTGCGCGCGCAGGATGAGCTGTCCGTCGTCGAGCAGGTGATGCTGGACAGGGATGGCCGCCAGGGCAGGATCGCAGCGTGTCAGCCGGCCGGCCCTGTCGGACGCCAGCAGGGACCGGGCCATGTCCGCAGAGACGGGAAGGAGGCTGGGCAGGGCTTGCATCATCGGTGGGCTCCAATGTGGGAAGCGCTCTGTGGGCATGGGGCGGCCGAGGCCGCAAAGACGCGCGGGCGAGCTCCTACGGCCGGGTCGCCTGCGGTGGATCAGGCCGGGCCGAATACCCGCGCCTGCTGTCGCGTACGAGCCCACGCCATGGCTCGGCGCCAGATCCCCTCGCCCCGGGCCCCGGCACGGGGATCCGCGGCGTGTGGCAGGAGGAGCCCGGGCCGCGGCACGACGTCAAGATCACCTCTGCCTCGCTGCGACAGGCCGCACCGGGACCGGCAATTCGACATCGTGCGCCCGTCCCAGCCGCTGCAGTTCCTCCAGGTCCACCGAGTAAACGGCGACCATCCAGACGTCTCCCGCCTCGGCGGCATCGGCCAGCGCCTGACACAGCGTGGCGGCCTGCCGCTGCAGAGCGGCCCTGAATCCCTCACCCATCAGCAACTCCCCTTGTTTTCCGCCCACACCCGGTACGGGGAACGACGGACCGGCAACAGCCAGCGGCGCACCTGTGCAGTCGGTGAAGTGGCCGCTCCGGATGTCAGGGCCTCGGAGCGGCCACTAGATGACAACCTTAGCACTTGCTAAGATTGGCAACTATGAAGAATGGAATGAAGAGGCGGATGCGGATCACACCCATCCGCGGCGACGAAGCCCCGGTCCTGCTCTGCCCCGCCTGCACCCTGTGCTGCAGGCCCGCCGCCCTCGACGGGAGCAGCCGCTGTCCGCGGTGCGGGAACGACCGCATGCTGCACCCGTTCTCCACCACCGCACGCCGTGCGGGCCGGGGCGCTCACGTGATGCCGCCGCATGAGAACGGCGAAGCCGGTGGCGACGGCGGTGATCATCACCCCTGGCCGGGATGGCTCCCGCCGACACGGGTGGGGCGGTTTCGCGACGGGCACCCGGCAGCAGGGCAACCGGTGGCCACCGCCGGCCGTGCGGGTGCGATCCCCAGCGGTGAGGGACGGGGGCGGAAGTAGCCATGGAGTGGAATTTCGAAGAGTGCTACGGCACCGGCGTGCTGCATCTGTACGGCCATCTGGGCCGGCGGGTGACCGACCGGTTCACCGGAGCGGTCGGCTGGGCCCGGGCGCGAACCACGGGAACGCTGGTGCTGGACATGTCCGGGCTGATGGGCTGGAGCCCGGCCGGAGAGGCCGCGATCCTGGCTGCGGCGCCCGCCGGTTTGGCGCTGTGCGGGCTCCGAGGTCGCCCTACCCCGCTGCTGACCGAGTCTTCCCCGACCTGGATGTCGCTTTGGCGGCTCTTGCCCAGGTTCCGGAGCCCGCGGACACCGGAACGCGGCGGCAGGCGGGGCCCTCGCGCGCCGCCTGAACCAGGAGAGCAGCATGGAATTGCTAAAGTCGGCAAGAGATCAGTTCCCTGCTTCGCCCGGGTCAGGACAGGGTGCTCGCACGCCGTTGCTGCCCGGAATCCACCGACCATGTGCCGGGACCCGGCCCCGGAACCCTGGAGGCGGCCCACGTGAGCGCCCCGCTGTACCAACTCAAGGCCGACTTCTTCAAAACCCTCGGCCATCCGGTCCGCATCCGCGTGCTGGAACTGCTCAGCCAGCGGGAACACGCGGTGGCGGAAATGCTGCCCGAGGTGGGAATCGAAGCCGCCCACCTCTCCCAGCAACTCGCCGTACTGCGCCGCGCGAACCTCGTGGTAACCCGCAAAGAGGGCTCCACCGTCTACTACCGGCTCACCAGCCCGCAAGTGGCCGAGCTCCTGACGGTCGCCCGCACCATCCTCAGCGGCGTCCTGGCCGGCCAGGCCGAGCTCCTGGAAGACCTCCGTGCCACCAATCCCACCCTGACCACCTCGCCTCCCGGACCCTCCTGACCGGCCCGCGGGCCCGAACCTTGCGGAGCCGACCATGACCGCTGCCGCCCGCCCGACCGTCGCCGACGCCATGGCGCTCCCCGCGCTGCACGTGAGCGACCACACGACCATCGACAAAGCCCTCGCCGTGCTCCACGGCGCCCGCACCGACCACGTCCTCATCCGCGACGACGAGGGTCACTGCGCCGGCATCGTCACCCGAGATCAGCTCACCGCCCACAGCGCCCAGCCCTGGTATACCGAGGCCACCCGCGTGCGCGACATCCCCCACGACTGCAGCCCCTTCGCCCGCCCCGACATGCCCCTCAGCGAGGCCGAGGCCACCATGCGCGAGAGGTCACTGGCCGTGTGGCCCGTCGTGGACGACGACGGGCTTGCGCTCGGCGTCCTCACCCTCGGTCCAAACCCGAGGACGGCGGCGTGACGGCCACCGGCGCAGCAACTGGAGGCCCCTCCGAAGAAACGCTCACCCGCCATGCCGTGGCCAACCTGCGGCCCGGGCAGGGAATTGAGCCCTACGGCCCGCAACATGCCGCCTAGAGTTCGCGCTCTCCGCAGGCCCCATAGTTGCTAACAATTGACAGGCAAGGGCCTGGATGAGTCTGCGGCGCGGGATCCGCGACACCAGGCGAGTCACGGAGGCCGCATCGCCACGACCCGGGCAGGAGCCGCACCCAGCACACCGACGTAACCCTGGTCACCGGACCATGACACGGAGCATGGCCGAACCGCTGCACCGAACCGTCGCGGCAACGCCCCAGCCTGACTGACTCATCAGTGCGAGTGGGCCCCCAGGTAGAAGAGCAGCCAGAGGAATCCGGCAAAAAGATGCCCCGCGACGACGTAGACCATCACTCGCAGAACGACTGCTTTCTCCTTGTATTTTTCGCTTCCATTTCCCGCAGTGCTGGCGTGGAGCCCACCTGTCGTCTCGCCTGTCATATCCGGTCTCCATTCGTCTGCGGGAACGAGCGTCCGAGGTCAACCCCGTCGGGCGCGTTGGCATTCGCTTCTGCGGGCCTGGGCGGATCCGCGGGGCATACCGCCTCTGCAGCACGTACGGCAAACACACCGACTTCGCGGCCCCGCACAGGATTGGTGGCACATGACGACATGGACAGCGAGCGCGATCTCTACGGCTGCCGACCGTGCTGCGCAATTGCGGAAGGCTTCGCAGACCAGCTGACCGACGACCTGCTCTGGCCTGCCGACGCTCCGCTACGACGCTTCAACGGATGACCTGATCCCCGTTGACGGCGGCATCCGCTTCCTGGTCCGCGTGAAGTTCTGCCAGCAGACCCTCCTGGCCCGCCAACAACTGCCCCAGGGTCCGCCGTGCGGCTTGCAGCAGATCCGCCACATCCGCGCCCGCCAACTCGTAGTTCACGGTTGCCCCCGAACGGCTGGCGACCACGATCCCCGAACGTCGCAGAACAGCCAACTGCTGCGAAAGGTTCGACGGCTCAACCTCAATTGCGGCCAGGAGATCCCGAACCGGCATGGGCCCATCCTGGAGGAGCTCCAGCACACGGATGCGTACCGGATGCCCCAGCATTCGAAAGAACTCCGCTTTCGCCTGATACAGCGGAATCTGCACGTTCAGCAACGTCTCGTCTCCCACCTTCTGCAGCGTTCGCTTGCGCCGAGCTCCGCCACGAACGCTGGGCAGCGTTCCCGTCCTCCGGCCGCCGCCCTCACGCCACGCGAGTCGACCTGTTCACACCTCACGTCGATGCATGGCCTCGTCACACCTCGCCACTCGATCCTCATCCATTACGCAGTCCGTTAAATGCCAAATTGAAGAACTCTTCAAGCATAAGTCATGTTGGGCCGGCCGGGCGGGCCTGCTGGTCACCCGGCCCGCCCGCCAGGGTTCATGGGGGGCCGGTCGGGCCCTTGGCAGGGCCCTGCGGCCCCTCCCCCGGCGGGTTCGCGGACTTCACGCTGGAACGGAGCCGGTCCGCCGGCCACCGGCGACCTCGGTGTCGGAACGCGCTGCCACGCCGCACCGAATTGGCCGGCTGTGAAAGCTGTCAGGAGACCTGTGATGACCGAACGCGTACTCGTCGCGTATGCATCGAAGAACGGCTCCACTGCGGGCATCGCCACGATGATCGCCGAGGCGCTGCGCGAGCAGGGTCTGGCAGCGGAGGCCCGGGCTGTCGGTGAGGTGGAGAGCGTCGGCCCCTACGACGCTGTCGTCCTCGGCGGCGCCCTGTACGCGGGCCGGTGGCGCCGTGAGGCGGTCCGCTTCGCCTGGCACCACGAGGCGGATCTGACCGAGCGGCCCGTCTGGCTGTTCAGCAGCGGGCCTCTCGACGCCACAGCCCGTGAAGGCCTGATCCCTCCGGTGCCGGGTGTCCAGCGCCTCGTCGACCGTCTCAAGGCCCGCGGACACCTCACCTTCGGCGGCTGCCTGCAGGACGGCGCCAAGGGCCGGATCGCCCGCATGATCGTCAAGTCCGGCCGGGGCGGTGACTTCCGCGACCCGGAGCAGATCCGGCTGTGGGCACGCGGTGTCGCACGCGAACTGGTCAAGGAGGTCGCGACACCGTGAAGAAGCAACTGTGGTGGCGGCAGCGGCGGAGCAATCCGCTGTGCCGTCGCTCGGACGTGATCGAGAGTTGGGTGAACCTGGTAACGGCGCTTGCGCTGTTGCTCCTTCTGCCCGCGGCCGCCTTCACCGCCGGCCGCGCCGCCCACACCGCCGGTGTCCAGGCGTCGAGGGAGCAGCGGGCGTCGCGGCACCCCGTGGCAGCGGTCCTGCTGGAGAACGCCCCGGGGGCGGTTCCGCGAGTGGGCGGCGGCACTGTGCACTATGACGTCAAGGTGCGCTGGACCGGTGTCGCCGGAACCGTGGGGACCGGCACGGTGAAGGCGGATTCCGGAAGTCTGCGCGGTTCGAGAGCCACGGTGTGGCTGGACCGGACCGGGCAGCAGGTTCCGGCGCCCGTAGCAGGCGAGGAGCTCATGTCGCTGACGTGGGTCGGTGGTGCGCTTGGCGCCGTCTGCTCGGCATTCGCAATCGTCATGGTGCGCGGGCTGGTCCGCCGGGGTGCCGATCGGCGGCGCATGGGGGAATGGGAACGGGCGTGGGCGTTGACCGCTCCTGAGTGGGGCCGGCGTCCGGTGTGACGACGAACCGCGCCTCAACGCCAGCATCTGGCAGGTCGGACTTGACGTACCCGGTCGGCTGAACGGGCCCTCGGAGTAGGGACGTTCGGCCCGGTCGTCGGGACTGCGGGCCCCTGCGCTCCCGCTCCCGACGACGGCACATTGGGACCGGACGCGGTTGCCGCGTCCCTCCTCCAGATCCCGGAAGGGATGGCCATCATGGCAGTCCACGAGCACCCGCAGCAGCGCACCGGGTTCCACCTGCCGGCACGGCGCAGGGCCGGTGCCACCGCGGCGTCCGGTACGTCGCAGGCTTTCGCCGCGATGTCGACCAGCACACGGGTCCTCGCCGGCGTCCGCATCCTGACCGGGTTCATCTTCCTGTGGGCCTTCCTCGACAAGGCGTTCGGCTGGGGTTACGCGACCTCGTCCGGCAAGGGCTGGGTCGACGGCGGCTCGCCGACGAAGGGCTTCCTCAGCGGGGTCTCGGCCGGCCCCATGGAGTCCACGTTCCATTCCTGGGCGGGCGCCGGCTGGGCGAACTGGCTGTTCATGCTCGGTCTGCTGAGCATCGGAGTGGCCCTGACGGCCGGGGTCGCACTGCGGTTCGCCGCCGTGGCGGGCACGGCCATGATGGGGCTGATGTGGATGGCGGAATGGCCGCCGGCCCGGCATGCTTCCGACGGCTCGCTGAGCATGTCCAGCAACCCGCTCGTCGACTACCACCTGCTCTACGCGGCCGTCATGATCGCCCTCGCCCTCGCCTCCGCCGGCACCGTCTGGGGCCTCGGCCGGATCTGGGCCCGCCTGCCGGTCGTCCGCGACCACCGCTGGCTGCTCTGACACCCACCCGACACCTGCCCAGCACCATTGCGTCCTGCCGCGTCGCACGACCCGGCGGGACACGACGGACCATCACCGACCGAACGAGGAGACGTCATCATGGCCATACGTGTAGGCATCAATGGATTCGGCCGCATCGGGCGCAACTACCTGCGCTGTGTCCTGGACCGGGCGGACGCCGGCACCGCCCCGGTCGAGGTGGTGGCCATCAACGACATCGCCCCGGCCGCGACACTGGCCCACCTGCTGGAGTTCGACTCGACCTTCGGACGCCTCGGACGGGCGATCAGCCACGACGAGCAGTCGATCACGGTCAACGGCAGGCGCATCGTGGTGACCGCGGTCCGCGATCCGTCGGAACTGTCCTGGGGTACCTACGGGGTGGACATCGTCATCGAGTCCTCCGGCCGCTTCCGGACCCGCGACGAGGCAGCGCTGCATCTGAAGGCCGGAGCCCGCAAGGTACTGATCTCCTCGCCGGCCAAGGACGTGGACCTCACCGTCGTCATGGGCGTCAACGAGACCGACTACGACAACGGCCGGCACCACATCGTCTCGAACGCGTCCTGCACCACCAACTGCGTCGTACCGATGGTCCACGTTCTGCACGAACGCTTCGGGATCATCAAGGGCATGATGACCACCGTCCACGGCTACACCAACGACCAGGCACTGCTCGACGGTCCTCACAAGGACCTGCGGCGCGCCCGGTCCGCCGCCGTGAGCATCATCCCGACCAGCACCGGCGCCGCCCACGCCGTGGGCATCGTGCTCCCCGAACTTGCCGGAGTCCTGGAAGGCGTCGCAGTGCGCGTTCCGGTGGAGGACGGGTCCCTGACCGACCTGACGGTGCTGCTCCGGCAGGACGTCACCTCCGAGGAGGTCAACGCGGCATTCGCCGAGGCCGCCGAGGGGCCGTTGCGAGGCGTCCTGCGAGTAACCGACGCGCCGATCGTCTCACGCGACGTCATCGGCGACCCGGCGTCGTGCATCGTCGACGCGGGGCTCACTCAGGCACAGGGTGACCTGGTGAAAGTCTTTGGCTGGTACGACAACGAGTGGGGCTACAGCAACCGCCTGCTGGACCTCACCACCTACGTCGCGGCCCGGCTGTGACGACGGAGGGCAGCGACGCGGCGCGACGGCCGAGCCTCCTGGCGGAAGAGAACGCCGACGCGGCAGCGGCGTCACCGATGCTGCCGGTCCTCAGGTCGGTGCGGGCTGTGGTGTTCGACACCGACGGGGTGATCACCGATTCGGCCCGGGTGCACGCCGCCGCATGGCGGGCCGCCTTCGACGCCTGCCTGCGGGCAGCGGGACACGACCACCCGTTCGACCCGGTGGAGGACTACCGGCGCTATGTCGACGGCAGGAACCGGCTCGACGGCGCGGCCGCCTTCCTCGCCTCGCGCGACCTGCGGCTTCCCCTGGGCGACCCCGACGACCCGCCCGGAACGGGCACCGTGCAGGCGGTCGCCGCCCGCAAGGAGCAGCTGTTCACGCGGCAGTTGCGTGCGGGGGGCATCGCCGCCTGGCCGGGCACCGTACGGGTGCTGCACGCGCTGCACGCCGCCGGCGTCCCGTGCGCCGCGGTCTCCGCTTCCCGCCACGCGCCCGAACTCCTCGCGGGCGCGGGCGTACGGGAGTTGTTCCGGACCGTGGTGGACGGCAAGGAGGCGGCCCGGTTGAAACTGGCGGGAAAACCCGACCCGGCACTGTTCCTGGAAGCCGCCCAGCGGCTGGGCGTACCGGCATCGGAAGCGGCGGTGATCGAGGACGCGCTGGCCGGTGTGGAAGCGGGCCGCCGCGGCGGCTTCGGCCTGGTGGTCGGCGTCGACCGCACCGCAGGACCGACCAGCGCCACCGACCTGCGCGAGCACGGCGCGAGCATCGTCGTCCGCGACCTGGCCGAACTGCTGACCGGCGGAGGAAGCTGAGGCGTTCCGGCCTCCGACGAGCCTCCTGTCGGCCAGGATCATCGACTCGACCAGCCGGCCTCCTCGCACAGGTCTCCCTCTCCGCGGGAGTGACGGTGACGTGCCCCATCGGCACCATGATCGAGCTTCCGAGAGCCGCCCTGACCGCCGACCGGATCGCCGAGCAGGCCGACTTCTTCTCCTTCGGCACGAACGACCTCACTCAGACCACCTGGGGATCCTCCCGCGACGACGTGGAAGGGTCCTTCTTCGCCACCTACCTCGCTCAGGGCATCTTCGCCGCCTCGCCGTTCGAGACGATCGACCGGGACGGTGTCGGCCGCCTGGTGGAGATCGCGGTACGGGAAGGCCGTGCGGCCCGGCCGGCCCTCAAGATCGGCGTCTGCGGCGAGCACGGCGGCGATCCCGACTCGATCGACTTCTTCGAGCGGACGGGCCTCGACTACGTCTCCTGCTCTCCGTTCCGCCTCCCGGCCGCCCGACTGGAGTCCGGACGCGCCGCACTGCGCGTGAACTCGCCCGAGGACAAAGGCGCATAGCCCCGGAGCCGCTGCAGCCGGGGCCGGCCCGCAGGCCGGTCCCGGCTGTTGTCGACTGCTGTCGCCCTCAGAGGGCTTCCCACGGAGCCGCGTGGGTGGTGTGCCGGACCGACCGCGGGTCGGCCATCAGCTCCCGGACGCTCTGCCGGTTGTCCCCGTCCGCAGCGGTGCACATCAGCCAGGAGGCGCGCTCGGGGTCGCACTCCGGCGGCACGATCAGCAGGTCCCAGCGCCCGACGGTGTAGGAGAGTAGCAGCAGATCGTCGGGGTCCTGCTCGGCGTCGAACCATCCGACGCTCACGGTATGGATTCCCGCGGGCACCTTCTTCGGGATCTCCGGCCAGCTGTGGGGATTCACCGCGACCCGGGTGATCCGGCCCCAGCGCTCGTCCAGGACCGCGACCAGGGAGGGCAGTTCACGGGCCAGGTCACGTGTGCGCGGCCACCAGGCACCGTCCACCATCCCCCGGTCGGCGCACTGCGGTTTCAGCAGCATCCGGACCTCGGGGGTGGCGGTCAGGTCCGGGTGCGGAGCCTGCAACAAGCTGGTGGTGGTCATGATGTGAACCTGTCCCCGGGTCAGCGACCCGGCGTCGTGGTGAACGGAGTTAGGCGGCGTCGGGCACGTCGCCCGGGACGACCAGTACCGGAAGGTGGGCGTGGTGCACGACCTCGGTGCTGGTCGAACCGAGCCTGAGACGCCCCCAGGAGCTGGCACCCCGGGAGCCGACCACCAGCAGACAGGCATCCGCGCTGGCCTCCAGCAGCACCTGCGACGGGCGACCCGGTTCGACCACGACCTCCACCTCCACCGGTGTGCCGCCGAGCTCCTTCTGGAGTTCGGCGACCGTGTCGGTCACCGCCTGCTCAGCGATGTCCCGCAGCTGTACGTACAGGCCGGCGTTGTCCGACGCGGTCAGCCACTCGTAGCCGGCGTAGCGGTCCGGCCCGTAGTCGTAGGCGCAGACGGCCCGCAGCCCGGTACCGCGCAGCTGTGCCTCGCGCAGCGCGAGAAGCACGGCGTGCCGGGCGGTCGGTGAGCCGTCCGTACCCACCACGATGGGGCGGTCAGAAGAGTTCGCGCTCGTGTCGGACATGGAGCCCTCCGGAGAGTCGTCGGACCGCGGTCGATGGGAAGTCGCGCGATGCCATGGAGTGATGTGCGGTCTCCCGCTCACTTCCAGCCTCACAGGCCCAGGAACGGATACAGAGGGGCCTTGCAGGTCCCTCCGGGGGGCCGAACGTCCCTGCCGCCGATCTACACGGCCGGCACGCCGTGCTCCCGGAACTGACCTCGCACCCGTTCCAGGAGCGCGGGCCCCGGTGCGGGGGTGTCGCGCAGCACGAAGGGAATGCCGAGGTCGTCGTACTTGTGGGTGCCCATCGTGTGGAAGGGCAGGACGTCCACCCCTTCGACGTTGTCCAGGCCGGCGACGAAGGCGGCCAGGCCGTCCACCGCGGCCCGGTCGTCGGTCAGGCCCGGCACCAGCACATAGCGGATCCGGACCGGGATTCCCAGCCGGTCGAGCCGTCCGGCGAAGCTCAGGGTGGGGGCCAGGTGGCCGCCGGTGAGCCGGTGGTAGGCCTCGATGTCGAAGGACTTGATGTCGAGCAGGACCAGGTCGGTGTCGGCGAGCAGCGCGTCACCGGCGCGGGCGCCCAGAGCGCCGGAGGTGTCCAGGGCGGTGTGCAGACCCATCTCGTGGCAGGCGTGGAGGACTTCGGCGGAGAAGTCGGCCTGCAGGAGCGGCTCGCCTCCGCTGAGCGTGACTCCCCCGCCGGCGGTGTCGATGAAGGAGCGGTATTTCGCGATCTCCTCCATCACCTCGTCGACGGACATGCTGCGCCCGTCGCGCAGTTTCCAGGTGTCGGGGTTGGCACAGTACGAGCAGCGCAGCGGGCAGCCGTTCATGAAGAGCACGAACCGGGTGCCGGGCCCGTCCACGCCCGTGGACAGGTCCCAGGAATGGATCCGGCCGGTGCTCACAGCGCACCGTGGAAAGTGCGGCTGATCACGTCGAGCTGCTGCTCGCGCGTCAGGCGGACGAAGTTGACGGCGTACCCGGAGACCCGGATGGTCAGCTCGGGATACTTCTCCGGATGCTCCATGGCGTCCTCCAGGGTGGCTCGGTCCAGAACGTTGACGTTCATGTGGAAGCCGCCGGAAGCCGTGAAGGCGTCGAGGATGCCGACCAGGTTGCGGGCACGTTCCGCGGGGTCGTGCCCGAGCCCTTCCGGGGTGATCGTCGAGGTCAGCGAGATGCCGTCACGGGCCTGCTCGTACGGGATCTTGGCCACTGACAGGGCGGAGGCCGCGAGCCCGTGACGGTCGCGGCCGTTCATGGGGTTGGCACCGGGCGCGAAGGGCAGCCCTGCGCGACGGCCGTCCGGGGTGTTGCCCGTGTGCTTGCCGTAGACCACGTTGGAGGTGATGGTGAGCACCGACTGGGTCTGCTCCGCGCCCCGGTACGTGGGATGCCGGCGCAGCTTGGCCATGAAGGTGTTCACCAGGTCGACGGCGATGCTGTCGGCCCGGTCGTCGTGGTTCCCGTACGCGGGGTACTCGCCCTCGACCTCGTAGTCCGTGGCCAGTCCGGTGTCGTCCCGGATCACCTTCACCCGGGCGTACTTGACGGCCGACAGGCTGTCGGCTGCCACCGAGAGGCCGGCGATTCCGCAGGCCATGGTGCGCTGCACGGGATGGTCGTGCAGCGCCATCTCCAGCCGCTCGTACGCGTACTTGTCGTGCATGTAGTGGATGACGTTGAGAGCGTTGACGTACGTGCCGGCGAGCCAGTCGAGCATCCGGTCGTACGCGGCGGTCAGCTCGTCATGGTCGAGATACTCGCTGGTCAACGGAGTGGACACCGGCGCGACCTGCACGCCGGTCATCTCGTCCCGGCCGCCGTTGATCGCGTACAGCAGGGCCTTGGCGAGGTTCACCCGGGCGCCGAAGAACTGCATCTGCTTGCCGACCGCCATCGCCGAGACACAGCAGGCGATCGCGGTGTCGTCACCGGTCCGCGGGCGCATCAGCTCATCGGACTCGTACTGGATGGAGCTGGTGTCGATCGACACCTGAGCGCAGAACCGCTTGAAGGCCTCGGGCAGCCGCGGGGACCACAGGACCGTGAGGTTCGGTTCGGGGGCGGGCCCGAGGTTGGCGAGGGTCCGCAGGAACCGGAAGGAGGTGCGGGTGACCAGCGGCCGACCGTCGTCGCCGATGCCGCCGATGGACTCGGTGACCCACGTCGGGTCACCGGAGAACAGGGTGTCGTACTCCGGGGTGCGCAGGAACCGGACGATGCGCAGCTTGATGACGAAGTCGTCGATCAGCTCCTGGGCGCGGCTCTCGTCGATCCGTCCCTCGGCCAGATCCCGGGCCAGATAGACGTCCAGGAACGTGGAGGTGCGGCCCAACGACATCGCGGCGCCGTTCTGCTCCTTCACCGCCGCCAGATAGCCGAGGTAGAGCCACTGGACGGCCTCGTGGGCGGTGGTTGCCGGGAGGGTGACGTCGCAGCCGTACGAGGCCGCCATCTGTTCCAGTTCGCCCAGCGCGCGGATCTGTTCGGCGATCTCCTCCCGGTCGCGGATGACGTCGGATGTGGAGGGCCGGGCGTCCAGCAGGGCCCGCTCGGCACGCTTGACCTCGATCAGCCGGGATGTGCCGTACAGGGCGACTCGCCGGTAGTCGCCGATGATCCGTCCCCGGCCATAAGCGTCGGGCAGGCCGGTGATGAGGCCGGCCTTACGGGCGCGGAGCATCTCGGGGGTGTAGGCGTCGAAGACCCCGGCGTTGTGGGTCTTCCGGTAGGTGCCGAACACCCTCGTGACGAACGGATCGGGCTCGTATCCGTAGGCGCGCAGACTGTTCTCGACCATCCGCAGGCCGCCGTTGGGCATGATCGCCCGCTTCAGCGGGGCGTCGGTCTGCAGACCGACGATCAGCTCACGCTCCCGGTCGATCCAACCGGGACGGTGCGAGGTGATGGTCGAAGGCGTCCGGGCGTCGATGTCGAGGACACCCCGGCGGCGTTCCTCGGGAAACAGCGCGGAGACCTTGTGCCATACCGCGAGGGTGCGTGTCGTCGGTCCCGCCAGGAACGAGGCGTCGCCTTCGTACGGCGTGTAGTTGGTCTGGATGAAGTCGCGCACGTCGATGCGGTCGCGCCAGGACCGGCCGGAGAACCCCCGCCACGCGGCATCGGACACGCCCATGGTGGATGGCGTTGTCACAGTCATCGTCGCCTCACTCCTTCACAGTTCAGGTGTCTCCATGCTCGTTCGCCGACGAGAGGGCGCCCAGGGTCCGCCGGTCCCCGCGGAGCAGCCGTTCGGCCCTGCCCGACGCCCAGCTGTCGGGACCTCCGCACCGATCAGGGCCGGAACGGCCCTCGCGGCTGCCCCGGCCAGCCCCTGCGCGCTGCCCACCGTCGGCAGGATCGTGGAACGGAACGCGAGGAGAGGGACCGTGATGACGGACACCGCACACCCCGTGCAGGAGACCCACGCGCTGCTGGCCGACGGCTGGACCGTCGAGATACGGCCCACCCGGCCGGAGGACCATGCCGCCGTGGGGTGGTTGTTCGACCGGTTGTCGGCCGAGAATCTGCGGCTCCGGTTCTTCGGAGCGAGCCGCCGGGCCGGCCGGCAGGCCGCCGACCGCGTCTGCGGTTCACACTCCCGGCCTCCGGGCGCTGCTGGCCCTGCTCGCGGGACAGGTCGTCGGCCTCGCCGAGTACGAGACCGGGACCGACCCCTGCTCCGCGAGATCGCCCTGACCGTCGCCGACGACCTCCACCACCAGGGCGTGGGAACCCTGCTCCTGGAGCATCTCGTCGACCGAGCCGGACAGGACGGAATCACCACCTTCACCGCCGAGGCACTGGCCGACAACCATCCCGTGCTGAAGGTCTTCGCCGATCTGGGGCTGAACACCGTTCGCCACTTCGACGGCACCGCTGTGCACTGAGTCATCCGGCTCGAACCGGACGAGTACTGCCGGGCCGCGGTCGACACCCGCGGCCGGACCGCGGCCTCCACCAGTCTGCGAGCGCTGCTGCGCCCGGAATCCATCGCTGTGATCGGCACAGACCATGAGCCGGGGTCCGTGGGACGAGCGGTGCTGAAGAACCTGCGCCGTGCCGGATTCCGCGGTCGTCTGCGCGCGGTGGACGCACACGCCCACTCCGTCGAGCGCATCCCCTGCTACCCGTCCGTCCCCGCTCTCCCCCACCCCGTCGACCTCGCGGTCCTCGCCGTGCCCGCCGCCGAGGTGGCCGCGACGGCCGAGCAGTGTGGAGTTACCGGCGTACGAGCCCTGGTGGTCCTGGCCACCGGGCTCGACGCCGAGCAGTCCGCCGAGCTGCTGGCCGTCTGCCGGCGCTATGGGCTTCGGCTGGCCGGCCCGAACAGCATGGGCGTCACCAACACCGAGGAGCCGGTCGGGATGGACGCCACGTTCGCCGCGCACCGGACACTGCCGGGGACGGCCGGAGTCGGCGTGCAGTCCGGCGGGATCGGGATCGCGCTGCTCGCCGGGGTGTCCCGGCTCGGGATCGGCGTGTCCACCTTCGCTTCGCTCGGCGACACGTACGACGTCAGCGGCAACGACCTGCTGCAGTGGTGGGAGGGGACGGCCGCACCGATCTGGCCGTTCTGCACCTGGAATCCTTCGGCAACCCGCGGGGCTTCTCCCGTACCGCGCGCGCAGGGTCGCCCGCCGCATGCCGGTCCTGACCGTCGACACCGGCGGCCCGCACCCCGGTCGGAGTTCGGCCGCCGCCGGCAGTGCGACCGTGACGTCCCGGCCACGACCCGGCAGGCGCCGTTCACCCAAGCCGGAGTCATCGCCACCCGAACACTTGGCGAACTCCGCGACACCGCGGCCATGCTGCAGCAGCAGGGACAGGGTGATCGTGTATTGGCCCAGGCCGTGGACGGCCGGGCCGTGGCAGCGCCGAGCATCGCACCGATGAACAGAGTCGAGGCGAGCACGCCGCCGGAACCACCGATACCGATCGTCAGGCTGTTCGCCGGACCGGTCGCCAGGATCCTGTTCGGTCAGCGGTGTTCGGGGTTCTCGAAGTCGAAGCGGCAGCCCGCATCCCACTCGGAGCGCTGGTTCCCGTGCGCGGGGATACCGCCCGCGTCCTTGAGCATCCGCGCCAGGTGGAGGAGGTTCCAGGTCATGAACGTGGTGTTGCGGTTGGTGAACTCGTTGTCCGGGCCGCCCGAGCCCTCGTCCAGATAGGACGGGCCGGGGCCGGCCTCGCCGATCCACCCGGCGTCGGCCTGCGGCGGGATGGTGTAACCGAGGTGCTGCAGGCTGTAGAGCACGTTCATCGCACAGTGCTTGACGCCGTCCTCGTTGCCGGTGATCAGCCGGCCACCCGGCCGTAGTACGCGTACTGACCCGCCTCGTTCAGGAGCGACGAGCAGGCGTACAGCCGCTCGATGACCTGCTTCATCACCGAGGAGTTGTCCCCCAGCCAGATCGGCCCGGCGAGCACCAGGATGTCGGCGCCCATCACCTGGCTGTACAGGACCGGCCAATCATCGCTCTCCCAGCCGTGTTCGGTCATGTCGGGCCAGATACCGGTGGCGATGTCGTGGTCGACAGCGCGGACGACGTCGACCGCGACACCCTGCCGCTCCAGGATGCCGCGGCTGACATCGATCAGACCCTGGGTGTTGCTGCGCTCGGGGGAGCGCTTGAGCGTGCAGTTGATGACCAGGGCGCGCAGGTCGGTGTAGGAGGGTGCAGTGTCCGGCATGCGTGTGCCTTCCGCTCTCGGATGGGCAGAGTTCTGCACCACTCCACCAGGCAAACCCCTCTGACGACAGGCCCTAGGCCGGACGCGTGAGAGAACCCCGCGCCTGAGGTACTGCGCTTCGTCGGCCGGTGGCGGCATCGACGGCGCCCGCCTGCCTACCAACCGGCCCGGGAGGGCGGATCGACAGCGGCCTATCGGGCAGCCTTCGTCCTCTCGTAGTGGCGGGCCGCGCGGGCCCTGGTCCCACATCCGGCCGAACACCACTCGCGACGGGGGTGGTCCTTGACGAAATACAGGACACACCCGGGCGCCTGGCACGCCCGCAGGTCGCCGATCCGGTCACCGCCGAAGAAGTCCACTGCTCGCTGAGCGATGTCAGCCAGCGCGGCCGTTACGGATGTCGTCGCGCTGCGGGCACGAACGGACGGGCCATCGGCCCAGGAGAGTTCCCGCCATCGAGCAGCCGCACGGACCTGCCGGTTGATCACCTCCACCGCTTGGCGCGGGGGTGTCCTGCCGCAGACCGCCGCCTCCGCGAGAACACGGATCGCATCTCGCAGGGCCCGCGTGGCTCGCAGCTCTTCGGGGCCGGCGGCCAGCAGGTCCGCGTCCCCGCACTGCTCCGCGAACCGTCCCCGGTTGTCACGGAACCACGCCGCGACGTGCTCGACGCTCTGCAGCCCGTCGACCAGACGCCCCCTGACCGCATAGGTGGCATTGGCCAGCTCGATAGGCAGCGGCTCCCCCAGCGCGGGCGCGCCACCCCCCTCCAAGTCCTCAACCTTCATAACCTCACGGTAACACCGCCTTGCATCCGTGAGAAATATATGACTACTGTTCTCACGGATAAACAAGCAGTCAGCCGTGAGAATCGCTTCCGCTCCGCTGGAGGAAACCATGTCCCGACTCCCGATCGTCGAGCCCGCTCACGCCCAGGGCGCAGCCGCCGACCTGCTGGTCACAGTCCAGAAGACGCTCGGCGTCACGCCGAACATGACGAAGGCCATGGCCAACAGCCCCGCCGTCCTACAGGGCTACCTGGAGTTCTCGGGCGCCCTCGCCAGCGGCAAACTCCCCGCAACGGTCCGCGAGAGCATCGCGCTCGCCATGGCCCAGGAGAACGCCTGCGACTACTGCCTGTCGGCCCACACTTACATCGCCACCAACCTCGCGGGGCTCACCACGGAGCAGGCGCACGCAGCACGCAGGGCCGAGTCCACCGACCCCACATGCGACGCCGCCCTCAAGCTCGCCACCGCCCTCGTGCGAACCCGCGGAGACGTGACCGACACCGACCTCAAGACCGCCCGCGACGCGGGCCTGAGCGACGGCGAGATCGCCGAGGTCATCGCTCACGTGGCCCTCAATATCCTCACCAACTACTTCAACAAGGCAGCCGCTGTCGACATCGACTGGCCGCAGGTCAGTCACCTCTCCTGACCCACGTCGCCATCCACCGGAGCGGGAAGGCGGGAGCCCAGCTCCCGACAAGCGCCAGGAGGAGTCCCCACTTCGACGAGCAAGGCGGCCCACCGGAACACGACGTAGCGGCCGGCACCGCCTCCTACACACCAGGGGGCATCACCAGACCGCATCGAGCACTCCACAGCGCGACCTGGCGCCACGCGCAGAACCCCCGCGCGAGCTACCGGCGGGATTCCCCCACGTCTCGCCGCGGAGCCTCGCCGGATGCGACCGGCGAGGCACTCACCTCTCACAGGCGTCTCACCAACAACACCGACGCCCCTGGACCACAAGGTCCCGACCTGGCACTACGCCACTTCCCTGCACCCAGTGGACGCCCCCGGACGGTCGCTACGACCTGTGCCAGGCAGTACTGCGAGTGGGCCCCGAGATCAGGACCTGGACGCGCTGCGTCGCTCCAGGCGGCAGGCATGGGCTTGAACCAGGTGACCGTTCGTCAGCCGCGGGCAGCGCCAACAGGAGCCGACACCGCTGTCTCCGGAACTTCGCAGGGGCGAGGTCGTCAGAGGCATCCGTCCCCACGGTGGCCGTGGTCGGGCACAGCTGGGCAGAGGCGTGAACGGCCCTGCCTGGGGCGTCCGCCGTAACCAAGCGACATGGGTACCTGCCGAACGATCCCGGCAGGTACCCGGCAGACCGTAACCCCCCTTGCCCGAGTCAAGGTGCACCAACCACCCTGACCTGCGAGAACGGGGCGAACGACAAGTCTCAGGGACCACTTGGGACCACCAAAGCCCTGGCCAGAGGCCGCCCCCGCAATGCGGAGACGGCCTCTGGCCTGTGTAAACACCGTCAGGACGACAGGATTTGAACCTGCGACCCCTTGACCCCCAGCCGCGTGCACGGCGTGTGGTCCCAAAGTGGTCCCAAGGAACCGGCCCCGGAGGGGGCACCCCGGTGTCCGAGCGAACCCGCGAGTGCCCCGTGACGGGAGAGCCCCCAGGCGTGCGTCGGCGGGAGTGCGGCGCCTGCGCGGACAGGGAAGCTTGAGCGGCCGGTGGCCCCGCTTCCAGCCCTACAGCGGATCAAGCCCTCGCCTTCCAGCGGCATCGGCGAGATGCGCACCTGAAGTGGCTGAATCTTCACAGAGCGTGTGCGTCAACGGTGATCACACTGTTAGGTTCCGTGCCATGGCAACAAACCCGAAATACCATGACATTGGCCGGTCGTTCGTCCAGCAGTACTACGCCCTGCTCAACGGGGATGCGCACGCTCGCAAGAGCCTGGCCAACTTCTACACGGCCGACACGTCACTCATGACATTCGAAGGCCAGCAGTTCGTGGGCCAGCGAAAAATCACCGAGAGGTTCGAAACGCTCGACCTCAGAAGTCAGCACACCCTCACCGAAATCGACACACAGCCCACGCAGGAGGGAGGCGTCCTCGTGGTTGTCCTCGGCCAGGTCAAGACCGACGACGATCCGCCCCAGACCTTCAACCAGACCTTCGTACTCAAGCCCTCCGGAGAGAGCTTCTATGTCCAACACGACATTTTCCGTATCGCCCTCCAATCCTGAATCGGCAACGGCGGGAACCCAGGTGCCGACCGTCGAGCCGGCAGGAGAAGCCTCCGTCCGCGTAGAGCGGAGCATCTCCGTCGAGTAGGCACGGCTGTCGCGGTCGTGCCCAGGCACCGGCTTCGCGATGCGCGGGGCTGTGACCAACACCATCGGACATCAACGCGATGTTGTGCATCAGGATGAAGGGCGACCCTCAGCCCGACTGGGGGTTGTGTAGTCGCGCCAATCGGCGGGTCTTTCTCCTACGCCCAGGGTCCGCAGCCTCGCCAGCACTCCCTGATCCTGGGCTTCCAGCCAGTGCACCATCTGGCGGAAGGAGACGAGCCGGACGTCCGGCTTGGCCGCGATGGCGCGCAGTGCCTGCTCGACGGCCTTCATGTAGATGCCGCCGTTCCACGTCTCGAAGTGGTTTCCGATGAACAGGGGAGCCCGGTTGCTGGTGTAGGCGCGGTGGAAGCCCGCCATGTAGGTCTCGAACGCCTGACGTTGCCAGACCGGGTGCATCGCCGGGTCACCGTTGACATTGGCTCCCGGGGACTGGTTGGCGAGCATGTTGTAGTCCATCGACAGGACCTCGAAGGTGTGGCCGGAGAACGGGATGGCCTGCAGGGGAAGGTCCCACAGGCCGTCCCGCCTGCCGGGCCAGATCTGTCGTCCCGGCGAACTTGCGTCGTACTTCCACCCCAGCGACGCTGCCACGGGCCGCAGTCGATCACGTCCCAGCAGGCAGGGAGTGCGGCTGCCGATGAGTTCCCTGCGGTAGTCGAAGGGCAAGGGGGCGAGGTCGGTGAAACCGGTATTGGTCCTCCAGGTCTGTACGAACCGGACGGCTTGCTCGATCTCGCTGTGCCACTGCTCAGCCGTCCACCTCCCCACGCCATCCTTCGGCCCGCAGAAGTGCCCGTTGTAGTGGGTTCCGATCTCATGGCCTTCCAGCCACGCCCCGCGCACCTGTTGGAGGGTCGCTCTGATCTCATCGTCCTTGAGGTAGGCGATGTCGGAGGCGCCTGGAGCGTGGCCCGGGGGGCGGTAGAGGTTCTTCTTCCTCTCGGGCAGGGTGTAGATGCCGGAGAGGAAGAAGGTCATGGTGGCGTTGGTCTCCTGGGCGACCTTCCGGAAGTGGGCGAACAGGTTCTTACCCCGCTCGCCCGCGCCGTCCCAGGAGATCACCACGAATTGGGGTGGCGTCTCACCCGGTTCCAGTCGCTTCGGCACGGGTTGGTGCGGCTGGTGGCCGGTGTAGCTGGTCGAGCCGTCGCCGATCAGCAGTTCGGTGGCGGCGGCCGGCCGGCCAAACGATGTGGGCACGCCAAGAGCAGCCGCCGTTGCCGCAGCCCCACCGGCCAGAATGTTCCTTCGCGAGATCCCACCCATATGGTGCCTTCGCGCCTTCCGCCTCGTTGTGGTGCGCCGGCACATGTCCGCCCGGCCAATCGTTTTCAACGCATCGTGGTTGGGTGTCGATGAATGGGGCGGCTCCATTTTCCTGTCCCGACGCTCCGAACCTCGTCGCAACACTCTCGGCGAGGACCACGCCGTTCGATCGAGATTCCGCCGATGGAGACGAGCAGCACCTAGCCTGGGCCAGCCGGCAGAACGGATGCGGCTCGAAGGAGAGCAATCGTGGTTTCGCCCGCTCGCTGGATGAGCGCCTGCACGGTGTTGCTGCTGGCCATGTGCACGGCCGCGCGGCCATCACCGGACCAGGCCTCTCCGGCACCTCCGGCGGTTGCCGTCCCCGCCGGGTGGCAGGCGCCGGCTTGGCCCACGGTGGAACGGCGTTCATCGGCGCCGACCGCCAACGGCTCACTGCCCGCGACGGTGCGGGTGGCTACGGCAGCCGGACTGTCCTCCCAGCAGTTGGCGGGTCAACGGATCGTCTTCTCCTATCGGGGTCTCACTCCTCCGAAAGAGCTGTTCCAAGCGATTCGTGCGGGTCGCGCGGGTGGCGTCGTCTTCTTCCGCTCGAACATCACCGGGGTGGCCCAACTGCGTTTGGTGATCGAGCGCCTGAAGCAGGCCCAACAGCAAAGTCCCGTGCACGTGCCGCTGCTGCTGATGGTTGATCAGGAGGGCGGCCTGGTGCGACGGCTGCCCGGCGCACCGTTGCTGTCCGAGCGGCAGATCGGGCAGGCGGCCGATCCAGCGGCTGCGGCGGCCCAGGCCGGGACCGGAGCGGGGAAGAACCTCTCGGGCCTCGGCCTGAATGTCAACCTCGCACCGGTCCTGGACGCCTACGACACCGCAGACAACTTCATCGACAAGCCGCAACGCTCCTACAGTCAGAGCCCTGCGGTGGTCGCCGCTGCGAGCCGATCGTTCATCGTCGCCCAGCAGCGTGCGGGCGTGGCGGCGACGGCCAAGCACTTTCCCGGTCTGGGCTCAGCGCCCGCGGGGCAGAACACCGATGAGAGGGCGGTCACGCTGAGCGTCCCG
This sequence comes from Streptomyces sp. RKAG293, assembly GCF_023701745.1. Lineage (NCBI taxonomy): Bacteria > Bacillati > Actinomycetota > Actinomycetes > Kitasatosporales > Streptomycetaceae > Streptomyces > Streptomyces sp. RKAG293. Next base: position 7,363,973 of record NZ_JAJOZB010000001.1, on the reverse strand, counting down.
CTCACCCGACTGCGGGCCGTCGACGAGGCGCCCTACCCCGCTGCCATCAACGCCGGGGTGGACCTCGTCATGCTGTCCTGGGCCGTCTACCCGGCACTCGACGGCCGTCATCCCGCCGGCCTGTCGCGCAAGGTGGTGGAGGGTGAGTTGCGCGGCCGGCTCGGGTACCGGGGCGTCACCGTTACGGACGCCCTGGAGGCCGGCGCGCTCAAAGGCGTCGGGACTGTCGGCGACCGTGCCGTCGCTGCCGCCGCTGCGGGTATGGATCTGCTGCTCTGTTCCGCTCAGGACACCTCTCAGGGCACAGCTGCTGCCGCCGCCCTCACCACTGCTCTGATGTCCGGGCGACTCGACCGCACCACGTTCGCTGACGCCGTTGAGCGCGTCCTCGCGCTACGGGCCGCCCTGCGCTGACCCCGACGCACGCGGATGACCACCTGCTCAGGAAAGGTATGCGGCCGGTGAAGTGAGGTGCCGAAGGTCGGCGGCGCGCCCTCCGGACCCTCGCGTCGCTGGCGTCTCACGATGGCGTATGGTCCTTCGATCGCGATCCACAGCGCTCATCACTTTCGCCGTTGCCCTGCTCATGGCCGCCAACAGCCCTGCCCAGGCCGCGTCTTCTCCTCTGGAGCAGTCCCGGTCGGCGGCCGTCGAGCCGACGGTTTTCATGGGCCGTGGATTCGACGCCTGCTCCGCGCCCTCGCTGAAGGCCATGCGTGCGTGGGCCCACGGGGCCTCGCCCTACGGTGCGGTGGGGATCTATATCAGCGGCCGGCAGCGCGGCTGCGAGCAAACACACCTCACCGCCGACTGGATCAGCCAGGTGCGCGAGCTCGGCTGGCGTCTGATGCCGACGCACGTCGGCCGACAGCCCCCCTGCAGCGAGCGCGCTGACAGTCAGCAGACGATCGATCCCGCCCACGCGACGCAGCAGGGCCGTGAAGAGGCCGCCGAGGCCTTTACCGCCGCGCGGAACCTCGGATTGGGGCGGGGCACCCCGGTCTATCTCGACCTGGAGGCGTACCCGCTGGGCAGCGCCGGCTGCGCGCAAGCGGTGATCGACTTCACCCTCGGTTGGACCCAGGGCCTGCACAGCGCGGGCTACTTGTCCGGTTTCTACTCCAGCACTCTTTCGGGTGTCACCGACCTGCTGGCCGCCCGCCGCGCGGGAGCCGCTCCGATGCCGGACGCGCTCTGGTACGCCCGCTGGAACGACAAAGCGGCCACGGACGGCGACGGCTTGCTCCGCGACAACGAATGGAGCGGACACCGACGGGCCCACCAGTACCACGGGAAGATCAAGGAGAGCCACGGCGGCGTCAGCTTGACCATCGACCAGAATCAACTCGACACCGTCGTCGCCGGATAAGCCGACAACCCGGCCCGGCGGGACTGTTCGCAGGATAGTGCTCGATACGTCGCAAGCGCCCCAGGTATCGCTGCACCGACGCGCATCCAATTTCCCCGTTCCCCTCGCATGGACAGCAGTTCAAGCCTGCCATCCCGTCACGCCAAGATGCACGCGACGCCACGAAATCGCTGTGGGCCCATTTGAGGCATGACCCGCGGATCCGGTGGGGCCATATGCGTGAAGGTGGGCGAAATAGTGTTCTCCTAAGAGGTATTCATCGAATATATGTCTCTGTTCGCCATGTAGCTGCCGCCGCGGCAGCCTGAAGAACGGAGCTCTCATGTCACGTCGGACCGCCGTCGCTACCGCGATGGCCCTCAGCGTGGTGTCCGTGCTGTCGATTTCCCTGTGCGCCGCACCGGGCGCCCAGGGCGCTACCCCGCCAACCAACACCTGCGGAGGGACGCCGAACGACTACACCACCACGCTGGGGCTCGTGAAGGACGGTGCGTTCACCGGAACCATCAGCGGGACCAACCCCGTCCGTACGATCACCATCGACCCGGTGGCTCCCAATAGCACCCAGATCCGGGTTGACGTCAATATCCCGGACGGTGACTCCCGCTCTGTATACGGGAACATTCGCGTGCTGGAGAACCCTCTCGGCAAGGGGACTCTCGTCTTCCCCACTCCCCTCGACGGAGCCGGGTCCAGCAAGGACGTGTTCTGCTTGGCGGGGACGACCCGTGTGACCAAGATCCTTGGCCATCTTGAAATCACGGGCGTCAAGGGACTGGTGAACTTCACCGCCACTCGCAGCTGATCCCCCCTCATTCCTTGCGTGACGCCTCAGTGAACCCGCGATTCCGTGGTCAGCTCTGCTCGTGAGGGTGACGGACGGGAAGTCTGATGGGCATCGCCGTTGTCATTGCCGGGTGATCCGGCAATGACAACGGCCACCTTCCGCTCCGTGGATGGCACCCTGTGCTCGCGTTCGTGGAAGGTCCTGGCGCCGCTTCGCCGCACCGTGCGCTGTGCTGACGGCACGGTGTCGGTTGCCTCCGTCATGGCGCGGTGGGCCGGGAGGCGCCGACGTAGCGCGGTCCCCACTTCGGATCGTGGAAGACGTCATTGAGGGTATGCACCAGGGTGCCCGTGTGTTCCGCGTGAATCATCGCTCCACCACCCAGGTAGATCCCGACATGGTGGACCGGGCCCTTGGGCTCGGCGAAGAACAGCAGGTCGCCGGGGAGCAGTTCGTTCTGTTTCAGATGCCGGCCGCGGTCCCGTTGCTTGGGGCTGCGGTGCGGAAGGTTGATGGTGCCACCGCTGGCTTGATACCAGGCGTACAGGGTCAGGCCGCTACAGTCGAAGCCGATGGTGTGATCGGCCTGGCACACACCCTTGAGGTATCCGTTGACCTTGTCGCACGATCCGAGGGTCGGGCCGTGAACGGTGCCGCCGCCCCACGAATACGGCACCCCGAGGCAGGACCGCGCCGCGGCCACCACGGCGCGACCGCGTGCGGCCTCCGTGATCTTGACGGACTCGTTGCCGCCTCCGCCGCCGGGGGTGCCCGGGGCGTCAGAATCCGATTCCGCGACGGCCAGATGATCGGTACAAGCCAGCGGCACCGCGTGCGCTGGTGCGGGCGGAGGTGCCAGCAGGAGCGCCAGGGCCAATGCCGCCGCACCGAGCAGCCCCGGAAGGTGGGGGGTCATGGAAGCGTGCACCCCGAGCCCGGACGTCACGGGCCGGCAGCGAGGAATCCTCGTGGACAACGGCTTGCCGGGCAAAGACTCGTTCATCGGATCCGTTCTCATGGGGGCTCGACGACGGCGGAACACAGGTATCGGGTGTCGGCAGCGCCAGGCGATGCGCTTTTCGAGCCCTGCCGCCGAACGGGGCTAGGGTCTGTCGTCTGGATCTCCGTGGGGGAAGGAGCGGTGTCCGGTGCGTGTAGCTGCAAGGCGGAGGAGGGAGGCGACGCGGAGCGTCGTCGACCGACGACAACGCGGCAGATGTGCGTGCTGGACACCGCGACGCCGCGGAGATCCAGACGACAGGCCCTAGGACTCTGCGTCAGTGCTACCGCACATTGAGGTCACGGTGGACGATGGCGGCGATCCGCTGGATGGTGTCGACGCCGTATGCCTTCGTGGCGTTGTTGTCGGTCAGGACGGCCATCCGGTAGTTGCGGCCGGTTCCGGTGAAGACCCCCAGGCTGTGGATCCGCCAGCCGCGAGTGGCACGCGGCGCCCAGCCGTTCTTCACCTGAACGCGGATGCCGGCAGGTACGCCGTGCGGGGCGCCCCAACGCTGGTCGGCCTGGACTTGGCTCATCAGCTTCAGTCCGTATCCCTGGTCCGACGGAGACAGGACGGTGGATTCCGAGGCGAAGACATCGAGCTGTTTCATCTCGTCGATCGCGGTGATCTGGGTCAGACCCCAGGTCTTCCCTGGGGACAGTACGGTGTCGCGCATTCCGGCGAGTCGCAGGAAACTACCCAAGCAGGCGGGCCCCAGGCTGTTCCACAAAGTGGTAGCGGCAGCGTTGTCCGACTTGATGATCATCAGCTTGAGGTTCTTCGTCTCCGCGGCGGTCAGGAGACGGTGTCCCTCTTCGGCACGGCGCAGCAGTGCACCCATGATCGTCACTTTGACGACGCTCGCGGAGTCGAATCGACGGTTGGCGTTGTCCGCGCAGGACAGCTGCTTTTCGGCGTCCCACAGCGTGAAGGCGATGGTGCTCTTGCGGCCCGCATGTGCGCGGGCGATATCAGCCGAGAGCACAGCCGCCAGGTGCGGGTACAGGGAGGACTGGCAGATACCCGAGCCGGAAGGGTCTGCGCGCGGCGCCGCTCGCGCGGTACTGCTCAGGGATGTGAGCGGAAGAACCGCCAGCGCCACCCCGAGGGCGGCCGTCAGTCGTCGGGCACCGCCACGGCGGAGCTTTGCCGCCGGGTCGCTGCCGGTCGGCACCACTGGCAGCAGGGGAGGCAAGGGCATTCGCGAGTTCGGTTTCCCGCTCGTCAGCGGTGTCGGAATGGGCACCCGACCACCCTTGCAGGTCGCCGTGCAAGGCTTCCGCGTTCCACGCCACACAGCTGGCGGGCAAAACAGACCTTCACCCGTTCGCCACGCTCACCGCCTCGAACTCACCAGCTTCTGGCGATGATTCGGCCCAGCCCGCTCCAGGCCCGATGCGATCTGGCGACTGGGTCGTGGCCGCCCCGCCAGGGGCTACCTGGAACATCTGGCGAAAGCGCATCCAGCCGCCCGCGGAAGGCGATGCCGGACGGAGCAAACGGCATAGAGTCTGCGAATGCTAGGAAAAGCGACAGGACTGCTCCTCTCGGCCCTTGTTGTCGTCGTGGGGCGCTCAGCGATCACGTCCCCACTCACTGCTCCCACCGCAGAACAGCCACCGCTTACCACCTTGTCCGCCCGATCAACTACACAGATCGATAGGGCAGTTGGGGATATCCGGTCCACGGCTGCTACGGCCGCCGCGCTGCACAAGTGGAAGATCAAGCCGCTGGCGGCGCCCCCGGCGCCGCCGAAGGTGAAGCCGGTGAAGACCGGTTCCGGGACGCCGCCGGTGGTCAGCGACGTCCCCACCAAGGAGAAGATCGTCTTCGTCACCTTCGACGACGGCGCGGAGAAGGACCCGAAGTTCGTCACCATGATGGGCGAACTGAAGATCCCCTTCACGATGTTCCTGACCGACGTCAGCATCCGGAGCGACTACGGCTACTTCAAGCCCCTCCAGGAGCTCGGCAACCCGATCATGAACCACACGCTGACGCACCCGAACCTGCGCACCGAGTCGGAATCCGCCCAGCGGCACGAGATCTGCACCCAGCAGACGAAGCTGAAGGCCGAATACGGCACCACACCCCGCCTCCTCCGGCCGCCCTACGGCAACCTCAACGAGGCCACCAAGACCGCCGCGAAGTCCTGCGGACTCCAGGCGCTCATCCTGTGGCGCGAGTCCATGCAGATCAAGGGCATGCAGTACCAGCGCGCCGACAAGAAACTGCACCCCGGCGACATCATCCTCGCCCACTTCCGCGGCCCCTCGGAGCTCAAGGGCACCTCCATGACGGAGATGACCGCCAACCTGCTGCGCATGATCTCCGAGCAGGGCTTCACCGTGGCGCGCCTGGAGGACTACGTCTGACCCATGAGGACGGCGGCCGGGGGCCGGCATCACGGACGAACCGGCCCGGTGAAACCGGTCAGTCGGCCAGTTCCTCCCCTCATGTCTGCCGTCGTCACGACCGGTAATGTGCGCTGCCACTCGAATGCCGTTGCTGAAACGATCTGCCAACACCTATCGGGCTACTCTCCTGCCTGCCCCTCGCGTGCCGGAAGGAAGATGCAGGACTGGGAAGCGACGATGGGGCCACCCGAGGGGACGACCGTTGGAGGGCACGCGTGGTGGCGCGAAGGATCGATCCGGCCGCTGGAATGAGGGGCGGCGCCGGACGGCGCCGGTTTCTGACCCTGACCGCGGGTGCGTTGGCGGGCCTCGGGTCCGCGGGCGTGCCGGCCGAAGCACGAGACGCCGCACGCACCCGGACCGCATCAGAATCCGCCGACCCGTTGGACGTGGTGGTGGAAAACGCTCGTCGAGGCGATCCGGCCTGGGCCATCATCCGGGCCGGGACAACGCAGGCCGTCGAGGGCTTTGCCGACCGGGTCAGTGTCCTGGCAGGCGAACGTTTCGGCCTCCATGTGTCCACCGTCGCGTCCGGCTTCACCGTCTCGGCCTACCGGATGGGTTGGTACGGCGGAGCCCGCGCCCGCCTGGTGTGGCGCTCGGCCGTGCTGCCCGGCCACCGCCAGCCCGCTGCCACCGTCGACGCCAAGACCCGCACTGTGCACACCGGCTGGGCACGCACCACCACCGTCGACACCACGGACTGGCCCGAAGGCAGCTACCTGCTCCGGCTGGACGCACAGGGCGGAGCCGGCCAGCGCTACGTCCCGATCACCGTTCGCTCACCGTCCACCACCGGCAGGACCGTCGTGGTCAACGCGGTCGCCACCTGGCAGGCGTACAACCTGTGGGGCGGTCACAACCTCTACGACGGCCCCGCCGGGGGCCGGAAGAACCGGTCGCTGGAAGTCACCTTTGACCGCCCCTACCAGTACGGCCACGGAGCCGGGCAGTTCCTGGTGTACGAGGCCCCGCTGATCGCTCTCGCCGAACAGCTCGGCATCCCGCTGGCGTACACCACGGGCGTCGATCTCGCCCGCGACCCGGATCTGTTGCGCGGAGCTGCCGCCCTGCTCTCCCTGGGCCACGACGAGTACTGGTCCGATTCCCAGCGCCAGCACGTCACCGCAGCCCGTGACGCGGGAACAAACCTGGCGATCCTGGGAGCGAACTGCTGCTTCCGCCGCATCAGATTCGGAGCCTCCGCGTACGGCCCCGATCGGGACATCGCGTGCTACAAGGCCGACTACCGGACGGACCCGGGTTTCCTGGCCGGCGGCGCCGCAACCCAGAAATTCCGCGCCGCACCAGGTGCGAACCCGGAGAGTTCGCTGCTGGGCGTGATCTACGACGACTACCCGGTGGACGCCGCCTACGTGGTGACCAACCCCGGCCACTGGCTCTTCACCGGCACTGATGTCACCTATGGCGACAGTTTCCCCCACCTGGTGGGGGCCGAATTCGACCGGGTGAACACCATCTGGCCCACCCCACGCCCCCTGGAGATCCTCGCCCACTCCCCCGTCACCTGCGAAGGCCGACCCAGCTTCTCCGATACGGCGTACTACTCCGCACCCGGCGGCGCCGGCGTCTTCGCATCCGGCACCATGCGCTGGGTCGAAGCGCTGGATGCCAAGGGACCAGGCGGCAGAGGAAACCACGGCATGAACGCCGCCGCAGGCGCGTTCGCACGCACCACCACGAAGAATCTGCTCCTCGCGTTCGCCACCGGTCCCGTAGGCCGATCCCGGCCGGCGCGCGACAACGTCGACGCCGTCTACCGCGCCGGCTGAACCGGGCTGGACGCCAAGGCGCATCGCGACTTCGAGCTCACCATCCACGACCTCGGTTGGGGTAGCCGGCGATCATTGACTACGTCCCGCGCCGGCGCGCTGCCGTAGGCGTCTCGGGCGAGGGCTCACCGGTAGCGTCCTGGGAGGTCTGACGGGAGGCGCCTTGTGACAGGCCACCGAGGCCGGCTTCGTCTACGACCCGCACCACGACCGGTGGAAGCGGTCAACGACACGTGCCCCACCCGGCGCTGACCGCACGTTGCGGCTCGCGCTCCCGCCCGTGCGAAGCATCGGGGGCGCGGGCGAGGGCGACTACTTCTGGTGACCGGTGGCGTAGCGGGCGAGCATCGTCTCCACGGCCTCGTCGACGGCATGGTCGGTCTCGTCGGCGGCCGGGTTCCAGTCGGTGAGCAGCATCCGGGGCCACAGGACGAAGTTGGCGATCATGCCGAGGAACTGGTTGGCGGCGCTCTCTGCGTCGGGCACACGCGCGGTGCCGGCCTCGTGCTCGGCTTGTAGGTAGGTCCGTACGGAGTCGAAGTAGGGCAGCTTGCCCAGCTGGAACTGCATCCTGCCCAGTTCGGGCAGGCGCGGCAGTTCGGCGATGACGATCCTGAACAGGGCCGTCATCCCGGGCTGGCCGACCAGCTCTGCGTAACGGTGGCCGATAACCGTCAGCCCCGCACGCAGGTCGCCGGCCGAGGGCGGGGTCGAAGCGTGACCGGACCCCTGCTTCCACGACTCGCTCACGATGGCCTCGAACAGGGCCGCCTTCGTGGGGAACTGCTTGAACAGCGTGGACTTCGACACCCCGGCCGCCTCGGCGATCCGGGCCAGTGACGTCCCTGCGTAGCCGTGGTCGAGGAACAGGGCGGTGGCGGACGAGGTGATCGCCTCCCGCTTCTGCTGCGCCAGCCGTCGGTGGTGGTCGGAGAGTCCTTCTGTCATGGAGCCAGTATGCCCGCTACGGCGAGGCGAGTCACTTGACTCGCCTCTGGGGGCGGGCCTACGGTGAAAGAGGCGAGTCGACCGACTCGCCTTCCGCGTCGGGCAGTAAGCCCTGCAGCGTTTTCCCCTTCCCTTCCGAGGAGCAGCTCCATGGACCGCAAGAAGATCGCGCTGGTGACCGGTGCCAACCGGGGGCTGGGCCGCAGCACGGCGCTGGCCCTGGCGCAGCGGGGCATCAAGGTCATCGTCACCTACCGGGGTGATGAGGACGGGGCGCGGGAGACGGTCGAGGCGGTGCGGGCGGCCGGGTCCGATGCCCTCGCGCTGCGTCTGGACATCGCCGATGTCGCCTCGTTCCCGCCCTTCGCGGCCGAGCTCGGCGAGCACCTGCAGTCCTGGGGCGCCACGCGGCTGGACATCCTGGTCAACAACGCAGGTGTGGGGATCTTCAGCCCCCTGGAGCAGGTCGGTGTCGCGGACTTCGACGCAATGATGGACACCAACGTCCGTGGGACCTTCTTCCTCATCCAGGCACTGCTGCCGCTGATGGCCGACCCCGCCAGCGTCATCAACGTCTCCAGCTCCCTGACCCGCCACACCAGCCCGGCCACCGCCGTCTACTCGGCGTCCAAGGCCGCCGTCGAAGTGCTCAGTCGCACCCTGGCCCTGGAACTGGGCCCGCGTGGCATCCGGGTCAACTCCATCGCCCCGGGACCGACCGCCACCGATTTCAACGGCGGTGCCATGCGCGATGACAGCGACCTGCGAGCGGGGCTGGCGGCGCAGACCGCTCTGGGCCGCGTCGGCGAGCCCGCCGAGATCGGCGACGCCATCGCCACGCTCGCCTCCGACGGACTGCGCTGGGTCACCGCCCAACGCATCGAGGTTTCCGGGGGCGTCCTGCTCTAGGGTCTGTCGTCTGGATCTCCGCGGCGTCGCGGTGTCCAGCACGCACATCTGCCGCGTTGTCGTCGGTCGACGACGCTCCGCGTCGCCTCCCTCCTCCGCCTTGCAGCTGCACGCACCGGACACCGCTCCTTCCCCCACGGAGATCCAGACGACAGACCCTAGTGACCTGAGTCGGAGGTTTGGCGTTAGTTCGGTATGAGCCGTCCGGGTCCGAAGATTCCGCCGTTGTTACTGACTGAGCCCCAGCGGGCCGTGCTGGAGGGCTGGGTGCGTCGGCGCACAACCGCGCAAGCGTTGGCTCAACGGTCGCGGATCGTGCTGGAGTGCGCGGACGGTCACTCGATCATGGAGGTGTCCCGTCGTCTGCGGATCGCTCCGGACACGGTCCGCACCTGGCGGCGGCGCTTCCTGGAGAACGGCTTGGACGGCCTGTGTGACGAGCCCAGGCCGGGTGTCCCGCGGAAGATTACCGACGCGGATGTGGAACGAGTGATCGTCAGGACGCTCGAGGAGACGCCGAAGAACGCAACGCACTGGTCGACCCGTTCCATGGCCGCAGCCACGGGCATGTCGCAGTCGACGGTCTCAAGGATCTGGCGGGCGTTCGCCCTGGCCCCGCACCGCTCGCAGACCTTCAAGCTTTCGACGGACCCGTTCTTCATCGACAAGGTCCGCGATGTCGTCGGCCTCTATCTCGATCCGCCGGAGAAGGCCCTGGTCCTCTGCGTGGACGAGAAGTCGCAGATCCAGGCCCTGGACCGGTCACAACCGGTGCTGCCGATGATGCCCGGCGTTCCAGAACGCCGCAGCCACGACTACATTCGCGCCGGCACCACGACGCTCTTCGCGGCACTCGAGGTCGCGACCGGCAAGGTGATCGGATCACTGCACCGCCGCCACCGGGCCATCGAGTTCAAGAAGTTCCTGGCCAAGCTCGACAAGGAAGTCCCGGCCGGGCTCCAGGTGCATCTGATCCTCGACAACTACGCGACCCACAAAACACCCGAGATCAAGAAGTGGCTGCTGGCCCACCCGCGCTTCCACCTGCACTTCACACCCACAAGTGCGTCGTGGCTGAACCTGGTCGAGCGGTGGTTCGCCGAGCTCACACAGAAGAAACTCAAGCGCGGAGTCCACCGCTCCGTCCAGGCCCTCGAACGCGACGTCCGAACCTGGCTGGCCGACTGGAACGACCAACCCCGGCCCTTCATTTGGACGAAGACCGCTGACGAGATCCTCGACAAGGTCGCCGCCTACTGCCACCGAATCTCTGACTCAGGTCACTAGCGGGACATCGTGGTATGCCAAGACCGGCCGCACTCTCACCCCAGCACAAGGGCCCGCGCCACACCGGGCGGGGGAGGCGCCGCCCGTCCGGGCGTTCATCGACTCGCTACGGCCGTACACATCGGCGGAACCAGGCCGCCCGGATTCGGGATGGCAGCGATCCGCCACCATACGAGGGCGGCCTGGCCGCCCACCCATGCCAGCACGCACGCCTCCGTGCTCGACCGCCTGGTGTACGCGCTGGACCGGGCCATCACCGGTGGCTGCCGGCCATGGTGCGCGCGTACGGGAAGGTGCCGCCCGAGGTGCGCCGATCGGCGCAGTAGTGGCTCGACCGGCCCCCCATCACAGCTGCCGACGTGGTCCCTTGACGGCGTGGTGGCCCGTCCACCTCGTTCCCGGCGAGAACGGCCCAGCAGCCCGCCGACCGGGCAGCCGAACCGATGGACGGCAGCGCCGATGGCGCGCGGTCCAGTACGTAGGTGTTCGCGGCGTCGGGGTCGCTGAAGAGGAAGAACAGCTGCACCTGGTGGTGCTGGTCGCGGCGTACGAAGAAGTCCCATGTGTAGCTGGTGGGCACTGCATCGGCAGGGGTCGTCGCGGGCATCCGTCGGTCGACGCGGGTGCGGGCGGTCAGCGCCAGGTGGAGGTCCTGCCCGTCGGGATCGTCGGTCAGTCGCCAGGTTCCCGTACCTGACAGGCGCCAGCCGTCGTCGAAGGCAAAGCCCTCACCGTCGAGGCGCTCGACGAGGGCCGTCCCGTCCGGACGGAGCACGACCCGGGTGCCCTCGGTGCCGTGCCAACTCCCCGCCACGTCAGCGGCCGTGGCGTCGTGCAGCCCGGCCCCCGCGTCGTACCGGCCGGCACACCCCGTCAGCCCGGACACCGCCATCGCCAGGGTCCCCAGGGCGAACCCCCACCCGCGCCACCTGTTCATGCCCGGCACCTGATGCTCCCGCCCTCAGCGGCCGACCGGTACCGGTGGGCCGTGGGCAACACTCTGGCAGATGAATTGAACGCGTTCAACTCTGGGGCGGCAGGGATCGACCTGGTGCTTGCCAGGAGCTACGGCATCGGGGCGGGAAGACCGGGCGGATCCCGCTGCCGGGCGCCGTGCGGGCGTGCCAGGCGAGGGCCTTGCCCGGAGGTCTGCGTACCAACCCAGGGGCGTGCACAGTCGTCTGCACGCCCTTGGGTCGCCAGTCGAGTTCCCCATGGGTGGCCAGTGGGCAGGGATCGAACTGGCCGCGGACGGTCACTCTGCGGCGAGCGTGGCAGCGCGGGGGCGAGCGGGAACCAGCGCGGCACCGGCCGGCCGTGCAGGAACAGCGTCCAGCGCGGGAAGACCTGCCCCCATGGGCGGACCAGGCCCCAGAGCAGGGAGACGCCGAGCCCGGACAGCAGCGCGGTGGAGTCCAGGCCCCAGGACTCCAGGGTGAGGAAGATCCCCGAGGCGCCGTTCCACTGCGAGACAGCGAGCATCTCCTTACCGGTGATCCCCCGCGAACGTGCCGCCCAACGCCCAGACCAGCTTCATCGCCACGTACGGGACAGAAGCCGGCGTTCCTGCCCAGGCGCCGTATTGGGCCAGCTGCGGTGCAGCGGACGGCACCCGTACGGCATCACCGGCGGACGGGCCGGTCGGACCCCGCGCCGTGGCCGCGAGCAGGACCGTCCCGAGCGCCGCCAGAGCCCTATTCGCAGCGGCAGCCCGACTGTCCACTCCCTGACCGAACATCAGCGCGATCACATCGATCAGCAGGCTGAACGAAGTGAGACCGGCCAGCCCGCAGGCCACCCCAAGCAGCACCCGCAACGCCGGCCGCAGCCCGTACCGCACCACCGCCCCGCTGACCAGCGTCGCCAGCACCCCACCGCCATGACCGCCCCAACCAGCTCGGAGGCCCAGCGTCACCGCCGTAGTAAAGCAAGGAGGTCCCCGCTCAGCGCGCACACCAGGCCGAAACCGGCATACACCACCGCCCACAGCATCGTCGCCCAGGCCACCCAGCGCTGCCACCATGCGCTCCGGAGCGCCTTCATCATCCGTTCAGCACTGGTCATGTTCGGAACCTCCCATCGACCGCGGCGGGTGCCTTCAGCCGCCGGACCGATCTCCCTCCCCCAGCCAGGTGAGTGCCCCTGCTGCAAAGGTATGAGTTGCGGGGCGTGACGTCCCAACTGGCCGTCCGTGGACAATCTGGAGGGTCTCGCAAGATCGTCATAACGAGGTGGCCGTGATGAGGTCACGTGAGCAGGATGCGGTGGCGCAGGAGTTGGTATCCGGCGGCGTGTCCGTCGAGGATCGCGGTGCGTTTGTCTGCGGCCCAGCTCTCCGCCGCGCGGCGGCCGAGCCGGGTGGAACCCGTGGGCCGTGGCCTCCAGCTGCGGCACCGGGCCAGGCAGCGAGACCTCACGCACACCAGGAGGGGATGGCCGCCAGGGATCCAAAAGCCCGACGTCGAGAGAGGCCCCGCGCGGCCCGTCGAGGCCGAACGGTCATCCGATCTGGCCGACCAGGTAGACGGTATCGCTGATGCCTTGCGGCTCGATGACGACCGAGAAGCGCAGCGAGGGAGAGGCATCGGCGACACCCCAAAGCCACGTCTGGCCGCTCCGGTCGAAGCGCCAGCCATATCCGCGGGCCATGTCGCCGGTGAAGGCGTAGTCGACGCCCCAATCGGCGGGGCCGCCGCGCTTCAGGTCCGCGCCCATGTGCAGACCGTGAAGGAACCCCGCCAGGTCGCCCACCGGTATCTCGAAGCGCAAGTAGAGCGTGCCTTCACTACCCACGAGGCTCTCATCGTCATGGAAGCGCAGTTCCGCAACATCGTCAGGCAGGCGCACCTGGTAGCGGGTCAACACAGTCTCGAGGGAGCCGTCCCCGTACGTCACCATGGCGAAGCGGTCGTAGTCACGTGTATCCCCCCACCACAGGTACACGGCAAGCACCGCGAGCAGCAGCACGGAGAGGCCAGTCACTGCTGCTATCGCACAACCGGCGCCCCGGAAACTCTTCTTCGACACACTTCCCCCTTGCTTTCCGCATGCGGTCCCGCGGCCTCCAAGTGGAGTGCATGCTGCGTGGGGCACGGCAGAGGCCATGGGCGCGCCTCGCAGCCATCGCCATCCGATGCGCCGCTTGCTCCGCACCCTCGCCCTCTCACGGCAGCCGAGGACCACGACGTCACGTATTTGAACACGTTCAGCTTTCGAGAGTCAATCAGCGATATCCCACCCTGCCGAGGCCCAGGCCCCCGTGAGGCCGGCGCATCGGCCGGAGGTACCTTCCGTGCCAACCCGGTGCTGGACCTGCACGTCGCCGCCGAGCACCAGGAACAGGTGGACGACTGGCTCCGTCAGCTCGGCCTGGACGCTGGCCTGACCGGCATGGAGGCCTTGGTGGAGCGCTACCGAGCCGCCCCGACGGCGTAGGAGACACCGATGCGAGATCCCTGATGCCCGTCAACTCCCCTGGAGGCGGGCACCATCGAGCAGATACGGAACGGGCCTGTCGGTGCTGCGTGACACCGCCTTCGGTTGGACGGCGGCGGGCGCCGGGACCAACTCCAGGGCCGGGCCGGTGAACGAGCAACGGGCATCCCTCCCCCGCATGCATCGGCGACCGCTGGCGCTGACTCCGACTCTCCGCTCATTTCGTGCCCCGGATTCGCCTTTGGGCTCGTAACAAGATCTTGTTGAGGTGTCCTGGTCGAGCGTGGCAGGGGGCTGATGCAGCCGCTCGCGGCCCCTTTTTGCATCCAGTTCACCGGGCAAGACCCCCCGGGGCGTCCTGCCCGGTACCGATCCCACCGGATGAACCAGGCATCATGATCCGGGCTCCTCGCCGTGCTTGGCACACTGCGGAGAGCCTGGAAGGCTCGCCCCTGGCAGGCGATGCCAGGTGTGAATGACGGAGGCAGATCATGGAAGCAGACGCGGACGCGGGTTCGCTGGACTGGGCGAGGGCCTGGATGTGCGCTACTTTCACCCGCGGTCTCGCCCCCGAGGAGGTGTTCGCCCGCTACGGGGCCGATCCGGAGCAGGCGCGCATGCTCGGCTGGGATGCAGCCTCGGACCTACCCTCGGGTGAATCGGGTGACGGGATGGTCTCGCTGCTGCGGGCCGGCAGGATCGGTGAATGGGCTTTCTGCGTCGAGGAGGACGGCGGCATCGGCTTTGGGGAAGAAACGCTCGCGGAGTTGTCTCGGGGAACTGAGACGTACAGCGTGGCGACTACCGAGGGAATCGACGTCTTCCAGTACTGGCGCGACGGCGAGTGCGTCGAGTACTTCGAGCCCGGCATGGAGCACAGCCGGTCCGAACCGCTCGGCCCCTGGTGGGATCGAGTGGAAGAGGCGCTCGCCGCACACGAGGGTGAGGGCGCCGGGATGGCGCCGGTGGTGGCCCTCGTACTCGATCACCTCGGCATCACTCTGGACGATGCAGCCCTCGCCGGGCCTTGGCCCAGCCTGACACTCGCCGAGGACGATGCACCAGCAGCACCGCTGAGCAATACCTACGCGGGTGAGGGACCGGTTCCGCCCGGGACCATCCTGGATTTCGGGCCTTCACGTGGACTGTCCTGAATGGCCGGATCGCCTTTCGCCGCCCTGGGCCACGACCAGCGCCTGGCCAACGTGACGGGTGGCGACCGGAGAAGGACAGCGACACGATGACCGATCTGAGGGCAAGGCCAACGCGTATCAGCCCGGAGAGTTCGTGACGCGATCAGATCTGGCCTTCTTGAGTCGCCTCCAACAGATAGTGCTGCAGGCCAACGCGAGGAAGGCGTCGTGGAGCTCAACTCGCCGTTCCCAGCGCACGGCCAGGCGCCGGTGCACGGGCGGGCTGTGGGGGGAATCGCTGTCTTGACGCAGCAGTCCGCAGGTAAGAATTCTGGCTCAGGCTTGGATCCGCGCGGGTTCGGCCGGGTGCGGGAGCATTGCGCCCGGACATGCCTGCGCCCGGGAAGGGAACCCGATGATCAAAATTTCGCGGACGCTCACGGCGATCGTCCTGGCCAGTACCTTCACCATCGGCGCCGCCTCGGCCGCCTCAGCCGGTCAGCAGACTCCCGCCGGTGCGAGAAGCTGGGCCCAGTGCGAGTCCGGCGGCTGGTGCATGTGGGACAACGACAACGCGGGCGGGGACATCTACGACGACCAGAACGCGGTGAAGTACAACCCGAATCTGGCGGCCCCGGGCTACGGCTGGAACGACCGTGCCAACTCCGTCGCGAACATGAGCACCAGGTACGTCTGCGTCTTCTGGGACAAGAATCTGGGAGGGAACTACGTGCGCATCGCCCCCAACGGCCGGGTGAACCTCCCCGTCTCGTGGAAGAACAAGGCGAGTTCCTACCGGAGCCTGCCCGCCGACATCAGCAGTTGTGTCTTCGACTGACAGCTGCCCATACATCCACTGCTCGGCAGCCACCGACATCCGACGCACACCTCGACACCGCGCCGCCCTTCCCTGCGGCCTGCAGATATCATCCGGCCAAGGGACCCTTGGATCTCAGACCCACGCAAGGGCGCAGCCAAGAGGCCGAGCTGATCCGGCACGAGCAGGACCGACGACGGTGCGCAGAACAAACAGCAACGCAGAACGTGGCCAGCCCACTGCAGCCCTCCGGTGGGTACAGCTCGTACTGCTCGCTGTCGTGGTCGTGCTGGCCGGGCTCCGTGTCTGGGACCGCGACCAACTCGGCGATTGGAATGCCACCGTCTTCGGGGTGATGGCCGCGTCCGCGCTGTCCATCGGAGTTCTGGAACGATACCGGGCACGCGCTGCCAGAGGTCCCCGGTAACGCGCCCCCGGGCAGTACCGCCCCAGGAGGGTGCCGCACCCCTTGCCAGCTGAACGCCGAAGCTCACTCTTCGGCTGTTCCGGGGTCAGTACGGTCCGCCTCACGTGCTCGCCGACGCTTGGTCCTGGGACGGGTGTACCCCACCAGCGCAAGGCCCGCCTGAACCACGATCAGGACGAACACCACGATCGAACCCACCCGCCCCGCGCTGCCACTGCGCAGCGCGTGCACGCCGAACCACACCAACGCACCGCACCACCACAACACCAAACCGGCCCGGCGCACCCACCCAGGCACTCGGCTCACTGCCGGCACCGACCCCGGGCGGGGAGCAGTGCGGTGAAAGTCGCCGTCACCGCCGCCCCGAACAGCAACCCACCCCAGGACAATCCCCCCACAGGCCGGTGCGCGAACAACCCATACGCCACCATGCCCAGACCACCCCCCACGAAGAAGAACCCACCGCTTCGAAGAGCCAACCACCACCGCGGACGAACTATCCCTGACGTCACGACGCACATCATCCACCCCCGGGCAGCCCCGCCATCTCCGACCACAGGACCGGGCACCCTCAGCACCCGGGAACCTGGCATGATCATGCCCCGACATGCACGTCGGTTCAACGCCGGGGAAGGATCGCCATGCGCGGCGCTCTATGGGTTCTCCTCAGCGTGTTGGCACTCCTGGAGTCCAGCTGCGGCATCGCTGCTCTCGCCACCGGCCGCATATGGGTGCCCTGGGCCCGGCACCGAGTACTGCGGCCCAAACCGTGGGGATGGGCCCAACTCCTGGGAGCCGCCATGCTCAGCCTCTCCCCCCTGCACTTCGGCCTGGGAGTGAACATCCCGGTGATGGCCGTCCTGGTCCTCTCAGTGATCCTCATGATCGCCTCCACCGTGCTGAACCACTTCGCCCTCAAAACTCCCCGCACCCCGCCCGGCTGACACCCCGCACCACCACGCATCACCTGACCCAGCTGCTGAGCCCCAGTGTCCTGAGTCGGTAATTCGTCGACAGTATGAGGCGAGGGATTCGAGGATCTGGTCGGCTGTCTTCGTCCAGACGAAGGGCTTGGGGTCCTGGTTCCAGGTGGTGATCCAGGTGCGGATGTCCTTCTCGAGTGCCGGCACGGATTTGTGCACTCCGCGCCGTATCTGTTTGTTCGTCAGCTCTGCGAACCATCGCTCGACGAGGTTCAGCCAGGAGGAGCCGGTGGGCGTGAAGTGCAGGTGGAATCGGGGGTGGGCCAGGAGCCATTTCTTGATGTCTGCGGTCTTGTGGGTCGCGTAGTTGTCGCAGCCGAGATGAACGTCGAGTTCGGCCGGGAGCTCTCTATCGAGCTTGGACAGGAACTTCTTGAACTCTGCGGCGCGGTGGCGTCGGTGGAGGGATCCGATGACCTGGCCGGAGGCGGTGTTGAACGCGGCGAAGAGGGTGGCGGTGCCGGCCCGCACGTAGTCGTGAGTGGCCCGTTCCGGCACTCCGGGCATCATCGGGAGGACCGGCTGGGACCTGTCCAGGGCCTGGATCTGCGACTTCTCATCCACGCACAGCACCAACGCCCGTTCCGGCGGGTCAAGGTACAGACCGACGACGTCGTGGACCTTGTCAACGAAGAACGGATCCGTGGACAGTTAGAACGTCTCCGAGCGGTGCGGCTGCAGCCCGAAAGCACGCCACACACGCGAGACCGTCGACTGGGAAAGGCCCGTCCTTTTCGCCATCGACCGAGTCGACCAATGCGTCGCGTTCTCCGGCGTCGATTCCAGCGTCCGTGCGATCAGATCCGCAACCTGCTCATCGGAAACGGTACGAGGCCTGCCGGGCCGCGGTTCGTCCTCCAGGCCCGCCAGCCGATCCTGCAGGAATCGCCGGCGCCATTTGCCCACCGTTTCCCGCGTCGTCCCCATCCGATCTGCGACCGCGGCGGTCGAAACGGGGAACCCGCCCTCACCCACCGCATCACACGCCAGGACGAGACGGGCTCGAAAGGCCATGTCCTGGGCCCCCTTCCGCCGCCGCACCCACCGCTCCAACTCGCCACGTTCAGCATCAGTCAGGTTCAGCGGCGCAAGCTTCGGACCAGGACGAGTCATACAAGAACACTAGGCCAACTACTGACTCAGGACACTAGTCCTGAGCCCAGTCGAAGGGCATGGGAGCACCCTGCGGGATCACCCACGGGTGGGGATAGCGGGCCTGGCATACGGTACAGCGGGCGATGAACGGGCCAATGCTTGGATTCGTCAGCATGCTGTAGCTCTTGGCGGGTGTCGCCGGCAGCATGTGACCGTTGGCGGTTGTCTCCAGCCCGGGCCACTCGGGAGTGCACTGGCAGGGCTGATCGGAAGCAAACGGAGTGTCGCCGGGGACCTTGCCCGTCCTCTCGAAAAGGCGGGACAAGCTCTTGGGTATGGACACGGCGGGCTCACGTTTCGCTGGTGACTATGGTGCGGCGAGCATACCCACGAGGGTGGTGGAGCGGCTGGCCGGCGCCCTCGCCACTACGCTCCCGGTTCCATCCCGTCTGCCGTCGTCCCACACTCTGTGGAGCGGGCGTGGTTCAGGGCGTCAAAGTGGAGCGCGCCACTGTACGAACGACCTTGACGCCCTGGGCCGCGACTGCTCGGCTCTGCCTGGGACGACGGCAGGCGGCATGGCAGCCCCCACCCCGACCACGTACGACCCGAGGTCGCCGAGTTGCTCCCATCCCAGAGTCGGAGCGCTCCCGCCGGAGGCCGTGCCTTCACGGCTGGCAACCGCGTCACCGCCCCTGACCCAACCCCGACCTTGTGATTCCCCCACTTGTGGGCGCGGACGGCGACCGGCGCGGCCAGCCGGTGGCGCAGACGTGGAGGCGAGGACGCGCCGGGCGACGGCCGGCGCCGCCACGCTGTGCGCGGCCCTTTCGATGCCCGAGAAGACTGCTTTACAGACTCTGAGAAGCCCGAGGCGACGGGCCAGCGGCAAGCGGAGCGAGTCGCCTTGATCTAGTAGAAACTCTGTCCCCAAAGCCAACGGGCCCCCTGTCACCAGCCGTTGAGAGCGTCCAATGGCTTGGATCGCCACGCGATGTTGCCTGCAACGAATCAAGTGAATCCCGCCCCGAAGGGGCCCTGACTTGCGGAAAGACGGCGGCGCAGTGCGCCTCTCACAAGCTCTCACATTTGAAATCCGACAATACAGACACCAGAGACCGCCCCCGCAATGCGGAGACGGCCTCTGACCTGCGTAAGCACCGTCGGGACGACAGGATTTGAACCTGCGACCCCTTGACCCCCAGCGTTCGTCATAGCCTGACGGACTGTGTCTGGTGGTCCGGTGCAGTCCAGATCGCCCAGGTCAGGTCCTGTTGCACGACCGCCGCCATGACGACCATTCCGGCTCCATGACGCCCCGTCCGTGAGACGCCTGTGAGAGACACCTGGATGTGGCGCTCGCCGTAGCCCTTGGCTGGGACTGCGTGGCCGACGTTGCGATGCCGCAGGCGGAGCCGCCGTGTTCGGACCGGCGGCCTGCGATCCAACCGTCTGCCGCCAGGTCGACGCCCTCGCCGCGGGCTGCCCTCGCGCACTCCGGCGATCTGTGGGGCGCGGTCCGAAGTCCGTGAGCTGACCCGACGGTTGACCGGCGAGGAGGCTCCGGACGCGGGCGGCGAGGTAATCGTGGACATCGACGGAGCGCTGGTCCCGGCGCACCAGATGTCTCTTCCCCGGTATCCACCCCGGCCACCTCATCTCCGCTGGCCGTCCTCGGTCGCAAGCTGGCGGCCCATCACATCGCCCACCCGGACGGCTCGCACCACAACCCTCATCGCTGGGGCTGAGCTGGGCCGCTGGATCCAAAATCCGTGCCTCGTCAAGCCGAAGGGTGAGACCGGCAACGCCCAGGCGCGCAGTCCGCGCCGATCTCACCCGTCAGTGGCCGTCCTTGTCGTCCTCCCCGCACCGGAACACCTTGTCGTCACCCTGCTTGTGGGTTGGCGCCTACGGGAACCGGGGTGGTGGGCCGGCCGAGGCCGGGATGGGGAAAGCGTTCGAGAGCGGCGAGGTACGGCAGATGTTCCAGGGGCTCGTCGAGGAGGAATCTGCGGGTCAGGTCGAGGTGTTCGCGGGTCCGGGTGAGGAAGACCCAATGGTCGGCTTCTTGGAGGGTGGCGAACACCGCTTGGGACGACATTGCGGCAAGGGCCCGGCTGTCGGTGGGGCGGATGGCGATGTCGTGTTCGCCGGTGACCACGAGGAGCGCGGCTGACAGTCCGGTGGGCTGGGGTGCCTCGCAGAGCATTTGCAGGCAGCGGATCCACTGGTTGATGTGGCTGTTGTCCGCGCCGTTGAAGAGGTCGTTGAGAGCCCAGTGCATGGTCGCGCGGCCGCGTACGGAACGCCTGGGGTCCAGGCACAGCACCGAGGAGATGATTTCGTCGACGACCTCGTGCCGGGCAGAACTTCTTGCGCGGGTCGCCAGGGCGGCGAGGGAGGTGTCGGGGGGCAGATGAGGGCGGTGTCCGTTGGCGCCTGTGAGGACGAGGTGATCGATGCGGTCGGGGTGACGGACCGCGAAGCGGTAGGCGATCTCTCCTCCGTGGGAGGTCCCCAGGACATGCACCCGCGGCAGGCCGAGTTCGTCCACGACAGCAGCGAGGCCGTCCGCGAGATCGTCGAGGCCGCAGTGCGGGGGTAGCGTCCCGGGGCCGGACACACCGGCGATGCGTACACCCACGATGTCCGCTACGGGCAGCAGCGCCTTGGCCTGAGGGCGGATGGTGGCCTCGCCCTCGGCGGCCGCGCGGACGACGAGAACAGGGGCGGTGCGCGGTGAAGGGCTCGCGCGGCTCTGGACCTGAAGGACCAGCCCTCGGCTACGGATCGCTCGGGTGGTGACATCGCCTTGCTCCATGGGTGCGCTGCTCCTCCAACGGTCGTGCGTGGGGTTCGGTGAGCCGGGAGCACATTCGGGAGAGGTGCTGGTGCCGTTCGAAGGCAACCACGGCGCAGCCCGGTCGCCCTGGACGGTGACACCCGCCATCGAGGCCGGTCGTTGCGGCTCCTTTGTAGCAGGCGGTGTGGTCGCGAATGGGTTGTGCTCATGCAGACGGGTGAGTCCGAAGACGATCGGCGGCCGCCGTGCGACCGCTTCTTGCTTCGCCCGGCCGCGGGCTCACACACGGCATTGCCTGGTCGGCAGTCCGCAGCAGCAGCCAAAAGCGGGAAGCTGTCACCGCCCGTCATTGCAGGTCGTGTTGCGACCGGACTGGGTGCCAGCGCACCGCGTTTTTCTTCCGTCGCCCGTGTCTCTTTGATCATTTCGGAAGTTGCTGTGACGTGACGACGACGTCGCAATGCGCGTGACGGCCTTCATGCCGCCACTTGTCGGAAGGTGAGTGATGACTGGCATGGTCTACGACACCCTGGTCGGCATCCTGGACGAGACGTTTCAGGTCGAGCCGGAGATGATCCGGGCTGACGCCACTTTGGCCGATATGGAGTTGGACTCCCTGGATGTGGCCGAGCTCGCCGCCATCTTGGAGGACCGGTTCGGGGCCAAAGTCACCGGCCGGAACATGGGCAAGGGCTCAACGCTCCGCGAGGTGGCCGAGGTGATCGACGGCGGTATCGACGGTGAGAGGGCGTCGGTGGCTTCGGCATGTCAGTGAGGGGGAAGCAGATCGCGGTCACGGGGCTGGGGATAGTCACCCCTGCCGGGTATTGAGTGGACGCGACGTGGCGCAGGGTGCGCGACACTGACTCCACCGCGGCTGCCACCCACCCCGAACCTACGGGCATCCTGGCGATCCAGCAGTCGATGGTTCCGCGCACGGACAATCTCGGGTACCCCGCCCCCGGCATCGAACTGAACCTCGTGACCAAGACTGCTTCCCGCCGGCCGGTGCGGGCCGCACTGTCGAACTCTTTCGGGTTCGGCGGCCACAACGTCGTCTTGGCCTTCTGTACCGCATAATCCCGTACCGCTCAGGGCACTGCCCCACGACAGGAGCATCCCGCTCATGGACACTGCCACCGCACCCTCGGCCGCCCCGCCCGCTCCGCGTGGCGTCATCCGCCGGCTCCAGTCCCGCCAGGGCCGCGAGGACCCCTTCCCCCTCTTCGAGGAGATCCGCAGCGCCGGGCCGGTCGTAAGCCACGGTCCGCACGCGCTCCTGGTCACCGGCTACACCGAATGCCTCCAAATCC
Organism: Streptomyces sp. RKAG293; assembly: GCF_023701745.1. Classification (NCBI taxonomy): domain Bacteria; kingdom Bacillati; phylum Actinomycetota; class Actinomycetes; order Kitasatosporales; family Streptomycetaceae; genus Streptomyces; species Streptomyces sp. RKAG293. The sequence continues at coordinate 7,341,454 of NZ_JAJOZB010000001.1, read as the reverse complement.
TCACGGACCGGATCTGGCAGGTGCCCGATCACAAGTGGCGCGCCGCACGGGGCCTCGACACCGACGGCCTGAGCGCAAAGGTCCTGATCACCCTTCCACGACTCAACCCTCCTCTGCACGGCCGGATGCGTCGCCTCCAGTCCGGCCCCTTCACCCCCGCCGCGCTGGAACGCATCCGTCCCACCGTCCGCACGCTCGTGCGCATCCACCTCGACCAACTGGACGCCGAGCTCACCCGGTACGGCCAGGCGGACTTCGTCGGCAAGGTCGCCCGCGCGCTGCCCGTTGCCGTCATGTGCGAAATCCTCGGACTGCCCTCCGAGGACCGGGCCCTGGTCGCCCGGTACAGCCTCGATACCGCAGCACTGACCGAACCCTTCGCCACCCCCGCCCAGACCGTGGTCGCCGATGCGGCAGCCGCCGAGTTCCACACCTACGTCATGGCCCTCCTCGACGAACGCGCGCGCACCCCCGGCACCGACCTGATGTCCCAATGGCTCACACACGAACGCCTCGGCACCGAGCGGGTGCCCCGCGACGAGTTGGCCGCCCACATCGTTTTCCTCGTCGGCGCCGGAGCCGAGACCACCTCGTCCCTGTTCGCCACCGCTGTCCAAGCCTTCGAGCAGTACCCCGGCCAGGCACGGTGGCTGGCTGCCCATTCCGAGGCCCTGCCCCAGGCCATCGAGGAACTCACCCGGTGGGACCCATCCGTCCAGAACGCCGTCCGTGTCCCGACCCGGGAGACCACGGTGGCGGGCACCCACGTCCCTGCCGGCACCCTCGTCCACGCCCTCATCGCCGCCGCCAACCGCGACCCCGCACACTTCCCCGACCCCCACACCCTCGACTTCCGGCGCCCCCCGCGCCGCAGCCTCGCCTTCGGCGCCGGGATCCACTACTGCCTCGGCGCGCCCCTCGCCCGCTTGAACGCAGCCGAATTCCTCCCCGAGCTCCTGCGCCGCTTTCCCACCCTGCACACGGACGGACCGGCCACCCGCACGCCCGGACTCAACCTGCGGACCTTCCTGACCCTCCCGGTCAGCCGCCGCCCCCGCCCAGTGCTCACCCACTGACGGCAGGCCCAGGCAGCCATCGCATTCACCGGTGACGCGGCGTGTCCTGGCAGATGCCGGAGCCGTTGAACCCCGGACCCGAACCGAGCGCCACCCAGAGGAAGGAACATCATGCAGGTCAGAGGCTTGTCCCACGCCTACCGCCGACGTGCTGTGCTACACGGCATCGACCTGGACCTACCCCCCGGTGTCCTGGCCGGAATCGTCGGGGAAAACGGCGCGGGAAAGTCGACCCTGCTGAAAATCATCTCCGGCGAACTGCGTCCCACGCGGGGCACGGTGACCCACCGCGGCCGGTTCGGGTACTGCCCCCAGGACGTGGTCCTCAACGACGCGCTGACGGTGCGCCAGCACCTGAAGTTCTTCAAGACTGCCTACGGGCTGGCGGACCTGCGACGCGCCGAGGAAATCATGGCGGCGCTGCGGCTCGACGAGTACGCAGACACCCGCACCGGGGTCCTCAGCGGCGGTACCCGGCAGAAACTGAACCTCACTCTCGCCCTCATGCACGACCCGCAGGTGCTGCTGCTGGACGAGCCCTACCAGGGCTTCGACTGGGACACCTATCAGCGCTTCTGGGACCTCGCCACCCAACTGCGCGACTCAGGCCGCTCCGTGCTCGTGGTCTCCCACCTGGCCTATGACGCCGAACGTCTCGACCTGCTCTATCGCCTGAACGCCGGCCGTCTGCACCCCCACACTCCCACCCTCGCACACACCGCAGAAGGAACAACGGCATGAGCAACGGCGCCAGAAGGCATCTGATCTGGTTCACCACCGCCGTCCGCTACAACGTGATCGAACACTCCCGCAACAAGTTCGCCATGCTCTTGGTCGTGGCCTTCGTCCCCACCTGGACGGTCCTGGCCTACCTCGTCATCCCCAAGACCCCCATCCCCTTCCGCCTGCGCGCCACCGGGCAGCTCCTCGCACCTGCCGGCAACCAGATGACCCAGCTCACGGGTGCCCTCAACGCCGTCGCGCTCATCACCGGGTTCATGATGTTCGCCGCCACCTTCACCGGCGGGCGCTTCGACAAGCGCCTCGCCCTGGCGGGTTACCCCCGCCCCCACCTCGTCCTGGCCAAAGCCGCCACCCTCACCCTGGCCTCGGCCCTCGTCGCCGCCTACGCCACTGCCGTCATCTGCATGGCATGGTCCCCCAAGCAGCCGCTCCAACTCGCGACCGCACTCTTCAGTAGCGCAATGACCTACGGCGCCCTCGGCGTCGTCTTCGGATCCGTGCTCCGCCGCGAGGTCGAGGGCATGTTCGCCGTCGCGATGACCAGCATCGTCGACATCACCCTGCAAAACCCCACCCGCAGCTCCAGCGCGGGGAGTCCCCTTGTGCACTTCCTGCCCTCCCACGGAGCCATCCAGACCGCCACCGCCAGCGGCTTCTCCACTACTCACACCCCCGATTACCTCGCTCTACAGGCCCTCTGGTTCACCGCCACCGCACTGCTGGCCCTGCTCGCCTTCCATCGGCGCACCCGCAACGCCCTCCCCCCGAAGGCCGCCGGCGTAGGGCTCGCTCACGTAGGTACTGAGGCGTCCACAGTTGGTATCGACATCACCACGACACCACCGAAGCAATCATCGGCACCGTCTCTGGCACCCTGACCCGCCCACAACTCCTCGGTCTCGGCCGCCACGACGCCAAGGGCCGCCTGCCAGCAATCGGCGGACCGGACGCACGAGGTGGAGAGATGCCAACCCGGTGGGGGCGGCTATGCCTAGGGTGTCCGCGGCTGGTGGAAATGCAAGAGTGGGAAGAAGACCGCCCACGGCACGAACCTCTGCATGAAGTTCAGCGTGGCGGGGGAAGCCGTACGCAGCGGCACCTCACGGGTACGCCAATCGCCGGAAGGCTGACGGTCATCGACCTGTTGGCTCGCCCCTGGCTTGCGAACGGCCAACGTGCCCGCACCGTACCGCCGTCGAGCTGTTCGACGATTTTGCTGTCAGCCAGGTAGGTCGACCCCCGCCGCTGCACAACCCGTTGCCGCCCACTCGCGCCGACCTCGGCCTGCAGGTCCAGAGCCCGGGCGCCGGCTCGCGGTGTTGGCCACCCGCCCGCGACGCCGCAGGCGCCGTACGCCCAGCACCCGATCGTGGCATCAGCCAATGAGCGTCAGCGCTGAGAAGTTCCGTGATGGTCACTTGCAACGAATCAAGTGAATCTCGACCCTAAGGAGATCTGACCTGCGGAAAGACGGCGGCGCAGTGCGCCTCTCACAAGCTCTCACATGTGAAATCCGACAATACAGACACCAGAGGCCGTCTCCGCAATGCGGAGACAGCCTCTGACCTGTGCAAACACCGTCAGGACGACAGGATTTGAACCTGCGACCCCTTGACCCCCAGAGGGCGAGTCAAGGGTTTTCGCAGGTCAGCGGGTACGTGATGCGCGCTGCTCTGTTCCCATGAGCTGGCACTGTTCGGCTGCGTGCACAGCGCGTGGTCCCAAGTGGTCCCAGGGATCCATCTCTGGAGACCCTGGGCTGATGACGACGAGCAAGCTGGCGCCCATTGAAGAGAGACCAGTTGTTGCGAGTCCTCCAGGGCTGATGACGATGCTGGCGTTCGCGGCTCTGGCAGATGAGTGGGCCGTGTTGCAAGCCCTCCAGGCTGATGGCGTTTCGGAGCCGAGCCGCCTCGCCAGACTGCGCGCCGTGTTGCGAGTGTCGGTGTGAAGTCTCTGGACATGCTTGACAGTTCGTTGCCATGAGACGCTCGACGTACTGGTGTGCGTCTCAGGAGATGCTTGTCTGCTTCTGACTGTCCTCACGCCTGGACACAACCCTCTGATCCGACTGAGCGGTCCGGGGTTCCAGTGGCTCCAGCCTGCTGTCACCCATAGGCCACAGCAGACCGAAGCCGGCCGGCGTCCGTCAGCCGAACCTGTAAACCGGTACGGAAGACGACTCATGTGGTGCTGAACGAACTCCACCAGCTCACTGGCCGACGGGGCGGTGGTGCGCCCGGGACTCGGGCCCTGCGGCGACTACATCGGGCCGCCTGGGAACCGCGGTTGGACTTCGTTGAGTTCGGTGAGGGCATCGGCGATCCGCTGCCGGGGACTGTCCGTGGGGCAGTATTCCTGGAAGCGCGCCCACAGACTCCAGCCCTGGGATCCGTCGAGTCTCCTCAAGGCCCGCTCCACCAGGTAGGGGTCCAGGTCGTGCATGGCCAGCAGACCGGTGTACCCGTAGACACCGGCGAACTGTTCGGCCCACCCGAGTGCCGGGTCCTCCCAGGTACGGAAGAACACATGATGGATGTGCACCGCCTCACCGAGCGTGTCCCACGCTTCGGAGAACGCCGCGTCGGCCGGTCCGATCGCGTCGGCGGCGACGTCGAACGGCGCGGAGAGGGCCTGCTGCCGCTCCGCAAACGCGGCGTCGGACACCAGGCGCAGCGCACGGTCCGCTGTGTCGCTGACCCGCCGGATGTCCACCGCCGCCCGGGCGGCGGCGCGGGCCGCGAGCGCCGGGCCGGTCCACGCCAGGAGCAGTGCGGGGCGGTCGGCGGCTGCGATCCGGGCTTCGAAGGCGTCCGCCTGGGCGATCCGGGCCAGTAGCGGGCCGCACACGGCCGCCAAAGCGGTGACCTTACGGGACCGGAGATCCTCCAGCTGGACCGCGCGGGCGACGAATTCGGCCAACTCCGCATCCACGGCCACAGCCAGCGCGGTCAGATCCTGCCCCACTTCGGTCGCGGCGGCGAGAGCGGCGAGCGCTTCCAGGCCGGCCGCCGTCGGACGGACCAGGTCCTCGCCCGTCAGGCGCGGTTCCCTGCTCCGCAGGATCTCCAGTACCTGGCCGGTCGCCTCGGCGCGACGAGGTGCCGCGGCCTCCGGGAAACGGTGAGTGCGCTGGTCCGCGAACCCCCGCAGCACCTCTGCCCACCACGACCGCCGGGGTCCCTCCGGCACGGCGGCCAGGGCCTGGTCAAGGCCAGGCCGCGCGGTCCACCGGTCGCGCAGTGCCCGGCCGGTCTCGTCGATCCACCGTTTCACCGCACGCTCGGCGGCCTGCCGCAGCTGTGCGTCGGTGGCTGGAAGCGGAACCGGCACGTTGTCTCCCCCAAGCCCGCGTTGTCGGCGTAGACGACCCGTCCTGTGGAGTGTGGCAGCCCGGTGGCTCCGGGGGAACGAGAGTAGGGAAAGTCCGCTCCGCGGGTGTGCGTGGGTTGCGGCCAGCGTTGTTCCGCAGCACCGCCCCGCGCCCTACCCGGTAGCGCCGGCCAGGAGCCACTGCGCGGCCGCGCCGACCATGGTCCTGACGCCACTTCGATCGTCGGGTCCATGACCGGCGCCAACAGCGGTGGTTGCCCGGGGATCACCACGAACCGGGAGTGGTCGTCGATCCCGGTGACCATCTCGCATTCGCGCCCGTCCGCGACCATCACGCCCGGTGCGGGGTTTGCGAACCCTTCAGAGCTGATGACGACGGCGATGCCGACGCAGTCGGGCGGCTGCTAGGCCCTCATTCGCTCGCGGATGATGACACCGACAACGAGAACGGCGACTGGGCCGGCCACAACGGTTACCAGTGCTGACCACTCCCCCACGAGATCGCCTGGGCCGCCGCGGAGAACACCAGCGCGTGCGAGGACAAGACCCCCGCACCACTCTGGTCTCGTGACGTGTCCCCTCTCCGGCGGCCCGGACCCGCCCACTTCCGCCTTTCAGCAGGCCCGATCGCCGTGGAGATCTAGGTACAGCTGCCGGGCCTGACAATCGAGACAACCAGTGCGCCATGCCCGGCGAATTATCCGATCCGAGCAGGAACGACCCCATTTCCCAGCTGTTAAGCGGCTTGGATGAGTTCTGCGCGGCCGAACAAGAGGGCATAACCAGGGGGGAGTTGGGCGAGGATGCGGTCGAGGAGGTTCGTGCCGGCCAGTTCGGCGACGGTGGCGAGGACGGCGCCGGCGTCCCAGCGCGCGGTGGCGGGGCTGCCGCCGGTGAGGGCGGCGAGATTGCTGACGAAGCCCCATCCGTTACAGGGTTCGAGGGTAGGGAGCTGGGCGGTGAGGGTGAGTGCCGCCTCGACGGGGAGGCACGCGGCCAGGTCGACGCGTTCGTCGCCGATGAGCTGTTGCCCGAGGACCGTCAGCACTGCGTGCAGGGTTTCCTCGGCCCGCTGCCGAGTGGCGTACGCGCCTTCGTACCTGATCCGCTCCAGCATCAGGTCGAACGTCGTGCCGGGCATGGCGGGGCCGGCGATGATCCCGGTTCGGGGTGGTGGAACATCGGTGCTTGCCTTTCTCGTCCTGAGACGTTCTCGGGGGTGAATACGGCCTGTCGCTGTGCAGTTCGGCCGTGGCGGCTCAGCAAGGAAGGTGCGGGGCCGCCCTTGGGGCGTCAGGTGTGGTGGGGGCGGCCGAACAGCAGGTTGTAGCCCGGAGGTAGTTGCAGCAGGACACGGGCGGTGAGGTCCTCGCCCGCTGCGTCGGCGCTGACGCTCAGTACCGCGCTGACGTCCCAGGCGGCTGTTTGCTCCGTGGCGCCCTCGATCCAGGCCGCGACGGCCCGCACGAACCGCTCGGGAGACAGCGGTTCGGCTGCCTGCAAGGGATTGAGCAGGATGACGGCGAACGTTTCCGGGAGGCGGGTGGCCAGCTCGGCCCGGACATCACCGACCAGGTGCGCGCCCAGCAGAGCCAGAACAATACGTGCGGCCTGTTCGGCCTCCTGGCGGGTGCGGTACTCGCCGCGGTCCTGGACCTGGTCGAGGAACGCTTCCCATCGCATGACCACCACGGCCCCCTTCGCGTGGGTGCTTCTACGGGTGTAGGTGCAACTGGGCGATTCGGAGGACGGGACGGGAGGGACGAATCGCGTCCCGTCCTCCGCTCGCTGGACTGTCGGGGACGACCGGGTCAGCTGCTGATCTGCTGGTGCGTGGCCTGGATCTGCTGGTGCGTGCTCTGGCCGCCGATGGAGATCTTGCGAGGCTTGGCGCGCTCGGCGATCGGGATGCGCAGGGTCAGGACACCCGCGTCGTAGTCCGCCTGGATGTGCTCGGTGTCCAGGGTGTCGGCGAGCATCACCTGGCGGGAGAAGACGCCCAGGGGACGCTCGGAGAGCTCCATCTGCACGTCGCCCTTCTTCGCCACCGGTCGGCGCTCCGCCCGTACGGTGAGCATGTTCCGTTCGACGTCGATGTCGATCGCGTCCTTCTCCGCACCAGGCAGATCGAAGGCGATGACGTACTCGTCGCCGGCGCGGTAGGCGTCCATCGGCATGGCGGTCGGCTTCGACCAGGTCCCGGTCGTTCCCGTCAGCTGCTGGACGATCCGGTCCATCTCGCGGAACGGGTCAGTGCGCATCAACATCGCGAAACACCTCCAGTTGGTTCAGGCAGAAACTGCCAATGCGCTTCAACGTGCTTCCGTTGTAGCATGTCATCCAAACGATGACAAGCACGATGTCATCAGAAGGGTGACACGTACGAGAGGAACGTCCATGACCGGCCCCGGACACCCCACCGACCCCGCCTCCCTCCTCGCCGCCTCGATCGCCTTGGACGCCATCAATGAAGCCGTCCACACCGCTCAGACTCCTCAGCCCGGACAGCCCCCGCAGACCAAGGACGCCAGTTCCGGGCAAGCGCTGGCGGCCCTGCTGTTGCTGCGTGAGCTGCGCGACCAGCTCGCCGGATGGGAACCGTCCCTCATCGAAGCGGCACGCGACGCAGGTGCGAGCTGGGCCGAACTCGCCCACCCTCTCGGCGTCGCCAGTCGCCAGGCAGCCGAACGCCGCTACCTGCGTGTCCGCTCCGGAGCTCCCGGATCCACCGGCGAACAACGCGTGCAAGCCACCCGCAACCGCCGCGCGGCGGACCGCAACATCACCACCTGGGCCCGGGACAACGCCGCCGACCTGCGCCAGCTCGCCGGACAGATCACCGCGCTCACCGACCTCCCCTCACGCGCCGATACCCCCCTCGCCGCATTGGCCGACGCCCTCGCCCACGACGACGCCACCCACCTCCTCGACCCACTGACGGCAACACGCACCCACCTCCAGGCCGGCCACACCGATCTCGCCACGCGCATCGACACCGTCACCCGCCACACCGACCAACTCCGCCGCGACAGCGGCGACCATTGACCCGCCACGTCCGGCATCAACACAGGTCCACCCGGCTCCGGCGCTGCGGCGGCCCGACCGCTCTCCGAAAGGTGCGAACCATGGACCTCCCCAGTGCTCCTTCACCTGCACGTCATCAAGCACCGCGAAGCCGGGTACGCCGGCAGCGACCATGCGCGATGCAGGCCCCCTACCCGCATAGACCGGTCGTACGGGTTTGAACCAAGGAAGCCGGGCGAGGGTCAGGCACACGGCATGCGGCCTGTCCATCGGGCCACCGCCGTCCGTGGAGCCGACCACCGCAACCGGCACAGAGCGCTCTTGGAGTGCGGCGCGCAGGAATCGAATGTTGCGGGTGTGTGCTCTGGCCATCCGGGTATGTGGCGCTTGCCGAACCGGCCAACAGGATGAGGAGCAGTCATGACGATCACCACGGCAGCACAGACCACCATCACCGCTCCTGCTTCGCCCACCGGGGCGCTGCCGTGGATCGAGGATGCGGGCACAGTCGCCCCAGCCGACGCACGGGAGTTGTCGAGGCTGTTCTTCGACCGGTTGCAGTCGCTGGAGGAGGGCACCCGGGAGTACCAGTACGCCCGCAACACCCTCATCGAGCTGAACATCGCCGTGGTCACGTTCGTCGCGCGGCGCTTCCGCAACCGCCCCGAGCCGCGCGAGGACATCATCCAGGTCGGCACGATCGGCCTGATCAAGGCCATCGACCGGTTCGAGCTGAGCCGTGAGGTCGAGTTCACGACCTTCGCCATCCCCTACATCTCCGGCGAGATCAAGCGGTTCTTCCGCGACACCAGCTGGGCCGTCCACGTACCGCGACGACTCCAGGAACTGCGGCTCGAGCTCGCGAAGGCCACCGAAACACTGTCCGACCGGCTGGAACGGGACCCGACCACCGCGGAGCTCGCGGCCTTCCTGGAGATCACTCCGGAGGAGGTCACCGAGGGCCTGGTCGCATCGAACGGCTACACCGCCGGAACCCTGGACCTGCCCCTCGGCGGCGACGACAGCGGCGACAACGACAGCATCCTGGCCGACCGCATCGGCGACATCGACCCGGCCATCGAGGGGGTGGAGAACCTCCTCGCCCTCAAGCCGCTGATCGCCGCCCTGCCCGAACGCGACCGCCGGATCCTGAACATGCGCTTCGGCCAGGAAATGACCCAGGCCCAGATCGGCGCCGAACTCGGCGTCAGCCAGATGCACGTCTCCCGGCTCCTCAACCGCACCCTCACCCACCTGCGCAACCACCTGACAGCTTCCGCCTGAACGGGCCGGGGAATATGGAACGGTCCCACGCCCACGCCCCCGTCGCGAAACGCGTGCGCGAATCGGCGCCACCAACATCGGCGGGCGCACCGCTGCCAATGGCCGAGCGGGGATGGGGCGGGCTCAGCCGGGCAGCCGGCCGAGGAGTCTGTTTGCACCCTGCTGGTTTGGAGTACCGACCTCACCCGGTCTGCACAACTCCCGCTCCATTGTGCCTGCGCCGGCGGAATGCCTTGAGTTGACGGGCGAGCTCGACTTCCGCACCGCTCCCGTATTGGCCGCCGCACTGGACCAGATTCCGTTCCTGCGGGGAGGGCTACTAGTTCTCGACGTCTCCCGGCTCAACCAGGCCCTCCTCGACCGGCCCGCAAGCCACGGAACCGGATTCGTCACCGTGATCTACGCCCCCCACCGGCGACGGCCTGGACATCACCTTGATGCGAGCCGGCCACACCCTTCCACTTCTCATCGACGCGGAGGGCACACGCACCTTCGTCCACAGCGAGGCACTGGGTGGCTGGATTGCCTGCACCCGCGCGGCTGACCTGCCGTTCCTGCACTCCTTCGCTCACAGCCTCGAACGCGACCGTGCCGCCGTCGATGCAGCCCTGACCCTGCCGCACCACAACGGCCGCACTGAAGGCGTCAACAACAAAATCAAACTCCTCAAGCGCCAGACCTACGGCCGCGACGGCCACCCACTCCTTCGCCAGCGGATCCTGCTCAGCTGACAACCGGACCGAGACGATCAACGCCTACGAAAGTCTTGGAAGAGCCGTCCTTTTACAGTCCCAACAGCCACCGCAGGTGCGAGGTTATGGCGATGGTGAGGCTGGGAGTGTGGTCGCAACCTGTTGGCCGGATAGCCCGGCCGGGTCGGCGGGCCGGCTTGCGCACCGGGAATGTGATGCGGTGCGCAGCAGACGACGTGTGCGGTCGCCGTACTCAGGCGGCGGGATGGTGGGCGTCGGTGCGGAGTTGTTCGTTGAGTGCGAGGGCTTCTTCGAGTTGGTCCTGCAGCGCGACGATGCGGCACGCGTCCTCGATGGCGGTGTCCTGGTCGACGAGTTCGCGGACTCGGGCCGCGATGCGCAGTTGGTAGCGGGAGTAGCGGCGGTGTCCGCCCTCGGAACGTAGCGGGGTGATCAGGCGGGCTTCGCCGATCGCGCGGAGGAAGGCCGGGCTGGCGCCGATCATTTCGGCGGCGCGGCCGATGGTGTAGGCGGGGTAGTCGTCATCATCGAGGCGGGCGAAGGAATCGTCTGCTGTCATCTCACCTCACTGGGAAACACGCGAAGGACGAGTAACGAACGTGTGGAGGGGCCCTGGCGCTGTAGCGCCAGGGCCCCGAAGGACGGAAAACACCACCGGCCGGCCCTAGTACTGCGCCGGCCTACTGTGTCCGCACTGCCGACCGTGGTCGGGGGTGCGGGGATCGCGAATGCGTGACCGGAGACCACCTCACTATCGATGTCCTGCGGTACCCGGGGTTCAACACTCGACCCGGGCGATCCCGATGGCGCTCAACCCCTCCGTTCCCTCTGAACCGAATCACTGACCGAACCGGAACTGCGAACTACTGGTCTGCTCTCACTACGAGTACTGCGAACTGCTGGTGGCCTTGACTGCACCACCGTCCGGCAGCCAGCCCCGTCGCCCGTCCTGCAACTGCCCTGGCTTAGAACCCCACTGCCGAACCTCTCGGCACGCGCGCCCGCAGCCCGACGCCTTCACCGAGAAACCACTGAACCCACTGCTGGTACTGCAACTGCATCCGGTACTGCTGTCCTGCGTGATGCGGTACTGCTGAACTGCGGTTACTGCGTGTCAGACCTGCACATTCCGTACTGCGGTCTTGCGCGGCGGCCCCTCCCGGGGCGGCCCGGCCCGGCAATCAACCCTGCGACCCACCAACACTGCACTGGCCGCCGGATTCCATCACCGTGCCACCTACTCTGCGCGGCAGTTCATGTCTGCCGCGCCCTGCTTCCTTCTTGGCTACGAGAGGAACATTACCCACACCCAGGAGCGAATGTCTACTTCACACGCGATAGATTTTCGGGGCAGCAGCCGACAGGCATCCTGACCCCACCCAGCAGGCACGGGGGCACGACACGGTACGGAAAGGGCAGGAGAACCGCATGCGACCCGACCAGTCACCGCCCCTCCCGCAGATGGACATCTGCGACGTGTGCGCCCGGCATCTCACCGACGGATGCCACCTGGGCGTCGTCCGGGACTCCTCCGCGATCCACGCCCGCGACCCGGCACGCGACGGCCTCCGCCTGACGAATGGTGGTCGGTGGTGACCGTGCAGCCTCCCGATCAGGCGGCGTACGGGGAGCTGACGGTGCGCGTGCAGGCGGCCGGACCGGCGCGGATGGCGGCCCGTGCGTCGAGCGCGGGGTCATGGCCGGTGAGCAGGTGTTCGGTGACGGTTCAGGACGGGGGACTCACGCAACCCAGCGGATGGTGGTGGGAGGTGCGGGGCACAGTGCATACCTCCACCTATCCACAAGATCGGGCCCGGTGGTATCGCTCGTCCGGGTGGGAACCCGCTCCTGCAGTGGGGTAGCTTGCGTCTTCGTGCCTGCCCGGAGTGTCGCTCGGCCGGGTCTGCATTGGGGCAGGTGCGGCAGCGGGGAGAGAGCTCTTATGCGGGACAGCGGAACCGACGGACTGGGTGAGGCGCTGGCCGCAGCGGAGGCCGCGCCGCCGGTGGAGTCCGTCGACGTCATCGCCACAGCACTGCGAAGACAGGTCGGGGCCCGTTCGGTGTCGTTCCTGATCACCGACTTCACCGGCGGCGCCGTCGTGCGCCTGGCGCCGCTGACGACATTGACCTGAACCGTCCCGCTGACCCGATTGCCGTGTCCGGGACCGTGTACCAGCAGGTGATCCGCACCCAGCAACCGCATGTGGAACGTGTCGGGGAGGGTGCGTGGACGCGGGTGATCGCACCGGTGACCAACCGCGGGGACGCCATCGGGCTGCTGGAGCTCTACCTGCCCCACCACTCAGGCCCGAACACCCTGGAGAAGATCCGCCGCAGCGCGCACGCCCTGGGGTAGATCGTCATCGCGAACCGGCCCTTCACCGATCTCTATCAATGGGGTCGCCGCACCGCGCCGCTGAGTTTGGCTGCCGAGATCCAGCATCGGCTGCTGCCCGCTTCCCTGGCATGCGAAGCCGCCCAGTTCGCGGTCGCCGGCGCGCTGGAGCCGGCTGAGTTCGTCGGCGGTGACACCTTCGACTACGTCATAGACCGCGACCACGTCCAGCTGTCCGTCACCGATGCCATGGGCCACGACGTGGACGCCGCCCTGCTGGCCACTCTCCTGGTCGGCGCCCTGCGCCTGCGCGCAGGGAAGGTCGAGCAGATCGTGCCGGCCATCGACATGCCCTTCGGCTTCCTGGCCCCGCACACCTACACCGTCCAGCACCTGGACCTGCGGGCCGGGGACCGGCTGGTCATGCTCACCGACGGCATGCTGGAACGCAGCGCCGCGAACCTCGACCTGCCCGCGCTCATCGAAAGCACCCACCACCTGCACCCGCGCGAGGCCGCCCGCGTCCTGATCGAGCACATCGTCCAAGCCCACGACGGGCAGGACGACGCCACCGTGACGTGCCTGGACTGGTACGGCACCGAAGACACCCGACGCCACGCCGACCATGGCGCCGACCTCACCGAAGCCTCCCCCAGCACCCACGCCTCCCCCACAGCCTAGGTGTATGGACCACGACCGACGCTGAGAGCTGTCCCACCCCCGGCATCGGTGATGGGACGGCTCTCGGCGGCGGCGTGGGCTGTGGTGTTACGCAGCGAGGGTCACGCGGGGGGCCGGGCGTTCGCCTGATCCGGAGCGGCGGGCCTGGGCGAAGCGGCTGCGGCGGCCGCGGGTGGCGGAGGCGCTGCGCTTGGCGCGTTCCACGACCGGTGCGGCGATGACGCACGGGATGCCGCTGGGGGCCTGGGCGCCGGTGATGCGGGTCAGTTCGGCCTCGTCGGGGCGGACCTGTGCGGTCTGCGGGGTGATGCCGGCGTCGCGCATCAGGCGGATCATGTCGCGGCGCTGGTTGGGCAGGACCAGGGTGACGACGCTGCCGGACTCGCCGGCGCGGGCGGTGCGGCCGCCGCGGTGGAGGTAGTCCTTGTGGTCGCTCGGGGGTCGATGTTGACGACCAGGTCGAGGTTGTCGACGTGGATGCCGCGGGCGGCGACGTTCGTGGCGACCAGCACGGTGACGTGTCCGGTCTTGAACTGCTCCAGGGTGCGGGTCCGCTGCGGCTGGGACTTGCCGCCGTGCAGTGCCGCGGCGCGCACTCCGCTGTTCAGCAGGTGGTCGGTGAGCTTGTCCACGGCGTGCTTGGTGTCGAGGAACATGATGACGCGGCCGTCACGGGCGGCGATCTGCGTCGTCACGGCGTTCTTGTCGGCGCCGTGCACGTGCAGCACGTGGTGCTCCATCGTGGTGACCGCGCCGGCCGACGGGTCGACGGAGTGGACGACCGGGTCGTGCAGGTAGCGGCGCACGAGCAGGTCGACGTTGCGGTCCAAGGTGGCGGAGAACAGCATGCGCTGCCCGTCCGGGCGCACCTGGTCCAGCAGCGCGGTGACCTGCGGCATGAAGCCCATGTCGGCCATCTGGTCGGCCTCGTCGAGCACCGTGATGCCGACCTGGTCCAGGCGGCAGGAGCCACGGTCGATGAGGTCCTTGAGCCGGCCCGGCGTGGCGACGACGACTTCGGCGCCACCGCGCAGCAGGTGGATCTGCCGTCCGATGGACATGCCGCCGACGACGGTGGCCATCCGCAGCCGCAGCGAGCGGGCGTACGGGGTCAGGGCGTCGGTGACCTGCTGGGCGAGCTCACGGGTCGGGACCAGGACCAGGGCGAGCGGCTGCAGCGGCTCCGCGCGCTGTCCGGCGGTCCTGGCGAGCAGCGCCAGACCGAAGGCGAGCGTCTTGCCGGAACCGGTGCGCCCGCGGCCCAGGACGTTGCGGCCGGCCAGGGCGTTGGGCAGCGTCGCGCCCTGGATGGGGAACGGCACCGCCATGCCCTCGTGCGCCAGCGTCTGCAGCAGGGCGGCCGGCATGTCCAGCGCGGCGAAAGTCTCCACCGCGGGCAGCGCCGGAGTGAGAGTGACCGGCAGGGCGAACTCACCCTGGACGGACGGGCGCCGGCTCGAACCGCCGGAACGGCCCGACCCCGCATAGCCACCGGAACGGCCGGAGCCACCGGAGCCCGCGTAGCCGCCGGAACGGCTCGGCGCACCGGAACGGCTCGGGGCCGAACGGCCGTAGCCGCCGGCGCTCGAAGCACCACCGCGACCGCTGGAACCTGAGCTGGAACTGGAATACGAGCGGTTGGAACGTACGGGGTTCACAGAGAACCTTCCTGGATACGGCGCGCACCCAGGAGGCCCCAGCAGCGAACACGCCGCGCGAAGGCATCGCAAGAACGAACCGAAAGAATGAGAAGAACGAGGCGGGACCGAAGCGGCGCGGAATCAACCGCGCGAACACACTTCGCCACGAGCGGCACTGCCAAAGATGCAGGCCGGGAGCGGGACCCGCACAGGGCGGGTCCGGGGCAGTGAGCACATCGCGGTCGTGGACCGCGGAGCCGCCTGCCGTGCGGCATGGGCACTGATGTCCGCAGCCGCCCCGATCCGCGATGAGAGGAGCGGGGAGACTTGCGAGCGACGGTCAGGGCCCGCGACCTTGCGGAGCGGGCCCTGACCGTGTGATGCGCGTCAGTGCTTAGGCGGGAACGATGTTCTCCGCCTGCGGGCCCTTCTGGCCCTGCGTGACGTCGAAGGAGACCTTCTGGCCTTCCTGCAGCTCGCGGAAGCCCTGGGCGGCGATGTTCGAGTAGTGGGCGAAGACGTCAGCGCCGCCGCCGTCCTGCTCGATGAAGCCGAAGCCCTTTTCCGCGTTGAACCACTTCACGGTGCCAGTAGCCATGTATGTCTCCTTAAGACAGGGGGCAGAACCGAAAACCGCACTGTGCGGAGTCCGCGTCGCCGCAATGAGCCCATCCGGAGATGACCGGCAAAACAAAAAATGCACCCGCGGGTCACGCCCGTCGAGTGCACACAAAGTTCATGGGTACCACAACTGCAACTGGCAACAACGTAGCACGAATACTGGCCCTCGGGCCGGATTTCCCATCGGCGGGTTGATCTTCCCGCCGGAGGTCCGGATGTGGGACTCTGAGGGATCCGCCATCCCTCTCTCTGCTGAGGTCCTATGCGTTGCATCATCGCCGGCTTCCCGTTCGACCTGGTCAAGAGTGAAGTCCAGGACAGAATGCGGGGCATCAAGCCGGAAGCGGTCACCGGAGAATCTGTGATCATCAGCCGCCGCACCTACCCCGTGAAGCAGGTCGGCCAGATCCTCACCCGACAGGACCGGCGTGACTTCACCGCCGAGCAGATCACCCGGGCCATGACCCGACTCGGCTTCACCTGCCGCCCCGCGCCCACGGTCGCCGCAGTGACTGCCACCGCTGTTCTCAGGCCACTCCAGGCCGCAGTAGCGATGCTGGGCACACCCGCCTACAGCTGACTGGCCACCCCTCACCCCCTTTGTGCCTGCCGGAGAACCGCAGGTCGATCTCCCTCCCATTGGTGTGCAGCGTTCTGGCGGCTACGCGGTCGGTCCGGACCAGGGTTCCGTCGAGCAGGAGCTGGGTGAGGCCCGCCGCCTGGCGCATTCGATCACGGTGCGGATGTCGGAGGCCTGGGCGGCGAGGTCGACGGCTTCGTGCAGGCGGTACCTTGTCGGGACGGGTACGGCGCTGTCACGGTCGAGTTGGGAGATCCGGGTGCGGTCGAGAAACCAGCGTAGAGCCAGTACAGCCTGCTTGAAGCAGCCCGGCGAACGGCGGTCCCGACGGGTGCCCCGGGCCAGGCGCTCGCGGAGCAGGGCAGCCAGGTCCAGTGTCACGTCACGCGGGTGGTCGAGGGCGGCAGAATAGGCGATCAAGTGGAGTCCCTCGGTGTGGTCGAACTGTCGCAAGATCAGTCCTACCAGGGGCTCCAAGCCTATTTGATGCCAGGTCAGGCGCCGCGCATTCAGCCCGCTGGTCGCCACGCCCTGCAGGCGTTGGTCACTCAAAACACTCGCCTGTCCGCACAGCGTCTCCCTGCCTGGAAGGCCTCCGCAGGCTGCGTCCTGAGCCTCATCAGCGCGTGTCCGCCTCAGCGGGGTTGCGGGCCGCGGACGACGAGGACAGGGCAGGTGGCGTGCTGGGTGAGGTGCTGTCCGACGGAGCCGAGCAGGGCTTCGGAGAACCCGCCGTGCCCGCGGTTCCCCACAACCAGCAGCGCGGCGTTCCTGGCTTCGTTCAGCAGCACGGCAGCCGGGTGACCCTGGACAACTCGGGTACGGATCTCGACAGGATGATCGGGCCCAGTGGCTTGATCGATGGCTTCGGTGAGGATCTTGCGGGCGCTGTCCTCCCAGTCGAACGAGGGGTCCCCAGGCGGGGGCCAGCCGGTCCAGTTGCGCGGGAAGTCCCAGGCGATCACCGCCACAACCGCGTCACCGGTCAGTTCAGCCTGCCGGACGGCCCACCGCAGGGCAGCTTTCGAGGGCTCGGAACCATCGACGCCGACCACGATCCGTGCGGCCTCTACGACGGCCACGTCGCTCATCGCGCACCTCCTTGTCCGCTGGGAACGTTCGTCACTTCGTCCTGCGTGCTTTCGACTGCCTCCGGCAGCGGGTGAGACTGCCACTGCACCGGGTGACGCCATCCAGGCAGGTGCACTGCCCGCGATGAGGGCACGCTCGGCGCTCGATCACTCCCCATCCGTGTTGTCCGGCGGACACCGTGCCCAGGCGATCCGCCGCCGATCGCGATGGGGTCGGAGTCACTGCTCGTCCGTCTGTCTCCTGCGCCTTCGCGGCCGTGACGTGCGGTGCCTTTGCCGTCGCTTGGACTCCCGGTCATCGGGAACTTCTCGCTGCAGGCGCTCACGAAGGCAACTCGGTTCCGGCCTGCTCGCGCACCATGTAGTCCGCGTACCAGTCCGGCCAGTTCGGATCCGGCGCACCGGTGCGCGCCTCGTGCTCGCCGTGTGCGGCCGCGGCGCGGCGCAGCGCGGCCGCGAGGTCCGGCGAGGAGGAGAAGGTGGTGGCCGAGGGGTCCATTCGTCCCGGGAGCCGGGTGGTGATCTCCTGCAGGATCCAGCCGTTGCCGTCCGGGTCGCTGAACGACAGGAACGAGCCGTAGCTGCTGCGTCGCGGATCCGGGCCCGGTACCCGGGCGTCCGTTCCTGCGTGGTGGAAGACACCGCCTGCATCGTGGAACACCTCGCTCGGGTCGGCGCCGAGTTGCTTCAGTTGGTCGTGGGCGGCGTCGATCGCGTTGACGATCAGGTGGAGTCCCTGAGCCGAGCCCGGTGCCTGGGACGTGACCGAGGTGCCGAAGATGACCGACGCCGGCGAGCCGGGCGGGGTCACCTGCACCACCCGGAAGTTCTCGTCGGTGGCGAGGTCTGCGTCGAGCCGCCAACCCAGCCCTGTGTAGAAGTCCTTGGCCCGGTCGACATCGGCCACCGGCACCACGACGACTTCGAGTTTCATGTCCATGACCCGCGCCTCCTGCGCTCGTCCGAAACTGCCGACATGGCGAGACTCGCACGGCCCGATAGCCGGGGCACCCCCAGGGAATCGCATGGAGCGATGTGGGCCAGGGAAGGCGAGCCGGCCGCGGTGAGGGGGGACCGGACGGCGTCGCGATCGCAGCCCGCCGAGCGCCGGCCGGGTCTGCAGCGTCGGGCGGTGTGGGTTCGGCGCCAGCCGCACGCCGAGAGCGCGTTCGAGCGCCTTGATCTGCTGGGGCAGGGGACCTACAGGGTGAGCTCGACGAGAAGATCCTGGACACCCTGCCCCTGCGCCCGTGGATGCCCCTCGGTCACTGCCCTCGAGTACTACCTCAAGAGTCACCCGTCCGGCCCATCCGCGGTCGTGGTCACGCACGTGCTGGCGTTCGCTGGTGTGTAGGGACCGGTGCGCCATGCCTCAGAGAGCAGGGCCCGCTGGAGGTCATCGAACGCCGGCCGGGCCGGTCGAGACCCGCGCATGTGTGCGCCCAGCAGGCGTAATGTCGGCTTCGCGCTCGTACGGCGGCCGCGCCCAAGGGGAATGGATATCGTATGGCCACTCTGATCGCCGTGAACGTCGGCATGCCGAAAGACGTTGCCTGGCATGGCAGGACCACGCATACCGGCATCTGGAAGCACCCTGTCGCCGGACCCGTGATGGCGCGGCGGCTCAATCTGGACGGCGACGGGCAAGGCGACCTATCTGGGCATGGCGGCGAGCAGCGTGCCGTACTGGTCTACCAGCTGGACTCCTACCGCCACTGGCAGGAGCACATGAAGCGGGACGACTTCACGTACGGCCAGTTCGGCGAGAACTTCACCGTGGAGGGACTCGCCGACGATGCGGTGTACATCGGCGACCGCTACAGGATCGGCGGTGCGCTCTTCGAGGTCACGCAACCCCGGGTGACGTGCTACCGAGTGGGGTTGCGGCTGGGAGAACCTCAGATGCCCGCCCTGCTCGTGTCCCACCGCCGCCCGGGCTTCTACCTGCGCGTGCTGGCAGAAGGGCAGGTGCAGGCCGGCGACGAGATCGTAAAAGTCGTCTCCGGCCCCGAGGGGATGACGGTCGCGGAGATGGACGCGCTGCTCTACCTGCCCGGTCACGCCCGGCCGCAGCTCGAACGCGCCTTGCGCATCCCAGCACTGAGCCCTGGGTGGAAGACGTCGCTGCGAGCCTTGCTCGACGACGCGGATCGCGGCCCTGGCGCCGTCGGCGGCAACAGTGGGCTCAGTGCCACCAGCCCGCCTCCGGCATGGCCCGGGTTCCGTCCGCTCAAGGTCGTCCGCATCGAACCGGAGAGCGCGAGTATTTTCTCGCTCACCCTGGGCTCAGTTGACGGTGAACCGCTCCCAGCCGCACTGCCGGGGCAGTTCCTCGGAGTCCGTTTGCGGCCGGACCCACAAGCCTCCCCAGTCATCCGGAACTACTCGCTGTCCGGCCGACCGGGCGCCGAGACATACCGCATCAGTGTCAAGCAGGAACCACACGGCCTCGCCAGCACCTACCTTTCCCAGCACGTGAAAGCGGACGATGTTCTCGATGTCGCGGCCCCGCGCGGTACGTTCCTGCTGGCGGACGCGGACAGTCCTGTTCTGCTGCTGTCCGCCGGTGTCGGCGCCACTCCGGTCCTGGCCATGCTGCACGCTCTGGCGGCGAAGCCCTCACGGCGCCCGGTGTGGTGGCTGCAGGCGGCTCGAGACGGCGAGAACCACCCCTTCGCCGACGAAGTGCACGCGCTGCTCTCCCGGCTACCCGCAGGCCGGTCATTCGTCTCCTACAGCCGTCCGCGCAGCGTTGACCGCCCCGGTATCGACTACACGATAGAGGGGCGGCTCGGCGTCGAGCGGATCCGTGCCCTCGAACCGCCTCCGAACGCGGACGCCTACATCTGCGGTCCGGGCGCGTTCATGCAGGACGTGTCAGAAGCCCTGGAGGCCTGCGGCCTGTCGTCCTCGCGGATCCACACCGAGATCTTCGGAGCCGCGTCCGCCGTCACCCCCGGTGTGGTGGCGGGATCCGCCCGGGCACCGCACCAGCCGGCCCATCTCCCCAGCGGACAAAAGGGGCCGTCCGTGTCCTTCGCTCGCAGCGGGCTGACCGTCCCCTGGCACCGCGACTACGGGACGCTGCTCGAACTCGCCGAGGCATGCGACGTGCCCGTGCGCTGGTCCTGCCGCACCGGGGTCTGTCACACCTGCGAGACGGGGCTACTCTCGGGCCACGTCGACTACTCCCCCGAGCCCGTGGACCTTCCCGCCGAGGGAAGCGCCCTCATCTGCTGTTCGACACCGCCTGCCGACCTGGTCCTGGACATGTGACCGGCTTGCGTGCGCGTCCGCGGCCAAGGGCGTCACGCTGCTGCGCAAGTAACCGTTCCCGGCGCGGCACCGTGCTCGTATCAGGGCCGACCCGCGGGCTGCCCCCGCGCCGGCAGTGCCATGCCCGCGCCTCGCTCCAACGCCCAGCCGGCGCCTACCGCAGCTCGGCGGCACCACCGCCGACAGCGACACGCATCCGAGGCAGCCGAGGCTCCTCGCGAGCGCACAACCCTACTGAGTGGCGAATACGACGACGCCCACCAGACGGTCAGCTGCAGCGGAGAGAGCATCCGGGTGCGCATGGTCGCGGGCGTGCTTAGAGTGACACAAGGGGGATATCCGGCGGCGGCGAGTCGGTTTCATGGGTCATCCCACCGAACCCTGGTACGCGGCCGAGAGGAGATCTTTGCCATGGCCAAGGTGCTTTTCATCGTGAGCGGGGCCACCTACTGGGTGTTGAAGGACGGCACGAGGTACCCGACGGGCTACTGGGCCGAGGAGTTCGCGAACCCGTACAAGATCTTGACGGACGCCGGCCACGAAGTCGTCGTCGCGACACCGAACGGCGTGACCCCCAACGTCGACATGATGAGCCTGCGCCCCGAGATGGTCGGCGGAAACGACAGAGCCCTCGAGTTGGAGGCCATCAT
The DNA here is from genome assembly GCF_023701745.1 of Streptomyces sp. RKAG293. NCBI lineage: Bacteria > Bacillati > Actinomycetota > Actinomycetes > Kitasatosporales > Streptomycetaceae > Streptomyces > Streptomyces sp. RKAG293. Next base: position 7,320,404 of record NZ_JAJOZB010000001.1, on the reverse strand, counting down.
CCGTTCCGCGGAGGTGATGCGTCGGCCGCTGCAGCTGTCGAACGTCCGCCTCGAGGACTACGACGCGGTGTACCTGCCGGGCGGTCACGGTCCGATGTCGGACCTGGCCTGGGACGCCGATGCCGGACGGCTGCTGACGCAGCAGCTGACCTCGGGCAACCCGCTGTTCATCGTCTGTCACGCCCCCGCCGCGATACTGGCCACCAGAATCCACGGCGAGTCACCGTTCAAGGGCTTCAACATCACCTGCTTCACCGACGAGGAGGAGGAAGGCGTCGGGCTGGCCTCCAGGGCGCCGTGGCTACTGGAGACCGATGTGAAGGAGAAGGTCGGGGTCAACTTCAGCCGCGGCCCGATCTGGAAGCCTTACATGGTCGAGGATCGCAACCTGGTCACCGGGCAGAACCCGGCCTCGGCCGCGGTCCTGGGCGACCGGATGCTGGAGATCCTCAAGTGACACCGTCCCGGAGCGATCCGGCCCCAGCGCGTGCCCGCGCACGCAGGCTGGGTCCGTGAGGTCGCCACCCGCTCCGAATCCGCTGATTCCCGCATTCGCCGGGGCCCCAACTGCACCACTCCGCCCGGCGGGTGCCGGAAACGGTCACCTGTCGGCCGGGCCATGGCTGTGGCCGCACGAGTCCCGGCGGGTGTGCCGGGATCGGTCACCGGCCTGAGCCGTCCCGATCAGGCGAAGGAAGTGAGGGGTGAGCATGAACGACACGACGGCTGCGGACACCGCCCAGAAGGTCGCGCTCATCACCGGCGCCAACGGGGGCATCGGCTCCGCCATCGTCACCGCCTTGTTCTTGCCGACAACCTCATCTGCCCTGGTCAGAGCCAGTGTGTCGTGATCTTCGAGCTGCTGGGTACGGAGGCTGATCCGGGACTCCGGCGGGGATGACGTTCACTTCGGCATGATGATCGTTCGTGCTGTGGAAACTCGCTTACCTGGGCGTGGCGAATGCCTTCGCGCTATTGCGCCTGCTGCCGATGACCGACCGCGACAAGGACGTTGAGATCCTGGCGCTACGCCATCAGATCACCGTGCTGGAACGGCAACTGGGTGGGCAGCGAGTCCAGCTCACACCGGCCGATCCAGCGTTCTTGGCAGCCCTGCTGCACCATCTCCCGAAAGACGTGCTGCGCCGTATGCGGCTGCTGGTGCAACCAGACACGATCCTGCGCCGGCATCGGGACCTGGTAGCCCGACGGCACGCCGCCCAGTCCCGGCCCAGCCGCGGAGGCCGACCGCGCACGATCCACTCCATCCGGGCCCTGGTACTGCGCCTGGCCAGAGAGAATCCCAACGGGGGCCACCGTCGCCTTCACGGCGAACTGCTGGTGCTCGGGGTGAAGGTGGCGGCGTCCACTGTCTGGGAAATCCTGAAGGAAGCCGGCAACCCACCAGCGCCCGAACGAGCGTCGGGAACCTGGGCGGACTTCCTGCGCTCCCAAGCCGACGCACTGCTGGCGTGCGACTTCTTCGAGACGGTCACCCTGTCCCGAACCCGGCTCTACGTATTCGCCGTGATCGAACACGCCAACCGGCGCATCCGGATCCTGGGCGCCACCGCACAACCCACCGCATCCTGGATGACGCAGGCGGCCAAAAAAACTCGTCATGGAACTCGAAGACGCCCAGAGCCGGGCGCAGTTCCTGATCCGGGACCGCGACGGGAAGTTCCCCGCACTCTTCGACGCCATTCTCGCCGACGCCGGGATCGAGGTGGTGCGCAGCGGCGTACGAGTACCGCGCATGAACGCGATCATGGAACGCCGGGTCCGTACCTGCCGCCGCGAACTTCTGGACCGCACCCTCATCTGGAACCACCGGCACCTGCTCCACGCCTTGCGCGAGTTCGAGCAGTTCTACAACGGGCACCGGCCGCACCAGGGCATCGCCAACGCCCGCCCACTGCACCCCCTCCCCGCGCCAATCACCGAACAGGCTCAGCGCTTGGCAGAATGGGCACAAGCGATGGCATCAGATCTGCTCGATGAGTCACATTGTTGGGGACCGACCTCCATATGTCCGAGGGATCCATGCCGCCCTCGGCGGTCGGGTCGGACGCCACCGGATCGGACAGGGCGGGTTCAGCCCGAAGTCACCACGTCCGACAAGCAATCGTCACCTGGCGCAGCCGTCAGCGCGAGGTCCAGCAGCGCCTTGCCCGAATCGTGCACCGCCCGCGGCCTGCGCCACGGCGCCAGCGACGTCGATATCGCCGTGTCAGGGCCGCACTTGCGGATGGTCTCCCTCAGCAGGACCCCACCGGGGATACGACCCAATACACTTGCTCATTGGGAAAGTGCCTTTGCCCGGCAACCAATAGGATCCTGAAACAAGCCCTATCGTCCCAGCTCCGTGGCACTCAAAGGGGGGCATGCCACTCAGTGGTGGATCGGATCGCGCGCCGGATGAGGTCGGTGACGGCCCCCGGGTCGGTCACTGCAGCGGCGTGTGGTGCGCGGATGCTGACGGTGTGGGCGCCGGCTCGCTGGGCCATCCACTGCTGCGCTGCCGGGGGGATGTTGCGGTCCTCGGTGGCCACCAGGTACCAGCTGGGAATGGTCTTCCACGCGGCCTCCTGGGCCGGTTCCTGGAGCGCGCTCAAGGTGATCGGTCGCTGGCCGGCGGCCATCACCCGTGCCGTCTGGGCGGGGACGCCGGCTGCGAACTGGTCGTGGAACAGGTCCTGCTTGATGACCAGTTCCTCCCCCTGTTCTCCGCCAGGCAGGGGGTAGGTCTGCGTCGAGGTGGCCTGGGGCAAGGTCGACCCGGGGAATTTGCCGGTCAGTGCCAGCGCGCTCTCGCCGATGTCCGGGACGAAGGCGGCAATGTAGACCAGAGCCTTGACGTCCGACAGCCCACCTGCGGCCTGGGTGATGACGGAGCCGCCGTAGGAGTGGCCGACCAGGACAATCGGTCCGGTGATGCTCTGCAGGACGCTGCGGATGTACGCAGCGTCACTCGCCAGGCCGCGCAAAGGCAGTGCAGGCGCCAGGATCTGGTGCCCCTGGGCCTGAAGGAGTTCGACGACGCCCTGCCAACTGGAGGCATCGGCGAAAGCGCCGTGGATCAGCACCGTTGTGGGCCGCGGGTGGTGCTGCTGCGGGTCGGTACCAGCTGCGGTCGGCTGCGGGCCGGCGGCAGCCAGTCGGCTGGTGCCCAGGGTGGCCACTCCTGCCGGAAGCGAGGCGGTGACGGTGGGGCGGGAGATATCGGAGCTCACGATGCGCATTCCCTTTCGGTCGGACGGTGTTCGCGGTGGAGGTGATCTGTCAGCTGGTGTCGTCCACCGCATCACGGATGAGGGCAGCGACTGCTGTCGGCCGGGACAACGCGACCGGCTGCAGACCGCCCTGAAGGCGTCTGGGCGGATGGGTTGGATGGAGTGGAAGGAGAAAGCCGGTGCTCAACGGTGAGACCTTGATCGGACAGGGCGCGGCGGAGAATGAGGTGAGCCGGGGTTGCGCTCAGACCGCGGTGGTTGCGGTGAGTGAAGTCTCGGAGAGTGGGGTAGCGCTGCCGATCCGTCAGACTGCCCCGGACGCGCGGCGTTCATCGTCCCTCGGGCAAACGCAGCGCACTGTTCGAGCACCAGGCAGGTCCGGGATGGATACCTGCAGGGCCTACCGCTCCCAGGACGGGGACGTTGCCGCCTTCACCGGCGGGGTGAGCAGAACACAGCGGAGCCGGTCCCGGGCAGGCCGCACTGGTTCGTCGCTGCCGAGATTCCGGAAGCGGGAGGAGGGTATTGGTTGTCACCATTGTCTCCCGTGTGGATCACAGGCGAGCCGAGGGCCCGTTTGCCAGCCCGGCCCCGGCATGCCGGGGGTGTGGCCGTCAGGCGCGGCCGGCCGCTCGCGCGGCGTCGAGGATGACGTTGGTGACCGTGCCGGGGCGGGTGATCAGCGAGAGGTGGCCGGCTTTGACCTTGGTGATGCGGGCGTCGGCGCGGGTGGCCATGGCGAGCTGTTCGGCCGGGGGGATGACGTGGTCGGCGGTGCCGACCACGGCCCAGGAGGGGATGGTCTTCCACGCGGGCACCCCGGAGGCCTCGGAGCCGGCGCTGACTGCGAAGGGACGCTGTCCGGCGGCCAGGAGCTGGGCCTGGGAACGGGGGACGCCGTTGGCGAAGCAGTCGGCGAAACCGGTGTAGGCGCCGTTGGGTGCGGTCTTGAGGTAGGCGTCGACGTCGCCCTGGGGGGAACCTGGGTAAGGCACCAGGTTGAGGAAGATCGAGGGGTCCAGCGTGACGCAGGAGCCGGGCTTGGCAGCGTTGATCTGGAACACGGTCTCGCCCTGAGCCGGAATGTAGGCGTCGTCGTAGACCAGGGCCTTGACGTTGGGGTTGCCCGTGGCGGCGTTGGTGATGACCATACCGCCGTAGGAGTGGCCGACCAGGACGATCGGTCCCTGGATGGTGGCCAGGTAGTTCTTCAGGGTCTGCGCGTCGTAGGCGACTCCGCGCAGCGGGTTGGGGGGTGCGGTGACGGTGTAGCCGTCGCGCTGCAGTCGGCCGATGACCGCGTTCCAGCTGGATGCGTCCGCCCACGCGCCGTGCACCAGCACGATGGTCGGCTTGGGGGCGCCGGACCTGTCGGTACTCGCCTGTGCTGCTCCCTGGGCGGCTGGGACGAGGGCGCCGGTGGCGGCCAGGACGCAGGCGGCGGCCAGCATGCGGGACATGCGCAACCGTATTCCGCGGACGTTCATCGTGGATTGCTCCTTTGCTGACCCTGTGACGGATCGTTGAATGGGCACGTCGGGCGTCACTGCGGCACGCACTTCGGTGAGGCGTCGTGAAATCGCCGGTGGGAAGTGCCTGCCTGCCCGTCAGGACAGGCTGCTGTGTGACACGGGTAGCCGACTGCACTGCGGGGCAGGTCGCCGGCGGGGCAGGCCGTGGTGGCGGGCGGGCGGGAACCCGGGCGGGCGAGGGCTCGGGCAGGGGCCCTGCTCCGTGAATTCAGCCGCGGACGAGCGGGGTGTCGACGAGGTGCTCAGCCAGGAACCAGGTCTGGGCCTCGCCAGTACGGATGACCTGGGAGACGAGAAGGTCGTTGGTGCCGTCGTCGCCGAGGGTGGCGACGCGGGCCGCGGCGTCGTGCGCGTCGACCAGGATCGTCTCGTGGGCCTCCAGCAGCCGTGACAGCATGGCCGGTACTTCCTCGATGCCGTCGGGGGCCGGGGGATGGTGGTGATCTCGGCGGCGTGCCGTGGGTCGCCCACGGCCACGCCGCCCAGGCTCTGCACTCGCTCGGCCAGTGCGTCGACCAGGGCGAGCTGCTGCTCGGCGTGGGCGTCGAGGAGCAGGTGGAGCTGATAGAAGGTGGCTCCGCGCATCAGCCAGTGGTGCTTCTTGTAGAGCGCGTAGAGGAACTGGCTGTCCGCCAGAGCCTGGTTCAGACGCTGGCAGGAGTACATCCGGGCGTCGTGGGACAGCCCGAGCGGGAACTGGTTGAGGGTTCCGAACGCTCGGACCTGGTGGCCCCTTTGGTGCAGCAGTGGCTGACCGCTCATGGAAACTCCTGAAAGAGGTGGGCCGGGGCTGCTGCCGCCCCGCCGGGGCAGGCCGGGCGGCAGCAGTTCGAGTTCGGGACGGCTCTGTGGTCAGTGCGCCACGCTCTGGGCCGCCTCGCAGATGAGCTCGACGACCTTCTTCGGGTGGGCGAGCATGACCAGGTGCGAGGAGTCGACCTCGGTGGTGGTCATCCCGGCGCGCTGGTAGCCGAAGCGCTCGACGTCGGGGTTGATGGTGTGGTCGGCGGCGGCGACCAGTCCCCAAGAGGGCTTGGTCTTCCAGGCCGCGGCCGGAGCCGCGTCAGCGAAGGCTTGAGCGGCCAGCGGGCGCTGGGAGACGGCGAGCACCGCGGCGAGTTCCGGCTCGACGTCGGCAGCGAAGATCGCGGGGAACTTCGCGACGTCCACCGTCACGTCGGTACCGCCCTCGGTGGAGCCCTCGATCGGAAAGGGCGTGTACACCAGGGCCGAGGCCAGGTCGGAGTCCGGGAAGCGACCCTGAAGCTCGCCCAGGCTCTCGCCCTGCTCCAGGGCGTAACCGGCCAGGTACACCAGGGCCTTCACGTTGTCCTCCACGCCGGCAACGGTGATCACCGCGCCGCCGTAGGAATGGCCGACCAGGATCACCGGGCCCGAGATCTGGCGGATGACCGAGGCGGTGTAGGCGGCGTCGCCGATCAGGCTGCGGTTGGGCACGGCCGGGGCGACCACGTTGTAGCCGTGGGCCAGCAGCTCCGGGATGACCCGGGCGTAGCTGGCGGCGTCGGCGAACGCGCCGTGGACCAGGACGATGGTGGGAGTGGTCGGCTGGGTCACGGAGGCTTTCCTTGCTGGGTGAGGGGTGGGGGTGATGGTGAGTCAGGCCGGGTGGAGTGCGGTGCGCAGGGTGTCGGTGGCCAAGGTGATGGCGACCTGGGCTCCGTGGGTGGGGCGCAGGGCGTCGAGCATGACGAAGTCGTGGATGACGCCCTGGACTCGGACGGCGGTCACGGCGACGCCCGCGGTGCGGAGCTTGGCGGCGTAGGCCTCGCCCTCGTCGCGCAGGACGTCGGCCTCGCCGGTGATGATCAGGGCCTGGGGCAGGCCGGTGAGCTGCTCGGTGGTGGCGCGCAGCGGGGAAGCGGTGATCTGCGCCCGCTCTTCCTCGCTGGTGGTGTACTGGTCCCAGAACCATTGCATGCCGTCGCGGCGCAGGAAGTAGCTGGTGGCGAACTGGTGGTAGGAGGCGGTGTCGAAGTTCGCGTCGGTGACCGGGTAGAACAACACCTGCTGGAGCAGGGCCACGTCGGCGCGTTCCTTGGCCATCAGGGTCAGCGCGGCACTCATGTTTCCGCCGACGGAGTCGCCGACTACGGCCAGCCGCGTGCCGTCCAGGTCCTTGGCGGCCCCCTGGGTGACGATCCACTGGGCGACGGCGTAGTTCTGCTCGATCGCCACCGGGTATCGGGCCTCGGGCGACAGGTCGTACTCGGGAAAGACCACCGCGGCGTGTGCGCCGACGGCCAGCTCGCGTACCAGGCGGTCGTGAGTGTGGGCGTTGCCGAAGACCCAGCCGGCGCCGTGGATGTAGAGGATCACCGGGAGCGGGCCGGTGGCGCCGGCGGGCCGCACGATCCGCGCGGGGACGCTGCCCGTTGGACCGCCCGTGACGGTGATCCACTCCTCGTCGATCGCGAGCAATTCGACCCCACTCGTCTGGACCTCGTTCACGGCCTTGCGGCCCTCGGCCGGATCCAGGTCGAACAGGTACGGCGGGTTCGCCGTGGCCTCGGCGAACGCCTGGGCCTCGGGTTCGAGGACGGGTCGGACCAGGTTCGTCGTGTCGGACATCTGAGCTCCTTGCATGGTGGAACTGCTTTCCTGATCACTACGCTATGGGCTGTCGCCGTCGGTCACTTGTCCGTCAGTGCACCGCCGGTGTTCCCGTAGCGTGCTTCGGATCGACCGTGGAGCTGCCACTCGCGGGGCGTGTTGCCGTAGGCCGCGCGAAAGGCCCGGCTGAAGTGACTGGGATTGACGAAACCCCACCGCCGGGCGATCGCAGCCACCCCCACCTCCTGGGCCATGGGCCGCAGGAGATCCCGGCGGCACTGTTCCAATCGCTGCTTCCGAATCCAGCCGCTCACGGTCGCGCCTTCGAGTTGGAACAGCTTGTGGAGGTACCGGACCGACATGAAGTGCGCTTCGGCGATCCTGGACGGCGACAGATCGGGATCGTCGAGGTTGCGCATGACGTGCTCCTTCACGCGATCGAGGGAGACGGCGGTAACCGGCGGCCCCTCGGAGGCCAGGCGGCCGTGCCGTTCGTCTATGAGCAGCACCAGCAGATCGAGCGCGGTAGTGGCGACCCGGCGGCCGACACCCTCGTCGAAGGCCTCGGCTTCGCGCGCCATGCGCGCGAGAAAGGTCGCCACGAGTGCGGCGCTGCCCTCCTCGCCGGTGAACGTGGTGGCGGTCAGTGCCCGCAGATCCTCGTCCCGCACCTGCAGCTCTTCGCGCGGGAAGTGGAATGAGGTGAAGGAGAATTCTTCTTCGATCTTGATTCTGAACAGCCGGGACGAGTCGCTGATGGAGAATTCTCCCGGCTTTATCACGGATTCTCGCCCGTCCTGCTCCTTAATCGTGGTGCCCCGCTGCTGCAGGCTGACGATCAGCGAGTTCCGGTCGTCACGGGAGATATGACGCTTGGAGCGCTTCACCACTTGCGGTCCCGCCTGGACGCGAGAGATCTGCACCGAGCCGAGCCGATTGCTGACGATCGTTCCGGGCGACGGCTCCTCCTCGAGCAGATGCACATCCATCGGCACGAAGGTCCCGGAAACCGCTTCATGCCAGCGCTCCGCCCGGTCGGCAGCGGACAGCGGCGCTGTGGAGAGGACGGTGGGCACAGGCTTCCTCCGTGGACGTCGTGGGCGCTCGGAGGAAGATCTGTGGATGAATCCTCTGCCTGCGCTGCCGAAGTGGATCCCGCTGATCGGGCGCCGGGCAGCACCTCGGATCTGCCGGTGTCTCAACCTGCCCGCACCCGGACGCGGACGCATCAGTCGGTCGACTGGTCCGCCCCCATTGATTCTCCTCGCCGGCTATCGGACGCCTGCCGCACTGCGACGCCTTGGCGTCGCATCGGCGCGTTTAGCTGATCGTTATCAACTGCCGTACAAGGAAGCTGGATTCGAACGCTCAATGCGCAGTAGGTTCATCGTTCATTCCCTCGTCTCCGCACCGTCGACCGGCAGTGAACTTGCTGCGGAACTTCCTGTCCCCATGCAGGCCCGCCCATTTCCGCTGCGCAAGGCGCTACGCGCCGATCGGCCATGCCACATGTCCCGGAAAAGCTGACTGGAGTCCCGTGAGCATGCCTTTCTGCCCTCGATGCGCTGACCTCCTGCGGTGTGCCTGTGCCGCCGCACACGGCGCCGCCACCGCAGACCGGACCACTGCTGCGCAGTTCGACCAGGAGTGGGTCCGTCCGTACCTCTCGCTGCCCGAATCCGCGCCGGGCGAGAAGCCGCCGGCCACCACGGACACGTTGACGTGGGTCGTACCGCGGGTGGGGCGCGAGAGCGACCTGCCGTCAGGACGCCGATCTCCCGGCCCGCCCGTGCGCGCGTCCAGGACGGCAGGGCACCGGGCGCCCAGACGCACAAGGCGACGGCGTCCCCTCCGGATCACCGCGGTCCTCGCCGGTCTGATCGGCTCCGCGGCGATAGCGGGCACGTACGCGCTCTCCCGGGGCCAGGACGCCCGGGACGTGTCGTCGCCGCCTCCCGCGAGTCGGCTCGATGTCCTCCAGGTGGAGGGGACGCCGGAGACGACCGCCCCGCCGGCCCGACCCCGCAGGTCGCTCCCGAGCCGGACGCCAGGGACGGCGTCGCCCACCGTGCGGAAGCCAGTGGGTGCCTCGACACATGCCGGCCACGCTGCGCCGTCCACGACCACAGCTGCCAGTGGCGCTCCGGCCGAGGGGCTGCAGCAGGACGGGCCAGGTACGACTCCATCCCCCGGTACATCGGCGCCCTCCGCCGAGAGGCCGACACTGCGGCGCTACGACACGGGGCCCGAGGTTCAGGAACTGCAGCGTCGGCTCGCGGAGATCGGCCTCTGGAACCTGGTCCAACGCGGCCGATACGACCGGCACCTGCAGGACGCGGTTGCGGAGTTCCAGGCGACGCACCGCGTCCGAATCGACCCGCCCGGGGTCTACGGCCCGGCCACGCGACGGCTGCTGGAGACCCTCACGTCCTCATAGCCACCTGAGTCGGAGGTTCGGTCGTGACCAACTCCGATTCGTCGAGCGGCAGGTCACCGGTGACCTCAACCGCTTCAAGGAGTACATGAGGACCCGTCGACCAACCGTCGCGCCAGGCAATCGAGAACCACGCGACGGGCCGTCCCGGTCGTTTGTCCCTTCCGGGGCCGGCAGTGTCCCACTCAGCTCTCGTCCGTCCCATCTCATCCGAGGCCTCGCTCGATCACGTCCCGCAGCTGATGGCGGCTGCTGATGCCGAGTTTGGGATAGACGTTGTACAGGTGCGTGCCGATGGTACGAGGGGACAGGAAGAGCTGTTCCCCGATCTCACGGTTGGAGAGGCCGTTCGCGGCCAGTCGGACGATCTGCTGCTGCTGAGCGGTCAACTCTGCCAGCGGGGCGGCAGCCTCCCGAGCGGCTGTCTCCGGGGCGACCGCCGCGCCGCTCGCCCGCAGTTCGGCGCCGGCCTGCGCGGCGAGCCGGTGCGCGCCGAGACGGGTGGCGGCTTCGATGACGGTCGCCAACTGCTCGCGTGCCTCGAGGGACCGTCGTTTCCTGCGCAGCCAGATCGCGTAGTTCATGCGGGCCAGGCCCCGTTCCATGGGCCACTGGTCCGCTCCCGGGTTGATCACGGCCAGGCGGAAGTGCTTTTCGGTGTCCGCGTCCTCGTCCATCAGGGCTGCCGCGTGGTGCATCAGCAGCGTGATCCGCGTGGTCGGCCGGCTGCCCTCGGCCTGTCGCACCGCCGCCAGGACGTGTGCTGCTTCCTTCTGTCGGCCGAGCCGCTGGGCGGCTGCGGCGAGGTCGGCGACGGACCGGCTGGAGAGGAGCCTGTGCACGGGCGTGCCGTCGTCCGCGAACAGAGACCGCAGGTGGCGGAAGGCGCTCTCGTGGTCCCCTCGGGCCAGGGCGGCGAGCCCCCTGGCCCGGAGCATCCGGGCGAGCGTCGCACGGTTCTCGTCGAGGCTGACGGAGTGCCAGTTCGGTCCGGTGAGTTCCACTTCCGGCTCGCTGTCCCCTCGCAGCGCGCGCAGGGTCACGTACAGGGCGTCGAGGTCCAACTGGGCGTATGTCATTCCGCGGACGACGGAGAAGCTCCGCGCCTCCTCGATCAGTTCCTCCGCCTCGGACCATCGCCCGGTGGCCAGCAGCACGTCCACCTGCACGGCCAAGACGTGCGCGGTGGGGCCCATGGCGCCCGCCGCCCGCAAAGGCACGAACGCCTGCCGCAACAGATCCACGCACCGGTCCGACTCGTCCGCGTAGTAGGCGACTACTCCGGTCGCGACCATCCGGTGCAGCGTCGCCAGGTCCCGCGGATCGGCCGGCCGGGGCAGCGAGGTCAACGTCTTGAACAGGTCGGAAGCGTATGCGGCGGGGCCGCGCACGGCCTGCACGACGGCGCGAAGAGAGGCGGCGACATCCTCCCGGGCGAGGTGGGGGCATTGCAGTTCCGTCGTCCTGGTACTGGGTTCCCGCGCCCGTTCGGTCCGGGTGACCTGGTCAAGCATCCCCGGCAGCACCCGCAAGTGCTCCTCGAGCCCCGACTGGTGCGCGATTCCCCCGGCGATCGCGACCATGGCGGTGGCGGTGGTCCCGTCGAGTGGATGATGGTGCTCCCACGCGTCGGCCAGCAGGGAGAAGGCCTCGCGCTGGAACGAGAACAACGACAGTGCCCAGCCGGTGGCGCAAACGGCGACGCCCAGCAGTTCCGGGTCACGGTTCACCGCAGCGAAGCTCGCGTACAGTTCGCGGACCCAGGCCGGGTCTCCGAAGTCGTTCGCGGCTGTCAGAGCCTTGGCGAGGCGGCGGGCTCGGTCGTCGTCGCAGGGGCTGAAGCGCGCAGCCTGCTCCAAAGCCTTCACCGTGGCGTACAGGCCACCACGTCGCTGGGCCAGCAGGGCGGTGGCTTCCAGCGCCGCGGCCACCGACTCGTCCGGGCCGATCGCCGCGCCGGCCAAGTGCCAGGCCTGACGCGACGGTTGCTCGCCGAGCGCCGCCACCAGGTCCCGGTGGGCCTGCTGCCGTGCCCGTACCGGCTCACGGTGGAACGCGGCGGTGCGGATCAACGGGTGCCGGAAGACCACGTGTCTGTCCGTGACGGCGATCAGGCCCGCGCGCTCCGCCGGGGACCACACGGACAGGTCGCCCCCGGCATCCAGGGCGTCCATGAGCGTGGTGAGTTCCTCGTGCGTCGATGCGGCGGCGGCGTACAGCAGCGCGCGCTGTGTCGCCGCCGGCAGCGCGTCCAGCTGGGCGGCGAACATCTGCTGGATGCGCGACGTCTGCGGCCGGCCGTCGTCCGACGGTGGCTGCGCGCCATCGGTGCGCAGAGCGCGGCACAGCTCGATCACGGCCAGCGGATTGCCCTCCGCCCGCTGGAGCAGGTCCAGCCGGGCGCCTCCGGTGGGCGCGCCCGGCTGCACGTCCAGGAGCTGGGCCGCCGCCTGCGGTGCCAGCGGCCCGAGCAGCAGCACCGCCAGATCTGCGGGGACGCCCGGCGGGGGAACCTCACCGCGCGCCGCGAGCAGCACCGTCACGGGTTCGCTGCTCAGGCGCCGGGCCACGAAGAGCAGGACGTCCAGGGAGTCCCGATCGCAGCTCTGGATGTCGTCGACGGCCAGCAGTACCGGGCTCGTCCGCGTGGCCTGCCTGAGCAGAGTCAGCACCGCGACGCGGAAGGCCATCGGGTCGGCCGGCTGGATGGCCGGCGCGAGTCCGAAGGCCCCTCGGAGCGCGTCACGCTGGCGCTTCGGCATCCACGCGAGCTCGTCCAGCAACGGGAGCACTAGTTGGTGCAGCGCCGCGAAGGATTGCTGCATCTCCGTCTCACAACCCTGGGCAAGCAGCACACGCGTGCCGGACCGACTCGCCCGCTCCACCGCAACCCCTACCAGCTGGGTCTTGCCGGTACCGGTTTCTCCCAGCACGACCAGGGACTGGGGCCGGTCGCGACCACGCTCGACGCATTGCAGGATCCGGCCGATCTCCGCCTCCCGGCCGACGGGGAGCGTGTCACCCGGCGCTGGGCCGCTGAGCCTGGCGACAGTCGTGCCGGGAGCGGCTTTGTCGATCACGGAGATCCTCACCTTGTCGCGGCCGAAGGGGGGCCAACTTCGGCACGGGTTCCGACCTTCTCCGCCCCCTGGCTCGCAAGAGCTTCGGGGCCGGTCGGCCATCGTGGACGTATGTACACATGTTCGAAGATGTTTATATCCGCGAAGGCTGAAGCGTCAACAATTACTGCCGCGTAGTTGTCGCAGGCGCTGCGGAGCAACGTCTACGGGGCCGACGCCCTGTGCCCCGGGATCGCGGCCGCTCTGTGCGGCAGCTGGGTCCCGCCGCACGCGCATCCGGGTCGGCACTCGGAACTGCTGAACCAGGCCCCCGAATCCACCTACGTCAACCACAGTCGACACCGCTCCTGGGCCCGAGCGGTGGCCTACCTCCTCACCGTCGCACGGGTCGACCGTTACGCTGTTGACGCGCGCCGAGGCTGTGCCCGTACGCGATGCGTCGGCAGCGTGCCGTCAGGCACCGACCGTGGAGATGCATGCCCAACTGCGCGTTCCGTGCGGGTCATGATGGCAGCCGGAGGACATCGAGAGAGCCTCTATCAGGAACAGCCCCCGGCCGTTGTCGGCCATGCCGTCCACCGCGGGATCGGCTGAAGCCTTTCAAGTCCCCGTATCGACGACCTCGGCCCGAAGGTGCCGTTCATGAAGGGTGACCCGAACAGTCATGCCGGGGCTCCCGCTGTGGAGTACGGAATTTGTCGCCATCTCGCCGATGACCAAGCAGGCCACTTCGGCGATTTCGGATGCGAGCTTCCAGCGGCCAGCCAGCTCTCGCATCAGCCGCCTCGCCTCGGCCACAGTAAAGAGCAGGCACGGCAGCATGCGCTCGGCTGCCCTGTGCTCTCGCTGCACGTTGCCAGCGAGACCGGGTTGCAGGACGAACGAAGGAACAAGGGAGGTGGTTTGCATGGCGGTACTCCGGCTGTTGCCAGGGATTCCGGTGAGGTGATCGCGACGAGTAGTACATCGAACAAGAACCCACACGAACAAACGATTGGGAACATTATTACATCGCTAGAAGAAGCAGGTCTAGTACCAACCAGGGAGGATTCCGACCATTCTTCGCGCGTATCTGGACAACTACTTCGAGTAGCGCTGAGCGACCGTGTCGACCACCTGGGGCTGGACACTTGAGGAGATCGATACGTCGGCCCCGGCCCCGAGCCTCACGTGTGCTCTCGAGGTGCTGAGCTCTGCCGCAGCCTTGTAGTTGAAGGGAACGTACTCACCCCGCACGAAGTGCTTCCGTAGGAGACATTCGAGCCGCCCGCAGCGCCGGGTACAGCCCTGCCAAGGTGCCCACCACCACGGCAACCGAAGGACCCGCTACTACCCAGGCCGCGGGGACTGCGGCAGGCCATCCCTGCACGGCCGCATACACGTACACCACAGAGGCTCCCGCAGCCGCGCCGGCCAAACCGCCGAACAGGCCGAGCAAGACCGCCTCGATCAAGAACTGCACGGTGATCTGCCCCTGTCGCGCCCCCAGCGCGCGCCGCAGCCCCACCTCCCCACGCCGCTCCATGACACCGACAACCATGGTGTTCGCGATCCCGACGCCTCCGACGATCAACGCGACCCCCGCGAGGGAGAGTACGAGACCGGTAAGGGCGGTGCTCGTTTCCTTGCGTACCTTGAGCAGATCTGACGGACGGGATACGGCAACCACAGAAGGCTGGGCCGGGTTGGCCGTGGCCGCCGCCACCTCCTGAACATCGCTGACCCGTTCCGGGTGGACGCGGAGGTAAACGGTGGACGGCGTGCGTCCGCCCCCCAGCGAGGCGATCGCTTGTGGCGCGCCCACGAATACGGAGTCATCGATCGCCGGCACGAGTTCGTTCGGCTTCAATGTGCCGATCACTCCGTACCAGGCACCGGCCAGCCCCTCGCCATCCAGCCAGACCTTCTTCCCCGGAGCCGTCACCCCCAGCCGCTCGGCAGCGCTGTGGCCCAGGACGACGACGGGGAGATGCTCGGTGGCCCGGTCCAGCCAGCGTCCGGTGTCGAGCTCGCCTCGCAGAGTGTCGAGCAGGTCACTCTGAGCTGACAGTACGCGAAGGCTGTTGGTCTGATTCGCCGGGACGAGATCACTGCGGTAGATGCGCGCCTTGGTATCACCGGTACTGCTGACCTGCTGGACAGGTGCGATGTTGCCGAGCATCGCGACTGCTGTCTCAGGTAGATCGGCCGGTGTGCCGTCGATGTTCTGCCCCGGCGACACCATGATCAGGTTGCTTCCGAGGTTGTCCAGGCGCTCCAGCAGGTGAGCTTGGTTGGACGCCGAAATTCCGGTAACGGCCACCACAGCCGCTATTCCCAACGCGATGCCGAGGGCGGACAATGCCGAGCGCAGGCGCCGGGTCCGAGGGCCGATCAATCCGAGCCTGAGCAGGTCGACGGGCCGTAGGCGTGCTGGTCGTGGCAGAAGGTCGGTCATGACGGGCTCCCCTGCACGACGTTCCCTGCGGCGTGGACGTCCGAGTCGCTCATGTCGAAGGCGATTCGCCCGTCGTGCAGACCGATGCGACGGGGCAAGGACGCCGCCAGGTCCCGGTCGTGGGTAATGACGACAACAGTCGTGCCCTGTGCGTTCAGTTCCAGCAACAGATCGATGACGCCCTTGCCCGAGACGGCGTCCAACGCGCCTGTTGGTTCATCCGCCAGAAGGAGTCCCGGCCTGCCGACCAATGCCCGGGCGATGGCGACCCGCTGCTTCTCTCCGCCGGAAAGCTGGTCGGGACGATGGCCGAGCCGGTGGGCGAGGCCGACGTCGCGCAGAGCACTCTCCGCCCGTTCCCGCCTTTGTCCGGCGGCCACCCCGGTGTACAGGAGGCCGGTAGCGACGTTCTCCACGGTGGTGAGGCCGGGCAGCAAGAAGAACTGTTGAAAGACGAACCCGATCCTTCGGGCACGCAGTGCCACGACCTGTCGGTCACTCAGTCCTGTCAGGTCGTGGCCTTCCAGGTGAATTCGTCCTGACGTCGGGCGGTCCAGGGTCCCGACGAGTGACAGAAGGGTGCTCTTGCCCGACCCGGAAGGACCGACCACGGCGATGAGTTCTCCCTGGCTCACCGTCAAGTCGATGTCATGAAGGACTCGCACCGGCGGGCGACCCTCGTACAACTTGGTCACCTTCTCCAGCAGCAGGACCGGCGTTCGCTGTTGACCGTGATCGCTCATTGGGGAACCACCACCTTGTCGCCCTCTTTGAGCTGCCCCCTGACCTCGGCCTGGTTGGCGACGATGAGTCCCACCTCTACACGGACCAGCTTCGGGTCGGTGGCTCCTGGCTCGACGACTTCGACGCCATAACCGTCCCCGGACATGGCGAGCAACGCAGTAACCGGGACGACCAGCACGTCGGCCGCCTTCTTCTCCGGCACGGTGACCGTAGCGCCGCTTCGTCCGCTGTTCAGAGCGGCAGCAGCACTCTTCTGATCCATGAGAAGGATCAACACGGCCGGCTTGGCGCTGCCATCTGGCGTCTTCGACTTTTCGCCAAGCCCGTCCGGGCCGGTGTCACGGATGATGGAGGTGATCTTGCCAGGGATACTGCCTCCGACATCCAGGGAAACAGAGACTTTGCTTCCCGGAGCCAACTGGGGAAGCTCCTCCTCGTTGGGCTTGATGGTGGCGTACACGTCGGGTGGCGTCACCTTCAGCACGGGTCCCCCGGAACCTACCGCCGTGCCGAGTTTGGCACCGACTTCCTCGACCCGCGCCTCTCCGTACGGGAGCACTGCGACTCGCCCCATCTCCACCCTGCCGGTCTGCGGCACGCCGAGTGTCTTCTGCCACCGTTTGACGGCCTCGGCGGTTGCATCGGTGAAGTGGTCATCGACGGCCAGATCAGCTGCCTTCGCGTGTCCGAGATCAGTGAGGTTGCGCTCCAGAATCCTGACATCCGGCCCGTCACTCATGCCCTTCCCCACTACGCGCCAGAAGGGGCGTGAACCACGGAAGAGCACAACTGGTTGCGCATCGACTTCGTACAACGGCTTGCCGGTCCTCACCTGATCACCGATCTTCGGCAGGTCCGTGAAGGTGCCTGCGCCCTGTGCCGCAATCTCATCGGCCGCCGCATGTCCCAACTTGCCGTTGCTCTTCAGCCCGGAAGCCAAGGTGGTGCGCTGCACAGTCGCCGTCGAGTAGCGTCTGGGCTCTGCTGAGGGATTCCCTCCGCCGGCCGGCCACTGGCTGAAGGCGAGTGCTCCACCGGCTACCACGAGGACGCCGGCGACGACACCGTCGGAGACCCTCCGACGCGTGCGCTGTGCCCTAGGGCGGGGTGTTGGCCGAGAGGCAACTGCCGCTCGTTCTTCATCCGGTTCGCCGGTGCGAAATGTCACTGGGACCCTGCCGTGTCAAGAGGGACGTTGGGGAACTTCTTGCCGCACATACCCATGGCCTTGTTCCACGCATCGCCCGCGTCCGCGGGGATGGAAAGTCCTCCATCCTTCGGGTCGGGGTCGGACACGTTGGGAATCCCGTTCTCGCGAAGGCACTTGGCCAGGCCACGAGCTTGTTCCAGGCCCTCCTTGTCATCCTTCTCCATGACCTGCTTCATGCCGGGCACCTTCGCACGACACGCATTGGCGGCCGCCGGCAGCCCTTTTTGTATCAACAGATTTGGATTGTCCGGACCTGGGTCCTTGAACCGGCCTGATTCATCGATCGAGACGATGAAACCCTGCTCATGCAGACACTTCTCGTAGGCCTGAACTATCTCCTTCTGGCTCGCCGGCTTGTCCTGCTCCTGCTCGTCCTTGGCTCCCGCAACTCTGGGGGCATCGTCCTTGGTCGACGCACAGGCTGTCACCGACAGGGCGGCTCCCAGCGTCATCACTGTCATCGCCGCCCAAGGCATGAACCTTCTTCGCATGCTTCCTCCTACCGGTCCTACGACGCTGTCCGGCGCCGCCGAAACAGGTGTACGGGGTTGCTGGTTAGCCGCCGGTCAGGTTTGGCTAACCGCCGCTTAACCATCAGTCCGTCAAAATGCCGAAAGACGAGCGAGCGGTGGAAAGGGAACAGACATGCGTGTGCTGGTTGTCGAGGACGAGGAGGAACTGGCGGGTATGATCGCCGCGGGATTGCGTTCGTCGGGCATCGTCGCCGACGTGGCCCTGGACGGCGGCCAGGCCATGGAGATGACCGCGGCAGCCGACTACGACGTCCTGGTCCTCGACCGTGACCTGCCCGGCATCCACGGTGACGCGGTGTGCCGCATGCTCACCGGAGCCGGATACCCGGCGCGCATCCTGATGTTGACCGCGGCCGGATCACTGCGCGACCTCGTCGACGGCCTCGGCAAGGGCGCCGATGACTACCTCGCCAAGCCCTTCTCGTACGTCGAACTGGTGGCCCGTCTGCAGGCCCTGGCTCGGCGTGGGCCGAGTGGCACCCCGACCGTGTTGGAGCATCAAGGGCTACGGCTGGACACCCTCCGTCGTATGGCCGAGCGCGATGGGAGCCTGCTACGGCTCACTCCGAAGGAGTTCGGCGTCCTGGAGGCACTGATGACCGCTGATGGGGCCCCGCTACAGCCGGCAGACCTACTGGAGATGGTTTGGGACTGCCACACGCCCCCCGAGAGCACCACCGTCAAGGTCACCGTTCACCAACTGCGCCGCAAGCTCGGCCCGCCGCCCCTGATCACGACGGTGCCCGGGTTTGGATACAGGTTGTGACAGGACTCCTCGGACGGCTGACGATCCGGACGCAGCTGGCCCTGCTGAATGCGGCTGTGCTGGCCGTCGGGGGGTCGGTTCTCCTCGCCTACGTCTGGGCGAGTGTCAGGGACATCATCGAACACAATGGCCCAACAGTGGCGCCGTCGAACACGGTGCCGTCAGTTGACGCCGCATCGGACGGGACGGTCTATCACTACGGAATCGACAGCGACGCAGGCCTGACTCACGCCCAGCGTTTCGCGGCTTTCGAACAGGAGGTCATGGATGAGCTCATGAAACGGTGCCTCATCCTCTTCGCCCTTGTCTGCCTTTCTTCCCTTCTCGCGAGCTGGTGGATGGCCCGAGGTGGACTGTCCCGGATCAGCCGGGTAACTGCAGCGGCCCGGGACATCGGTGACCGCAACCTGGATGCACGGCTTGCTTTGATCGGGCCGAACGACGAGGTCAAGGAGCTGGCAGACACGTTCGACGCCATGCTCGACCGCCTTGAGCGCAGTTTCGCCGACCAGAGGCGTTTCACTGCTCACGCCTCCCACGAGCTGCGTACCCCCCTGACGCTCCAGCGGACCGCCCTGGAGATCCCGCTGTCGCAGGGACGGATACCGTCGGATCTGCTGCCCGACATCAGTCGCGCCTTGGCGGCCACTGAGCGGAGCGAGCGTTTGATAGCCGCTCTGCTGGCGTTGGCCAAGGGCGAGAGCGGCGTGCTCCTGCCTGTTGCGACCGATCTGGCCGATGAGGCACGAAGGGCGATCACCAATGCGCTGGTCGAGGCACGAGAAGCAGAAGTGTCCGTGGACGCCCAACTGCAGACCGCTCGCGTATGGGGAGACTCGTCTCTCCTCAGTCAACTTGTGGGGAACCTGGTGACGAATGCCGTGCGGCACAACAGACGGCATGGATCGGTCCGCATCGAGACCGGGCCGACCGATGAGGGAGGAGGTTTCGTCGACGTGGTCAACAGCGGTCCTGTCATCCAGGAGTCCGACCTGCCCATGCTCTTCGAGCCCTTCCAGCGGGGCAGCGGGCGCCGCAAGGGTGCAGGCCTCGGCTTGTCGGTAATCCGCGCAGTCACCGCCGCGCACCGTGGAACGCTGGAGGCCCGAGCCAACCCAACTGGCGGGCTTCGCATCCGAGTGAAATTGCCACCCCAGCATCTGCCGGCGCCCGACACGCCATCTCAAGAAACTCCGAATTAGCAGCTCAAGGCGAAGGCCCTATGGGGCCTTCGCCTGAGACCGTGCAGGCCACGCACCCCGCGACTTCCGGCCTCATCGAGAACCAGACCGCCCTTCCTCCCGCGCCGCCGGCGGTCACCGCGCTCGCCGACCTGTGGCTCCGCACTGCGGAAGGGGTGTCCGGCACGATGGCGCCGGCGAGTGGCGCCGGCGCATCCTGGCTCGCATCCACCGCCACCGCGACGCCTTCCTCACCCAGATCAGCCACGGTCGCAAGCGGACCCTGCCCAGCGCAGAGGAGTACCCGGGCCTGCGACGAGAGGCTAACGGCATGCCAACCCGTCGACCGGTTCGAAGACCTGGCCGTCAATCCCCTGCGGTCACCCCAACTGCGCAAACGCCTACACACACGCGCGCCGATCAGGGCTTCCCCGGGCCGGGCGCACGCCACAGGCCCGCCCGCCCAGCACCCGCTCGCGACGTCGACCAAGTAGCGCCGGCGCTTCGAAGCACTCGCTACATGCAGCGGGTCAAATACAACCTTCCCGAAGGAGGCCATGACCTGCGGAAAGACGGCGGTGCGGCGCGCCTCTCACAAGCTCTCACATTTGCAATCGGACAATACAGACACCAGAGGCCGCCCTCGCAATGCGGAGACGGCCTCTGAACTGCGTAAACACCGTCGGGACGACAGGATTTGAACCTGCGAGCCCTTGACCCCCAGCGGTCGAACAGGCTTGACGGCCCGTCATTACTGGTCCGCTGCAGTCCCGAGAGCCCAGGTCGGGTCCCCGTTCTACGGCCATCACCATGACGACGTGTCCCGCTCCGACTACGAAGTCCCGTATGTCGTTCCGGACTTCGTCGGCATCCCAGCGGGCCCGGCTGAGAAAGTGCTGCATGCCGGCCGGACTGGCGTCACCGGCGTGCTCGGCGATCGCCCAGCAGTTCTTCCTCGGCAGGTCCGCGAGCAGCCCCAGCACGAACGCCCTCGCCCGGCGGCGCGGTTCCACCCGGGCGAACCGGCCCGCCACCTTGCCCATCAGGCCATCGAATACAGATTGTCACCGGGCAAGGTTTACGCTGTGGCCCACGGCCACCGGCTGATCTTCGTTTGTCGGCACAACTCAAGATGATCAACGGTGGCTGCCTCAGAGGAGACCGACCTCACTCAGCACGATCAACGCCAGCGTCGGACCGGCTGTCCGCTGTCACAGGGTGGCAGCACGCAGCACGATCAGGGCGACGGAGGCCATGGTGAGGACCACCGCCGGAGACGCGCCCTTGCGGTCGCCGACGCGCAGGTGGAAGGCGACCGCCCCGGCGAAATAGAGCGTCAGGCCGATCGCGGCGGCGATTCCGATGGGTCCCCACCAGAGTCCGGTGATCGCACCGGCCGCGCCCGCGATCTGAGCGCCGATCAGGAAAGCCATCATGCTCTGCGGCACTCCGAGTGTGGACATCTGCTCGGTGATGTGCCGCGTCCGCAGAGACTTTGCCCCAGCCGATACCAGGAGAAGCGCCGACATGAACACGGTGACGACGACAAGGGAGACGAACATGGCTGAAACCTCAATCATGCGAGATGCGAGTAAGGGGGGTGCGCACCTCGACGACGATAGGCGGCCACCAGGTACCTCCAGGTAACCTTCGGGGCATGAGCCTGCGACCCGGAATTGCCTTCCTCGCCGACTGTCCCGCTCTCCTGGCCATGGAGATCATCGCCAGCAAGTGGTCCATGGTTACGCTCTTCGCGCTGACCGACGGCCCGGTGCGCCACGGCGAGCTGGTCGAGCTGAGCGGTGGCATTTCGCGCAAGGTACTGACCCAGACGTTGCGCCGGCTCCAAGCCAACGGGCTCGTCGAGCGGCACGCTTACGCCGAGGCGCCGCCGCGCGTGGAGTACGGCCTGACCGATCTCGGGCGAACCCTGGAGGAGCCCATCAGGATGCTCACCACATGGGCGCGGGAGAACGGCGAGGCGGTCGTCACCTTCCGGGAAGCAGCCGAGGCGGCCAGGACCATCGAGGCGGATCAGGCGACCCCGGTGAAGACCCCACCGGTTGATGAGAACCCGAGCCGTTTCTGATCAATGGAAGAGGCTGAACCTGTAAGACCCTGCCGTCGCCAGAGACCTGGCCATCCTCGTGATCGGGGCCCTCCTGCAAGAGGCCAACGACGACCGTCACCTCAGGGTCAAGCCCCTGGTCCTGAAGGAGCTCCCGCAACCGAACCCAGAGGGCGCTCGTACCAGTCCGCAGATACTCGGTGTACTGGACGACGATGCTCGAAGCCATGAGCTCAGCCTTCCAGTCCGCCTGGCGCAGCGGAACAGCTGAGGCCACCCACGATCGACGACGGGCGGCGGCAACGACAGGTCGCTCCGCAACAGTGATCAAGAACGACAGCTGGAGTACTAGTCCGGGGGCTCGGCGTGAAGACGTTGATCGTCCCCCAGGGCACCGCAAACGAGCTCCTGCCTCGGCACCCAACGTTGGGTCGTGGAGCGCGCCTTCGCCCACTTTCGCTGGTTCCGCCGCCTAGGGATCCGCTGAGAGATACGCGACGACATCCACGAAGCTCTCCTCAGTCTGAGCTGTTGGCTGATCTGCTGGCGTCGACTGGTCCGTTCACTGCCAGTAGCTCCCTGACCGCGGCGCCACGGCGGTTGCGGGCCGTCCAGCGCCAGCACCCTCCGGGCCCTGTGTGGATTTGACGCCATCCACATGTGAGTGGTTAATTACTTCCA
Organism: Streptomyces sp. RKAG293; assembly: GCF_023701745.1. Classification (NCBI taxonomy): domain Bacteria; kingdom Bacillati; phylum Actinomycetota; class Actinomycetes; order Kitasatosporales; family Streptomycetaceae; genus Streptomyces; species Streptomyces sp. RKAG293. The sequence continues at coordinate 7,297,931 of NZ_JAJOZB010000001.1, read as the reverse complement.
TGGAAATGAGGGCACGGCAGCGTTCTACGGCCGAGGAGCGCCGGGCGACGGTGATGCGCACGGCGATCAAGGCGTTCGCTGAGCGTGGGTACTACGGGACCTCGACGATGGACGTGGCCAAGGCCGCCGGCATCTCGCAGGGGTATTTGTACCGGTTGTTCAAAGACAAGCAGAACCTGTTCGCGGCCCTGGTCGACCACTGCTCGGATCTCCTGAGGGAGGCGGCCGCCTCGGCGGCGGCGTCGGTGCGCAGCACCGATCCGCAAGCAGTCCTGGACGCGATGACGACCTCCTACGGCGACGTCATCGCGGACAGGGACGTCCTCATGATCCTCATGCATGCCCAATGCAGCGCGAGCGAGCCGGTCATCGGCGAGGCGGTGCGCACCTGCTACGCCAAGCAGGTCGAGTATATCCGCGCCGTCTCCGGCGCTTCCGACGAGCAGATCCGGCGCTACTTCGCGGAAGGCCTGCTCGGCCAGGTCATGGTGGCGATCGACGCCGCCTCGGCTGATGCTCCCTGGGTCCGCGCGCTGCGCGCCTAAGCGAAAGTGCCGAACCGGGCCGCCTTGTACGGCCCTTTTCTTTGACCCAACTTGTAAGCGGTCAACCGCTTACTTCTGAGAGGCTAACGCTTCATGTCATCCCCCACCACGCGCCGCGGGACCGGGCTGCTGCTTGCCCTGCTGGCCTTTGCCCAGTTCATCAGCGCCATCGACTACAACATCGTCTACGTCGCACTGCCGGAGATCGGCCGCGAGGTCGGCTTCGACGCGCACAGTCTGCAGTGGGTCGTCAGCGGCTATGCCGTGGCCTTCGGCGGCTTCCTGCTGCTGGGCGGCCGTGCCGCCGACATCCTCGGGCAGCGCCGCATTTTTGCCACTGCCCTGACCCTCTACGGCCTGTCCTCGCTGGCTGGCGGACTCGCCACCGACCCTGGACTGCTCGTGGCCGCCCGCGCCGTCCAGGGCCTCGGCGGCGCGCTTCTGCTCCCTGCCACGCTCTCCCTCATCGCCACCACCTTCACCGAAGGTGCCGCACGTAACCGGGCCCTCGCGGTCTGGGGCGGTGCGGGCGCCGTCGGCCTGGCGCTCGGCTCCCTGCTGGGTGGCGTCCTGACCAGCTACTTCGGCTGGGAAGCCGTCTTCTACGTCAACGTCCCCCTCGCCTTGGGCGCCGCCGCCGTTTCCTTCGCCGTCATCGCCAAGGACGCACCGCGCGAGCGGGGCCGCAGCTTCGACCTGGCCGGTTCCCTGACCGCAACGGTCGGCCTCACCGCTCTCGTCTTCGGCGTCGTACAGGGCCCTGATGCCGGCTGGACCTCCGCTGAGACTCTCTGCGCGCTGCTGGGCGGAGCCCTGTTCATCGGGCTGTTCCTCCTCATCGAGGCTCGAACCGCGCACCCGCTGATGCCGCTCCGCCTGTTCCGCAACCGCAGTCTGGTTGCCGCGATGGGCATCACCTTCGTCTTCATGGGCACCTTCGGCGCCCAGTACTACTTCTTCACCGTCTACCTGCAGAACGTCCGCGGCTACGGCGCCCTGGCCACCGGCCTGGCGTTCCTGCCCTCGGCCCTGGTGGGCATGGTCGGAACCCAGCTCAGCGAGAAGCTGCTCGGCAGGGTCGGCACCCGTACCACCATCATCGCCGGCCTCATTCTGGGCGCCGCCGGCATGGCGGTCCTGGCCCTGGCGATGTCCCCGGGCGGCAGTTACCCGGCCCTGCTTCCCGGAATCGTCCTGCTCAGCCTCGGCCAGGGCCTCGCCTGGACCGCCATGTTCGTCGCCGCCGGAACGGGAGTAGACCCCCACCACCAGGGCATCGCCTCGGCCATGGCCTCCACCACCCAGCAGATCGGCTCCGCCGTCGGCCTGGCGATCCTGGTGGCCATCGCCAACTCCGGCCTTCGGACCTCCACCGGGCCCGACCTCATCCCCGGTCTGCGCACCGCGGGCCTCACTGCCGCTGCCCTCACCCTGCTCGGCGTCGGCATAGCCCTCACCCTGCGCCGCCCCGCTGCCACCCAGTCGGCGCCTGTCGCGGGCAACGCGAAGCAACGGACGGAATCCAACATCGCGGCCTGAGCCACGACATCGCCGATCGCCCGCGCACCTCGCCCGGGCGAGCGGCGATCTCCGTCGTGGGCACCCCACGTCGAGGCGGCTTCACACGGGGCCGACACATAGCCGTCCGCACTCCGTAAGGTTTCACCGCCACCCACGCAGGCCTGGTCGGAGGTGAGATGGAGTCATGGCACCCACTCCTCCTTCAAGCCCTCCGGGTCCCCGAACGGAACAAGGTCGCGACCGCATGCCATCTGCACAGCCGATACGTCGACCCGTACCCGTGCCGATCGGCAGAGAGCGCGAACTCGACGCCGTCAAGGCCCTGCTCGGCGCACAGGCCTCGTCCGGCAAGTCCGTCCTCGTCCACGGGGACGCGGGCAGCGGCAAGAGCGCCCTGTTGCGGGCAGCCGTGGAGGAGATCCGCGAAGAGGGCGACACCATCCTGCCTGCCTCGGGGGATGCGATGGAGAGCCGCTTCGCCTTCGGCGTGGTCCGTCAGTTGTTCGGACGCATCGTCCGGGCCGCGGGAGACGGGCCGGACTCGCCGCTCTCCGGGCACGCCTCAGTAGCAGCAACACTGCTGGTCGGCCCCGCGCCGGGACAATACATCGGTGCCCCGCCCGTCTCCGGGCACGACGAGGAACTCTTGCACGGCCTGTACTGGCTGGCAGTCAATCTCACCGCGAACGGGAGACTGCTACTGGTCATCGACGACCTGCAGTGGGCCGACACCCACTCACTGCGCTGGTTGCACTTTCTGCTGCGGCGCGCGGACAACCTTCCCCTGGTCCTCCTCGCCTCGCTCACACCGGAACCCGTTTCCGACGACGCGGACACGACCGGCGCCGTGGCCCGGTTGTTCCGGCGCCGGCTCGCCCTGCAACCCCTCGACGAAGACGCCGTCGCCTCCGCCGTCGAGCACGCGTTGGGCGCGGGGATGAACACGTCCTTCCTGACCGCCTGCCGGGCCGCGACAGGCGGGAACCTGTTCCTACTGAATGCCTTGCTGCGTACGCTGCACGCGTCAGGACCGCCCTTCGAGGACCGTGCCGCGGCCGAACTCACCCACCTCATGCCCCCGGGAGTGAGGCGGGCCGTACACGGTCTGATCAAGAACTGCGGGCCCGACTCCCTCGCCGTGGCCCACGCACTGGTGGTGCTCGACGGATCGGCGGACGTCGCCCTCCTCGCTGGTGTCGCCGAACTCGTCGAGGGCAGGGCCCTGGACGCCGTACACGGACTCGTACGAGCTGGCCTGATGACCCGTACCGACGAGACCGTGGTCTTCGCGAGTCCGCTCGCGGCCGCAGCCTTCGCCAAGGAGATCGTCCCCAGTCGGCGCCAGCAGTTGCACGCTCGCGCGGCGCTTCTGCAGCTCGCACAGGACGCCCCGCTCGAGGTCACGGCCGCACACTTCCGCCAGGCGCCTCTCGGAGTGCCCGGCGCGGCCGAGGTCCTTTACGCCGCCGCGTCGCAGGCCAGGCAGAAATCCCGTCCCGAGGACGCCATCGCCCTCTTCCAGCGCGCTGTGCGCGAAGGGCCCGACGACGACCACCGGGCCACCTCGCTGATCGGCCTCGGCAGAGCAGAGCTCACCACCAGCCTGCCTGACGCAGTGCGCCACCTCCAGCGGGGACTGAAGCTGTCCCGCGACACGACGGAGCAGACCGCCGCCGCGCGCGCTCTGTCGCGGGCGCTGTGCACACTCGACCGTTATGCGGAGGCGCTGGCCGTACTCCGCGACACCAGCGCCGCCTTGTGCACAGTGAACCCCGTGGACGCACTCCGCCTGGAAGTCGACTTCCTGTACGGCGGCGTCTGCCTGCCCGGTTCAGCCGCGTCCGTGATGCCCCGTCTCCACGAACTCCGGCTCTCTGACGCCCACGACAGCAGCGCGAAGCGACCGCTGGCCGCATTGCTGAGTCTGCGGGCCGTGATGATCGGTGAGGACCCTCAGGACGTCGTCTCCCTGGCCCGATCGGCATGGGATCAGGGTCTGTGCCCCGACGAGGAGTCCACCGTGTACCTGGGCGCGATCATCGCCCTCGGGGCCACCGGGCAGGCGGAGTTGGGCCTCTCCTACGCGAACACCGCCGTGCACGAGGCCCGTAGGCGGGGGTCTGCGCTCGCCTACGCTTACGCCGTCAGCGCCCGAGCAGCCATGCGGATCCGGCTGGGCCAAGTGCAGGAGTGCCGGGCCGACGCGCAGGCCGCGCTGGAAGCGCTCGGGGAGATAGGCGTAGGCCGCGATAGCGCCCGCAGTGTCGCCGCCGCCGGTGCTCTCCTGGACTCCTTGACGAAACAAGGGGAACTCGACGAGGCCTCAGTGCTGGCACAAGGCCGGCTCGCCGGCGACCTCGACGGTCACTGGATCAACGACCATGTCCTGCTGTCGCGTGGACGGCTACGGATGGCCCAGGGCCGCACACGCGAGGCTCTGGCCGACTTCCTGCTCTGCGGCCACCGGGCCGGTGCTCGCGGGCTAACGGGTGCGGGTGTTCTGGCCTGGCGCTCGGAGGCGGCCCTGGCGCACGCGGAACTCGACGAGCCGGAGCCAGCCCTGGCCTTGGCCCAAGAGGAACTCTCGCTCGCCCGCCACTGGGGTGTTCCCGAATTCGAGGGCATCGCACTGCGGGCGCTGGGCCTGGTCACCGGCGGCGCCGAAGGACTCGCCATGCTGCACTCCGCCGTGGAGATCCTCGAGGGCACGACCGCGCGGTACAACTACGCTCAGGCGACAGCCGATTACGGCGCCCAGGCCCGCGCGACCGGGGACCTCGCGCAGGCACGTCCCCACCTCCAGCTGGCCGTCAGCGTCGCGCACCAGATCGGCGCGACCGTGGTGGCCGAAGCAGCACTGGCCGAGCTCCGGGCCATGGGCGACCGTCCGCGCACCCATTCCTTCCGAGGCGTGGATGCATTGACACCCACCGAACGGCGTGTGACGGATCTGGCCGCCCAAGGCATGACCAACCGGGCCATCGCCGGTCACTTGTTCGTCGGTCTGCGCACGGTGGAGGAGCACCTCACCAACGCTTACCGAAAGCTCGACATCGACGGCCGACCGGAGCTCGCAGAGGCGCTGGCCCGGCCGGTCTGACTCTGTGGGTCCGGTACTTCCGGTGGAGGCCCGGCGTCGGCCCGCCGCCTGTCGAGGAGTGCCGGTCCCGGGCCCAACCCGCCTTCCACCCGGCCGCGGTATTCCACTCCGCCGGCCGGAAACTGGGGCCGATGCGAGGTGGCGTGCCACGCCTGGATTTCGGGAACGTCCTCACGGAACACGGAATGCTGCCCCCAGCGGTGGTTCTGGGGCCAGCATTCCGTGTTGTGGGAGTTAGACCAGGCCTTCCCTGTCCAGCGCGGTGCAGCAGGTGTCGACGATGAGGCGGGTGACGATGTAGGGGTCGACGTTCGCGTTGGGGCGACGGTCCTCGATGTAGCCCTTGCCGTCCCTGTACACCTGCCACGGAATGCGGACCGAGGCCCCGCGGTCGGAGACCCCGTAGCTGTACGCGTCCCACCGCGCGGTCTCATGGGAACCTGTCAGACGGCCATCGATGCCCGCACCGTAGTTCTTCACGTGGTCGAGCGGCTTGGAGCCCTCCCCAGCGACTCGCACGCCGCGACGATCGCGCCGTAGTTCTCACGCATCGCCTTCGTCGAGAAATTGGTGTGCGCGCCCGCACCGTTCCAGTCACCCTTGACCGGCTTCGGGTCCAGAGTGACCGACACACCGAACTCCTCCGCCGTGCGATACAGCAGCCAACGCGCGATCCACAACTGGTCGGAGACCTCCAGCGGACTGACCGGCCCGATCTGGAACTCCCACTGCCCCGGCATCACCTCGGCATTGATCCCGCAGATGTCCAGACCAGCCGCCATACAACGGTCCAGGTGCTTCTCGACGATCTCACGCCCGAAGATCTCATCCGCACCGACACCGCAGTAGTAACCGCCCTGCGGCGCCGGGAACCCGCTCTCGGGGAAACCGAGCGGCCGGGCACCATCGAAGAAGGTGTACTCCTGCTCGATACCGAAGAGCGAATAATGCTGCGCGAACTCCTCGGCGACCGGACGCAGCGCAGCCCGGGTGTTGGAATCGTGGGCGGTGCCATCGGTGTTGAGCACCTCGCAGAGCACCAGCACGTTGTCACCGCCGCGGATCGGATCCGGGCACATGAACACCGGCTCCAGCACCCGGTCCGATGCAAAACCCTCCGCCTGATTGGTACTGGAACCATCAAAGCCCCAGGTCGGCGGAGTAGCACCCACCTCCACGACCTTCGTCTTCGAACGCAGCTTCGCGGTCGGAGACGTACCGTCGATCCAGATGTACTCAGCGCGGAAACTCATTGCGTGTCCTTCTATTCGTGACCGGACGGGGAGAACCCGTTCCGGTGATGGTGGGTCGATGACCGGCCCGGGTCGCCGGCACCGTTGGTGCGGCGCATCGTCCGGGGCGCGGTGGGTCGGTGATGTGGATGGGGCGTGCGGCTGCCCGTGGTCGGACGGCGTGCGGCAGGGGATGGCCGGCCGGGCCTGACGTCAGGCCCCCTTCTTCCCTGCGTCAGGCACCGATACGAGGCCTCCGGTCAGCGGCTTCAGGGCTTCGACGACGGCGGTGTGGCCCGCATGCTCCGCATCGGAGAGGGGAGTCCCGCCCCAGCGGTCGGTGGCACGGACGTCGACGCCGTGTTCCAACAAGTGGGAGACGACCGCGAGATGTCCCTCGGACGCCGCCAGGTGGAGCGCGGTGCGCCCGTCGTAGTCAGCGGACGAAGCGGCGACTCCGGACGCCAAGACGGTGCGTACGCCGTCGACGTCGCCCTTGCTCGCCGACCACAGGAGCCGCATCGTTCCCTCGATCGCCGTCTGGTTCCTCTTCAACCTCGGGTCGCGCTTACCCTCCTGCTCACTGGCCACGAGCGAGTCGTACACGTGGAAGTTGTACTTCTTGACCAGTTCCTTGCAGAACTCGATGCCGCGAACGGAGTTGCCCAGCGCATCCAGGCGGGGCGACCAGATGGAGATTCCCATGACCTGCGGAATGACCAGCATCAGAGCGCCCGAGACCCCGCTCTTCGCCGGCAGGCCGATGCTGAAGGCGAACTCGCCCGAGTAGTCGTACATCCCGCACGAGGACATGAGCGAAAGGCATTTCTGCACAGAATCCGTGGAGAAGACACGTTCGCCCGAGAGCGGCACCGTTCCGCCGTTGGCCAGTGTGGAGGCGACCGATGCCAGGCCTGAGGCGTCCAGTTCGACCGAGCAGCACTGGAAGTAGAACTCCACCGTCTCGATCAGTTCGGTGTCCTTCGGGAAGGCCCCATGTTCGCGCATGAAGTATCCGAGCGCGAAATTGCGGTCGGCCGTGTGCCGCTCCGAGAGGTAGACGGAATTGTTGAACCCCACGGGACTGCCGGCCGCCAGCCGTCGCCACGTCTCCGCGACGTAGTCGAATCGGTCGGCCACGTCGAGGGACGGCTGGATGAGCGCACAACTCATGATGGCACCAGAGTTGATCATCGGGTTGTGCGGAAGGCCCTTGCCATTGACCGTCAGTTCGTTGAATCCGAGTCCGCTCGGTTCCCGGCCTACATGACGGTGGACGACATCGGCACCATGCTCCTCCAGCGTGAGGCAGTAGTTGATCGGCTTGCAGACCGACTGCACGCAGAAGCCCACTCCGGTGTCACCGATGGAGAAGCGCTGGCCGTCCACCGTGCATACCGAGATGGCCAACTGGTCCGGCGGTACCCGCTTCAACTGCGGTATGTAGTCGGCGACCGCACCGCCCCTCTCGGGCAGCAGCCGCTCGTAGATCTCGGTGATGTCAGCGATCAGGGAAGGAAAGTCCGGGATGATGAGCTCACCGGTGATCGCGCGGGCCATCAGCCGCCCGTTCCGCTCGCATAGGCTCGCGAACTGGGTGAGGCTCACTCGTCCGCTGTCAACCTCGGGGCCCTCGATCGACGCCCAGGCGTCCCTGATGCGCGGGTCGTCGGGAGTGATGCCGGCCTGCTGGAGCCGCGCCGCGATCTCCACTCGCGAGATGCACCCTTCGGCGTCCTTCTTGAACGAGTCGAACAGGTCCCGGACCCCACTCATACCGCCGACCGGCCCAGCCACGCTGCTCCGCACGGTTCCAGTAGCGGTGCGGGTCACGTTTCGCTCCGCCCCTCCGCTCCCCGTTTTGGCCATGGCGGTACCTGCTTTCGTGTGCATTCGGTGGTTGCTCCCCGGAAAGGCAGCGACGGATGGTCGAACCCGGTGGCAGCAGAAGGACCAGGCAGATCGCTCGCAGTCCCCCGGTTGGCGGGCCTCCGTCGAAACGCGGGCGGTGGAGCCCGGCTGAGGTCCCGGCAAGCCCCCAGGGGGGACGCTGCCTTGGGTCCAACTCCATCAATTCCGCCAGGTCGTTTCAAGCTGGGAGGTCTGATCTCACCAAACCCTTGGGTACCCCGACGGCTGCCCCCCGGTGGGCACTTCGGTGCTACGGGCACTCCTTACGGCGAACGGCCCCACAGCGCCTGCCGGACCCTTCGGGACCGCCGCTTGGCCACATCGCTGAACAGTCTCCGGGGCACATCGTCGCCCGTGTCAGCTGCTCTTCCGTGCCGGGGCAGTGGGCGTATGGCGCGGAGCCGGCCGCGGCCCGACGACAGAGCGCCTGGGGAGGACGGACCGGTGCCCCTCCCGGCACTCGCCCAGCTTCTTCCACCGGGACATCGCGGGCCCGTCGTCCGGACCTGACGGTGCGGACCCGGTGCAGCTTTTCCGCTGCCCGTTCACCCACGGCCCCTACCTGGAGCGCTGTTACCGGCTGCGGTAGCGACGGGCTGTGGAGAAGACCCTGCAAGCGGGACGTGTCGGCTGGGCATGGCCGTACCTGTGGAAGCCTCAGCGGCCGCGAGGCGGCTCGCCGGCATCGGTCACCCCATCGGCGAGCCCGACTGCGCCCGAGGTCAGACGCGCGATCCTGCACGCTGTGCGACCTTCAGGGTGGAAGGCAGTAGGAACGGCGCGGGGTTGCCGACCGCGCCCAGATGCCACTCGGGTCCCATCCCCCACCACCGGCTTCTCCCCGGCGCTGTTCACCACGCGATCGATGGCTTGTCAAAGGCGGCGGACAGGGCGACCTGTCCGTCTCAATGGCGGATCAGGCCTGCCGAACGGAACAGGCAGTACTGGGAAGGCGAGTGACGGTCTCCAGGAGTGGCCGGCTGGACGTCGGGCCCACCCTCCTGGGGTCAGTCCGTCCGGGACAGTGCTTCCGCCAGGGCCGGACGGCCATCGATGTCGAGTTTGCGGTAGGCGTTGGTGAGGTGCACTTCCACCGTGCGCAGACCGACGAACAGGTGCTGGGCGATGGCCTTGTTGGTCAGGCCTTGGGCAGCGAGGTCTGCCACACGCCGTTCGGTGGGCGTGAGGGAGTCCACGCCGCAGAAGGCTCGCGTGCGGGGGCGGTCCCCCAGAGCCCGGAGTTCGGCCAGTGCCGCTTCGGCCACCGCCGTCGCGCCGATCTGGTGCGCGATACTGACGGCGTGCTGGAGGTGGATCCGCGCCTCCGGCAGATCTCCGGCCTCTCGGGCTCGGGCGCCGAAGTCACCTGTCGCCTGAGCCAGTTGGTACTTCGCCGCCGTGCCCTTCAGGATCTCCACGGCTTCGCGCAGCAGAGCAAGTCCTTCTGTCCCACCGGTGACCAGCCCCAGGGCGCGCAGGGCGCCGCCCTCGATCTCCGGGACGCCCCAGCGGCGGGCGTGCGCCAGCTCGTCCTGGGCCAGTGCCAGAGCTGCGTCCCGCTCGCCGAGTGCCGCGTGCGCCAGGGCCGCTTCCGAGCGCCAGGGCAGTACGCCGGCCCCGGGCAGTTTGCGGGCGCAGGTCCGGTGGCCGCTCATGAGGAAGTCGGCCAGGGCCTCTCGCGTCCGCCCTTGGGCCATCCGTAGCCGTCCGCGTGACAGAAGGACGTAGTCGTTGATCCAGTGGCCGTTCAGGTCGCCGTCGAGCCAGCCCTTCTCCAGCAGCACGGCTGCCTCGTCGAGCTCCCCTTGTTTCGTCAGCGCGTCCATGAGGGCGGCCGTGGCGGCGAGGCTGCGGGTGCAGTTCCGCTCGACGCCGATCTCTCCGAGCACCTCCAGCGTGAGCTGTGCGTCGGCCTGACTCTCCAACACCTGGCCCAGTCGGGTCCGCATTGCTGCGCGGGCGCTGAGGGCGTAGGCGTAGGCGAGCGCCGATCCCTGCGTGCGGGCCTCGTCCACAGCGGCGTCGACGTAGGTGAAGGCCAGCTCGGACTGCCCGGCAGCTCCGAGGGCGATGACGGCGCCCAGGTACACCAGGGATTCGTCGTCGCCGGGGTGCAAGCCGTTGCTGAGTGCCCGCTGGGCCATGCAGACGACCTCCTGGGGATCCCTGTTGTCCATCAGGGCTCGCAGGCTGAGCAGCGCGGCCAGCGGTCGCTCCGCGCTGGTGCCTTGGGCGTCGGAGAGCTGGAGCTCCCTTAGGCGGGGCATCACGGCCGAGGCCGAGCCGGGATGGCACACGCTGCCGTACAGGAAATCCACTTCCAGACGGAGAGCGTTCGCGCTGTCCGTGGGCCGGAGAGCGGCACTGGTGCTCCGGAGCACCGCCAGCCCCTCGGGGTAACGGTCGAGGGTGAAGAGCGCTCGCGACAGGGCGCGTGCGGTGGCGGTCCGCTCGGTCGTGTCCTGGGACAGCTCCAGCCCCCGCTGTAGGTGACGAATGGCGTCCGGGATGTGGGTGGCGAGTTCCACCCTGCCGAGGCTGATCAGCAGCGTCGCCCGGCACTCATCGCTCACCATCTCGCGCAAGGCGCGCCGGATCAGGACGATGGCGTCCTCGGGACGGGACTTCTGCGCGGCCTGTGCCGCGGCGGCGCGCAAGGTCTCGGCGGCACCGGGCACTCCCAGCGGCGCCTGCTGGAAGTGTGCGGCGACATTCTCCAGAGGGGCATCCTGAGCGAGCAGCAAACGCGCCGCCCGTGCGTGCAGTTCCTGGCGCCGGCTGGGGACGACTTCCTCGGCGAAGGAAGCGGATACGAGCGGGCTCGCGAACGCCACGATGTCATCGGTACGAGTCATCAGCCCGATCCGTACGAGCCCGTGCACGGCGTCCTGCAGGGCGCCTTCGGCGAGTCCGGCCACCCCGGCGAGCAGGACGACGTCAGCCGACCCATCGAGCACGGTCAAGGCCTGGGCCACGGCGAGGGCATGAGGACCCGAGTTCTTGATCAGACCGTGCGCGGCCCGTCCCACTCCCGCGGGCGCGTAACGGGTGAGTTCGCTCGCGGTACGGGCATCGGGAGTCGCCCCCGACCTGCGGAGCGTCCGCAGCAGGGCCTGCAGCAGGAACAGATTGCCGCCTGTCGCAGAGCGGCAGGCGGCGGAGAATGCGGCGTCTGCGGTGGGGCCCAGGGTGTGCTCGACGACGTCGGCAACGGTGTCGCACTCGAGCGGGCGCAGGACGAGTTCATGGCGGAACAGCTGCAGCTCGGCGCCCGTCGTCTCCGTGCCGTCGGGGATCGGTTCCATTCCGAGTGAGGCGAGGACGACCAGGGGGAGGTTGCTCGCGCGTCGCAGCATGAAGTGCAGCCAGCGCAGAGAGTGACTGTCGGCCCACTGCAGATCGTCGATGACCACGATCAGCCTGCCGTTTGTGGTGAGGTTCGACGCCAGCCAGTACAGGCTGCGGAGGAGTTCCTCTTCCTGCCCTTGGAGCAGCGGACCACCGCAGTGCTGGTGCCCGGGGGGGCCGAGGAGCAGTGGCACGACCCCGGCCGCGTGCCCGGAAAGCGGCGAGTCCGGCCCTTCTCCCGCGGCTCGGGCGAGGTGCTCGAACAGCTGGCGGACCACGCCGAAGGCGAAGCCGCTCTCCATCGCGTCCCCTGAGGCCGACACGACGATGTCGGCCTCCCCGCGGATCTCCTCAACGGCTGCCCGCAGCAGGGCGCTCTTCCCGCTGCCTGCATCTCCCTGGACGAGGACGGAAGTGCTGATCGCGGGGCGTGCAGAGAACAGATCCTTGATGGCGTCGAGTTCGCGCTCCCTGCCGATCAGCCGAGGAACAATCCGGCTTTTCGGCTGCCCAGCGGGCAGAGTGTCCGCATTTCGAACATTTTGCCGGAGGGGTGCACGTCTTGGGGTAGCGTGCTCGACATCGCGCCCAGTGGAGCGGTGACCGCCGGGGCGGCGCGGCGCCGGCGCGAGCGAGGGAACGAATTTCGGGGCTATATGCGACAAGGTCACTCAGAGATGTGAGAGCGGACGGTTGGCTTCGGCGCACCTCCGACTGCGATCCACCGCACTCGACATTCATCCGAGCGGAACGGCGTCATGGAGAGACCATGACCCCGCCACGGCGCACTGCAGGCGTCAGGACACTGCACGCGGTGCGACGCCGACTTGGTTCGAGTGTCCGGCCGGGATCGTTACTCGCGTAGATTGAATCTCCCACGTCGGCCGCAAAACGCCCGTAACTTCGCCGTAAGTCACGTTCTGTACAAATTACGTCACGCTGTGGGGCCCGAGGTCGCAGTGTCAGGGACAGGAGTAGCAGGAACGTGGATGGACTGAGGATCTCGGTGCTGGGTCCGCTGCGGGCATGGCGAGCCGATCGCGAGTTGGATATCGGTCCCGCGCAGCAACGAGCGGTACTGGCTGCCCTGGCGTTGCGCGGAGGCCGGGTGGCGCTGGTCCAGGAACTCCTCGACGACATCTGGGGATGGGACCCGCCCGCCAGCGCCGCGGTGGCACTGCGTAACCACGTCTCCCGACTGCGGACCGTGCTGGAGCTCGATCCGCGTGCGCCGACAGTCCTGGTCTCGGTCGCCGGCGGCTACGCACTACGCCTGGACGAAGCGGCCCTGGACCTCAGCCGTTGCGGACGGTTCTCCACCGACGCAGTACGTGCCGCGGAGGCGGGGGACCCGGAGCGAGCCGTCCGGCTTCTGAACGAGGCTTTGGCCTTGCGAAACGGCACACCGCTCGCAGGTGTGCCCGGAAAGTACGCCGAGCGGGAGCGAAGCAGGATCACAGAGGTCAAGCTGATTCTGCTCGAGAAGCGGCTGGGCCTGGAGCTGCAGCTGGGACGGCACGCCGATATAGCGGCGGAACTCTCCGCCCTGGCGGATGAGCACCCCGTGCGCGAGGGACTCCGCGCACTGCAGATGCTCGCCCTGTACCGCTGCGGACGACAGGGCGACGCGCTCGCCGGATACAGCAAGACACGCCGCTTCCTGTCCGAGGAGCTCGGAATTGAGCCGGGCCCCGACCTGGCCCGCCTGCACCAGCGCATCCTGCAGTCCGACCCGGAGCTGGCGCAGCCCTTCGAGGCCGCACCTACGACCGCGCAAGGCGTACCCCACGAGGAGGGCACTCCTGCACCGATCTGGATATCCCCGGCCCAGCTCCCCCCGGACGCACCCGACTTCACCGGCCGCCACGAGACTGTCGCCCACCTGCGCCGCATCCTCGCCGGAGCCTCGAGCCAGCCTGAGATGGCCGCGACCGTGTGCGTCGTCCACGGCATGGGCGGCGTCGGCAAGACCACCGTCGCCGTCCACGCCGCGCACGCGGCGCGTGAGCACTTCCCCGACGGCCAGTTGTACGTCGACCTCCGCGGAGCCAGCCGGGATCCGGCGAATCCGGACGCCGTCCAGCAGTCGTTCCTGCTGGCTCTTGGCGTCTCCCCCAGGAACATCCCAGCCGATTCCGTCGAGCGCACGGCGCTGTATCGGTCCCGGCTGGCGGGCCGACGTCTCCTACTTCTCCTAGACAACGCTGTCAACGGCAAGCAGGTGCTGTCCCTTCTGCCGGGGACGGCCGGTTGTGCCGCCCTGGTCACCAGCCGCACCCCGATGGCCTGCCTGCCGGTCACCAGCCGCACCGGGCTGGAGCCCTTCCGCGAGGACGAAGCGCTCGCCCTGCTCGAGCGGATCGCAGGTCCAGAACGGCTGCCGAAGGAGCCCGAGGCGGCACGCCTCCTGGTACGCGCCTGCGGTCTCCTCCCACTCGCCGTCCGTATCGCCGCGTCACGATTGGCTGCTCGGCCCCGTTGGACGATTTCCTCACTGGTGACCCGGCTGAGCGACAGCTCGCGCACGCTCGACGAGCTCCAGGCAGGCGGGCTGGCCGTGGAAGCCGCCTTCGAACTCGGCTACGACTCCCTGAGCAGCGCCGAGGCCCGGGCCTTCCGGTTGCTGGCCATACCGGAGATTGCGGAGCTCTCGCCGGGCTCCGCAGCGGCCCTCCTGGACACCAGCGAGGACGCTGCTGAGACCGTCTTGGAGTCCCTGGCCACCGCAGGCCTTTTGGAATCGTTCGACCCGGGGCGCTATCGGTACCACGACCTGCTGAGGTTGTTCGCCCGCCACCGGACGGTGAAGAGCGACCCGGCACCCGCCCGCAAGGCCGCCCTCAGCCGCCTGGCGCGCTTCTATCTCGCCGGCATGAGCGCCGCGCTGCGTACCATCCGGCCGGACAGCCTCCTGGCCGCGGCACTGGACCCGGACTTCCCGGGCGCCCCGCGCTTCGCGGACCGCGCCAAGGCCCAGGAGTGGGTGATCAGCGAACTTCCTGCCATCCTGGGCGTCGCCGTGCAGATCGCACACCACCCGACGCGTGCGATCTCCGCCGACGACGCAAGGGACCTCGGGCGCATGCTGGTGCTCCTCATGCCCTTCACCATGCCCTTCTCCGACCTCTACGTGGCCTGGGGTTCCATGGTGTCACTCGGACAAGTGCTGCTCGACGAGGCAGAGGAGGACGATGACGCCCCCGCCATCGTCAACGCGTGTGCGGTGCTCGCGATCGCCCACGCCTGCATCGGACAGCACGAACAGGCACGGGGTTTCGCCCGGCGTGGGTACCTGACCACCGAGCCCGACGACCGGGTCTTCCGGCACCGCCTCGCCTACGTCAGGGGGACGGTCGCCGCCCTGGACCCCGATTCCCTCGACGAGGCGGTCACCCACTTCACCGACGCCGCGGCGCTCTGCCAGGTGTTGGGGGAAGCCCGCTTCGAGGCGCAGTGCTTTTTGGGGCTGGCCACGACCCACCTGGCCCGCAAGGAACCCGGACTGGCGCTGCGCTACTCCCGCGAAGCGTTCACCCTCAGTCAGGCGGCCGGGGGCGCCCTGGACAGGGTCCTCGCATTGCGCCGGCTCGGCCAGGCCCTCCATGACCTCGGCCGCCACGCCGACGCCGTGGAGCACTACACCGAGGCCTTGGTGGTCTGTGACGCCCATGACCTGCCGAACCAGCGGGCCCATACGATGCTGGGCCTTGCTCGGACTCACTTCGCGCAGGGCCATTTCGCCGAGGCCCGTACCTCGTCCAACGAGGCGCTCCCCATGCTTGCCCTGCTCGGCGACGCCGCGGGCCAGCGGCTGGCCACGGAACTCCTCCAGAGCATCGAGGCCCGCGAAGGCCTCGTGCAGGGAGCGCATTGAACCGGGAACCATCAGCACGGCGGCGGGCCCAGGCGGCCGGCGCCACCGCCCCTGACCGAGTCCGGTGCTTTCGTCGTGCCGTGGTAAGCCGTGGCCCTCGTCTGGAAGCCGACGGGACCGCAGCTACCGGCGGCTGAGTACCATCGGGGCCGTCGCACCTTCAACTGCCCAACGGGGGCGGCAGCACGATGAGCCTGAGGTCTGCCGTGTGAGCACCTCACCCTGAGACGCCGATGCCCGGTGCAAACACTCCGCACCGGGCATCCCTCCAGGTCATTGCACAGTCGAGGACGACCCCAGGGTCAGGCGCGCCAGCGCCTCACACGGGGACCTTACGGTCGTGCGACGAGCCATCCGCGTTGCCGTCCGTGCCCGAAGCGAGAGCCGCGCCGAGTCCGGCCGCCGAGCCGTCCAGGACGCTGAAGTCGTAAGCGGTCTCGGCGTGGAAGGCCTGGTCGACTCCAGAGGTCTCGTCGCGCGCAACCGCACGGAACCCAACCGTCACATCGACGAACTTCGCGAGGATCCAGGACACGACGAACGAGAACACCATCACCGAGAACGCACCGATGGCCTGCTTGCCGAGCTGTTCCATCCCGCCGACGCCGTTCACGGCCAGCACTCCGACCAGCAGCGTGCCGACGACACCGCCCACGAGGTGGACGCCGACAACATCCAGCGAGTCGTCGAATCCCAGCTTGTACTTCAGGTCGACGGCCCAGGAGCAGAGCACACCCGCGACGACGCCGATGAGGATCGCGCCGAGAGCGTTCACGTTCGCCCCGGAGGGCGTGATGGCCACGAGACCCGCCACCGCTCCAGAGGCGGCGCCCATCGCAGTGAACGTCCCGCGCCGGATCCGCTCGAAGGCCAGCCAGCCGAGCATGGCCGCGCCTGCGGCGACCTGGGTGTTCAGCGCCATGCTTGCGGCCGTGCCGTTGGCTGCGAGAGCCGAACCGGCGTTGAACCCGAACCAGCCGAACCACAGCAGGCCGGCACCCAGCATCACCAGCGGCACACTGTGCGGGCGCATGGTCTCCTGGCGGAAGCCGATGCGCTTGCCGACTACCAAGACCGCGGCCAGGGCACCGACCCCGGCGTTGATGTGGACCGCCGTGCCGCCGGCGAAGTCGATGACCCCGAGCTTGAACAGCCAGCCGTCGGACTGCCACACCCAGTGCGCGACGGGGAAGTAGACCAGCGAGACCCACAAGGTGATGAAGAGCGCCCAGGCACTGAACTTGACGCGGTCGGCGAGGGCGCCGCTCATCAACGCAGGCGTGATGATGGCGAACGCCAGCTGGAACAGGGCGAAGGCGAAGACCGGAATGGTCCCATTGCCCCCCAGCGTCTCCGGGGTGATGTCCTTGAGGCCGATGTGGTCGAAGTTGCCCAGCAGTCCGCCTCCGAGATCGTCACCGAAGGTGAGCGAGTACCCGTAGAGCACCCACAGCACGCTGACGATGCCGAGCGAGACGAAAGACATCATGAGCATGTTGAGGGCGCTCTTCACCCGCACCATGCCGCCGTAGAACAATGCCAGGCCGGGCGTCATCAGCATGACGAGCGCGGCACTGATCAAGACGAACGCGGTATCTGCGCCGTTCACAGCGGGTTTCTCCTAGTGGATCCGACCGCCCCGGACTTCCGGGACGGTGATGTGCAGCTTGCGTGCGGTCCGATAGGACCAAGGCGGACGTGAGAGCCCGCCTCGTGCACAACTGGTGAGGGCAGTCGCCTCACGGCCTGTGAGGACCTGCTTGGAGCACGTGTGGCGGCGCATGCGCGCCGGCCGAAGACGATGCTCGAACAGCCATGTGACCAAGGGCGGGCGGGACTCGACAACCCCTGGCCGCCGACCAGGACAAAGCCTTCGGTCGGACACACGTAAGCCTTCGGCCTGCTGCCCGTTTCGGAGCGAGGTCCGCAGCCGCCGATGACAGATGATGTAGGCCAGTTCCAGTAGGTCCTCACGAAGGTCGGACCGGCTCCGCAGCTGACCCGAGTCATTCGGACTGATGAAGCCGGGCAAACGAGCGCTCTGGGCAGCGTCAGCCCCGGATCAGTCTGCAGCGACGGTGCGGACCAGCCAACCGCACCGGGATTGCTAAACGGACCCACGGTCCGTATGCTCTAAATTATGCGGACTGTCGGTCCGTTTTCATGGTGGGGCGCACTGCCGTGCCGAGCCGTGCTCGCGGAGATCGACCTTCTTGTGACGAACAGCCGCATCCGATGGCCAGGGCCGCTGCGATGTCGAGCAGAACGGACTCCTTGATCATGTCAATCCCGATCACACCCGCAGAGCTCTACCGCCACAGCCTGCGACTGCTGCGCCAGAAGGACCTGCCCGCCTGGCTGGACCTGTGGGATGACGATGGCGTCCTCGAATTCCCCTTCACACCCGAGGGCTGGCCTCATCGCCTCGAAGGCAAGGCCGCGGTCAGCGACTACACACGCCGCTACCCCGACCACGTCCACATGCACGACTTCCCTGACGTGAGGATCCACCAAGGCGCCGACCCCGAAACGATCGTGGTGGATATGCGAGGTGACGGCGGACTGGCGAAAGCCGACAACAGTCCCTTCGGCGTGCCCTATATCGCCGTGGTCAAGGTCAAGGACGGGCTCATCACCTGCTACCGCGCCTACTGGAACCCCCTCGTCGTATCGCAGCCCGGTGTCGACTACGTACAAGAGCCGGGATGACCGCCACCGGCGCCCTCGCCGCTGTGGCCGTACCCACTCTCACCGGCGAACACGTCCTCACTCCCACCGGGCCGAGACCTCCCGACGTTCGCCACCGTGCCGGCCGGCACGAACCACGCCGTCGATCACAGCGCCGGGAACCGCACCCCGGACACCGTCGAGCGCCTCACCGAGCGCCCCGGAGCACATTCCGTGCCTGAGCCGAATGAGAGATGTCATGAAGCAGCTGATGTTCCACGATGATCCGGCATTCTGGTTCGAGACGCTACGGAACCTCGGCCTCGCCGCGTACGGCGGCTCGGACGTCGGCGAAGTCATCGCCACCGTCTCCCGAGTCACTCCCGGCGACTACGACGGCTGGCACGACGCCTGGCTGTCCACTGCCAAGCGCCTGGAGACCGAGGCACGAGCGGCCCACCCCGTCAGCGCACACGACGGGCTGCTGCGGGCCTCCAGTTACTACCGGGCGGCCGAGTTCTTCCTCCACGGGAACCCCGACGACCCGCGCATCGACCACGCCTACGAGCAGAGCGTCGCTTGCTTCCACGACGCCATATCGCACCTTCCTGACGTCACCCCCGTCAAGATCCCCTACGAGGGCGCGATGCTGCGCGGCTATTTCTACCGGGCAGCGGGCGAAGGTCCGAGGCCGGCGTTGGTGATGCACAACGGATTCGACGGCGCCGCAGAGGAGCTTCACTTCGTCGGCGCGCTCGGCGGGCAGGAACGCGGCTACCACGTCCTCACGTTCGACGGCCCTGGACAGCCCGCCGCAATCCATCGGGATGGGCTGGTATTCCGGCCGGACTGGGAGAACGTGATCGGGCCGGTCCTGGACTTCCTCACCCGGGACCCGGGCGTCGACCCCGCTCGCATCGCACTGCTCGGGGTCAGCCTCGGCGGCTACCTCGCGCCCCGCGCGGCCGCCTACGAGTCACGCCTGGCCGCCGTCGTCGCCCTCGACGGAGTCTTCGACGCCGCCTCCGCCCTGACCGCGCACCTCCCGCTGCCACACGAGGAAGCCGTCCGGCGCGCCGCCGCAGAGCACGACGAAGAACTGGATCGCATGCTTGCCCATGCCCGCACGCGGAGCCCGATCCTGCGCTGGGCTTTCGACCACGGCCGCTACGTCACCAGGACCGCGACCGACCGGGAGTTCCTCGCGGAGTACGCCCGCTACACCTTGAGCGACGGCAGTGCGAAGAAGATCACCTGCCCGGTGCTGGTATGCGAGGCGACCGACGACCTTTACTACTCCGCGGCCGTGGAATCCGACCCGCGCAAGCTCTACCGGAACCTCACGGCGCCCAAGACACTCCTGAGTTTCACTGAGGACGAAGGCGCCGACGCCCACTGCCACCCGGGCGCCTTCCGCCTGGCGGTAGCGCGAGTCTTCGACTGGCTCGACGACACGATCTGACCTTGCCGTTCAACGTCCGGTGATCGCCAGGATGTTGAAGGACGAGCCCACCGATCCGCCCACGCGAAGACCACGACCAGGGGTTCCACTGGTCGTGGTCTTCCTCGCCTCCGGATTCCGTCCTGGTAGGCGGCCCTGGGTTCAGGTGCGGGCGGTGCGGGCGGTGACGTTCTCGGTGAGCTGTCGGAGGGTGGCACGGGTGCGCTCGAACGCCTCGGGTTCCAGGCCCATGGCGTCGCCGATCGCGGCGGGGATGGCGCGGGCTCGCTCGCGCAGGGCCGTTCCTGCGTCGGTGAGGGCGATGCGGACCGTGCGCTCGTCATCGGGGCGGCGTTCGCGGCGCAGAAGCCCGTTCGTCTCCAGGCGCTTGAGCAGGGGCGTCAGAGTGCCGTAGTCGAGGTGGAGCGCGGCACCGAGTTCCTTGACCGAGACCTCGTCCTGGTTCCAGAGCACCAGCAGCACGAGGTACTGGGGGTAAGTGAGCCCGAGTTCCTCCAGTAGCGGCCTGTAGAGCCCGGTGACGGCGCGGGAGGCGGCATAGAGGGCGAAGCACATCTGGTCGTCGAGGAGCACGGAGAACCCCGGCTCGGACTGTTGGTCGGGATCATGGCTGGTCACCGGATGAGGGTAGCTCCAAGTGTGGGCGATGTCCACGTGCACATTTAACTTGTGCACGATCTAATCGTAGGCTAGGTTTCGGGCCATCGAGCTGGACCCTGAGCCTCATCCGAAGGAGACACCATGTCCGAGCACGTCACTGCGCCGGTCCTAGAGCCCGCGGCCGCCGCGTTCGCCGAGGCCACCGCCCAGCCCCCGTACCTGTTCGAGATCCCGCCTGCAGACGGCCGCGCGGCGGTGGACGACGTCCAGTCCGGTGAGGTCACCCAGCCGTCGGTGGACGAGGAGTGGATCACTGTCCCCGGCGGTCCGACCGGCAGCGTCAGGGCCCGCATCGTCCGCCCGGCCGGCATCGCCGGAACCCTGCCCGTCGTCCTCTACATCCACGGCGCGGGCTGGGTCTTCGGCAACGCCCATACCCACGACCGCCTGGTGCGCGAACTGGTCGTCGGCGCACGCGCCGCGGTGGTCTTCCCCGAGTACGACCTCTCCCCGGAAGCCCGTTACCCCGTCGCCATCGAGCAGAACTACGCGGTCGCCCAGTGGGTGACCACCCACGGCGCCACCAAGGACCTGGACGGCACCCGTATCGCGGTGGCCGGCGACTCGGTCGGCGGCAACATGAGTGCCGCGCTGACCCTGATGGCGAAGGAGCGCGGCGACGTCAAGCTCCTCCACCAGGTGCTCTTCTACCCGGTGACCGACGCCAGCTTCGACACCCCGTCCTACCGGCAGTTCGCCGAGGGCTACTTCCTGCGCCGAGACGGTATGCAGTGGTTCTGGGACCAGTACACGACCGATGAGACCGAGCGGGCCCAGATCACCGCATCCCCGCTGCGCGCCACGACCGAGCAGCTCACCGGCCTGCCCCCGGCACTGGTCATCACCGGTGAGGCCGACGTGCTGCGCGACGAGGGCGAGGCCTACGCCAACAAGCTCCGCACCGCCGGGGTTGCGGTCACCGCAGTCCGCTACCAGGGCATCATCCACGACTTCGTCATGCTCAACGCACTGCGCGAGACCCATGCCGCCGAGTCCGCCATCAACCTCGCCACCGCCACCCTGCGCCAAGCCCTCGGCGCCAACTGACCATCCGCCGGCCGGCCCGGGCAGCAGCGGGGGCCGCGCGTCGCGGTTGAGGGGCTCGATCTGCCGCATGGGGCCCGTCAACGCCGCCTGCTGATCGCTGAGCTGGGCTTGCCGTTTGGCGGTTCTACCCGCAGGCCACGGCGGCTGGTGCCGCGGCCGGGCCCGGGCGTCCGGGGTTTACGGCCTGTCGCGCAAGTGGATGGGGCCCCTCCAGACCAGTGCCCGCAGACCGGGTCCGCAACCCGGAGAACCGCGGTTCGCGGGGCGGAGGGCCGCCGAAGTTCGACGGAGACGACTACAAGCAGCTGCACGCGGTCGAGTGCGGGATCAACCGGCTCAACAGACACCGGGGCGTCGCTACCCGATAGGCCAAGATCGCCGTCGGCTACGAGGCGACCGTGCTGGTCGCAGCCATCAACGAGTGGCTGCGACCAGCACGGTCGCAAAAGGCCCTAGCCAGGAGCCCTGGGCAAGCCGCCCGCGCGGGTGGCTTGCCCAATCAGGTCGTGCGGGTGGTCAGAAGCCGAACTTCCAGTGCTGGAATCCGCCCCCGTTGAACTCGCGCGCGTAGGCGCCCCCCTGGCGGTTGCTGTCGAGGGCATACAAGCTGTCCGCGCCCGCGAATCGCTTCTCGAGGCTGATGTTCTCCCAGCCGCTGCCAGACGCCTCCCATTGCTGGTAATAGTCCGAGCTGTTGCACGGTTCTGTGTGAACGCCGGAGCGCGATCGGTCCATGGTGAGGCAGCGGTCGGTGCCGACGTTCCTGACGAGGACAATGTCGGAGAAAAACGCATGGCCGAGCCGTTGCGGCTCCCACAGCTGGTTCTTGTTGCTCTTCACAGGAAGGTTGCAGGGCAGGGTGTAGACCGAGCCGCCGGCGTTGCTGTCCAAACAGCGCCCGGTCTCCCAGTTCCGCAGGTAGTTGTTGCCGATGTAGCCGGTGGCGGCGTTCGCGGCCGGGGCCTGGAAGACCGCCACCGCACACAGGGCGGCGGGCACAGCGGCGAGGGCCGCTATGCGGCGAAGCGGACGACGCCCGGTTCCACCCCCGATCCGTCCCGGCGTGCCGGCAGCGGCTTGCGTGTCCGAACCCATGACCTTGTCCACCCTTGACCATCCTTCCGAAGGCGGGCCGCGTGCAACGGCCCGTTCTTTCATGTGCTTGAGGCGCGAGCCCGCCGAGCCTCATCACTGATCAGCGGCGGCGCCAGAGGAGTCATGCAACAAGCGCGGGAGCGCCCCGACAACCCAATGACTGCTGACCGGAGCAAGTCCTTCGGCAAGGCACCTTCAGCCCTTCGGCTGCGGGCGGGGAATGCCGCGGTCCGTCCCCGTCGGAGCCTTCCGGAGCACGCCCAAGCCACACCCGCGTCCACAAAAACGGCTGACAGCGTGTCAAGTACGATGCCATGTTTGAATTCGGAGGATAAAAGACAAGCTGCCACCTTGTGCGTCACGTGGACCCGGCCGCGCCTGCCTTCGCGAGGCGCGGCCGGACGCGGGCCGCCACCCCTGGGAAGCGGCTGCAAATGAGTTCCGGGGCCGCGACCGGCCGAAGACCAAGGAGGACCTGTGGCCAAGCGCCCAGAGCGCGCGGATGCCCTGCGCAACCGAGAAGCCGTCCTGGCTGCCGCCGACGCCCTTTTCGCCACCAGCAGCAGCCCCCACAGCGTGTCGATGGACGACATCGCGACGGCCGCGGGCGTGGGCAAGGGCACCCTCTTCCGCGGCTTCGGCGACCGCGCCGGCCTGATCGGCTCCGTGATCGCCTCCCGCCTCGAACCCCTGCACGAAGCCGTACGGGAAGCACAGGACGCGGCCGGGTCCTCGCCCGAGCAGCGGGTCCTGGAGCTCCTCGATGCCTCGCTGCGCTTCAAGATCGAAAATCGGAACCTGATGGCCCTCGCGGAGGACGTCGGGCTCAGCAGCCCTTACCAGGCCGAGCACTACGGCTGGTGGCACGGGACGCTGCGCACAGAGCTGGATCAGGTACCCGGCGTCCGCGACGCGTCTTTCACGGCGCACGCATTGCTGGCAGCCATCCGCGCCGACCTCGTGACACACCTGATCGACGACGAGAAGATGACACCTGACGGCCTGCGCTCCGCACTCGCGTCCTACATCGACAAAATCCTCGGCTCCGGCTCCGGCTCCGCTTCGCCCGGTGCGCGCAAGGAGGAATGAGGGTCCGGCAGGCGATAGCGCGGCGGGAGCTTGCCGCGTTCGTCCTCGTCGAGGATGGCGAGCATGTCCGCCAAAGGCTGTGCAAGGTCGATGGCCGCCTGCGGTTCAAGAGACAGCAGCCGACCCCAGCAGGCATAGGCATTGCGGGCGGTGCGCAACACGTCAGCTTCGGGGAGGTATTGGGCGGCATGGCAGCGCAACGTCGTCGTGATCAGCAGCTGTGTGGTCTCGCGCAAGTCAGTGCACTGGCAAAGGGTGAGCCACGCTCGGGCAGTGAGGACCGTGACAGCAGCCGGGTGACTTTCCCCGAGCTGCTCTGTCACCGCCGTCTCCAGCCGGTGAGCACGGGCGACAGCGATGGTCAGGTCCCCCGCAGCGCGTGAGGCCCACACCGCCGCCCACGCTTTCCGGTAGGACTCGGGGAGGCAGGCGGGAGCCGGGGGCAGGTGGGCCGGGTCCGGGACTGCGGACGTCTCTGCCAGTGGGTCGGGTTCGGCAGGCAGTGCAGGGCGCTCGGGCACATCGAGCATCGTCCCGTCGGGGTAAATGATCATGTTGAACGGTGCAGATGGCGAGGGCTCGATTCTGAGGGCGCGTAGGGGCCGTCCAGCGAGGGCCGCCCGGATGCGCAGCTCGTCTCGTCCAGCCTCGCGCAACTCGTCCAGGTCCGAGCCGACGGTGATGCGCTTCCCGTCCAGGGTGAGAGCGAGGTGGCCCTCATCGCCGGTATGGATCACCAGGAGACAACACGGTACGGCGGGGGCATGTGCGGGGTCGTACATCCTGCTCCTTTCGGAAGGAAGGCGGCGCTCCAGCGTTCCAGCGGGCGAACTGGCGGGCCTCGGACGGAAACAGGCCTGGTCCCCAGGTGTCGGTTCCAGCGGGAAGCCACAGATGTCGAGTCGCGAACCGCACTGTTACGACGCAGCCAGTCCAGCCGGCCCGCCGTGTCGCACTCGGCACCTCAGACCGTGGCCAGCGCCTCGGTGGCACGTGGTTTGGCAGTGCATAGTGTCGGGGCCCGTACTTCCGGGAAGCAGATCCCTCCGGGCCGTACGCCAGAGCCGTCCCCGCGGCACGCCGACCACCGGCAAGGCAACGCCTTCCCCGTGCTCCCCGGCCGTGTACCGCCGCATGGGCAGCTCGCCCGATGGATGGCGGCCTTCGATCCGGCCATGGTCGTGTGAGCGACTGCAGTTGAGCCACGTGGCTACGGCTGCATCACCGTCGCATCGGCAGTGCCGGTCGCCACCGAGGCGGACGGCGTGGGTGCGGGCATGGGCGGATACGGGGTGTCCGGCTTCACGTGATGAGGCTCAGGCTTTGGCCAACTCGGCCGCTCCGAAAGAGACATTGAAGCGGTCGCACCAGATGGTGACGCTGGTGTAGTCAGCGAGGTTCACATCCGCGGGAATCGTGTAGTTCTGGTCGCCTTTGTTGCCCTTGAGCTTGCCCAGGCTGACGTACTTGCCGTCGTCAAAGACGCTCCAGCCCTCCGCGCCCTTCTTCACGGGCGCATCGGTGAGCCAAACACGAAGTTCAGGACCATTGCTGGTGTCGAGGTTCTCCAGCCGCAGGATCCGGGAGCCATCAGGGAGCCGGATCAGCTTCACCGTGCCCGTGGTGTTGTGCTCGTGACTGATCAGATCGCCTCGCGCCAGCGTCTGCGGTCCCGAAGGCGCTGAAGGCGGATTCGTGGACGCCTGTGTCGGCGAGGAGCCTTTGGGCAGGCCGACCTGGACCGTCGGCAACGCCTCGCTGACTCGCACGTCCAGCCAGAGCTTCCACGGCTGGAACCAGTACAGTCCGACACCCAGCACCACTGCAGCCGTGATCAGCACCCCGGCGACCAGCCGTTTGCGTCTCGCTCTGGCCCTCACTGCTGCTCCGTTTCCGCGATCACTGTTCACCGTCTCATCGCCATTCAATGGGGTACAAAGGCATCCCAGCAGCTTTGCCGGGATGACGGATTCCTTACGAGTGGCTCAGAGGTAGCAGGCCGGACCCACATCGCAACGGTGGCGGCAGGCGCCGTGGGGTCCGACGACTTGCGCAACCGCGCCCGCGTTCAGGGAGCAGGCCTCGCCGGCTCTTTGGCCCCCGGACCCGGTCAGCGGGCGAGATGCGTCGACTCGTCCATCTCGGCCGGTGCCAGTGCGAAGCCGCGCCTGGTCGCCGCCGCGGGCTTCTTGCCGCAGAACGCCGCCTCCAGCGTGCCGCCGAGCGCAGTGTTGGCGACACCGCGGTTCGAGGTATTCGCCAGGGCAGTGAGGGTGCGTCCGCCGTCACGGGTAGAGAACGCATACGTGTAGAACCCCTGCACCGTGCCCGTGTGTCCGTAGACGGAGGTCCCGCACGACAGGTCGTAGCGGCGCAGGCCCAGCCCGTAGAAACGGGTGTTCGTCGCATCGACGGAGGCCATCGTGAGCATCTGGTCCAGTATCGGCCCGGGCACCAGCTTGCCGGTCATCAGCGCGGAGGTGAACGTGTTGAGGTCGGCGGCATTCGAGATCATCGCCCCAGCCGACTGCGCCCAGGACACCGTCTGATCGGTGGAGTCGACCAGCGGCAGCCCGGCCTGGTCGGGGGTCAGGTAGCCACGGACCTGCAGGCCTTCGATCTGCGTGCCCGGGTGCACGTACGAGGTGTTATCGAGCTTCAGAGGCGTGATGATGCGGCGCTCGTACTCCTTGGCCACCGGGTTCCCCGTGACCTTCTCGATGAGCATGCCGACAATCACGAAGTTCGCGTTCGAGTACTGGTAGGAGCCGCCCGGCACAGTCGTACGGGGCTCACTCAGCGAGAGCTTCACCAGCTCGTCGTACGTGAACACCTTGTTCCGGACGGCCTCGAAGCCGGGAACGGTGTCGTGGAACATCGTGTTGGTGTAGTCCGCGAGCCCACTGCGGTGGGTCAGCAGGTGCCGCACGGTGATCCGGTCATCCGGCAGCAGCCCTGGAAGGTAGCGGTTGACTGAAGTGTCCAACTCCATCTTCTTCTCGGCCACCAACTGAAGCAGCACGACCGCCGAGAAGGTCTTCGTGACACTGCCCATACGGAAACGGGCCTTGGTGTCCATGGCCGCGCCCGAAGCAGTGTCCCGGACACCGACCGATGCGTTCCACACGCCGTCACGGCCGCTGATCTGGGCCATCGCACCCGGCGCTCCTGCGGCCCGCGTGTCTTCCAGGGCCTTGGTGAGGGTATCGAGATCAGGCGCGGGAAGGATCGTCGCCGCCTGAGCTCCGGTGGCCGGCACGACGCCCGCCACTGAGATCAAGAGGGCAACGCCGATGGCCCGGCCACGGGTAGAGAATGGAATCACGGGGGAAGTTCCTTGGCTCAGAAGGTGCGGTAACAGAATTTCGCGCAGGGCAGTCGCCCGCCCCAGGGGACCATCGACGGCGAAGGCTCGCTACGACAGCGAACCTGTGCAAGCTCATCTGATGTCGTGCCAGCCCGGACCCAGTACTGGTGACGAGGGCCAGCAATCGGTGGTGCTGGGTGAGACCAGACCGGCCGTGTCCAGCGCGGTGCAGCAGGTGTCGACGATGAGGCGGGTGACGATGTAGGGGTCGGCGTTGGCGTTGGGGCGACGGTCCTCGATGTAGCCGTTGCCGTCCCGGTGAACCTGCCACGGGATGCGGACCGAGGCCCCGCGGTCGGACACCCCGTAGCTGTACGCGTCCCACCGCGCGGTCTCATGCGAACCCGTCAGACGGCCATCGATGCCCGCACCGTAGTTCTTGACGTGGTCCAGCGGCTTGGAACCCTCCCCCAGCGACTCGCACGCCGCGACGATCGCGCCGAAGCCGTAGTTCTCACGCATCGCCCTCGTCGAGAAATTGGTGTGCGCGCCCGCACCGTTCCAATCACCCTTGACCGGCTTCGGGTCCAGAGTGACCGACACACCGAACTCCTCCGCCGTGCGATACAGCAGCCAACGCGCGATCCACAACTGGTCGGAGACCTCCAGCGGGCTGACCGGCCCGATCTGGAACTCCCACTGCCCCGGCATCACCTCGGCATTGATCCCGCAGATGTCCAGACCAGCCGCCATACAACGGTCCAGGTGCTTCTCGACGATCTCACGGCCGAAGATCTCATCCGCACCGACACCGCAGTAGTAACCACCCTGCGGCGCCGGGAACCCGCTCTCGGGGAAACCGAGCGGCCGGGCACCATCGAAGAAGGTGTACTCCTGCTCGATACCGAAGAGCGAATAATGCTTCGCGAACTCCTCGGCGACCGCACGCAGCGCAGCCCGGGTGTTGGAATCGTGCGCGGTGCCATCGGTGTTGAGCACCTCGCAGAGCACCAGCACGTTGTCACCGCCCCGGATCGGATCCGGGCACATGAACACCGGCTCCAGCACCCGGTCCGATGCAAAACCCTCCGCCTGATTGGTACTGGAACCATCAAAGCCCCAGGTCGGCGGAGTAGCACCCACCTCCACGACCTTCGTCTTCGAACGCAGCTTCGCGGTCGGAGACGTACCGTCGATCCAGATGTACTCAGCGCGGAAACTCATGACATGTCCTTCTGGCGATAGCTGGAATGGCGAGGTCCCGATCGCGATGTTGGCGTCCGCTCCAGTGGCCCCCTCGGTGCTGTCAACAGCACGAACGAAATCATCGCCATGCTCTGCTCCCCAATTCGGCCATGGCGGTACCTGCTTTCCCGTGCATTCGAAGACTGGTCCCCTGGAGCGGCAGCTCTGAATGGTCGAGCCCAGCGGCAGCGGAAGGGCGCTTACGAAGTACCCGCGTCCTTCCGATGAAAGACCTCAGCCGAGGCACGCCGTGAAGCCCGGGTCGAGGCACGCCGTGCAGCCCGGCTGAGGTCTTAGGGAGTGTGGGGGACACTCCCCGTGGATCCGACTCCATCAATTTCCGCAGGTCGTTTCAAGCTGCGTGACCTCATCCCGGCAAATCCCTGGGTGCCCTAGCCGATACTCCCCGGTCCGCGTTTCGGTAGCTCCCACACCACCTGGGTCTGGATGCGTCCGTCGATGGCGACGAAGAAGATGTGTTCGCCGGCGGTGAACCCGCCCTTGTGCCCTCGGCCTCCGGCGGGACACCGGCGGGAGCGTCCGGCCCGTGGACCGGTGGGATCGCCGACGGTGCACCCGGGCCGAACTCTGGGCGGACGGGATGCCACTGAACGGTCGGACCCCGCGATGCCAGGTGTCACGCGAAGCCGGTACTCCCGCTGCCCGGCCCGGGTGTATCGGACGCCTCCGCCGTGACGGGCAGGCCGACGCGGCGGAGGCGGGATGTCGGCCGGGCGCGACGGGAGCGTGACGAGGACCGACAACAGGCCCTCCCATGACTCGGGATGACCCGCGTCAACGGCGTGCCGGTAGGCCTCCCGCGCCTCGGCCATGCGTCCGAAGCCGGCCCGAAGCGGTCCCAGCGCCGCGAGCGCGGCCGTGTCACCGGCCGGCGCCCCGCGCAGGTAGCAGCGCTCAGCACCCGCAGTGTGGCCGCCGTCCTCGCGCACCCGGCCCAACGCCGTCCAAGCCTCGACCGCACCCAGGTCCACTGCGCGCCGCACGGCCCGTCCGGAGCCTGAACGGTCCCCGGAGCGTTCACGCATCCACGACAGAGTGCCCCGGGCCAACGGCGATCCGTACTCGGCGGCACGGTCGGCGGCCGCCTCGAGTGGCGCGGCGGCGGACCCCCCGTCTGGCGCCCCGAACCCGGCCAGGCCTGAAGCACAGCAGGCCCGGCCGGCGCGAGCCGCCACCCTAGAGTCGAAGGAAAGCCTCTTCCTCCCGGCTATCGCGGGAGAACGGGCTCCGCGGGAGGACGAGGCATTCCGCTTCTGCCCTCCCGCGCGCCGCGACCTCTAGGTCAGGTCGTGCGGGCTGGTCAGTAGCCGAACTTCCACCTCTGGAATCCGCTCCCGTTGTACTCGCTCGCGTAGGCGTTCCCCTGGCGGTTGCTGTCGAGATCAACCGAGATGAACCCGCCGCGGCCGCGCGCGTATGTAATTTCGAGGTTGATCTTGTCCCAGCCGCTGCCCTTCGCCGACCATTTCTGGTCGGAGTGGCCCGAGTCGCACGATTCCGTGTGAACGCCGGCGAGCGATCCGTTCAGAGTGAGGCAGCGCTGGGTGGCGACGTTCTTGACGATCACAACGTCAGAGGACCCGCGGAAGACCAGTTGCGGCTCCCACAGCTGGTACTGGTTGCTCTTCACGGGCAGGCTGCAGGGCATCGTGTAGACCGCGCCGCTCGCGTTGCTGTCCAGGCAGCGCCCGGTCTCGATGTTCCGCAGGATGTTGTCGCCGATGTAGCCGGTGGCGGCGTTCGCGGGGACCTGGAAGGCCCCCAGCGCGCAGAGGGCTGCGGGCAGAACGGCGAGGGCTGCTATGCGGCGAAGCGGACGACGCCCGGTTCCACCGCCGATCAGTCCCGGCGTTCCAGTGGCGGCTTGCATGTCCGCACCCTTAACCTTGTTCATCCTTGAATACCCTTCCGAAGGCGGGCCGCGTTCAACGGCCCGTTCTTTCATGTGCTTGAGGCGCGAGCTCGCCGAGCCTCATCACCGATCAGCACCGGTGCCAGCAGAGTTATGCAACAAGCGCGGGAGCGCCCTGACAACCCAATGACGGCTGACCGGAGCAAGTCCTTCGGTAAGGCACATTTAGCCCCTCGGCTGCCGCCAGATCGCCCGTGCGGTCCGGAGGCCGGAGAGGTCGAGCGCGAGCCTGACGAACACGATGAGTGCGATCGCAGGCATCATGAAAGGGTCTCCGTGCTCGGTGGTCAGCGCACTGAGGAAGTTTCATCGTGATTCGTGCAGGTCGCCGGCCCCGGCGTGACGAGTGGTTGGGGTGCTCGCGCAGCTCATCACGGTGATCGTCTCGGGGAGATCGTCCGTCATCGCGCCACCTGGTGGTGCGTCAGTACCAGCAGGGCGCGCCCCAGCGTGGTCGCGTGCCGCGGGTGCATGCGCATCTTGGTCTGGATCCGAAAGGTCTTCAGGCTCGCGAAGCCGTGCTCGACCGGTGCCCGCAGGCTGCTGATCAGCCGGTTCACGATCCCCTTTGGTGCCGACAGGCGTTTACCGCCGGTCGCCTTGTACCCGGTGATGACCGCCGGCTGCTCCCCGGCCTCATCATCCGCCAGCTCGGCCGCTCCGCCCACCCACGTGAGGTCGCGAGCCGCTGGATCGATCGGAGCGGTCGGCCATGACTGGTTTCGTTCATGCCGACAGAGGGTCAGATCTGGGACTGACCACCGTCGATCACGAGGTCGATGCCGGTGGTGAAGCTGGAGTCGTCGCCAGCCAGGAACAGTACGGCGGAAGCCACTTCCTCCGCATGCCCCAGACGATTCAGCGGGACCATGCTCCGCATCTGTGCGCGGAGGGCATCAGCGGCCTCCCCAGCTTGTGTCTCAAAGATGGGAGTGTCGATCGAGCCTGGGCTGACCGAGTTGACCCGGATACCGCGCTCCTTGAGTTCCGCCGCCCAACTGCGGGCGAATGACCGGATGGCGGCCTTGGCCGCCGAGTAGGCGGTGTACGGCGGAGCGCCGAGCAGGTGCGCGATGGAGGCCACCAGCACGACCGATCCGCCGTCGTTCAGCAGCGGAAGCGCTTTCTGCACGGTGAAGAACGTGCCCCGGGCGTTGGTGTTGAAGGTGGTGTCGAAGTGTTCGGGGGTGGCTTCGGCCAGGGTGGCCAGCTCGACGAAGGCGGCATTCGCCACGATCACGTCGACCGAGCCCCGTTCCTGACGGACGTGCTTCCAGAGCCGGTCGAGGTCATCAAGGTTGGACGCATCGCCTTGTACGGCGGTGACGTTCGCGCCGATCTCCGCCACGGCTTCGGCCAGGGCATCGGGGCGCCGGCCGGTGATGAAGACGTGCGCACCCTCTGCCGTCAGCCGCTTCGCCGTAGCCAGCCCAATACCACTGGTGCCGCCGGTGACGACCGCAGTCTTTCCATTCAGCTTGCCCATGATCAGTTCCTCGTTTCTCAGGTGATCGAATTCATGTTGCGATCGCTGAAGCGCGCGCGTTCGCCGGTCGCCGATCTCGCGTCCGGCGATCCGCGCGCACCTCCGCATGAAATGCCAGGGGAGGCGGTCAGCCCGCCTCCCCTGGAGCCGATATGGGATCAGTCGTTGGCGACGATGGTGGAGAAGACCCCGTCGTCCTCGCTACCGCGCATCGATTCAGCCGCTACCTGCGGGTTCCAGAAGTCGACGTAGCGGCTGATCTTGCCGTCAGGGGTCTCCACGACCGAGATGTACTTCTGGTTGTAGGGGCGCCCTCGGAAGCCCAGACCCAACTGGTGCACCTGAGCGAGGGGTTCGACTTCCTGGGGTTCCACATCCAGTGGCGCCGCAAGCGCGGTACGGACAAGTGGTACGTCTACACCTTCATCGCTGACCGGCCCGTCCGGTCGGTGAAGGCGAAGATCCGTACTCTCACCCACAGAACGTCGCAGCAGGACCTGGCCGTGGTGCTGATCAATCTGAACAGGGTCACCCACGGATGGGCCAACTACTTCAGGCATGCCGTCGCGAAGCGCACCTTCAGCAACCTGGACAACCTCGTCTGGTGGCGAGTCATCCGGCTGCTGCAAGAGCGGCATCACTGGAACTGGTCGGACGTCCGCAGACGGCTCACCACCCCCACCGGGCGGTGGCTGCCGATCAGCGCGGGCGAGATCGAGTTGCGGAAGATCAGCGCGATCCCGGTCACCCGGTATCGCTACCGCGGCAACACGATTCCCAACCCCTGGGCCACTGCAACCACCTGACGGCAGAGACCGTGGAGAGCCCGTTGCGTCGAGAGGCGCGCGGCGGGTTCGGCGAGAGGTCCGGGGAAACGGGCAGGGAGCAATCTCGGCACCGCGCCCCGGGCCTACTCAGCGACGAAGCCGGATTCTCCATGACGCCGCCGCACGCGAAGACCTGGTCACAGCGCGGTCGGACCCCGGTGGTGCGGGTCCGCGGCCGCTCCCGCAGGCGGATTTCCATCGCCACGCTGACCTGCTACAAACCCGGTCACCGCTCCAGGCTCATCTACCGGCCCCGCCATGACGACGGCCGTCGCGATGGGCGCAAGAGCTTCTCCTGGCGCGACTCCCGGGACCTGTTGATCGCAGCACACCAGCAGCTCGGTGGCCCGATCGTGCTCGTCTGGGACAACCTCAACGTTCACAAGGCTGCCGACCTGCAAAGTTCGCCGAGGCCCGGGACTGGCTGACCATCTACTATCTGCCGCCCTACGCACCCGACCTCAACCCCGTCGAGGGGATATGGTCCCTCCTGCGACGCGGCTGGCTCTCCAATGTCGCCTTCAGCACCCCCGAACACCTCGTCCAGCGCATCCGGCGGGGCCTACGGCACATCCAGTACCGCAGCGAACTCATAGACGGCTGCCTTGCCGAGACCGGCCTGACAATCAGACCCACCTGAGCAACCCGGCTACATGACGAGTTCAACCTCATTAACGCAGGGCGACCGCGAGGGCTTCGGCCAGGGACACGGGCGGGCGGCCGATCAGGCGGCGCAAGTCGCCCGAGTCGGTGTACATCTCGCCGCGGTTCATACCGCGGTCAGCGTCAGCGAGGACCTCTGCCAGCTCGGCGGGCAGGCCTGCGGCGGCCAGTACCTGGGCGAAGTCGGCGACCGGGAGGTCAGAGTAGGTAACCTGCTTTCCGGCCGCATCGGTGATCGCAGCAGCGAGCTCGGTCAGGGTGAAGGATTTGTCGCCGCCGAGCTCGTACACGGCGCCGGTGTGGCCTTCAGCGGTGAGGACGACCGCTGCGGCCTCGGCGTAGTCGGCGCGGGACGCGGCGCTGATCCGCCCCTCGCCTGCGGCGCCTACGACCGCGCCGTTCTGCAGGATCTGCGGCAGTTGGCTGGTGTAGTTCTCCAGGTACCAGCCGTTGCGCAGCATCACGCTGGGGATTCCGCGGGCCCGCAGATACTTTTCGGTCTCGCCGTGCGTGGCACCGATGACGGTGGTGACCGTGTCCGCGTGCGTCGTGCTCGTGTACGCCACCAGCGACACGCCTGCGGACGCCGCCGCGTCGATCACGCGGCGGTGGTTGGCGACCCGCTCGCCCACGGGGACCGAGGCCGAGATCAGCAGCAGCCTGTCTGCCCCCGCGAATGCCTCGGCCAGGCCGTCGGTGTCCGAGAAGTCGGCGCGGCGTACCGTGATGCCGCGGTCGGCCAGGTCCTTGATCCTGGCGATGTCTCGGCCGGTCGCGATGATGTCCGCGGCCGGGATCCCGCGCCGCAGCAGTGCCTCGATGGTGAGCCTGCCCAGATGGCCGGTGGCTCCAGTGACGACGATCGACATGTTGGTCATTCCTTCCTTCCACGCGTGCCTCGCACGCTTGCTGCGGTCCGTCCGCGGCGGGTGGAACACAGAATGACCTGGACACTCTCTGTCGGGAAGTAGCCACTTCTTAGTACGGTACTTACCAGACCGAAAGCATTGAGGTGAGCCGCATGGCTGCTGTCGAGAACGTGACCGGGCCCATACCGTCATTCGATCCGTACGAGCGCGGCTGCCCGTCGCGGGACCTGCTCGACCAGATCGGCAGCAAGTGGGCGGTCCTCGTGCTGGGCGAACTCGGCCGGAACGGGACCTCCCGGTTCGGCCAGCTCCGGCAGGCTCTGGCGGGCGTGAGCGAGAAGATGCTCAC
Organism: Streptomyces sp. RKAG293; assembly: GCF_023701745.1. NCBI lineage: Bacteria > Bacillati > Actinomycetota > Actinomycetes > Kitasatosporales > Streptomycetaceae > Streptomyces > Streptomyces sp. RKAG293. The sequence goes on along the minus strand of NZ_JAJOZB010000001.1, from coordinate 7,263,701 downwards.
CCAGACGCTGCGCACCCTCGAACGCGACGGGCTGGTCAGCCGTACCGTCTACCCAGAGGTTCCGCCGCACGTGGAGTATGAGCTGACCGCGCTCGGCCAGACGCTGCGGGAACCGCTGAAGGCGCTCACGGAGTGGTCCGTGCTGCACATCGAAGAAGTCATCAGCGCCCGCGAAAAGTACGACGACCGCACGGAGCGCACCCGGTAATCGGCGGCGGCCGACGGTCTGGTCACAAACGGCTGCCTCGCCGAGACCGGCCCGACAATCAGACCCACCTGAGCAACCCGGCGACATCACGAGTTCAACCTCAGTAACAGAGCAATGAGACACGGCCGTGTGCGACCAGCGTCAGGACCTGCCGGACGGCGACGCATGAGGCCGGTTCACCCTGGCTGGCAGGCACAGGGTGAAGACGGTGCCGCTGCCGGGCGTGCTGGCCACTGACACGGTCCCGCCGTGGGCCTCGACGAGCTTGCGGACGATGGACAGTCCCAGACCACTGCCGCCCGTCTGACGGCTGCGGGACTTCTCGGCCCGCCAGAACCGGTCGAAGACGTGGGGCAGGTCGGCCGGGTCGATCCCGGTCCCGGTGTCGGCGACCTCGATCAGCAGACCGTCTTCGCCGCGCCGGACCCGCAGGGTGATCCGATCGCCAGCGCAGGTGTGGCGTGTGGCATTGGACACCAAGTTGCTCACCGCCTGGCGCAGCCGCAGTGGGTCCGCGGACAACTTCGTACTGCCCTCGGCGTGCACTTCGAGGACGATTCCGGCTGCCTCGGCGTGGGCACGGTGGCCGGCGGCCACTTGGTGCAGGAGGTCTTCTGCGTGGAGGGGCTCGGGATGCAGGCGCAGGGTGCCCGCGTCCGCGGCGGCGAGGTCCTGGAGGTCATCGATGATGTGCTGGAGCAACAGGGTCTCCTCCAGCAGGGAGGTGTTCAGGCGCTCATCGGCGGGGATGATGCCGTCCTGCGCGGCTTCGAGGGTGCTGCGGATGTTGGTCAGCGGGGTCCGCAGTTCATGGGCGATGTCGCTGACCATGACCCTGCGCTCTTCCTCGGTGTGTGCGCGGTGCTCGGAGAGGTCGTTGAATGCCGCAGTGAGGAGACCGATCTCGTCCCGGCTGATGACGGGGACGCGGATTTCGGGTCGTGTGGGTTGGCGGGCGGCGCGGGTAAGGGCCCGCAGCGGTCGGACGAGGCGGAGCCCGACCAGGACGGTGACGCCGATGGTGAGCAGCAGGACGAGGGCCGTGACGGTGACGATGCGGCTGGTGTTCGCGGGGGAAAGGTCGAAGCCGGGGATTGCGGAGTTGGCTTCCGTGCTGACGTAGAGCAACGCCGCTGGTGCGACCGAGGAGGTGAGTTGTTCGCGTCGGCTGGTCTCGACACATTTCTGAGTGGCGGCGGCCACGCTGCCTTCCCGATTCGGCGGGAGGAAGTCGAGTCCGACTGCGACGGGTGGCAGGTGCAGGCGTTCGAGACAGGCCCCGACCAGCGTGTTCAGACCGGCCAGAGCATTGCGTTCGCTTGAGGTGGGGGTGTCCAACGCTGCCAGGCCGCAGGACTCATATGCGCCCGGCATATATGCGCCATTTGGTAGCTTTTCAGACCGACTGTCCTGGATTTTCTTTGTGAGTGATTCCCCCGGTCCCGTGACTTCTATGCGGGGGCGACCGGCTGGGGAGACGGATGAGCGGTGGCCGAAGCCGAATCGGGTGAGGCACTCGGTGGCCCGCGCTGTGGCGGCAGCCAGCTGGCGGCGATCGGTTTCGGACAGCCGGTACGGGCCGACGGCCTGCGGATCGATACGGTCGGTGCCCGATGAGGGGTCGAGGGCCGGGTCCACCCACAGAGGATCGATGACCGCGAAGGCCCGCTCAGGAAGGGAGCCGGTGTCAGGGTCGGAATCCGCCAGCGGGCGGCGGTCACGGCCCTGCGGGGTGAGGGTGATGCGCCGGTGGGTGCGGTCGCCGAGATCCCGGACGGTCTCCTCCACGTTCTCCCAGCCCGGATGCGAGGCGGCGTAGGTCATCAGGGTGCGGTAGACGACCGTGTCGTCGGCGAGCACTTGGCCCTGCTGTTGGTGGATGGCCACGGTGGTGGTGCGTACGGCCAGCCAGGCGGTGGCCGTGACAGCGCAGCCGGCGATGAGCAGGGTGGCGGCGAGAAGCCGGAACATCAGGCTTCTGCGCAGCGGGAACCTGGGTCCGGCGGGATCAGCGCGCATGACCGTCTGCTTCCCGACGGCCTGACGCCGTGCCGGGGTCGTCCTCCCAGGTGCTGTCGGAGAGCTTGTAGCCGACGCCGTACACCGTCAGCAGGTGCACCGGATTCCGGGGGTCACGTTCGATCTTCTTGCGCAGATTCAGCACGTGGACGTCGATGGTGCGTTCGGTGATGTACCGGTGGGTGCCGCGGGTGACTGCGAGCAGCTGGTTTCGGGTGAAGACCCGGTCGGGCTGGGCGGCCATCGCTGCGAGGACCTCGAACTCGGCGGCCGTGCACTCGTCCACCCGTCGTCCATCGACGAGCACGGTGCGGCGCAGCGGGTCCACCGCGATGCGTCCCGCCCGCAGGACGGGCGACTCCGTCGTGTGCGACGAGTGCTCCGCACGTCTGAGCAGACTGCGTATCCGGGCCATCAGCTCGCGTGGGCTGTAGGGCTTGGTCAGGTAGTCATCGGCACCGAGGCCGAGCGCCAGCAGCAGATCGTCCTCAGCGGACCGCGCGGTCAGCATCAGCACGGGGAGGCCGGACTCGCGGCGCAGGATCCGGCACACGTCCAGACCATCGATGACAGGCATCATCAGGTCCAGGACCAGCAGGTCCGGTGGTCTGCGCCGGACTTCGTCCAGTGCCGCCTGCCCGTCGTGAACGAGACGCGGGACGTGCCCCTCGTGCTCGAGGTACTGGCCGATGATTCCGGCCTGTTTGATGTCGTCCTCGGCCACCAGGACATACGCGCACATGGAAGGACCTTAAACGCGATCGGAGCGCGCGCAATAGGACCCTGTTATCAGCCTGACAAGACCTTAATATTCGTTGACCAGTGTGGACGCCATGCCGAACCACACATTGCGACCCTCCCCGCGCCGCGGCCGGCCAGTCGCCGCCGTCGCCCTGGGGACCGTGACCCTCATCCTTCTCACCGCATGCGGCGGTACCGACGGCAAGACCGAAAAGGACGTCGGCATCGCCTCGATCGACAGCCCGGCCGCCTCGGGCGCGACCGACAAGGGCGGTTCCGGGACGCCGGCCGCCTCCGATGCCGGCCGCCCCCAGCTCCGGCTGGACTCCTCGAAGGAGGAGGTGACGCGGTTGTGGAACGCCTGGGCGGCATGCCTGGAGCAGAAGGGGTTCCACCACTTCCAGGACGTCATCAAGGACGGGCGGCGCGTTCCCGTACAGGAGGATCCCGCCTATCCCGCCGCACGCCAGAAGTGCGAGTCCAAAGCGCCGCTCGGTCCGCCGGAGCTGGACAAGGACCGCAATCCGAAGTATGCGGACGACTGGCGCGAGTGGATCGACTGTATGCACCGGCGGAAATACATGGTGATCCCACTGCCCAACGAAGGCGGCTACAACTTCCCGGACGGCCCGATCCCGCCCAACGCTCGCCAGATCGAGGACGAGTGTCAGATGGAGGCGTTCGGTGGCAAGAAGAAGTAGGCGCAGCATCGCCGATCCGGAAAGCGCCGACGCTCCGCGCGGAGGCAGTCGTCGTCGCCGGGTGGTCGTGGCGGCCACGGTCGTGTCGGTCCTGGCCGCCGGCGGCGTCACGGTGCGGCTCGTCTTCGCCGACGACGCGAAACACGCGGCGGCAAGCGACACGGCCGCGGTGCGGACCGCGTCCGTGGCCCGGATGGATCTCTCCACCGCGGTGACCCTGAGCGGCACCCTGGGCTACGGAACGCCGTGGACGCTCAAGGGCACCGCAGGGGGAAGAGTGACCCTGCTGCCGGCGAGCGGCACCACGATCAAGCGAGGACAGCAGCTCTACCGCGTGAACGACCACCCCTCCACGATCTTCTACGGCGTGACTCCGCTGTTCCGGCGACTGGACACCGTTGGCACCGTCGGCCGCGACGTTCGGGTGGTCGCCGACAACCTGCGGGCACTCGGCTACGACATCGGTGCCCAACCCTCCGTCGGGACCTTGGTGAAGCCGACGACTCCCGGACCCACCACCGCCCCCCGGCCCACCACTGCGGCGAGCGCCGCAGCGCCGGCCACGGGCGGTCCCAAGGACACGAAGGGCGCAGAAGAGCAGGGGGCGGCGGTACCTAGCGCCACACCGCAGGGCCCGACCCGGGTCCGTGAGGGCGACGCTGTGCTCACGACCACTCTGGTCGCGGCCGTCAAACGCTGGCAGCAGACCGCGGGCATGACCGCGAACGGTGTGCTGGATGTCGGGGACGCAGTCGTGACGCCAGGGCCGGTCCGTGTCGGCGACATCAAAGCGCAGCCCGGTGACGACGCCGCAGGTGACCTGATGTCGGTCACCGGCACCGAGAAGTGCGTGACCATCCCCGTCACCGCGCAGGACTCCGTCTCCTTCCACAAGGGGAACGAGGTGAGAGTGACCCTGCCCGACGGCACCGCCGCGTCCGGCAAGATCAGCGCAGTCAGCACCATCATCCGCGCTGGTGACAGCGCGGAGGGTGACAACGCTGCACCGAAGCGCACGGTGACGGTCCAGCTGGACGACGCGGGCAAGCTCGACCGTATCGACGCCGCGCCCGTGCAGGTGCAGTTCGCCGGCCAGACCAAAAAGGGCGTGCTCACCGTTCCCGTAGGCGCCCTGATCGCGCTGAGCGAGGGCGGCTATGCCGTCCAGCCGCCCGACGGCCGGTTGATCAAGGTCACCACCGGGCTGTTCGCCATGGGCTTGGTGGAGGTCAGCGGCGGCGGGCTCACCGCGGGCCTGAAAGTGGTGACCACCTCATGACCCCCGAACCCGGTACGCCAGTGCTCGCGGTCGACCACGCGAGCATGACCTACAGCGGCGGCGTCACGGCACTGGACGACGTCTCGATCACCATCCACCGGGGCGAACTCCTGGCCATCGTCGGCCCCTCCGGCTCCGGAAAGTCCACCCTCCTCAACATCATGGGCACCCTGGACCGGCCGACCAGCGGAACGGTGCAGTGCGGCGGCCAGGACGTGGCGTCGCTCTCCGACCGCCGCCTGTCGGCTCTGCGCGGGCGCTGGCTGGGTTTCGTCTTCCAACAGTTCCACCTCACCGAGGGGCTCACCGCCGCGGAGAACGTGGCGACCGGCCTGCTGTACGCAGGAGTACCCCGCGCCCGGCGCCGTCAGCTGGCCCTGGAGGCACTGCAACGCGTCGGCCTGGCCCTCCGCAGTGGCCACCTGCCACACCAGCTCTCCGGCGGCGAGCGCCAACGGGTGGCCATCGCGCGGGCCTTGGTCCACCGCCCCGCCCTGGTACTCGCCGACGAGCCCACCGGGGCGCTCGACACCGCCAACGGCCGGGCCGTGCTCGACCTGCTCACCGAGCTCAACGACGAAGGGACCACCATCGCCGTCATCACCCATGACCGTGACATCGCAAGGAGGCTGCCCCGACGCATCGAGATCCTCGACGGAAGGCTGGTCTCCGACACCCGCGGGGAAGACCTGATATGACCGCCAACACCTCGCCGCAGGCGACCGCGCAGGCGTCACGGGGCTACGAGCCGGACACCAGACCCGTTCGCCTGGCCCCGCTCGACGTCCTGGCACTGGGATTGCTGGGCATCCACACCCGCAGGATCCGGGCAGCCCTGTCCGCCCTGGGCATCTCCCTCGGCATCGCCACCATGATCGTGGTGACCGCCGTCCCGGCGTCCAGCCAGAAGGCCCTGCTGGCGCAATTGACCGCGCTGGGTACGAACATGCTCCAAGCGGAGCCCGTGCCCAATCAGAAGCCGCCAGTCCTGCTGCCCGAGGAGTCCGTCGGCATGGTCCGGCGCATCGCTCCGGTCACCGAGGTCAGCGCTGTCGCCAACACCCAGGCCGTGGTGCACCGTTCCGACCACGTCGACGCCGCCGACTACGCCGGCCTGAGTGTCCTGGCCGCCAAGAACGACCTGCTGCCCGTCATCAACGCAAAGGTCCGCACCGGCACGTTCCTCAGCCCGGCGAACGACAAGTTCCCCACCGCGGTCCTCGGGTCGGTCGCCGCCACCCGGCTCGGCATCCCGGACTTGCCGCCGGGCGCACCGGGGCCGCAGATCTTCATCAACGACCGCTGGTTCACCGTCATCGGAATCCTCTCCTCCACACCGTTGTCTCCCGACATCGACCGCTCGGTCCTGGTCCCCTGGGAAGCCGCCCGCGCCGAGCTGCACTTCGACGGGCACCCCACCGTCATCTACGTCAAGGCCAGGGAGCCGGCCATCGAGGGAGTCCGATCGGTGCTCGCCGCCACCATCAATCCACAGATGCCCGGCATGGTCCAGATCAGCCGCCCATCGGACGCCCTGGCCGCCAAGCGTGCCACCCAGGCCAACTTCTCGGCACTCTTCCTCGGCCTGGCCGCGGTCGCCCTCCTCGTCGGCGGCATCGGTGTGGCCAACACCATGGTCATCTCCGTCCTGGAGCGACGTCGTGAGATCGGGCTGCGCCGGGCCCTGGGAGCCAACCGCGGACAGATCCGCGCACAGTTCCTCACCGAATCCGTCGCCCTTTCCGGACTCGGCGGCCTCAGCGGCACGCTGATCGGCGTACTGGCAACCCTCGGCTACACCACCTACCAGGGCTGGCCCCCGGTCATCCCGTGGGTTTCGGTCGTCGGAGGGGTGGCGGGCGCCATCCTGGTGGGCATGGCGGCGGGGGTGTACCCCTCGATCAGGGCCTCCCGTCTCACCCCCACGGAGGCGCTGGCCACGGTGTGACACGCCGGGGCGGGAGCGGCAGCCGCCCTGGCTGGTGGGTGGATGCGGGTGCATCGAGCCCGGGATGCGAGATGTGGCTCGCCAGGGTCCAGGATCCGCACGCACTCCACGTGCTGGGTCACCTCCACCGAGCCGAGGTCCTGGCGGTGGCCCTCCGCCACGCCCGCGAGGGCCTCGGTCAGAGTTGGCATGCATCGGCGCAGGGAGGACGCCTCAGGGCCGAAGTCGTCATCGACGGCGTCAACGCCTGAGTACCGAGTGATGTCGCCGGCCACGCAGATCAGCCTCAGTGAGCTCCACAGCAACGGGGCCCGGGCGCGGTCCGCGAGCCGGTCACGGACCAGGTGCCGGAACGTGGCCCCGTGGCCGATCAGCCAGGCCATGCAGAGCAGCCCCTGATTGATGAAGACGCCGGCAACGACCCTCGCTTGTACCCGATTTTCCAACCCTTCTGGAGGCAGCGAGCCCCCGATCTGGGCGTTGACGTCGCACGGGATGGGATGCTGGCACGCGGGGAGATGGTGAGGGGTTGTTGATGAGCACGCAGGACGTTGTGACGATCGCTGTCGCAGTGTTGGTCCCAGTGGTGACCGCGGCTGCCGGCGTAGCAAGCATGCTGATACAGGACCGCAGGGTGCGCAGGTCGCGCGAAGGCCGTCGCCGAATCGTCTTCGACGACGCGACCCGGCAGGTCGCCTTCGCAGCCGAGTGGTGGAAAGCGAAGCAACTGACCGCTGCCACCCCGGAAGCGCTCCAGGAACCGACCGCGGTGGTCAACGGCTGGCTGGACGAGGCGTCCGCGCGGGTGACCGCAGCCGAACTGCCAAGTATGGGCGAGGATCCGCATGTGTCGTTCAGCCGACTCCTGCTGCTCTACCGGTTCCGGCGCCGTTCGGCCACGGCTATCCGGACCGGCTTCTACGCGGTGCTGGGTCTGATGTCCTTCACCGTGCTGTCCATCCTTTTCGACCGGTCGACGCGCGAAGACACGGCCACCTGGGCGTCCATCCTGGTCCTTTGCGGAGTGGTCGCGCTGCTCCTGCGCTTCTGGGCCGTCTCCGCGGACAATGAAGAGCACTGACCTCATCCCTACCTTTCAAGAACTGACGTAGATCGTTAGTCGGCTGCGGGACAAGCGGAGGCGCGCCCAAGCCCGCAACCCCTCACCGGCGGAAGGGCTGCGCCGCACCAGGGCACCCAGAGCCCCGAAACGCCGACCGGGGGGTACCGATGGGGATACCCAAGGGTTTGCCGATATCGGGTTTCGTCGCTTGATACCACCGGCCGAAATTGATGAGGTCGGATCCGCGACGAGCCATTCCCCAAGGCTCCTCGGGGCCTCGGCCGGGCCGACTCCGGCCACCAGCGCGCCACTCCAGCCGGCGACCGGGGAAGACAGAAAGAGAACCGCAGTGGCTACACGAACACCCTCCGACGCTCGCGAAGCCGTACAGATACCACCGCGTGAGCGGCGCCGTGCGAGGCCGCTGGTCCTTGGGGGATGCCTTCTGGGCCTCGCGCTCGCCGGCGGTTTCGCGATCGTCCAGCAGGTGCGCTACGGGGACCATCAGCCTTCTGATCCGCACGGTGCCATCGCCGTGCCCGCATCGGGACCCGGCACCTTCACCACGGCGCAGGCCACCGGTCAGACGGTCGGCACCTCCGGACCGGTGCGCCGGTATCAAGTGCAGGTGGAGGACGGAGCGGGGGTTCCCGCAGAGCAGGCGGCCGCCGAGATCCAGGTGATCATCGCGGACCCGAGAAGCTGGGCCGCACACGGCAAGGGCCGGTTCCAGCTGGTCGCCGCCGATACGGTTCCCGATGTCACGGTCAAGATCGCCACCCCGAAGACCACCGACCGGCTCTGTGCCTCCGTCGGCGACACCCATGGCGAGCTGAACTGTGAGGTCACCGGTGGCATCGTCGTCAACCTCAAGCGGTGGCTGCTCGGTTCCCCGCAGTACCACGGGCCGGCCACCGAGTACCGGCACCTCATCATCAACCATGAGATGGGACACCTGATCGGCTATCAGCAGCACATGGCCTGTCCCGGAGCGGGCAAGCCTGCACCCGTGATGCAGCAGCAGATCAAGGGCCTTGACGGCTGTACGTCCAACGCCTGGCCCTATACCCGGGAGGGCGCCTTCATCGCAGGCCCACCCGCACCCTGACGGGATATCGGTCCACCCGCGCAGGCGCGCAGCACCCCCGTCGGCACCGGCCGCCGGGGGCACACTGCCCCCATGACGGGGGTCACGCCTGTATGGATCTGACCAGATGGAACACCTCGCGGGCGGCAGAGCATTTGAGGCACTGGACGATTTCGCGCCGGGTCTTGCCCTCCTTGGTGCAGCGCTCGTAGTAGTCCCGGATGCAAGGGCCTCAGCGCAGGCGGGTCCGGGCCGATGAGACATCCATCGCCGTTACCCGCGCACATCCGATGGCTTTGACGGCTACGGGGCTTACAGAACGATGACCCCAGGCCGCACCGACTCGGGCCTGCGGCCGACTGTCCTAGAATCCACGGGGACGTGGCGCCTTGGCGCCATGCCAACTAAGCAGAAATTGGGGCAATTTGTGGGACTCACAGGGGTTCCGCCTGACGAGCTGCTGATAGCGCGTCTCCAAGCGGGTGACGAGGAAGCCTTCGGACTGGTACTGGACGCCTGGTCCGCGGGCATGGCGCGGCTGGCCATGTCCTTTGTCTCGACGCGAGCCACCGCCGAGGAAGTCGTCCAGGAGACGTGGCTCGCGGTGATCCGCGGGATCGACGGCTTCGAGGGCAGGTCGATGCTGAAAACGTGGGTCTACCGGATCCTGGTCAACATCGCCCGGACCCGCGGGGCCCAGGAGCATCGCACGGTGCCGTTCACGAGTCTGCTGCCGGAGGACGAGGGGCCGGCCGTCGATCCGTCGAGGTTCCAGGCGGCCGACGATCCGCACCCGAGGCACTGGACGTCCAGCGGGAAACCGAAGCCGTGGGAGACTCCTGAGGGGCACGCGCTGCGCGGGGAGGCCCGGGTGGTGATCACGGCGGCCCTGGCCGAGCTCCCGGCCCGGTTGCGGACTGTCATCACCCTGCGCGACGTCGAGGGATACGATTCGCAAGAGGTGTGCACGTTGCTGGGGATCTCGCCCGGAAACCAGCGGGTGCTGCTGCACCGGGCGCGGGCCGCTGTCCGTGCCCGCCTGGAGGAGTACTTCGCGTCCTCACAGCCGTTGGCGCTGCGCAGCGGCAGGAGCGGGAGGACCCTGAGCTCATGAAATGCGACGAATTCGTGGACCTGGTCACGGCGTTCCTCGACGGCGCGCTCTCCGCGGAGGAAGAGACCCGCTTCGTCGAGCACCTCGCTCTGTGCGACGGGTGCGAGACATACCTCGCCCAGTTCCGTCGGACCATCGCCACGCTGGGCGAACTTCCCGCCGAGTCGATCTCGGGAGAAGCGCGGAGCAAGCTGCTGACCGCGTTCAAGGACTGGCAGCAGCAGAGCTGAGCCGCCCACCGGGCCGCCTCCCCTCGTCGGCCGAGGCGGTCCCGGCGGGGCCGGAGGTGGGAGCCGCCTAGCGGACGACCGCCAGACCGGACGTGCTGGCCGGGAGGTCGGAGATCAGAGCGGTCGGACTGCCGAGTCGACCGCCGTCCTTGAGCGGAATGGCGTTGACGCGACCCTGGCTCCTGTCCAGGACGAACAGGCTGCGGCCGCCGACCGCAGAGTCGAGCGGGGCGCCACCCGGAGTCGCCGCGGCGCCGTCCACCAGCTTCAGCTTGCCGTCCGCCGTTACAGCGAAGGACGAGACGGTGCCCGAGCCGGCGTTGGACACGTAGGCGTACCGTCCGGCCCCGTCCACGGCCACCCAGCAGGCAGCGCTCTGCCCGGTCGGGATCGCGGGAGTGGTGTTGCGTATGGCGTGCCGAGCCACCTTGTACCCGGTCACGGTGCTGCCGCCCGACTGTCCTCCCTCGGCGTTCGACACCACCGCGACTCCACCGCGTCCGAAGGCGAAGCCATAGGGTGTGGTGCCGGTGGCCGCGGTGGACTTGGCCGGGCCGGGGCGGCCGTGGGCATCCAGCGGCAGGACGTCGATGGTGTTGGTATTGCGTTCGGTCACCACGAGCGCCCGGCCGTCGGGGGTGACGGCGACCTGCGCGGGACTGGAGCCCTGGGACGACAGCGGACGGCTGCCCATCGAGGTCAGGTTGCCGTTCCGCAGCCGGTACGCCGTGACCGTGTCGTCGCCCACGACGTACACGGCGCTGCCGCGGGAGGCCACGCTGATCGGGTTCGCCCCGGTCCTGGCGGTGCCGAGCAGGCGCAACCGACCGTCCGGGCGGACCGCGAAGGCCGACACGCTCGCAGAGCCCCGGTTGACGGCGAACAGTTCGTCGCCGTCGGCGTCGGTGGTCACCGCTCCCTGGGAACCGAGCCCCGCGCCGCTGCCCGTACCGCCCGTGGCGAACGATCCGAGCGGCGATCCGTCGGACCGGAATCCGAGAACGGCATTGCCGTGGGCCGCGTTGCTCTGCACATAGATGTTCGCTGTGCCGTTCCCGTAACGCTCATGGCCCTGACCTCGCTCGGCTGCAGGTGCCGTGAACGCGGTCGCTCCGACGACCGAGGCGGCCGCCGCCGCGGTGCCGATCAGTGTGCGCAACGTTTTTCTACTGGACATCACTGTGCTCCTCAGACTGTTGGCCATGGACCGGCCGTTATGGTGCCGACAACTCGCTGGTGCGCGGACCGCGCCTGATGCGGCGCCGCTCGGCGCACCCCTTGCGACATCAGCTCAGTGTCCGAAGACGGCAAGGCGTTACAGCGCCCGCCGAGTCGTACGCGCCGGCCCCCGCCCGGGAGTGGCCACGGACCGGCGTGGACAGCGGGCGGTGCCCGGTCCGACCGGCGCCGGGCGCGAACGGTTTGAGAGTCGCTTGTAACGCTTGGCTCGCCGGCCGCACTGAGGGGCATGAGCCATGACGACCTGCGTGCGCTGTTCCTGAACTGCACGCTGAAGAAAAGCCCAGAACGCAGCCACACACAGGGCCTGATCGACCTCAGCTCGCAGATCATGAAGAAGCAGGGCGTTGAGGTCGAGCACGTACGAGCAATCGATCACGAGATTGCGACCGGGGTGTGGCCGGACATGACCGAGCACGGCTGGGAGCGCGACGCGTGGCCGTCGCTCTACCAGCGGGTGATGGCCGCCGACATCCTCGTCATCGCCGGGCCGATCTGGCTGGGCGACAACAGCTCCGTCACCAAGCTGGTCATCGAGCGGCTCTACGCCTCCTCGGGCGTGCTCAACGATGCCGGTCAGTACGCCTACTACGGGCGCGTGGGCGGCTGCCTGATCACTGGCAACGAGGACGGCGTCAAACACTGCGCCATGAACGTCCTGTACAGCCTCCAGCACCTGGGATACACGATCCCTCCGCAGGCGGATGCGGGCTGGATCGGAGAGGCCGGGCCAGGCCCCTCCTATCTCGATCCGGACTCCGGCGGTCCCACCAACGACTTCACCAACAGGAACACCACGTTCATGACGTGGAACCTGCTGCATCTGGCGCGGCTGCTCAAGGACGCCGGTGGCATTCCGGCACACGGGAACCAGCGGTCGCAGTGGGACGCCGGGTGCCGGTTCGACTTCGAGAATCCCGAATATCGCTGAGTCAGCAACGAAAGGCTGAACATGACCACCGCGCCTGTCCCCACCTGTGCCTATCCGGACTGCACCAATCCGCCCGAGCCGCCCGCACCCGACGCCCAGGGTCCGGCGCCCCGCTATTGCCGGCACCCCGACCACAACGCGCTCGGCGCGTTCAGGAAGTTCCGTGCCAAGCGGACACAGCGCAAGGAGGACAAGCACGCGGCAGCCACGGCCAAGAAGGCGGCCAAGGAGGAGGCGAAGGGCGGCCGGGCGCCGGTCGTCGAGCTTTCGTCGCACGCCGCTTTCGAGCAGGTCGCCGCTCCCGGTGCGGCGCCGAGTGCGCTCGGGCAGATGCCCGCCGCCGAGGCGTTCGACCAGGCGCCGATGGCAGCCGTAGCCGACGAGCTTTCCATGATGGGAGTCGACGGGACCCCTGCCGCGCAGTCACGCGACGCCCTCGTCGCGCTCATCAACCAGCTCGCCACCGACCTGCCCGCCTACATCGAAGAGCTCGCGATCATCACGGACTCCGCGGCAGCCGAGGCCCGAATCGAGACCGTCACCCGCGCCTGTGCGCAGCGCATCCTGTCCGCCGAGCAGCGCGCCACGCTCGCCGAGGAGGCGGGCGACATGGCCGTCGCCGAACTCGATGCCGCAGAGCGGAAGTTCACCGAGGAAGCCACTGCGATCCGCACGGCGACGGACCGCCAGATGGCAGACGCCGAGTTCGACCGGGCCGAGTTGGAGCGCCACCGCGAGCGTGTCGGCAAGCTCGAGATCAGGCTCGACGCCATCCGCGACGAGGCCGATGAGTTGCGTCGTGAGAATTCCACGCTCTCCATCGAAATCGAGCGCCTGCGCCCCGCGAAGCAGGACTGACGTCGGCGAAGTGCTCCTGCTGGATCCGGCCTCCGCCTCGACCACGACGCGAAAGCAGTCAAGGTCGAAGCGGAGGTCGACGGTGTGCGAGGTGTCGTCAGATAGCAGCTCCGGAGTGCTGGAACCGACCTCTGTAGGGGGCTAATGTCTGCTGGTCCTGAGGTAAGGAGCCGTCCCACACCGGTGTTGGGCTGCTGGGGGGCGAAGCAAGCTGACAAGAGGTGGGCATGTCGCGGGGATGGAAGATCACGGTGCTGGTGGCCGCGGTGGTGGGCATCGCATCGACAGACCCTTGACCTGCCTCCTGGCTTGCCCATCTCCACCATCCGCACTGACGGCGGGAAGAACCAGCCATCGGCGATGTCCGCCTTCACCCGCCGACGGCCCTCCGCTGGTAGGACATGTGGGGCTGTGCCGGACCGAGTTGCAGGTAGAAGGGGTCGCGAGTCCCGCCCATGGGTCTGGATCAATGTCGAGGAGTGCGGCCCGGCCGGGCGAGGGCGACCCGCGGAAGTCCCGCGTATGGGAGGGCCGGCATGCCCCAGTGCGATGAAGGGCTCGCCAACCCGGCTGCCCCACAACGGAACTGGCAGCCGATCGTGCAGCCATCCGATCCGTTTCCCGTCGCCAATCCGGACAAAGCCTTACAGTCGTCTGCATGGGGGCGAACGGTCCGGACGGACTGGAGGGAAAGTCGGGCATTCTTGCCTGCTGGCCGGATCCCGATGCATTCGTGCTAATTGAGGGCGTACTGCTGCGATTCCCTGTGGCGGCGCTCTTCGGCACGCTGTCAGCGCCGGGAACACCGGTCGAATTGAGAGCCGACGCGGAGCGGGGGCGGCTTACCGCCGTAGTCCTGGCGGCCGCGGACGACGGCCCGAGAGGACGGATGGAGCGGCCATGAGCATGGATCATGCCCAGGGTTCGGCGCAGTCGGCAGGCCTCGGCGCCGGACTCGACGAGCGGCAGCCCGTTCTCATCGTGCTGGACACCTCCGGCTCCATGGGCCGACCGGCGGAGCACCCCCGCATCGATGACCTCAACCGGGCACTGGGCACCATCTTCCGGGACATCGCCGCCGATCCAAGGCTGCGGTCACGAGTGGAGATCTGCCTGCTCTCCTTCGGCACCGACACCCAGGTGTACGACGTCGCCGGCGCCCGGATGGTGCCCGCCGACACCGCGGTGACGTCCCGCGCCTTCGCGGGGGTGGACGCGCTGGTCCCACCAACCCTGACCGCGGACGGCTACACCCGGATGGTGGACGCACTGGAGTTCGCGCTCGAGCTCGGCCGGTGCCGCCACGAGGAGCTCACGGCCCAGTGCGTCCCGGTGCTGCGCCCGCTCATCTGGCTGGTGACCGACGGCGCCCCCAGTGACGAGCACGGCCGGCCCCTCCAGGCAACGGAACTGGCACCGTTCGCGACGCGAATGCGACGGAGCGAGGCGAGTGAGGTCGGCGGCGTCCTCTTCACCGTCGGGGTGCGCGGCGCCGACCGGGACATGCTGGCCGTACTGGCGCCCCGTGGAACGGTCATGCTGGAAGGGCTGGACTTCAAACAGATCCTCAGCTGGGCCCTCGTCAGCTCGGACAGGGTCGGGGGGCAGGAGTCGGCTGAGGACATCCACAGCATGGTCGCTGAGCAGGCGGCGATGCGTGCCGAGCTGGAGGCCCTCGAGGAGGAACGGCGCTAGTGCCCGGGTCCGAACAGCAGCGCCGCAGCAGAATCGTGGTGGCGGGAGCGATGGTGCAGGGAACAGCGCACCTGGCGAACGCAACCGCCTGTCAGGATGCTTTCCGGTCGTTCCGGGTCGACGCCCGCACCGTCGTCCTCGCTGTCGCCGACGGTGCGGGGAGCAGGTCGCGGGGAGCTCTCGGCGCCCATCTCGCCGTCGACCTGGCCTGCGATCTGCTCCGGTCCGGCATCCCGGCGGCCGAGGCCGACGGATCCAGCTGGACCGGCTGGGTCAGCGAGCGCGCTCGAGCCGTGGTGGACGCCTGGAACGAGGCCGTGGACGCTCTGGGCGCGCCACTTCTGACGGACTGCCAGGAGGGTCCCGAAGCGGCGCGGTCGCCCGTAGCACACCGCTCCGCGCGCGACCAGTGCGCGAGCACGGTCGCCGCCGCGCTGCTGCGTCCGCCCTGGGTGGCCTTCCTGTCCCTGGGCGACTCATTCGGTGTCGTGCTGACGCGCGATCAGCTCGACCCGCGGGCTGTGGAACGCTGCCACCTGGTACTGCCCCCGCAGGCGTCGCCGGACCGCAGCACGGTGTTCCTGTCCTCGCCCACCGCACGGGCGCGGGTCCGATCGTTCGCCCTGCGGGACGACGAACTGAGCGGGGTGGTACTGGCCACCGACGGCTGTCTACCGCTGGC
This sequence comes from Streptomyces sp. RKAG293, assembly GCF_023701745.1. Taxonomy (NCBI): domain Bacteria; kingdom Bacillati; phylum Actinomycetota; class Actinomycetes; order Kitasatosporales; family Streptomycetaceae; genus Streptomyces; species Streptomyces sp. RKAG293. Next base: position 7,247,906 of record NZ_JAJOZB010000001.1, on the reverse strand, counting down.
CCTCGACCATCCTTCGGTACGCGGGCTCCCCCCCGGAGCCGGACCGCTGCCCGCACCGGGCTTCTACCATTCGCTCTCCACCATGCTCCGGGCCAACGGCGGCCACGGGGAACCCCTGCGCGCACTGCTGTCAGGACCTGGGGCCGCGCGCAGCGGCGACGACCTGACGGTCCTGGGCGCGGTCCTGACAGCCGAGCCGGCGGAACCGCTCCGGTGACCTGGATCAGCACGCCCGACGGCCGCCGACTGCGGCTGGGCACACTGGTGGGCAGCGGCTCGTCGGGGCTGGTGTACCCGGTGGAGGAGCAGCCGGGCCTGGTCGCCAAACTCGTGCCGTGCTGCGGGGATCAGGTGCACTACCGGCGCCGGATCGAACGCCTGGTACGGCGTCGGCAGGAGCCCCGAACCGCACTGCTGCTGGGCCGGCCGCCGAACCGGTTCTCCTGGCCGCTGGCCCTGGTGACCACTGATCGCGGCGTGCCCGGCTATGTGATGCGGGACATGAGGGTGCACTACCGGCCCATGGACCAGCTGCTCAGGCCCGCGGCCCGGAGCGAGAGCCTGCCGGAGGCGACCTGGGCCACCGGTCTCGCCGCTGCGGCATCGCTGGCCGGACTGCTCGCCGACCTGCATCGGTGCGGCTATGTGGTGGGCGACCTCAAGCCGGACAACCTGTGGGTCGACGAGCGTGGCGCGGTGGGTCTCTCCGATGTCGACTCGCTGCAGTTCACCGACCGGGGAGAGCTGTTCCGCTGTGAGGCCCGCACCCCCGGCTACACCGCGCCGGAGGGACTCGCGGCCGTCCAGCCCGGGCCGCCTTCATCGCCGCCGACGCCCCGGTCCGACTGCTTCGTGCTGGCCGTGCTGGTGCACCAGCTGCTCTGCAACGGTCTGCATCCCTTCCACGGGTACCCGGCGGACCAGGAGCGCTATGTCTCGTTGGACGACAATCTGCGACACCGTCGCTGCCGACTGCTGGACCCGGCGTCGCTCCTGCTGTCGAGCCGGACTCCTCCGCTCGACGTGCTGCCGAGGGCGACCGCCGCCCTGATGCGGTGCGCCTTCGCCGACACGGGCCGCGGCGGATCCGCCGGGCGTCCCGACGCCGCCGCCTGGGCAAGGCACTTGAGGGAGCAGGCGGCTCCGGAGCGGATCAGGGTGTGCCCATCCTTCGACAACCACCTCTTCACCGTCGAGCGGCCCTGGTGCCCGTGGTGCGACCTGGACCAACGCCGAGGCGTGGGCTATCCCGCTCCGCGACCGACGCCGGAACCGAACGGGAGCCGAGTGCTGTGATCTTCGAGGACGAGTCCGTCTACCCCGACCTCCGGGTGAGTCGAACGCTTGAACAGTGCGGCGTGCTGGGCCCGGGGCAGCGTGCCGTGGTGTGGGTTCAGGGCTGCCCGTTGCGCTGCCCCGGCTGCCTCGCCCAGGAGACACTCGCCTTCTCCGGCGGAGAGGTGCGCTCCGTACCCGAACTCGCCGACTGGCTGGTCGGACTGGCATCGGTGCAGGGCGTCACCTTCTCGGGCGGCGAACCATTCAGTCAGGCCCGTGGTCTGGCTGATCTGCTGGACTCCGTCAGGGCCCGCCGTCCGGACTTCTCCGCGATGGCCTACTCCGGATTCCGCCTTGAGGCGCTGCGCCGCGGCACCGAGGGCCAGCGCTCGCTGCTCGAACGGCTCGACCTGCTGGTGGATGGCTCCTACCAGGCCGCGAGGCAGGGGAACATCCGCTGGCGCGGATCCGCCAATCAACGTCTCCTTGCGCTTACGGAGCGCTACGCTGAGTGGACCCGGCTGCCGGACATCGGCGCGGGCATCGAAGCGTCCCTGGACAGGGACGGAACTCTCACTTGGTCAGGGGTGCCGCCCACAGCCGGTTTTCGGGAGCAGATCGAAACTTCGTTGGCGGAAAGCGGATACGTCGTGGGGACCGTGTCCGGGGAGCCGTCCGTCGACGAACAGGGGGAGCAATGAGTGGTTCGCCGAAGTACAGCACCGTCGTGGTCGACGCGAGCATCCGACTGGCCGAGGCTGCCAGACGGGCCGAGCAGGAAGCGCTGCGCCGTCGCCGGGAGCAGGAGCGGGCGGCGCAGCGAGCCCGCGCTGCGGCGGCGCGTGCGGCCGAGCGGAGCAGACGCGACGCAGAACGCGCAGCGGCACGACAGCTCCAGGACCAGTCACGCCGCGGACAGGCGCTGCGTGAGCGCACCCGCGTGGGCGCCGCCGAATTAGCCGAGGTGACCGACCTGATCACCGGCCTGCGCGGAGTCGTGGACCCCGGCGTCGTCAGCGAACTGGAGTCGGAGGCTGCAGGCCTCGCCGAACACCTGCGCGTCGGCGGCGTTCGGACCGTCGACGGGGCGACGGCCTCACTCCGGACCCGGGTGCTGCGGCATCAGGAGGCCATGCGGGCCCGGCTCGCCCCTCAGGAGGGACCAGAGCTGATCGCCGGCCTCGAAGCACGGCTGGCCGCGGCGCGAGCGCGCGCGGCCGTCCTCGACCCGGGCGGCCACGCCGACTGCGGAAGGCTGCTCGCGGAGCTGCGGGCCGCCTTCGAGCAGGGCGCCACCGTGCGCTTCCAAGCGCTGCGGGGCACAGTGGAGCACGCCCTGCGACGTCATGCCGACGCCGTCGCACGGGCGGAGGCCGCGGAACGCGCGGAAGCCGAACGTGCGGAGGATAGGCGGGAGCGCGGCCTGGCCCAAGAGGCACTGCGGGCCGAAGCCGCCGAGCAAGCCGAGCAACACCGTGCGGAGGCGCTGGCGGAGGCGGCCGAGCGTGCGGAACTGTCGCGCCCGGCGGTCATCGCCGCCATCGCGGATGCGACCGAGGCCGGAGACCGTTCCCTGGCAGTGGAGTTGACCCAGGCCATCCGCGCCGTCGACACGGCCGCGGCGGCCGGCGACCTCGGCCAGGCGCTCGATGCCGTGGCCGGACTCGAACAGCTACTTCCCCGGGCCGAGGCTCGCCTGGACGAGCTGCAGCTCGAGCACGACCGGCGGATCCGTCTGGCCCGAGCCCTGCAGGTGGCCATGGCGAATGCCGGTCTTGAGCACATGGGGCAGCCGGACCTGGGCAATGAGCTGGTGCTGCGGTTCCAACGGAAGGGGGGCGCCGTCTACACCACCACGATCGGCAGTCGCCCCGACGGCTCCCCGCTGCTGACCTACCGCATCGAGGGCGAGACGGACGTCCCCGTTACGCAGTCGGCCGCCGAGTCCTCCTGCGACAGCACCGAGAAGCTGCTCGACCGGGTACACGCGGCCGTGGCCGACAGCGGCTTCCGCCCCGGTGAGGTGGTCTGGCGCGGCAAGCCGTTAGGGCGCGGCCCGCAGCGCCCTGTCACGACCGAGGTCCGGACCCGGAGGTCGCAGTGAGCACTCCTGGAGTACAACGTCCCTCCGTCGCACCGGACTTCATGCCCGACTGGGCACTCGGCCTGGTGTGGGAGATGCGCCGGGGCCGCCAGGTGATCATCAGCGGCCAGGTGCGGGACCGGTGGTGGCTGCGGCGGCGCCCGGCGGCGCTGCAGGAACTGCTCTGCGGCGTGCTGGCAGCCAGTGGCGCCGAGGCGGTGGGCTGGTGGACCCCGGTGGACGGCCTGACCTTTCCGGTACCGCAGCACCGCAGCCGCTTCGACGAGTTGGTGGCGTCACTACCCCCGCTCGACCACACGGACGCAGCCCCGGCCAACGCGGACGAGGAGCAGGACCTGTTCAGTGAGGGTCCGTCAGGCCAGGATCCGTTCGCCCCTGAGCCTTTCGGTCAGGACCCATTCCCGCAGGCGGGTGGAGCACCTGCGCTGCCCGGGGACGGTGCCCCGACCCGCCGCGGAGAGGCCCGTCGGGCAGCCAGGGCCGGTCTGCTCGCTGCCGCCCGTGCACCCAAACTGACCTTGCTGGAGGACGTCACCGCGGTGGTGCGCCGGCTGGCGGCCAGCCCGGACAGTGCGACGGCCTTCGTCTTCCAGGATGTCGACCTGGCCCTTCCGCCCCATGACCCCGGATACGACCTGGGCTTCCTCAGGCTCCGCGCCGCGATGGACGGGGCGGTCGTGCCGCACGCGGTCGAGGCGAAGCCCTCGGCGCCGCAGCCGCGCAACCCGGTCCTCGTGGTCACCGGCGACCTGTCCCGGCTACCCGACTGGTTCAGCAAGGAGGATCCACGCATCGCGACACTGGCAGTCGGGCGACCCGACCAGACCGAGCGCAGGCTCTGGCTGTCGATCCTCGGCCAGAGCTTCAACGGCATCGAGACGGCCACCACGGCCGAGATCGAGGCCATCGTCGGCGCGACGGACGGGATGGCGGCCTGGGACCTGGACGCACTGGCAAAGTCCTCCTACCTGCGCCGGACGCCGATCCAGGAACCCGTGAAGCTGTTGGAGTCGCACCGCCTCAATGTGAGCGTCGACCCCTGGAGCCAGCTCGACCGCGACCGGGTGGTGAAGGCGGGGGAACGGCTGAGCGAGTCGGTGCTGGGCCAGCAGTGCGCGGTGGCCCAGGTCGCCGACGCCCTGCAGTCGGCCTATGTCGGCGTCGGATTCGGTGAGTCAGGGGCGGCACGCCCCCGGGGCGCGCTCTTCTTCGTCGGACCGACCGGCGTCGGCAAGACCGAACTGGCCAAGGGCGTGGCCAAGCTGATCTTCGGCGATCCCAGCGCCTACGCCAGGTTCGACATGAGCGAGTACCAGCAGGAGCACTCGGCGGAGCGCCTGGCCGGGGCCCCGCCCGGCTTCACGGGCCACGACCAGGGCGGCGAGTTGACCCGTCGGATGCAGGAACGGCCTTTCAGCGTCCTGTTGTTCGACGAGATCGAGAAGGCCCACCCGACCGTGCTCGACAAGTTCCTGCAGATCCTGGAGGACGGCAGGCTCACGGACGGCCGCGGCCAGACGGCGTACTTCTCCCACTCTCTGATCATCTTCACCTCCAACACCGGGGCGGACCGGCTCGCCGATCTGCTGGCCTTCGAGGAGGAGGGCGGCGAGCCCTCGTACGAGACGCTGGAGACGCACTTCACCGAAGCGGTGGAAGCGAAATTCAGCGCCATCGAGCGGCCTGAGCTCTTCGGTCGGCTGCGCCCCGGCGTGGTGGTCTTCGACATGCTGCGCCCCGAGTACATCTGCGAGATCGCCGACCGGCTGCTCGCCCAGCTCGCCGCCTCCGTCCTGGAGCGGCAGCAGGTCACGGTCGGCTACGACCGCAGCAGCATCCACGCGTGGATCCTCAAGCGGATGCAGGCCCCGGAGCGGCGCGCCTACGGCGGACGGCAGATCCGCAACGAGTTGGAACTGATCAAGGGCGAGATCGTGCGGCACTTCGTTGGCTCGCCCGCTGTACCCGGAGCGCGGATCGATGTGAGCATGGTCGACGGCGCCGTCCAGGTGTCCCTGTCCGGCACCGACTCCCCTTCAGGCCACAGCTGGGGGGTCGAGTAGGCGTGCACGGCATCGATCTGGGCGGAAGCCACGGGCGGATCGCCTGGCAGGCGGACCACGAGGTGGTGGTCGCGGATCCGGCCGACAGCCGCTCGGGATGGGTCTCGGCGCGGTTCACGGCGGCCGAGAACGCGGCAGCGAGGCTGGACCGGCTGCTCAGGCTCGCTGAAAGCTACGGCAGCGAGCCGCCCCGGGACGTGGTCCTGCCCACTTCCCTCCTCGCACCCCGGGACCGGGCGCTCCGCAGAGCTGTGGAGGAGCGCGGCCTGAGGGTGGCACTGAGCCTGCCCGAACCCGTGGCCGTGGTCGTGCACTACGGCGCCGTGGTGGACGGCGGCCGGAGTGTGCTCATCGTCTGCGACCAGGGCGCCACCAGGACCGAGCTCACCCTGGTCCGGGTCGGCGCCGAACGCACCGTGTGGATCGAGGAGACGGTCGTCGTCCCGGTCGGCGGCGATACCTGGGACGCCGCGATCGCCCGGCAACTGTCGGCCCAGCTGAACCCAGGCCTGCTGGGCGCCCAGCGCGACCAGCAGATCGAGCTCGCGCCGTTGGCGGGGACCCTTCGGCGGGAGGTCGACCGCAGCGGCACGGCCGTACGCAGGGAGATCCGGCAGGGTGGTTCGGACGCGGTCGTCGAGCTCGACCCCGCGTCCCTCAGCCGTCTGCTCGACCCCTTGCGCCGCCAGACCGTCGACGCCGCCCTGGCCCTCCGGGACCGGGCCAGAGCCCGTTCCGGCGAGGAGCCGACAGCGCTGCTCCTGGCCGGAGGGCTCTCGGAGACGCCGGGTACGGCCGAGTTGTTCGAGGAGCGGCTCGGCATCTACGTGAGGACGCAGGATCCCCGTTCCGCGGCGGCTCGCGGACTGGTCCTCGCTCCCGGCCTCGGGCTGCTGCGGGTCCGTCAGGCCGACCAGGACCAGGACCGACCGTCCGGCCCGGGGCCCACCAGGGCTCAGGACCCGGAGCCGCCGGCCCCCACCGTCCCCGATCCCGAACCACCGGGGCCTGCGGCCACGCATCCGCCACGGAGAGCGCAGCCGCCGCAGCCGTCCGAACGGCCCGTGACGCCTGAGCCGCCACGGCCGGCCCCTCAGCCCCAGCCTCAGGATCTACCGCCCCGTCCTGAACGGGAGACCCCGCCGCAGCCGTGCGGGCAGGCACCGCCGCCCGTTGCCGAACCGGCTCCTGACTCGCGCGACGACGGCCGTTCCGGACTCGTCGGCTGCCCGGTGGGCGATCTCCAGGCGGTGCGCCGCGGAAACCACCTCCTCGTGCTCTGGGTCTGGCCCCAGGAGAGCCTGAGCGCGACGGTGCGCTGGCATCTCGACTCGTCGCCGTCCGCCCCGGCGCAGCCGGGATCCGGTGAGGCTGTCTGCTCGCGCCGCGTCTACGAGTACGACGGCGGATTCGAACTGGCGCTCGGCCCCGGCGCCGTGACGCTGACGGTGGAAGCGCTGGCACCTGCGCAGGACCCGGACTGGTCTCAGGAACCCTCCAGCGTGCACCTGCCCGCGGAACTGCCGCTGGTGAGCTACGAGCCCCGGGTCCGGCGCTGGGGACGGCTCGCATCCGTGTCGTTCAGCAGCGACTCCCCGTGCCGCCTGCCGGCGCTGAACGTCGTGCACGCCGTCGGCGGCTACCGCCCGACCAGCCCGAGCGACGGGACGGTGCTGATGGAGGTCCCCGCGCAGCCCTTGCGCCCCGGTCTGCCCCTGGTCGTCGAGTTCCCCTTCCCACCCACCCGTTCGACGTCCTGGCTGGTCTGCTTTCCGGTCCATGAGGAGGTCGAGGACGTCGACCTGCGCCCGACGGCGCTGTCACGTCTGAGAGTGACCTGAATGGCCAAGTTGATCGCCTGCCCATACTGCTACGAGACCTTCTCACCCCGGAAGATCAAGTTTCGCTGCAACAGCCGGTTGAGCCGCAGCAACAAGCGCTGTGCACGCGAGCACGACCCGGTACTGGCGGCGCGCCGCAGCGGGGCCACGGGCGAGACCGGCATCGTCTTCGAGGCCGACGGCCGCAGATCGACGGCTCTGTGTCCGACCTGCGACAACGAGACCACCTACCGAATCTGTCCGATCTGCCACAACACCCTGCCGGCCCAGTTCGGCATGGTGGAGAACAAACTGATAGCGATGGTGGGCGCGCGGAACTCGGGCAAGACGGTGTTCATGACCGTGCTGCTGCACGAGCTGATGAACCGGGTCGGCGAGAACTTCGGCTCCGCGCTGATGCCGGCCGACGACGAGACCACGAAGCGTTTCGGCACCGACTACGAGAACACTCTGTACCGCGAGGGCCGGCTGATGGGCGGGACCAGTTCGGCCGCAGCGGTTGGGGCGGTCGACCTGTCCGGCAGCCACGGCGCCGACCTGGACAGCAGGGTCGATCCGCTGGTCTTCCGGTTCGGGCTGACCAGGCAGACCCTCCTCGGCCCCCGGCCGCAGAACGTGGTGCTCTCCTTCTTCGACACTGCCGGCGAGGACTTCAACTCCTTGGAGAAGGTGCAGGTCCACACCCGTTACCTGGCCAACGCCGACGGCATCATCCTGGTGATGGACCCGCTGCAGATGCCGGGCGCCAGGGCACAGGCCCTCCCCGGCACGCTGCTGCCGGGCGCCGAGAACACCGAGGCGGCCGAGAACGTCCTCAATCGAGTCACCGAAATGCTGCTCGCCCGCAGCAGAAAGAACGCTCTGATCAGCACTCCGGTGGCGGTGGTCTTCTCCAAGATGGACGCGCTGTGGCACACCTTGGAGCGCGGTAGTCGACTGGCCGCCCAACCGTCCAGGACCGGGCGCTTCGACGTGGCCGACAGCCGGGACGTCCACGAGGAGGTGCGAGACCTGCTCCGGACCTGGCACGGCGTCTCGCTCGACCAGACCCTGCGGACCGGCTACGCCCGCTACCGCTACTTCGGCGTCTCGGCGCTGGGCCGCACCCCTACCGCGGACTCCCGTGTGGCCAGAACCGGAATCCAGCCATACCGGGTCACCGAGCCGCTGCTCTGGCTGCTCAGCGAGTTCGGCTCAGTCCCCAAGCAGGGTCGGGGATGAGATGGCCTTTCAGCAGCTCTACTACACCTCTTGCGAGCACGGGTTGAGCGGCTTCTCCGGCTATCAGTTCAACGCTGTGAGCGAGCACGCGACCGAGGATGTCAGACGCAGGGTCGAGGCGCTGAGCCTCTACGAGCCGCCGAAGGCACTGGCCTACTCGGAGACCCCGGAGGAACTGGCGCGCTGCCCCGTCAACCTGTGCTTCGTCCCGGGAGACGAGGTCAGTGTGGCGACGTGCGTCCGCTACGTGGGCCAGGACCCGTCCCACCGGTTCGGCAACTACTTCGCCCATGCGCTGAGCAGTCCCGCGTTCGAGGCGGACCTGGGGTCGCTGCTGCCGATCGAGCTGTGGGACGCGCCCTTCTGGTCGTCCCTGCCGACCACGGACAGCCGTCTGCCGGAGTTGTCGGCGCCGCCGCCTTCCGGCCGGTTGACGCCCGGGAGCGTCCGGTGCTTCCTCGCCGGCCATTCCTGTCGCACCCTGCTGCCGCTGCTGCTCGCGGCGGTGATGGCGGCCTTCTCCGAGCAGCGGTCAGTACTCGTGGTGGACGCCACCACCGAAGACATCGCCCACTGGTTCGCCGCCGTCAGTTATCTGATGCCACCACGGCTGGCCCGCAGGCTCGCCTTCGCCACCTATCTCAGCAGGCCGGACCGCAGCCGACTGCACCTGATGGGGACGGTGCCCGGAGCCCGCTCCGGGATCGCCCCCGAGAACCGGTCGGAGTATTACGTCTTCGACTTCACCGCCGGATTGCACCCCGATCTCGCGATCCCCCCGCTGGCGCGGCTGCTCGCCGGGATCGACGTGGACGAGGCCCGCTCGTTCTGGTCCTGGACCGAGGAGTACGTCGACGGAACCGAGCGGGAGCCGGTGCACTGGTATCCCCCGGCGGTGGCCGCGGCCGCGGCCAGCAGCGCGGAGCTCGGCGCCGAGGACATCGCGGCCGTGGTGCACTGGCTGGCCGGGGCCGACCACCTGTCCGGGCCGATCAGAGCCGCAGTCGCCCTGGACGTCTACCGCCGCGGTGGGCTCACGGTCGCGCAGCTGGAACTGCTGGGCGCGGTCTGTCGCCGGGCCGGCGACCAGGCGCTGCTGGAGCAGGTGCAGTCGGACCTGCTGGAGATCCGACTGTGCCGCTACCTGGAGCGCTCCCCCGAGGCCGAACGGCCCACCCCGTACACGAACCCGTCACTGCGGGAGCTAGCACGCTCACGCTGGGGCGAACTCCTGGTTTCCGCACGGCCTGCGGAGGCGGTCCGCCTGCTGCACTGGGCCCTGCTGAGCGACCTCTGCCCGGACAACGCGCTGGTGGCCAGAGCCAGCGAGCAAGCCCTGCTGGGATTGCTGTCCACGGCGGTGACCGACGCAACGATCAAGCAACTCGCCGGCGAGCTGGGCGACCTAGCGCGGCAGTGGTCCGCGTTCCGCCGCGGCGTCGTCGGAGCGCTGGACCGGCAGTCCCTCGACCGACCGCACCAGTTCCCCGCGCTGTTCGACGAACTGCCGGAGGGGCTGCTACAGGAGGACGACTTCCAGGACCTGCCGACGCTGCGCGAGCAGTTCCTCATCGCCGGTGCAAAAGGAAGCGGCGCGAACCGGATGCGGCTGCTGATCCGGCTGCTCGGGCTGCGGCCGGCGGGCGTGCTCGAGCAGAAGACCCTGGAGCAGCTGTGGCCAAGGCAGCGCTGGACCCGCGCCGAAGCGCTGGCCCTGGCCCTGGAGCTGCCTTCGCACATCCGGCCCGGCAAGCTGGTGAACTGCTGGTTCTCCGCGGTCCTCCGGGCCGAGTCGCACGACGATGACGACCTTCGCACGGCCCTGGCCCTGTGCCGGGCCATGGCGCCCCGCTCCAAGGCCGACTGGCTGGACCAGGCAGGACGGCGGGCGGTCGAGGCGGTGATCGCCTGCGACGACCGGCTCGAGGGGGCCGCGAACGCGAGCGAGTTGCTTCCGGTGCTCAAGGAGCTGACGGCAACGGCAGCGCCGCTGGTGCGGTCACTGGTGGAAGCGCGCCTGCCCAGGGCCCTGCTCTCGCGGCCCGCCGAAGTGCAGGACATCCGACGACTGCTGACCAGTCAGCACCACACCGTCAGCCGGTCGTACCTGGAGCTGGCAGTAGATCTTCTGCGCGCGCCCGAGTATCCCTCCGTGGATCACGTGCTGGCCCTGGCGGACTGCCGCTGGTCTCCGATCGCTGGCGGCTCGGACGCGTCGGACATGCTCATCCGACAGATCCTGCTGAGAGTCGTGCCCACCTCATGGCCGCGCGACGCGCTCCTGGTCCTCGCGGGGCCGGCCGCCGGCATCCACCCCGAGTACGGCCAGTGGCTCAGGGACGCGGCCGCGCAACGGGGCCCCAAGCCGAAGCGCCTACACCTTCCCTCCTTCCCCTTTGGCCGCAAAGGGACGAAGCGGTCCGATCAGGCCGCCCCCGAGGAAGGATGACGACCGGATGGCCGAATTCCTGACGACTGTCCTGCTGGGCGCGCTCTACTGCGTCGGCCTCGCGCTCTTCGCCGCGTTCGCGCCGGTGCTGGTCCTGGGGCAGGCGCTGGTCCTCGTCGCCGTCCTGATGAACAACCACCGGCAGGTCGTGCACGGGGTGATCCGACTGCGGACGCCCAAGTTCGAGACGATCGCCCCCTACCTACCCGCGACCGAGGCCGAACCTGCCTTCCGCCAGTACTTCTTCGGACCGGCGACCCGCGACCTCCACCAGATCGCCACTCTGACCAGGATCCGCTACGGGCGCGAGGTCGACGACCAGTTCCGGAAGACGTACGCCCGCTATGTGCTGGACGACGACCTCTCGCCGCTGTGGGGCGTACCGGTCTGGACGGCCATGGTGCTGGGGCTGCTCCTCGGCGCCCTCGTCGGCGCAGTCCTGACCGCCCTGCTGGTCCTGGCCCAACTGCTCCTGGTGCTCCTGCTGCAAGGCGCCGCGAGGACCGCGGCCGGTTCGCTGCGCTCCCTGGACCGCGCGCTACTCAAGGCCAGGAGGCTGCATGAGGGACTGCTTTGTCCGCACTGCTACGAGCGGGTGCTGCTGCCGGTCTACCTCTGCTCGTCCTGCCCCAATCGGCATGCGGACCTCAGGCCCGGCCGCTATGGGATCGTCCGCCGGCGCTGCGGCTGCCGGGTCCTGCTGCCCACCACCACGGCCGGGGGCCGTCATCGGCTGCAGGGGTACTGCACCTGGTGCGACGAGCCGATGAGCGCCGAGGCGGGCGGTGTGGTCGAGTCGGTGCTGCCCCTGGTCGGCGGTCGCGCCGCAGGAAAGACCAGGCTGATGGCGGCGATGCTGACGTCCCTGCACGACACCGCCGCGGCCGGGGGCCGGGCCGTGGTGCCGGCCGACCGGGAGACCCTGGAGCACTACACGGTGCTGCGCGAGGTCCTTGCCATCAACGGGCACACCATGGGTACCCAGCGAACCCTCCCCTCGGCCCACTCCGTCCTGCTTGGCCAGCGCAGTTCCAAGCGGCTGGTGCATATCTTCGACGCGGCAGGCGAGTTGCTGACCACCAGGGAGGACTCGGACGCGCTGCGCTACTGCCGACACGCGCGGATCTTCCTGTTCGTTCTCGACCCCCTGGCCGTGGAGGCGTTCTGGAACGGGCTTTCGCCCGTCGAACGGTCCCGGGTCGACCCCACCCTGGCTTCCGACGTCCGACCTACGCTGATCTTCGAGCAGACGGTGAAAGCGGTCCTGTCGATGGGCACGGACCTGCGGCGGTGCCGGCTCGCCGTCGCCGTCAGCAAGCGGGACCTGCTGGTGGGGTCGGTACCGGAAGGCGGCCTCGACACCGACGGGGCCGTCGCCGACTGGCTCGACCACCGACTCGGTCTTGGGCCGCTGATCCGTTCCATGCGCCAGGAGTTCGGCGAGGTCCGCTTCTTCCTGACCGCCGCCGTGGTGGACCAGCAGGGCCTGACCGACTTCAGCATCAACGCCCTGGCCGCCTGGTGCCTTGACGGCAGACCGCCGACGGCACACCGCTGATTCCCCGGACAAGGAGCATCCCCACCACATGTCTGGCGAGCACGTGTCGGCGCACGACGCGAACATTCCCCCGGAACGGATCGAGGAGGTCCTGGCGGCGGACCGCAGGGCCCTGCTCCGCGCACCGGCCGGCGGGGGCCGCTTCACCGCGTTGGGCAATATGGCGATGAGTCACTATGCCCGCTACCAGATCCGGGGAAGCGCCCGCGACCTGGACTCCGCCATCGACTACACCCGGAGGGCACTGGCAGAACTGCCGCGTACGGCCGGTCTGCAGGAGCAGCGATGGGACGTCATGGAGAACCTCGGCAGCCTGCTGTCCACCCGCGATACTCCCGCGGACCGGCGGGAGGCCCGGCGGCTGTTCACCGAGTGCCTGCGCGGCAGGGCCGCGCCCGGCACCGAGGCCCACGCCCTGCTGCGCGGACAGCTCGGCCTGCTCGCGATGTCCGACCTGCTGGCCGACGGCGATCCGGCGGCAGCCGACCGCTGCGTCGACGACCTCAGGTACGCGGTGCGGTTCCTGCCCGGGGAGAGGCCGGAGCAGCTGATCTACCGCGCCAACCTGGCGACCGCGCTGCTGAACCGCTACCAGCGGGCGGAAGGTGCGGACGACGACCTGGACGCGTCGCTGGAGCTCTTCGACGGCATTGTCGCCGAAACCTCCGCGAGCAGCACCGTCGACCTCGACGGCCTGGTACCCGGCCTGGTTGCCTCGCTGCGGGTGAACCTCCCCGCGCTGCTCCATGTGCGCTACATGGTGCAGGGGCGTCCGGCCGACCTGGAACGTGCCAGGAGCCTGGCAGCGGGTGTGCCGGACTCGGCGGCCGGTGTCGGCGCCTGGCAGCTACAGGGGGAGGCGCTCAACCTGGAGGCGAACATCGCCTTGGCCGAGTACACCAGGACCGGCGGCATCAGCGAACTCGAACGGGCCCTGGTCGTCCAGCGCAGGGCGCTGGAGTCGCTGCGGCCGGGTGACCACCGGCTGGTGGACACGCTGCTCAACCTCAGCTTCCTGCACCACCGCAGGCACGGGGGGCTGCTCAGAACCGACAGGGTCCGGGCCCGAACGGATCTGGCCGAGGCCCTGGCCCTGGCCCGACGGGCCATGGACGCACCGCTCACCGCCAGGGAACTCCCACTCGTGCGCGGCATGCTGGGCAGCGTCCTGCTCAGCTGCTGGCTGCTCGGTTCCGTCCCGGAACCCGCCGCCCTCGACGAGGCAGAGGCCCTGGTGAGGTCCACGATCGAGGACCCGGCCTGCGACCACCGCACCCGGACGAGCATGCAGGGGACGCTGGCCGACATCCTGACGGCCCGTGCCGTCAGGGACGGCTCCACGGCCGACCTCGCTTCGGCGCTCGAACTGCTGTATGGGGTACGGGAGGAGAAGGAGGGCGCAGCGCAGGCCATGGCCACGGTCGGCATCGCCAAACTGCTCCTGGACCGGGCCGAGGCCACAACCCGCCCCGGGCACTGGGCGGAGGCCAGGGCGGAGGCCGCGGACGCCTGCCGGGCGCTCGCCGGGCGCTCCGCGTGGAACACCTTCGAGCTCGCTCGGAAGTGGGGGAACGCGGAATGGCGGGCCGCGGGCCGGGCGGTCGCCGGATCCGGACTGGTCGACCTGGACCATCTGGACCACGCCGGGGTCGCGTTCGGCCTGGCTGTCGAGTCCTTGCACCAGATCGCCGGCGCCCAGCTCCTCAGGGAGCACAAGGAACACTCGGCCCGCACCGCTGCGGGGGTGAGCCTCCGCTGCGCCTATGCCCAGGCGGCCGGAGGCTCCGCCGAGGGCCTGCGGCGCGCAGTGGTCACCCTGGAGACGGGCCGTGCCCTGATGCTGTCGGAGATGCTGGAGCGGGAACGGGGCGATCTGGAGCGCCTTCCCGGACTCGGCCACGGCGGCTTGCTGGCAGAGTACCGGTCCTGTGCCCGACTCCTCGCCGCGCTCGAAGGACAGATCCTGACCGGGCCCCCGCCCGCCGGGCCGGGACTGGCGGGGGCTGATCCGCTGCCGGCGCTGGACGAGGCGCGTCGAGCCCTGACCCGATCCGTCCAGCAGGTCCAGCAGGTGCTGGGGTACGAGGACTTCATGCGTCCGCCGCGGTTCGAGGCACTGGCCGCCGTCGCCCGCAACGCGGGTGAGCCGCTGGTCTATCTGGCCGCCACGGACCTCGGCGGAATGGCGCTGCTGCTCCGGCCCGAGGACCCGGACCGGGTCGTCCTGGTGGCGCTGCCGCACTTCACCTCAGACTTCGAGGAGGAAGTCGCCACGGCCTGGAGGTCGGCCACTGCGGAGGAGGCCGACGAGGACGCCGCGGAGGAGGTCTGCGACGCGCTCTCACTCAGGCTGTGGACGGGGGTCATGGGCCCAGTGGTGAAGGTGCTCGGCGGCTACGCGGGCGCGGTGCTGATCCCCACCGGTCGGCTCGCGACGGTCCCGCTGCACGCCGCAGGGACGTCCGATCCCGGCGCGGTCACCGGGCGCCGCCATGTGATCGACCATCTGGCGATCCGTTACGCACCCACCATCCGGGCTCTCGGCACGGCCCAGCAGAGGCTCCGGTGGCTGCCCGACCGTGAACTCCGACTCCTCGCCGTACAGGAACCCTCCGCCGCCGGTCTTCCCGCCCTGGACGCGGCCAACGACGAGGTGGCTGCGGTCTGCTCCTGGTTTCCCGGACGGGTGAGCGCGATGCTGGACGGCGGGTCCGCCACTCGGGAGCAGGTGCTGGCCGCCCTCGGCGACGCCACGGTCCACCACTTCGCTTGCCACGCCTTCTTCGACCCGGCCCACCCACTCGACGGTGGCCTGATGATGGCGGATGAGGAGCGGATCACCGTGCGCGACCTGCTGGCCTCTGGGAGGATCAGCAGCCGACTGGCCACGCTCTCGGCCTGCGCCACCGGCGTGGTCGACGGCGAACTGCCGGATGAGGTGGTGAGTCTGGCGACGGCTGTGCTCCAGGCCGGCGCGGCGGGAGTGCTCTCCTCGCTCTGGGAGGTCGACAGTTCGGCGACAACGGCGCTGATGACCCGGTTCTACGAGGGATGGCGACGCGACCGGCTCCCGCCGTCCCAGGCCTTGCGAAGGGCGCAGCTGTGGTTCCGCGACTCCGACAACGCTGCCAAGCACGCCGCCCTGCCCACGGTGGAGATCTTCGCACCGCCTGCCGACATGTCCGCGGAGACGCATGCCGCCTGGGGCGCGCAGCGCGAGGACTCCGGGCCGCTGTCCTGGTCGGCGTTCTTCCACACCGGAAGGTAGCCAATGATCATCTCCTACGCCGCCCTGTTCGTGGCCCTGGCCTTCGTCCTGCCAGGAGCGTTGTACACCTGGGGCTTCGAGCGGACGCTGAGCTCCTGGGGCGACGCCGCCACCGACCGGATCATCCGCTTCCTCGGCAGCTCGGCGGTCTTCCATGTCCTGGTGGCCCCGCTGAGCTGGTGTTTCTACCGCTACGAGATCTTCTCGGGGCGGCTGGCCCATGGGCAGGCGTCGCTGTGGCTGTGGCCGTCGGCCATGCTCTACCTGCTGCTTCCGACCGCGGCCGGCTGCGCCGTGGGGGTAGCCACCCGCCAGGGGGCGCGCTGGTCCCGGCTGATCACCGGGGACGCGCCGGCGCCGCGGGCCTGGGACCATGTGTTCTCCAGCGGGCGCAGCATCTGGCTGCGCATCAGGCTGAGCGACGCCACCGGGGACGACGGCGGGTGGATCTTCGGCCTCTACGCCCAGAAGTCGACCGAGCCGGGGCCTTTCACCTATGACTCCTTCGCATCTGGATCCGGTCAGGACCGTGATCTGTTTCTGACCGATATCGCCTGGCTTGACGGTACTTCTGGACAACCGCTCCGTAACCCCGACGGAATGCCTAGACTCCGGGGAGTCGGCATCCTCATCAACTGGGATCAGATCGTCTATACGGAGGTGATCTGGGGATGAGCACGGAGCACGAATCTTCCGAGGAGCCGCAGCAGCCCGCCGTCGATCCTGCCCCGGTGCCACGCCGTCGCAAGGACGGCAAGCGCGGGTACCGGGCACAGCAGGACCGGCGGGGTCTCCGTCCGCCGCCGCCGCTGACACCGCCGCCGCCCGTGCCGCCCGTGCCGCCCGGCGCACCCAACCCACCGCCACCGCCGCAGACCAACTGACGATCCCAGTTCCACAGCCGGTACGCCGCACCCGGACCGTCGGATGGAGCCGCCGATGACCACCACCCGGTACAGCCTGGACCGCGCCCGCGCACTGCTGCGCCAGGCCTCCTGGGGGCCCGGTGACGTCGAGGCGGCCGTCCTTGTCCACGACCTGCTGGAGGAGGCGGCGCCCGAGGCTGCGGCGCCCGAGGCCCGACAGCTCAGAAGCCGACTACTGCTCCAGCCTCCCGAACGCCTGGACGCGGTCGGCGGACCCCTGGCGACGTTCCGCAGGGCGTACTTCACCGATTCCTTCCTGGACGTTCCACCCGGCGCACTGAAGCTGATGCGTTCTCTCGCCTATCTCACCCTGATCCGGTACGGCCAGTTCGCCACCGGTGACCGGAGCTTCCTGGACACCGCCATCGGCCACGCCCGATGCTGCCGCGCGGTATGGGGGCAGGCCGCCGAATCCGATCGCAGGGCCTTCGGGGACACGATCGACCACGTCGCATTCGCCTTGGCCGCCGCCCTCAGCACCCGCTATGACCAGGACCGCGAACTCGAGGTCCTGCGGCAGGCCCAGCCGGGCCTGCCGGACGTGACCGAAGCCCTCTCCGTGCTGGACGAGGTGGTGACCCGCCACCGCAGCCGTCCGCTGCCACCGGATCCGGCCGTGCTCGCCCAGGCCGCCGCGATACGCGGACGACTGCTTCTCTACCGGTTCGAGGGCGGCTGGGAGGACCTGGACGGGGTCGAGATGGACCGGGCCGTCGACGACCTGACCGGGGCGAACGCCGCCGTCACCGCCCAGGACCCCGGATCCGACGCGACGCGGCTCGGCGGCAAGGCACTGCTGGCCGGCCTGCTCCTCTCCCGTCGGCGACCCGGGGACCCGAGGCGGGCCGAGCAGCTCCTGACCGAAGTGCTCGGAGCTCCGGGGGCCATCGACCCGGTCTTCTTCGCCGGAGTCCGGCTGAGCATGGCCACTGCGCAGATGCTCATCGCCGAACAGGAAGGGACCCCGGAGGCGCTGCGCAGGGCCCGGGAGGCCTACGCCAGGGCGGGTGCAGCGGGACTCAGGGCCCAACCGAAGGTCGCCTGGGACGCCGCCACTCAGCACGCCGGCTGGGCACGGTCGCGCGGAAGGGCGCTGGAGGCCGCTCGCGCCTACGCCGAGGCATTCCGCGTGATCCCCCTGCTCATCGCGGCCCAACTCACCAGGGAGGCCAAGGAACTGATGCTCTCCCTCGCGGCGGACGCTCTGTCGTACTGCGCGCGCGAGTTGATCCGCTCCCAGGACCCGGAGGACTGGACCGAAGCGGTGCTGGCCCTGGAAGGGGCACGGAGTGTCCTGCTCCGCGAGGCCATGGACTCCCCGGGCCCGCGCGCCGTCCTCGGACCGTCTGAAACGGCCGATGCCTCGGCGGCCCTGGACTACCTGGCCGAACTGCTCAGCGAAGCAGCCGAACTGCGGGCCGAGGAACTGTCCGGCATCGAGGCCTCGTCCGATCTGCGCCTGCGCATGGCACGCTGCCGGCAGGAGATCGAGCTGGCCGCGACCAGAACAGGGCAGCACGTCCCCGAGTGGACCGCGCCGAGCTGGCAGCAGGTGGTCAGCTCCGCTGCCGTTCCCCTGGTCTACCTGGTGGCAGCGCCTAGCGGCGGAGGCGCCCTGGTGGTGCGCGGAGGCGAAGGACCCGAGGCGGTCAGGCCCGTCCCCGTCGATCTGCCCGACCTGACCCGTGGAGCGGTACTGGAACTCCTGGCCGTGCTCCGGAAGGCCGAGGAGCTCGAAGACGATCAGGTGTCGCCGGAGTACGGCATGACATGGGACCAGCTGTCCCAGCGGGTCGTCCAGGAGCTCTGGGACCGGGGCATGCGCGCTGTCTCCGAGGCCCTGGGGCCATGCGACCGCGCCGTGCTGCTGCCCGGCGGACTGCTGGGTATGCTGCCCCTGCACGCGGCCGGGATGTGCTCCGGCGAGGACAGCTCCCGGTGGTGGTTCCTGCTGGAACGCACAGTACTGTCTTACGCCCCGCATGCCCGCGCACGGCAGGCCGCGGCAGCGGCCTGGTCTCCCCCGAAGAACATCCTGCTCGCCTACCCGGCTGCTCAGGGCGATCCGGGTGATCCGGATCAGCCGGTGGTGAACGCCGACGCGGAAATGGCGGCCGTCAAGGCGTGCTGCGCAGGACGGCTCGCCGTCACAACGCTGCTGCCGGAGCAGGTCTGCCGGAAGACGCTGCTGCACAGCGGCTTCCGGGGGCCGACGTGGTGCACTTCACGGGCCACGCCGGCGCCCTGCCCGATGATCCGCTGGAGAGCGCACTGAGCCTCGGCGAGGAGCAGCTCACGGTAAGGGACGTCCTGGCCGGGGGCAGCCTCAGGGCCCGGATGGCGGTTCTTTCGGCCTGTCAGACCTCCGTGATCGGCGACGCGCTTCCCGACGAGGCGGTCGGACTGCCCAGCGCGCTGCTCCAGGCCGGGCTGAGCGGCGTCGTCGCCACTCAGTGGGCCGCCTACGACTCCTTCACCCTTCCCTTGATCAGCGCCTTCTACGACGAATGGCTGCGCCGCGGCGCCCACCCGGCCGTCGCCCTGGCCCGCGCACAGCGGGCCTGCCTGCGCGGAGCCGGCGACCCGAGCCCGTTCGCCTGGGCCAACTTCAGCTACACCGGATTCTGACGCCGCGGGCGAGGTCACCCACCGAGCTTGTGGTCGTACTCCGCCGGGCTGAGCAGGACAAACTGGAACACGAGGCCCGCGACAGCCGGCTCCAGTAGCCGTGTCTGAGGACTGACGGGGCTGCGCCCTGGATGGAGGACACGGGTTTGTTTTGCTATGCGGCGGGTGTCAGGGTAGCTGAATTTCGCTGCTCGTCCCGGAATTCCGCTGATGCTCGGGGTTCCTCGCGGCAGTAACGGTGAGACCGGAGAGGATCTTCGGCAACATAACAGGTTAGGTGCAAAGGTCGTCGAAGTTGGGCGAAGCCAGGTGGAACAGCACGTCCACTGTTACGCTCCGGACCAGGCCCCTGACTATCAGTCAGCTTGATCGCCTGCGCTGGGGATTTTACATGAGTCCAGCTGAGATGCGGTCAAGGGTCGAAGAAATTCCGACTGAACTCGCGACGCTGAAAGCATTGCCAAGGCCGTCGTGCGAGATGGGCACGATGATGAGGGCGGCGCCAGACCGATCCGGCAACGAATCAACACGAATCCATGGAGGCAGTAATGGCTACGGCCGAAGAGTACGCCAGGGTCCTCGGCAAGGCGGAATTGGTCGGGCTCGGCAAACTCACCAAGAGCGAGCTTGAGCTGCTGCGACGCATCTACAAGGAGTCGGGGCCGCGCGGCAACCGCGCGCGGAAGGTCATCGACGGCTAGGAGGATGACCGGCGACGTGCGCGTGGAGGCGCTGCGGGCGGCGGAGGCTGCACGGTGTCAGGACTCTGCTCGCCACAGGTCCCCTTGAACGTCAACTCATATACGGAGAGCGATCGTTGACCGACGCCATCTGACCCCCCGCCACATTCGACAACCAGTATCGGCGACCCCGGTTCGACTTAGGGACCGCCGGCCATCTCGTGCGCAGCCTGGTGGCACACACTTCACGAGTACAGCGTTCGACGCGACGTCTCCACAGCAACGATTGCGTGACCTGGGGCGAGGAGAGAGCAATGGGATTGTTTTCGAGCGATGAGCAGATCAACCTGAGTCCTCCCGGACTCGTCCCGGTGAGTGCGTGGGTGAGCGAGCAACTACCCGATTCTGGCGAGTACTTGTTGGGCCTCCTCGGCTTCCTGTCACCGGAATCGTACGAGCTGGCCGCTGCGGAGATTCAACGCGTTCGGCACGCCAATGGGGCGATCACCGACCACGGAATGAAAGACATCAGGTTACGGGACTGGAAGAGCGGCCCGCTCACCCTCCTCGTCGGACTTCGAGTTAAGGAGTGGATCATCACCGGCGTCTGGGCGTCCTACGGCCTCGGAAGGAGGCAGCGCCGGGAGGTCACCACCATGGTCGAGAACCTCGTCCATGAGCAGGGCGTCCCCGCAGCCGCAACCTGGGCCGTCGCCAGTCGGCCCAACGGACCTGATGTGTCGTACCTCGCCGAGCAACTGTCCGCCGCGTACGACGAGGGAGCCAGTCACATTACGAACGGCGATGTCATCAAAGCATTCCGGAAGTGGCGCAGGTAGTCCCTCTTCTCGGCTGCCCGACCGGGGCGGCGACGATGTCAGGCTTCGGGGATCGACCGCCCGAAGTTCTCCGGGGTGATGCCCGTGGGCTCGGGCCCGCCGCGCACGCCGGTGTCGAGCGTGTCGAGGGCTGCGAACTATTCTGCGATGAGTTCGCCGAAGCCGTTGCTACGGTGCCTGACCTGCCCTAACTTCGCGAACCGCGATACTGCCTTCTACCGAACTTCGCAGAGGCGAGGTTGTCGGAGCCATCCGTCCCCACGGTGACCCTGGTCGGGGCACAGTGCGACAGACGCGCAAACGACGCTGCGCGAGGCGAGCACCTATTCGGCCCGGTTGAGGGTGGACTCCTCCGCCGCGTGTGCGATGCCAAGGACGCGGAGCATGTCCGCCGTGACCACACGGTAGGCGTTGCCGAGCTTCAACACCCGGCACGGGTAGGTTCCTCGCTTCGCGAGGGCGTAGCCGGCGGAGCGTCCGAGGGCGAAGGCGCGGTTGGCGGTGTCCAGGTCGATTGCCGCGGGGAGCCTCAGAAGCTCGTCCCGCGTGGCGGGACCTTGGGCCGTGGCCTGTGTACTCATGACGTGCTCCGCTTCGATCGGCCAGCTGCATGGGGAGGAATTTGTACCATGGAGTTGCAGTTACACATTTTTGCAGCATAAATTGTCCCCATGAAGCCTCTGGATTGGTCAGCGCAGCTCACCACCCGGGTCGCTGCAGCGATCCGCAGCGCCCGCAAGGCCGCGAAGCTCACCGTCGCGGAGCTGGCTGAGGGCTGTGCGGCTCTTGGTCTGCCCGTGGCGGGCACCACGATCACCAACTTGGAGAACGGCCGGCGACACTCGGTGGACCTGGCCGAATTTCTTGTCCTCGCAAGGGTGTTGGGCATCCCGCCGATCATCCTGCTGTACCCCCTCGGCACGGCGGGCACCGTGGAGGTGATGCCGGGCGAGGAGGTATCGACGTGGGATGCGGCAGCGTGGTTCACCGGCGAGGAGCCCATCGCCACGGCCGCTGCCCAGGGCACGCCACGCGACCTCCTCGACACCTTCCGGTCTCACAGCGATGCTGTCGTCGCCGCGCGCGTGTCGACGAATCTCGCGAAGGACAGGCGACAGAAGGCGAACGTCACGCTGGATCCCGCCCGGCGCGAGACCCTCCTGGAAACGGCCGCCGGCTACGAGCAGCTCGCGTTCGACGACTGTCGCGAGCTGCACCAGTTCCGTTCAACGATGCGCGAGCGCGGTCTCATGCCGCCGGACCTGCCTGCCGAGCTGGCCTTCATCGACGACGTTGACTCTGGGAGGGCCAAGTGAACCGCTGTCCGAGCCCCGCCCGTACGCGGGCGGTTGCACGGTCAAGGCCATGAGCTGGCCGCCGCACCTATGAACCGACGCTTCAACACGTCCACCTCTTCACGCGAGCTGCGCCCCCACCACAGCCGTGCCCCACCTGGCGCAGCTGCCGTGGCCGTACATCTCAGCACCAGGGAAGAGACGTGAAGGAACCCATACGCAAGATCACCCACAAGGACGGGCGCAGTCGCTATCGGCTTGTCGTGGACATCGGTCACGACGCCGAGGGAAAGCGGCAGCAGCTGACCCGGACCTTCGATACCAAGAAGGATGCCGTCACCGAACTCTCCCGCATCCGGCATCAGCGCGACGCCGGTACCTACGTCGCACCGAGCAAGATGACGCTCGGCGACCTTCTCGACATTTGGCTCAAATCCGCGACACGTGATGTCGAGGAAGGAACAGCCTCCAACTACGCCAACGCGATCCTTCCCGCGCGCGTCCACTTGGGGCACAAGGTGCTCCAGACGCTGACCGAGGAGGACATCGAGGGCTTCATCGACTGGATGGTCACCAGCGGACGGCGACGTGGTGGGAAGCCGGGCAGCGGTCTCGGGATCCGGGCCGTGCGTCTGACGCTGGGACGGCTGCGGGCGGCGCTGACCCTCGCCGTGCGGCGCGGGCTGGTCGTGCGAAATGTCGCCGAGCACGTCACCGTCTCACGGGAGGCGAGGCTCAAGGCGACCGCCCTCAAGGTGTCGTGTCCCCCGTGGAACGAAGTGGAGGTCAAGGCGTTCCTGGAGGCGATCAAGGACGATCGGCTGTTCGCCGCCATGATGCTGGCGCTGATCGCCGAGCGACCCGCGGAGGTGTGCGGAGCGCGTTGGGCCGAAGACGTGGATCTCGATGGCGCCGAGACCATTTCCGTCGGCAACACGCGGACCATCGTCTACGACCGGAGCCTGGCGAAGGGCGAGCGCAACAAGGTGGTGGAGAAGTCCACCAAGACGGAGGCGGGCAAGCGGACGCTTCCACTGCCGGCACCCGTCCTGAAAGCCCTCAAGGTGTTCCGTGATCTGCAGGCCAAGGAGAAGGCCGCGGCCGGCGCCACCTACGAGGACAGCGGCTACGTCCTCGTGGACGAGTTGGGGCGCCCGTGGAAGACGGACAAGCTGCGGCGTGAGGCGTACCGGTTGATGAAGCAGGCGGGCGTGCGCAAGGTCCGGCTGTACGACGCGCGGCACGCGTGTCTGTCGTGGATGGCGAACAACGGCGTGCCTGACACGGTGGTCTCGGCGTGGGCCGGGCACAGCGACCTGTCGTTCGCGAAGCGGTTCTACGTGCATCCCGATCCGCAGAGCCTCAAGGCAGGTTCGGAAAAGCTGGTCGAACTGCTGGGCTGATGCCGGCGGAAAACGGATGTGAGAAGTTGTGAGACGCACGCCCTTGAAAACGATCAAGGGCCCCGTCTCACCGAAGTGAAACAGGGCCCTGACCTGGGCTTGAAGCCCGCATGCACCGTCGGGACGACAGGATTTGAACCTGCGACCCCTTGACCCCCAGTCAAGTGCGCTACCAAGCTGCGCCACGTCCCGGTGCTCGGTCGTTCTGGGGTTGTTTCCCCGGGCTGACCGCGCATGAGAACAATACCGCACTTGGGGCGGTGTCTGCTCACGCCTTGGGGTCGGCGGGGCGATCTTGGTGGGGAGGGGGGTGGGGGGAAGTTTGAGTAGGTGTACTCATGTGGCGTGGGCCACAGTTGTTCAGGCTGGGGGCATGACGAATCCGATTCAGCAGCAGACGACGGCGGCGTACTTCGCGCAGGCGGCCATTTCGTTCGGGATCGCGCTGGGGAGCATGGGGCTGGGGGTGGCGTACCTGCCGGTCGGGGCTTGGGTGCGGGCGTTTCTGGGGGTGGGGCTGATGTATTTGGTGACCTCGGCGTTCACGCTGGCGAAGTGCGTGCGGGACCGGCAGGAGGTGGGGCAGGTGGTCAGCCGGGTGGATCAGGCGCGGCTGGACAAGCTGCTCGCGGAGCATGATCCGTTCCGGGTGGACGGGGTCTGAGGCCGGGCCGCCGCGGGCGGGCGGGCGTTTCCGGGGTGGGGGCCGGGGCAGACGCCCGTTCGACGAGGGAGGTCGGGCGTGGATGCTTCGATACGGCGGGCCCGGACTGCGGGCCGGGCCGCGGCAGGCGGTAGTGCGGTCGAGTGGGCGGCACGGTGGGGGATCGCCACGCGTGGCGTGATCTACGTACTGATCGGCGCGCTCGCGATCCAGGTCGCCTTGGGCGGCAACGGGAAGCAGGCGGACCGCGGCGGCGCCGTCGAGCAGATCGCCGGGCAGCCGTTCGGCAAGGTCATGGTGTGGGTGGTCGGGCTCGGGCTGGTGGGCATGGCGCTGTGGCGGCTGTCCGAGGCGCTCTTCGGGGCCGCCGGTCCTGACGGGCACAAGACGTCGAAGCGGCTCGCCTCGGGCGGGCGGTTCGTGTTCTACGGGCTGGCCGCGTATTCGGTGATCGCTTTCGCACTGGCGAAGAGCGCCTCCGAAGGCGCCAGCCAGGGCGGATCGAGCGACCAGCAGTCCAAGGACTGGACGGCGAAGGTGCTGGACCTCCCCCTGGGCCAGTGGCTCGTGGGCGCCGCCGGGGTGGCGCTCGCCGCGGCCGGTCTGTGGATCGTGGTCCGGGCCGGGCAGCGGAAGTTCCGTAAGCATCTGAAGCTGGGCGAGATGTCCCGGCGGACCCGTCAGGTCGTCGAGTTCCTGGGGGTCGCCGGCGGGGTCTGCCGCGGTGTCGTCTTCGCGACGGCCGGCGGGTTCGCCGTGGCGGCGGCCGTGAAGTACGACCCGGATCAGGCCAAGGGGCTCGACGACACCCTGCGCTCCTTCCGGGAGACGCCGGCCGGGCCCTGGCTCCTCGTCGCCATCGCGGTGGGGCTCGCCCTCTTCGGCGCGTTCTCGTTCGCCATGGCACGGTGGCGCAAGATCTGACATCTCCTCCAAGTCTCCGGTCCAAGTCTCCGGCCATCCTCTTGCGAGGCTCTGAGCTGCGGTGATCCATCTTCTGGCCAAGCGTTGCGATCCGGTGCGGGCTTCCGCACCGGGTCGCTTCCGCGTTGGCCGCCTGACCGCCGAGTACCTCTCGTGGCTGACGGCCCTCAGTCTCAAGAGGGGGGTTCCAACCGTTCTCGCGGGCGATCCGGTGGCGGTTCGCGGCGGCCAGGATGGGCAGGAAGAGCCCGGTACCCAGGGCGTCACCCAGGGAAGGACCTCTCCGCATGGCCACCAAGAAGCCCGTCGTCCTCGGACTCGCCGTCGGCGGCCTCGGCCTCCTCGTGGCGGCGGCGCTCACCATGCCGCAGGTTGTGGACTGGTACCAGGGGCGCCACCTGGCGGAGGCGGAGTACTCGTCGGGCAGCGAGGCGAAGAAGTCCCGGGACTCGGTTCCGCGCTGGCTGCCGGATGAGGCGACGGCCGTGAAGTACCGGATGTCGACCACGGGCGGCGACCGGCTGCTGAGGGCGACGCTCGCCGACGGGAAGTTGCCGGCCGGATGCAAGCAGGGCGCGGGCAGCGGGCGGGCGCACCTCCGGGCCGACTGGTTCCCGAAGGGGACGGACAAGGAGGGGACCGCGGCGTGCGGGGCCTACAACGTGGTGCTCAAGGGCACCGATCTGTATGCCTGGCAGGACCACGCCGATTGGGTGAAGGCGAAGCAGGCGGGATCCGACGCGCCGTAGGGAGCGGAGATTTCCTGTTTACGTCGGTATGTCCCGGGGCTATGTGGCCGCCGTCGATGCGGCTGAAGCACCCGAGGAGTTCCCGATGAGACGCGCACTGGCCGTGGCCGCCGCCCTGACGGCGGGCTGCTGATGCCCGGCACCATCACCTGCGCCAACACCTGCCCGGCCGTCCCACCGTGGATGCGGTGACGGGGGCGGGGCGGGGCGGGGGCCGGGGGCTGGGACGTCTGCTCAGGGTGTTTCCCGTGGGGCCGGGAGCGGCGTGCTTTCCGGTTCCGGCAGCGTCTTCGGGTCGGGCGCGCCTGGCGGAGCGGGTGCGCCCGACGGATCCGGGGCGGGCGGGCGTACGTCGTCGCCGGTCTGCGGGCCGGCCGGATCCGCGGGGCGGGCCCGCGTGCGGTTCGCGCGGCGGACGGCGTCGTCGGCACTGTTCTGGGCGCCGAGCGAGCCGAAGTAGAAGCCGGCGACGGTGGCGAGCACCGTCATCAGCGACGTGACGATCGTCTTGCGCAGGTCGCCGGAGTCGCCGCCCGAGGAGAGCATCGCGACCGCCAGGGCGAAGCTGACGAGGGCCAGGATCAGTACGGCGATGATGCTGCGGGTCAGGCCGCGCACACCGCGCGGTTCGCGCAGGTCCCGCAGCAGCTCACGGACGTCGCTGCTCGTGGCCGCCTGGCCGATCAGCTCGTCGGTGAGCTGCTGGCGCCAGGCGGTGGCCCGGCGGACGTCGATGATCAGGGGCAGCACCGCGATCACGGCGATGATGATGACGACCACCGCGATGAGAACGAAGGCCCATGGCCCCTTGAGGCCCGGGATCGGTTCGGCGGCCGCGAATTCCGCGCCCGCAAGTCCGTTCATCCGCATACCCGTTGCACTCATGCCCGCCCCGTACCCACCGTGATCGAACCCGTACCCCTGGTTCCCGGTGGGGGATGATCCCAGCGGCCGACATCAATCGTCAACCGCGCCACGGGAGTTGGCGCGCGGGTGCTGGCGTGCAGGGGGCTGGCGTGCAGGGGGCTGGTGCGTAGGGGTCTGGCGGGTAGGGGTCTGGTGTGGCCGGGGCTGGTGCGCGGCGAAGTACGCGGCCAGGTCGGCGGCGAGCGGCGGTACGGTGCGCGGGGTGCCGCCGTCACGGAGTGAAGCGGTGGCCTGGACTCCGGCGGCGACGCCATCCGGGCCGCGACGGGTGAGGTGTCGGTGGGTCCGCCGTCGCGCGCGAAGCGCAGGAACTCGTCGATGAGGAGTGGGTCGGCGCCGCCGTGGAAGGCGTTGTCCTGGAGATCGGGGACGGGGTGGACGGCGTCGGCCTCCGGGCGGTGTCCGGAGCGGCGCGCGTTCCAGACCTTGACCTCCGCTCCGGGCCCGTCGCCGAAGTTCTCGAGGCGGCCGGCATCGCCGATGACGGTGTAGTTGCGCCAGTAGTCGGGGGTGAAGTGGCACTGCTGATAGGCGGCGAGGACGCCGTTGTCGAGGCGCAGATTGACGAGGGAGACGTCTTCGACGTCGATCACGGGGTTGAGATTCCGCTGGGAGCGCGGCGGCCAGTTGTCGTCGTCGAGCCAGCCGGCCGCCTTGGGCTCGCCGGGGGCGCGGCGGTCGGCGTCCGGCGCGCCGTAGACCATGAGGTCGCCGAGCGCCTGGACCTGGCGGGTGTACCCGCCGGCGAGCCAGTGCAGGACGTCGAGGTCGTGTGCGGCTTTCTGCAGGAGCAGACCGGTGGTGCAGCGGCGTTCGGCGTGCCAGTCCTTGAAGTAGAAGTCGCCGCCGTGACCGACGAAGTGCCGTACCCAGACGGTCTTGACCTCGCCGATGTCCCCGCGGGTGATGAGGTCGCGCATGAGCCAGATGACGGGCATGTGGCGCATGTTGTGGCCGACGTAGAGGCGGGTGCCGGTCTCGTACGCCGTGCGCAGGATCGCGTCGCAGCGCTCGACGGTGATGTCCAGCGGCTTCTCGACGAGGACGGGCTTGCCGGCGCGCAGCGCCTCGCAGGTGAGGTCGGCGTGGGTGTGGTCGGGCGTGAGGACGAGGACCGCGTCGATGTCGGCGGAGCCGAGAATCGTACGGTGGTCGCCGGTCACGGCCGCGCCCGGGAAGCGGGCTGCCGCCTCGGCGCGGACGGCGGGGTCGAGGTCGGCGACGGCGGCCACGCGAGCTCCCGCGCCCGGCCGGTGCGCGGTTTCGGCGAGGCTGCCGCGCAGGCCCAGTCCGATGACGCCGATGCGGAGGTCGTCGTCCGGCCGGCGGGACCCAGGGGCGTTGGCGCGATGCGCGACCAGAGCCGGAGCGTTGCCGGGATGCGCGGCGGGGGCCGGAGCGTTGGCGCGATGCGCGGCGGGGGCTGGATCGCCCGGCGGTTGGGAGTTGGTCATGGGCGGTCCCTTCGGAAGAGCCCCGCGCGAGCCGGGCAGGAACGGGAACGACGAGAACGACAACGGCGAGAGCTGTGACGACGAGAACGGTGAAGACGAGAGGCGAGGGAACAGGAGGAGCGGGAACAGGAGGGACGGCCCACCCCCATCCGGCCGCGATTCGCAGTCGGCACATAGGGTTGGCCTCAACCTAGTAACCGCTTACCATCTCGGTCAACACCTCACCTCGGAGCTGATGTGACCTTGCCCCCCTTCCTCACGCTGCCCCCCACCGACCGCGTGCGTTCGCCCCGCACCGGCTGGACCCGCGCGCACTGGGAGGCGGTGGCGGACCGGATGCTCGACGGGCTGGTGCCTTACGCCTCCCCCGGCTTCGCGCAGTACCGGCTGCCCGGCCGCAACAGCTGGTCGGGGGTGGTGTCCGACGGACTGGAGGGCTACGCGCGCTCCTTCCTGCTGGCCGCTTTCCGGATCGCGGGGGCCGGCGGCGAGGTGGACGCGCGGCTCATCGAGCGGTACGCCGCCGGGCTCGCGGCCGGTACCGATCCGGACAGCGGTGAGGCCTGGCCCGCGCTGACCGACTGCTCGCAGCAGATGGTCGAGGCGGCGTCGGTGGCGATCGCGCTGCACGAGACGCGGCCGTGGATATGGGACCGGCTCGGCGAACGGGTCCAGGCGCGGGTCGTCGACTGGTTCTCCGGTTTCGTCGGGCACCGCACCCACGACAACAACTGGCGGCTCTTCCAGGTGGTGTCCGAGCAGTTCCTGGCCTCCGTCGGCGCACCGTTCAGCCAGTCCGACATCGACGGCGGGCTGGACCGCATCGAGGACTGGTACGTCGGAGACGGCTGGTACACCGACGGGGACGGCCGCAACTTCGACTACTACATCGGCTGGGCGATGCATCTGTACCCGCTGCTGTGGGCGCGGATCGCGGGGGAACCGGACGGGGAACGCGCCAAGGTCTACAAGGAGCGGCTGTCCCAGTTCCTGGCCACCTACCCGCACTTCTTCAGCGGCGACGGCGCCCCGGTCCACCAGGGGCGTTCGCTGACGTACCGATTCGCCTCCGTCGCCCCGGTGTGGATGGGGGCGCTCACCGATGCGACCCCGCTGGAGCCGGGAGTGACGCGGCGGCTCGCCTCCGGGGTGCTGCGGCACTTCGTGGAGCGCGGAGTGCCCGACGAACGCGGGCTGCTGTCGCTCGGCTGGCACGAGCCGTTCCTTCCCACCACGCAGGGGTACTCGGGCCCCGGGTCCCCGTACTGGGCGAGCAAGGGCTTCCTCGGACTGCTGCTGCCCGCCGATCACCCCGCGTGGACCGAGCGGGAGCTCGCGCTCCCGGTCGAGGAGGCCGACCAGTACACGGCACTCCCCGCGCCGGGCTGGCTGCTGCACGGCACGAAGCACGACGGGATCGTCCGGCTCGTCAACCACGGCAGCGACCACTACGGCTTCGAACCGTCCGGCGGCGCGGACGACCCGCACTACGCCCAGCTCGGCTACACCACGCACACCGCGCCGAACGCCGCCCCGCACGCCTGGCGGCACCGCGTCGACAGCCACCTCGCGCTGGTCTCCCCCGACGGCACGCCCTCCCACCGCGGACGGATCCACCCGCTGACGGCGACGGGCCGGACCGCGTCCTCCTGGCACACCGTCACCTTCCCGGCGGGCGACGGCGTCCCGGCCGACGGCGGGTCCAGAAGCGAAACCGAGCCCGGAACCGCGGAGTACCGGATCGAGACGGCGAGCGTTCTGCACGGACCGTGGGAGGTCCGCGTGCACCGCGTCGAAGCCCCGGCCGGGGTGACGGTCCGGGAGGGTGGTTACGCGGTCGCGGGGACGGAGCTGCCATGGGGCGAGAGCGGCCGGGGGTGGGCGTGCACCCGTACCGCGGACGGGCTGTCCAGCGCGCTGGTCGGACTGTACGGCTGGGACGAGGACGGTGAGGGGTCCGCCGCGGTGCACCGCGAGGTGGAGGCGAACGCGTTCGGTCCGCACTCGGCCGCCCCGTGCCTGAGCTCCGGGCCGCACCCCGGCGGGAGCAGCGTCCATGTCACCCTCGTCGCGCTGTCGGGCGACTCGGTCCATCCGCGGGCGCTGCGCGAGGCGGTCACCGTGACGGTCCTCGAGGGTGACGGCGGCACCGGCGTACGGGTCTCGTTCCCCGACGGAACCGTGCTCACGGTCTGACCCGCCGTCCACCGCACCGCACTGCACCCCGCCCACCCCACCTCACCCCAAGCCACCCCACGCCGTCCGGCTCGGCCGCCCGGCCCGCCGATTTCACCATCGGGTTCCGCTGCCGCCGACCGAGGGGGCAGGCTGGTCCTGTGCCCTCGATCGGTGGGCGGCGCGGGGGTCCATGCCCCGGGTCGTGCGGTCGTGCATGTCCGTTGTCATTGATGTCGATGATGTCGAAGTCCGGTGTCGTCCAGGTGAGGAGCAACTCCCATGCACGAGGCGCTGCGTCCCGCGGCTGTCCCCTACTACGAGGACCCCTCCCCCGGCAGCGGCGCGTTGCCGCCGCGCGCCTGGTGGAGTACGTCGGACGCGCGGTACGTGAGCCTGAACGGGGCGTGGCGGTTCCGGCTGTCGGAGACCGCCGACGCGCACGGTGACGACTTCGCCCGGCCGGAGTTCGACGCCACCCGCTGGGATCTGCTGCCGGTGCCGGCGCACTGGCCGCTGCAGGGACACGGCTCGCCCGCGTACACGAACGTGGTGTACCCGTTCCCCGTCGATCCGCCGCGCGTTCCGACCGAGAACCCGACGGGCGACCACCGGCGCTCCTTCGACCTGCCGGACGACTGGCCGGGCGGGGCGGCGCTGCTGCGCTTCGACGGTGTGGAGTCGTGCGCGCGGGTGTGGCTCAACGGTACGGAGCTGGGCACGTTCAAGGGCAGCCGGCTGCCGGTGGAGTTCGAGGTCGGGGAGCTGTTGCGGCCGCGGGGGAACGTACTGGCGGTGCGCGTCCACCAGTGGTCGTCCGGCAGTTATCTGGAGGACCAGGACATGTGGTGGCTCCCGGGGATCTTCCGGGAGGTGACGCTGATCGAGCGGCCGGAGGGTTCGGTCACGGACTTCTTCGTGCACGCCGACTACGACCACACCACCGGCACCGGAACGCTGCGCGTCGACTGCGAGCCCGGTGGCAGCGTCAGCGTCCCCGAGCTGGGCCTGGACCTGGCGACCGGGGAGAGCGCGACCGTGCCCGTCGAGCCGTGGTCCGCCGAGATCCCGCGCCTGTACGACGCGGAACTGGCCACGGAGGGCGAGCGGATCCCGCTCAGGATCGGCTTCCGGACGGTGACCGTCGGGGACGGCGTGTTCCAGGTCAACGGCCGCCGGATCCTCCTGCGGGGCGTCAACCGGCACGAGTTCCACCCCGATCACGGCCGGGTGCTGGATCTGGAGACGATGCGGCAGGACCTGGTGCTGATGAAACGGCACAACATCAACGCCGTCCGCACCAGCCACTACCCGCCGCATCCGGCCTTTCTCGACCTCTGCGACGAGTTGGGGATGTGGATCGTCGACGAGTGCGATCTGGAGACCCACGGCTTCGAGGTGATCGGCTGGCGCGGCAATCCGGTCGCCGACGAGCGCTGGACCCCGGCCTTGCTGGACCGGGCCGCGCGCATGGTCGAGCGCGACAAGAACCATCCGTCCGTCGTGATGTGGTCGCTCGGCAACGAATGCGGGACCGGGCGGGGGCTGTCGGCGATGGCGTCGTGGATCCGCGACCGCGATCCGGACCGTCCGATCCACTACGAGGGCGATCCGTCCTGCGCGGACACCGATGTGTACTCGCGGATGTACGCCGACCACGCCGAGGTCGCCCTCATCGGACGTCGCACCGAACTCCCTCTCCCCGATGCCGAGTTGGATGCGAAGCGTCGCTCCCTGCCGTTCGTTCTGTGCGAGTACGCGCACGCCATGGGCAACGGCCCCGGCGGGCTGAGCGAGTACCAGCGGCTCTTCGAGACGCACGAGCGCTGCCAGGGCGGGTTCGTCTGGGAGTGGATCGACCACGGGCTGCGGCAGCGCACCCGCGCCGGGGTGGAGTTCTTCGCCTACGGCGGCGACTTCGGCGAGGATCTGCACGACGGGAACTTCGTCTGCGACGGGCTGGTGTTCCCCGACCGCACTCCGTCGCCCGGTCTGATCGAGTACAAGAAGGTCATCGAGCCGGTCGGGATCGACGGGGACGGCGCGGCCGGCATCGTCCGGATCACCAACGGGTACGACTTCGCGGATCTGTCGTCGCTGTCGTTCCGCTGGACGTACGAGGTGGAGGGCGAGGCCGTCGACTCCGGTGATCTGGAGGTCCCGGCGCTGGCGCCCGGCGCGGCCGTCGAGCTGAAGCTGCCCCGGGCGCCGGGCGGCGGATCCGGCACCCCGGCAGGTGACGGTGAGGCCTGGTGGACGGTGCGGGCGGCGCTCGCCGACGACACGGGCTGGGCACCCGCCGGGCACGGGGTGGCCTGGGGCCAGTTCGCGGCAGCGGCGCCCGCGACCCCCGTGGCCCCTGCAGCCCCTGCAGCCCCTGCAGCCCCGACCGAAGCCGCACGCACCAAGGCACCGCGCCGTGCCGAGGGCGGTGTCGTGCTGCTCGGGCCCGGCACGTTCGACGCCGCCACCGGCGCGCTCAGGTACCTGGACCACTTCCAGATCGCCGGAGCGCCGCGGCTCGACGTGTGGCGTGCGCCGACCGACAACGACGCGGGTTCCGGCCGGCATCCGGACCTGCAGTTGGACCGGCGGTGGCGGGAGGCCGGTCTGCACCGGATGCGGCACCGGCTCGACGGGGTCACGGTCGGCGCCGACGCACTGACCGTCACCACCCGGGTCGCACCGGCGGCCGGGGACCTCGGCCTGCGCACCGTCTTCACCTGGACGGCGACCGACGACCGGCTGCGGCTCACGGTGGACGTCACCCCGGAGGGCGACTGGACCGTCCCGCTGCCGCGGATCGGGCTGCGCCTGGGCGTCTGCGGCAGCCTCGGCGGCGTCGAATGGTTCGGCGGCGGTCCCGGCGAGGCGTATCCCGACACGCGGGCCGCGTCCCGGATCGGGCGGTACACGAGCACGGTCGACGCGCTGCAGACGCCATACGTCAGGCCGCAGGAGAACGGCGCGCGGGCCGATGTCCGCTGGGCGCGGCTGCGCCGCGAGGACGGGCAGGGGCTGCTGATCACCGGCGACCCGGAGTTCTGGTTCTCCGCGCGGCGCTGGCCCGGGGAGCAGCTCGACACGGCGGAGCACACCTACGACCTCACGCCGTCCGAGACGATCTGGCTCAATCTGGACCATGGGCAGCAGGGCATCGGCAGCGGGTCCTGCGGGCCGGGGGCCCTACCGCAGCACTGGCTCACCGCTGCCCCGGTGACCTTCTCCTTCACGTTCGGCGCTCTGGAGACCACATGATCCGTCCCTACCGCCCCGCGGACCTGCCCGCGCTCTACGACATCTGCGTACGCACCGGCCAGGAGGGCGAGGACGCGCGGCCGTACTACCCCGACCGCGATCTGCTGGGGACGATCTTCGCGGCCCCGTACGCGCGGCTGGAGCCGGAGCTGACCTTCGTGGTGGACGACGGGCAGGGCACCGCGGTCGGCTACATCCTGGGGACGGCCGACACCGCCGCCTTCGTGAAACGGTTCCGCGGCGAATGGCTGCCGGAAGTCGCGGGCCGCTACCCGGAACTCACCGGCCCGGTGCCGGCCACCCCGCACGAAACGATGGTCGACCTGCTGCACCGGCCGGAGCGGATGCTCGTGCCCGAGCTGGCGCCGTATCCGGCGCATCTGCACATCGATCTGCTCCCCGAGCACCAGGGTGCGGGCCACGGGCGGGCGCTGATGGAGACGTTCCTCGGAGCGCTGGCGGCCGCGGGCGTCGGGTCGGTGCATCTGGGGATGGCCACGGCGAACGTCCGGGCCCGGTACTTCTACGACCGCATGGGCTTCCATGAGATCGCGGTACCGGACCCGGGGCCGCTCACCTACCTGGGGCGTGCCACTTCGTAGTCCTCGGCACCACCATCAGCACCGTCAGTACCGCCCGTTCCGTCAGCACCCTTGGTCTCAGTGTCCGAGGCCTTGGATGCTTCGGGTGCGGCATCCGGAGCCGCGTACTGCGGCCAGCCGCCCGCCGGCGGTACCGCGATCGAGCGCCACCACCAGTCGTCGGGGAGATCGGCCGAGGGCTCGAACGGCGCGCCGGGACGCGGGGTGGCGATCTTCGCGCCCCGCTCCCTGGCCGCCGCGAGCGTGCCCTCGGCGGGGTCGGCCCACGGGTGCGGGGCGAGGTTGAACGTGCCCCAGTGGATCGGCAGCATCGCTCCGTGGGGCGTGCCGCCGGACAGGTCCACGTGCGCCTGCATGCCTTCCGCGGGCGTCATGTGGATGTCGGGCCAGAACTCGCTGTAGGCGCCGATCTGGATCATCGTCGCGTCGAACGGGCCGTGCTGCTCGCCGATCTCGGCGAAGCCGGGGAAGTACCCCGTGTCGCCGCTGTGATAGATCCGGTGGTCACCGCTCGCCACCACCCAGGACGCCCACAGGGTCTGCTGGCGGCCGCGCAGGCCACGGCCGCAGAAGTGCCGGGCCGGGGTCGCGGTCAGCGTCAGACCGTCCACCTCGGTCGACTCGTTCCAGTCCAGTTCGTGCAGCCGCTTGGGGTCGATGCCCCAGTGCTCCAGGTGGGCGCCGACGCCGAGCGGCACGGCGAAGACCGTGTCCGTGCCGACCAGCGCCTGGATCGTGGGCATGTCGAGGTGGTCGTAGTGGTCGTGCGAGATGACCACCACGTCCACCGTGCCGAGCGACTTCAACGGGACCGGCACCGGGTGCACGCGCTTCGGACCGGCGAACGCGAACGGCGAGCAGCGGTCGCCCCACACCGGGTCGAAGAGCACCCGGCGGCCGTCGATCTCGGCCAGCACCGTCGAGTGGCCCATCCACGTCAGCCGCAGCCCCGACGCCGGCGGCGCCGCCAGGTCGGCGAGCGTCGTCGGATGGACCGGCACGGGGGCGGCGGGCCTGCGCAGCGCCCGCGCCTCCTTGCGCATGTTGCCGGGCAGCGCCTTGAGCAGGCCCCCGCTGGGCGTGGAGCGGGCACCCACCGGGTTCTGGAAGACGCCGTCGGCGTAGTTGGGTGACGCGAGAATCCGCTCCAGTCGCGCGCCGACCGGATCGGCGCCGAAAGCAGCAGGTCGCAGTGCGGTGAGGCGGGAACCGGTCACGGCACCTCCAGCAGGGGGGCGGTCAGTCGATGTCACCCTGCCAATTCTGCCTTGTCAGGCGTCCGTCCCGAAGCGGCGGCTCCCGCCGACCGACCACACATCGGTGATCAGGCCGTCGGAAACGGCCAGAATGTCGATACCGCTCACCGAGATCACACCCGCGCCGTCCGGGTCGGGACGGGTGGCGCTCCAGCGGCAGCAGACCTGGCCGGCCGGCCCGCCCTCGGCCGTGGCGGCGAGGTCCACGAGCGCTGCGCCATGCATGCGGTAGACCAGTCCCGGCTTGGCTTCCCGGTGGGCGGCGACGAACGGGACCAGGCCGCCGGGACCGCGCAGGGCGTCGGTGTCCGTTTGCGGAATGGCGTTGCCGAAGTGGATACGGAAGCCGGGGGTGAGGATGCGCTCGGCGACGGGGAAGTCGCCGTTCCACAGGTCCGTCCAGTCCTCGAACAGTCCGATGCCGAGCCGGCGGAAATCGGTGCCGGTGGTGTCGGTGGTTCCATTGGTCGCAGTGGTTCCGGTGGTGCTGGTGTTCAGGTCGACGGTCATGTCCGTGCCTTCCTTCTCGGTGTGATCACCATCTTCGAAGGGGCCGGCGACACCGTCCTGTCGGTGTTTACAACGTGCCGTCGGACTTTCCGGGACCGGTGCCGACCAGGTCCGCGAAGCCTTCGAGACCGATCAGCTCCCAGCCCAGACCGTCCAGCTCCGCGCGGTCGATCCGGCGCGGCGGCGCCGTCTCGTCCAGCGCCCGCACCTCCTGGATCCGGTCCATCCGGAACCCGCGCACCGCCTCGCGCAGCCGGCACCAGGCGATCAGGTACCACTGCTCGCCGCCGAGGAACCCGAGCGGCTCCACCAGCCGCTCGCTGGCCACGCCCTCCCGGTCCTCGTACGAGAGCCGCAGCACGCGGCGGCTGGCCAGCGCGTCCTGCAGGACGCGCGGAACGGTGGCGCGCCGTTCGTCGCGGGCCAGTACGTGCACGCGGTCGGCGAACTCGCCGGTCGCGGCGCGCTCCCGGGCGGGCATAACGGCCAGCACCTTCTGCAGCGCGCTGCGCGCGGCTCCTGCGAAGGGCGTGCCGTCCAGCGCGTGCAGACCCACCGCGAGGGCGGTCGCCTCCGCGGGGGTGATGGTCAGCGGCGGGAGCGTCTGCTCCTTGTCCAGGACGTATCCGCCGGTGCGGCCCGGTTCCGCGTAGATCGCCACGCCGGACTGCTGCAGCGCGCTCAGGTCACGTTCGATGGTGCGGCTGCTCACCTCGAAGCGCTCCGCGAGCCACCGGGCGCTGCGCGGGCGGGGC
Organism: Streptomyces sp. RKAG293; assembly: GCF_023701745.1. NCBI lineage: Bacteria > Bacillati > Actinomycetota > Actinomycetes > Kitasatosporales > Streptomycetaceae > Streptomyces > Streptomyces sp. RKAG293. Next base: position 7,211,079 of record NZ_JAJOZB010000001.1, on the reverse strand, counting down.
GCAACCGCGCGCAACTCCTCGACCAGGGCGTACAGCCGGTCGGTCCGGTTCACAGCGTGCCGCCCCGTCTCGGAGGTGTCATTCCACCACCGGACTGTAGGTCAGCCCGACATGGTCCTGCACCGGCAGGTAGCCCAGCCGCCGGTAGAGCGCGTTGCTGGTGGCGTTGGCCAGGTCGGTGAAGAGCAGCACCTCGTCCACTCCCGCGTCGCGAGCCGCCCCGCTGACCGCGGCGGTCACTCCGGCCGCGTAGCCGCGGCCCCGGTGCCCCGGCGGGGTGTAGACGGCGACGACGCGGACCATCCCCGCGAGCGGACGGGTGATTCCGGCCATCGACACGGGAGCGCCGTCGACCTCCCACACCGTGACGCCGCCATGGCTGAGGCGGTCGTCGACGAACGTGGCGGCGTTCAGGCCCTGTTCCTCGATCTCGGCGGCGAAGGCCTCGTACCACTCCACCAACAGCTCCCGGTCGCCCGTACCCGCGGTTCTGGCGCGGCCGGCCGGGGCGGGCTCCGGCGGCGCCAGCTCTCCGAGCCGGAACAGCCGCAGGTTCTTGTCGAGTTCGGCCGCCGCTCCGGTACGGGACCGCCAGGCATCGGCGAAGGCCGCGGCCGTGTCCCGTTCCCCCCGGATGCCGGTCAGCGCGCGCCCCATCCCGTCCCACACGCCCGCCAGCTCCGCGAGGGCGTCCGGCGGCCCCTGGGTCAGGAGCGGCGGCAGCGGCGGGGTCTGCAGGAAGGCTGCCGCGACGGTCCCGCCGGCGTCCTGCCACCACCCGAACAGCGGCGGGGTCTCCCCGTACGCGTCGAGGCCGCGGTGCCGCAGCCCTTCGGCGACGGTGATCAGTACGGTGTTCTCCACCGCGCGCGCCCGCAGGAAGCCGCTCGCGGCCGTCAGGAACGCGTCGAGATCGTGTGCCGTGTGCCAGCTCATGCCGCATCCTGCCCCGCGCGCCACCGCCCCCGCACCACGTTTTCGTTGCGCCGCGCGGTGGCAGATCTTCCGCCGCACGTGTCAAAGGTGCAGGTCAAAGGCGTTCACTCCGGCCGATTGGTGGCGCAACACAACGGCAACACCACTTCGACCCGACCCTCGGTATGGTCCCTGGGAACGCGGCGCACCGACACCGACACCGCCGCCGCCGCGGCCGTCGGACCGCAGACCGCGGACCCCCACAGTCCACAGACCGCAGATCCCGGAACCAAGACCTCAGACCGGAGAGCCCGATGCCCGCCGAGCGCACCCGTGAGCACACCGCACCGGTGGCCGCCGCGCGCCGTCGCCGGTTGCGGGCGGACCAGGCCCGGCAACTCGCCGACCTGCTGCGGCGGCAGGTGCTCCTGCAGGGGTTCCCGGCCGGGCTGCTGCCGCACGAGGACGCGCTCGGCACCGACTACGGCGTCTCCCGCAACACCGTCCGCCAGGCGCTCGACCTGCTGCGCGCCGAACAGCTGGTGGCGCGGGTGCCGGGCGTCGGCACCGTCGTGGTCGGCGCCAAGTACCCGCACGGTCTGGACCGGCTGATGGGCCTCGCGGAGACGCTGCACGAGCACGGGCGGGTCACCAACGAGGTCCGCACGATGGCGCCGGTCCCGGCGCCCGCGCCCGTCGCCGAACGGCTGCGCCTGGAGGGTCAGGACCCGGACGTGCTGTACATCGAACGGCTGCGGCGGCTCGACGGACTGCCGCTCTCCCTGGACCTGACCTACGTCCCGATGGACGTCGGCATCGAGCTGCTCAACGCCGACCTCGAGAACACCGACATCTTCCGGCTGCTCGAGGAGATCACCGGACAGCCGCTGGGCACCGCCGAGATCACCCTGGAGGCCGTCAACGCCGACGCGCACTCCGCCGCCGTGCTCCAGTCCCCGCGCGGCGCCGCCGTGCTGATGCTGGAACGGCTCACCCATCTGTCCGACGGCCGCCCGGTGGACCTGGAGTTCATCCGGTTCCGCGGCGACCGCATCACCATGCGCGGCCTGCTGCACCGCTCCGTCTGACCGCCCGCGCCCTTTCATCCTTTTCATCCTTCGTCCATCTTCCTGTTCTTCAGGTCCTCCGAGGAGACAGCCATGCCTGTCGTACCCCAGCGCGCCGACGTACCGGTGACGATCGACGAGTCCAGGTGCATAGACGGCTGCACGCTCTGCGTCGACATGTGCCCGCTCGATTCGCTCGCCATCAACCCGGACACCAACAAGGCCTTCATGCACGTGGACGAGTGCTGGTACTGCGGCCCCTGCGCCGCCCGCTGCCCCACGGACGCGGTCACCGTCAACATGCCGTACCTGCTGCGATGAGGGGTCTCACGATGAGAGGTCCCGCGACCAAGGGCTACGCGACGCGCGGACGGGTCCGTACGTATCTGACCGCGGTGGCCGTCACCGGCCTGCTGCTGCCGCTGGCCGGCTGCGGCGGGGACGCGGGCGCGGACGGTGGCAGGACCGTCACCGTCTCCGTCGGCTACCAGTCCAAGACGATCAACACGGTGACCGCCGGGACGCTGCTGCGTTCGCTCGGGTACTTCGAGCGCGCGCTGGGTGAGCTGGGCAAGCGCGACGGCGTGACGTACAAGGTCGACTGGCAGGACTACGCGACCGGTGCGCCGATCACCGCGCAGATGATGGCGGGGAAGGTCGACATCGGCTCGATGGGCGACTATCCGCTGCTGATCAACGCGGCGCGCGGCAAACAGATGAAGGCGCCGACCAAGCTGGTCTCCGTCACCGGGTACAACCTGCGCGGCGGCCTCAACATGGTGGTCACCAAGCCGGACTCGACACTGTCCTCGCTGGCGGACCTGCGCGGGAAGAAGGTCTCGACGAGCGTGGGGTCCGCCGCCGACGGCACGCTCGTACGGGCTCTGCAGAAGGCCGGCATCGACGCGGACAAGGACCTGCACAAGCTCAACCAGCAGCCCGCGGTGGGCGCGTCCGCCCTGCAGTCCGGCGGCGCCGACGCACTGTCGCAGTTCGTCGCCTGGCCGGGCCTGCTGGTCTTCCAGGGCAAGGCGAAGCCGCTGTACGACGGTGCCGCGCTCAACGTGCCGACCCTGCACGGCGTTACGGTCCGCGCGGCCTTCGCCGGCCAACGGCCCGCCGTCGTCGACGCGTTCCTCACCGCGCAGCTCCAGGCCACGCAATACCTGCACGAACACCCGCTGACGGCCGCGCAGCAGGTGGCGAAGGCGACCGGGCTGCCGCCCGAGGTCGTGTACCTCTACAACGGCGCCGGCGGTATCGCCACCTTCGACCCGACGCTGAAGCCGCAGCTGCTGAACGCGCTCAAGCAGGACGTGCCGGTGCTCGCCTCCGCCAAGCTCGTCGACTCCGTCGACGTGGACGGCTTCACCGACGACCGGTATCTGCGGCGGGTCTACGGCGCCGGATACGCCAAGTCCCTGGCGTCCACGGCCAATCCGGCGCCGGTCAGCGGCACCGACCCGGTGTGCGGGGGTCAGGCGACCGATCCGGCGACGGCGAGCGAGAGCTGGCTGTCGGGCGAGGACCGCACGACGGCGTTCACCACGCCGAGCTGCCTGCTGCGGTACGTCAAGCAGCACCCGGGGAAGGTGCGGGCGGGTTACGTTCCGGACGCGCTGACCGGCACCCGCTGGTTCGCCGACTCGTCGGTGTGGGCCGAGGACCCGGCCGCCGCTCCGAACGCCCGCTTCCAGCCGTTCACCACGCCTGCCGACGCCCATGACTGGATCGCCGGCCACCCCGGCACCCGGCTCGTCAGCTATGACGCCGCGCTGCGGGAGTCGCCATGACGACGGCGACGGCATCCGGGACGATGGCCGCGACGAAGCCGGCCGGGTCGGGACGAACCCGGGTCGGGCGGCTGCCGTGGGGGCGCTACTGCGTGCGCGTGGCCTCGCTGGTCGCGTTCCTCGGACTGTGGCAGCTGCTGACCGCCCGGCGCGTCCATCTGTGGGTGCACTTCGAGCAGTTGCCGACGGTCGTCCAGGTCGGGCGGGAGTTCGGCACCCGCCTGACGGGCGGACCGTACTGGCAGGACCTCGGCGACAGCCTGGTGCGGATCGTCACCGGTTTCGCCCTCGCCGCCGTGCTCGGTGTGACCGTCGGTACCGCGATCGCACGGTCACGGGTCGCCCGCGACGTCCTCGGCCCGGTGTTGGAGGTGCTGCGGCCGATCCCGGCGATCGCGCTGGTGCCCGTCGCGATCCTGCTGTTCCCGACCAATGAGCAAGGCATCGTCTTCATCACCTTCGCCGCCGCGTTCTTCCCGATCCTGGTCAGCACCCGGCACGCGGTGCGGGCGCTGACCCCGGTGTGGGAGGAGGCCGTGCTCACCATGGGCGGCGGCCGGTGGCGGGTGCTCGCTCAGGTGGTGCTCCCTGGCGCGCTGCCGGGCATTCTCGGCGGGCTGTCGGTGGGGATCGGGGTGTCGTGGATCTGTGTGATCTCCGCCGAGATGATCTCCGGTGAGTACGGGGTCGGCTACCGCACCTGGCAGGACTACACGGTCGTGGATTACCCGGGCGTACTGGTCGGCATGGCCACCATCGGCGTCCTGGGGTGGATCACCTCCGCCGCCGTGGAACTGCTCGGGCGACGGGTGACGCGCTGGCTTCCGCGGACCGAATCCGGCGACCACGACCGGACGGGCTGCCGGACCGGATACCGGGCTCCGGGCGCCCTGCGGCGGACGGCCGTGGCCGAGTCATCCGTTGCCGAACGTGAGAGCAGGAAGGTGCACCAGTGACCAACACCCGTGTCAGTGCGACTTCGCCGGACTCCCTGCCCAGTCCGGCGCCGCCCGGTGTCCGGCTGACGCTCGACGACGCCACGATCGGCCGCTCCGGCAGGCCCGTCCTGGCCGGGCTCGGGCTGGATGTCGCGCCGGGCGAACTGCTCACGGTCGTCGGCCCGTCCGGTTGCGGCAAGTCCACGCTGCTGCGCACGCTCGCGGGCCTGCTGCCCGTGCTGGCCGGGCGGGTGACGCAGGACGGCGTGCCGGTCGGCCGGCCCGGCGCCGACCGGGCGCTGGTCTTCCAGGAGGACGGCCTGCTGCCCTGGCGGACCGTTCGCCGGAACGTGGAACTGCCGCTCGCCATACGGCGGGTGGGGCGCGCGGAACGCCGTACCCGGGCGGCCGGCTGGCTCGGGCGCGTCGGGCTCACCGGCCGTGAGCAGGAGCTGCCGCACCGGCTCTCCGGCGGGCAGCGGCAGCGCGTCCAGCTGGCCCGCGCGCTGGCGGGTGAGCCGCGGGCGCTGCTGATGGACGAGCCGTTCGGCGCGCTGGACGCGCAGACCCGGGCCGGGATGCAGCAGTTGCTCGTCGAGGTGCTGCGGTCGTCGCATGCCACCGTCGTCTTCGTCACGCACGACGTGGACGAGGCGGTGTTCCTCGGCGACCGGATCGCCCTGCTCGGAACGGACGCCGACCGTCCGGTGCGGCTCCTGGACGTCCCGCACCCGCGCGAGCGCGCCGCCCACGGCGAGCCGGGGACCGTCGCGCTGCGGCGTCAGGTGCTGCAGTCCCTCGGCACGTGAACTCCGCCCGCAACGCCCCCGTACAGCACCCGCCCCGTACCTGAACCGCCCCTGAACCGGCATGTGAAAGGCCCCCGATGGACATCCCCGCACTCCACGACGCCGAGGAACTCCGCTGCGACGTTCTCGTCATCGGCGGTGGCACGGCCGGCACCATGGCGGCCCTGACCGCCGCAGAGAACGGCGCGTCCGTGCTGCTGCTGGAGAAGGCGCACGTCCGGCACTCGGGCGCGCTGGCGATGGGCATGGACGGCGTCAACAACGCCGTCATCCCGGGCAGTGCGGAACCCGACGACTACGTCGCCGAGATCACCCGCGCCAACGACGGCATCGTCAACCAGGTGACCGTCCGGCAGACCGCCACCCTCGGCTTCGCCATGGTGCAGCGTCTGGAGCGCTACGGCGTGAAGTTCGAGAAGGACGAGCACGGCGAGTACGCGGTCCGGCAGGTGCACCGGTCGGGGAAGTACGTGCTGCCGATGCCCGAGGGCAAGGACGTCAAGAAGGTCCTGTACCGGGTGCTGCGGCGGCGCGAGATGCGGGAGCGGATCCGGATCGAGAACCGCGTCATGCCGGTGCGGGTGCTGACGTCCGGCGGGCGGGCGGTCGGGGCCGCCGGGTTCAACACCCGGACCGGGCGGTTCGTGACGGTCAGGGCCGGCGCGGTGATCCTGGCGACCGGCGCGTGCGGCCGGCTCGGCCTGCCGGCCAGCGGCTATCTGTACGGCACCTACGAGAACCCGACGAACGCGGGTGACGGCCATGCGATGGCGTACCACGCGGGCGCCGAGCTCAGCGGGATCGAGTGCTTCCAGATCAACCCGCTCATCAAGGACTACAACGGGCCGGCCTGCGCCTATGTCGCCAATCCGTTCGGCGGTTACCAGGTCAACCGGCACGGTGAGCGCTTCGTCGACTCCGACTACTGGTCGGGCCAGATGATGGCCGAGTTCGCCCGTGAGGTGGCCTCGGAACGCGGGCCCGTCTATCTCAAGCTCAGCCATCTGCCCGAGGAGTCGGTGGCCGCGCTGGAGACGATCCTGCACACCACGGAACGGCCGACCCGCGGCACGTTCCACGCCGGGCGCGGGCACGACTACCGCACCCATGACGTGGAGATGCACATCTCCGAGATCGGGCTGTGCGGCGGCCATTCCGCCTCCGGCGTGTGGGTCGACGAGCACGCCCGCACGACCGTCCCCGGGCTGTACGCGGCCGGTGATCTGGCCTGCGTGCCGCACAACTACATGATCGGGGCGTTCGTCTACGGCGATCTGGCCGGCGCGGACGCGGCCACCGCGCACGAGGTCTTCGAGGGCGAGCTGCCGGCCGACCAGCTGCGGGCCGCGCACGAGCTCGTCTACCGTCCGCTGCGCCACCCCGACGGGCCGCCGCAGCCGCAGGTCGAGTACAAACTGCGCCGGTTCGTCAACGACTATGTCGCCCCGCCGAAGAGCGGCGCACGGCTGTCGCTCGCGGTGGAGACGTTCCAGCGGATGCACGGCGACATCGAGTCGATGGGGGCCAGGACCCCGCACGAGCTGATGCGCTGCGCGGAGGTGTCGTTCATCCGCGACTGCGCTGAGATGGCGGCCCGCTCCTCGCTGGCCCGTACCGAGAGCCGCTGGGGGCTGTACCACGAGCGCACGGACCATCCCGTGCGCGACGACGCGGACTGGCTGCACCACCTCAACCTGCGCAAGGGCGCGCGCGGCGAGATGGAGTTCCTGACCCGGCCGGTCGCTCCGTACCTCGTGCCGGTGGAGGGCTTCGAGCCGGACGGCGGGCGGGCGGTGCGGGTGATCGGCGAGGTGCATCCGGAGCAGGTGGCCACGGCGGGGCCCCGGGACGTGGCACCGGTGGGCTCGGGGGCCGCTCCGGTACGCGCCGGCGGGCCGGTCGCCGCGGCTCCGGCGGCCGGCGGCGGATCGCCCCGGATCCTGGATCTGCTCGCGCTGGCCGACGCGCAGCCCGGGCTGTCCGACATCGAGCCGTATCTGGCGGACCCCGATCCGGCCGTGCGGCGTACCGCCGTGACGACGTTGACCGAGACGTCGCCGGACGGCACCGGCCCGGCGCTGGCCCGCGCGCTGGCCGACCCCGACGCGGGGGTTCGGGAGGCGGCGGCCGCGTCGCTGCTGGAGCTGGTCGAGGTCCTTCCGGCGGATGAGCAACTGCGAACGCCGCTGGTGGACGCCCTGGGTGTGGACGATCCGCGGGTCAGGGCGGCCGCGCTGTACGTACTGCGGGCGCTGCGGCTCGGCGACACGGCACTGTTCGGTGGCACGCTCGACGACCCGGACATCGAGGTGCGGATCGAGACCGTCCGCGCCCTGCTGTCGGTCGACGCCGTCGACGTCCTGGCGCGCGCCGCCGCCGATCCCTCCCGCGAGGTACGGGTCGCGGTGGCCAAGGGCCTGGGGACGGCCGACGGCGCGCTGCCCACGCTGAAGGGGCTGATCCAGGACGGGGACCCGCTGGTGCGGGCCGCCGCCCTGGAGGCGCTGGCGGGCGCGGGCTGCCCGCCGCCGCTGGACTCCGCGGCGGCGGCCGCCCTCGACGACCCGTCCTGGCAGGTCCGCAGGGGCGCCGCCGCCGCGCTGGGCGCCGCGGATCCCGCGCTCGCGCTGCCCGCCCTGCTGGCCGCCGTCCGCGATCCGCACGCCGACGTCCGCAAGGCCGTCGTCCTCGCGCTGCTCCCGCACGGGGGCGGCCCGGGACCGGTCCTTGCGGCCCTGGCCGCCGCCGCGGACGACACCGACGCCGACGTACGCGCCTACGCCCGGCGGGCGACGGGAGCGGCCGTCTGAGGGCTTCTGCGGAAAGGCCTAGGGTCTGTCGTCTGGATCTCCGTGGGGGAAGGAGCGGTGTCCGGTGCGTGCAGCTGCAAGGCGGAGGAGGGAGGCGACGCGGAGCGTCGTCGACCGACGACAACGCGGCAGATGTGCGTGCTGGACACCGCGACGCCGCGGAGATCCAGACGACAGGCCCTAGCCCGGCAGCAGCCCCCGGCGCACCAGCAGCGGCTCGATCCTCGGCTCGCGGCCGCGGAAGTTGCGGTAGGTGGTGAGGGAGTCCACGCTGCCGCCCTTGGAGAGCAGTTCCCGCCGGAAGGTGTCACCATTCGCCCGGCGCATGCCGCCGTTCTCCTCGAACCAGTCGACGGTGTCCGCGTCCAGGACCTCGCTCCAGATGTACGAGTAGTAGCCCGCGCTGTAGCCGTTCGAGAAGACGTGGGAGAAGTAGGTCGAGCGGTAGCGCGGCGGGATCGCGGGGACGGCGATCCCGGCGGCCTTGAGGGCCGCGGCCTCGAACGCCTGGGCGTCGCCCGGGTCGCTGCCCGCCCCGATCGTGTGCCAGGCCCAGTCGAGGAGGGCGGCGCCCAGGTACTCGACGGTCCTGAAGCCCTGGCCGAACGCGTCGGCCTCCGCCATCCGCTCGATGAGCTCGGCCGGCAGCGGCTCGCCGGTCTCGTGGTGCTTGGCGTAGTTGGCAAGCACCTCGGGCCGCAGCGCCCACATCTCGTTGACCTGGGACGGGTACTCGACGAAGTCCCTGGGCACCGCGGTCCCGGCGAAGAACGGGTATTGGACGTCGGAGAACAGCCCGTGCAGCGCGTGCCCGAACTCGTGGAAGAGGGTGTTGACCTCGGCGAAGGTCAGGAGCGCCGGCTCACCGGGGGCGGGCTTGGCGATGTTGAGGTTGTTCACCACGACCGGGCGGGTGCCGAACAGTCCCGACTGACCGACCAGCGCGTTCATCCAGGCCCCGCCGCGCTTGGAGCCGCGCGCGAAGAGGTCGGCGAGGTAGAGGCCCAGCGGCGTCCCGTCCTCCTCGGACACCTCGAAGACCCGGACGTCGGGGTGGTAGCCGATGAGGTCGGTGCGCTCGGCGAAGCGCAGCCCGTAGACCTGCGAGGCGGCGAAGAACACCCCGTCGTGCAGGACCCGGTCGGCCTCGAAGTACGGGCGCATGACGGCGGCGTCGAAGGCGTACCGCTCCTTGCGCACCTGCTGCGAGCGGTACGCCCAGTCCCAGGCCTGGATGGGGCCGGTGTCGCTGACGGCGGCCAGCGCGGCGGCCTCCCGCTCGGCCATGGCGACGGCCGGCGGCACGAGCCGGTGCAGCATGCCGGTGACGGCCTCGGTGGTCAGCGCCGTCTGGTCGGCGACGACGTACGCGGCGTGGCTGTCGTAGCCGAGCAGCGCGGCCCGCTCGGCGCGGAGCGTCGCCATGCGGACGGCGAGCTTGCCGTTGCCCTTGGCGCCCCGGCCCAGTGAGCGCTCCAGGAGCCGCTCGCGCACCTCGCGGTCGTCGAGGGAGGCGAGTTCCGTCTGGTTGGAGAAGTTCTTCAGGCTGATGACGTACTTGCCGTCGTGTCCGCGGGCCCGGCCGTTCTCGGCGGCGGCCGAGACGGCGTCGTCCGAGAGCCCGGCGAGCTCCTCCGGGCCGTCCAGCACCAGGGCCGCGTCGCGGGTGTCGTCGAAGACGTTCTGCTGGAAGGAGGTGGCGGCGGTGGCGAGTTCGCCGTTCAGCTCACGCAGCCGCTGCTGGTCCTCGGGGGAGAGCTGGGCGCCGGCCCGCAGGAAGGTGGTGTGATACCGCTCCAGCAGCCGCAACGACTCCGCGTCCAGACCGAGTTCGGCGCGGTCGTCGTGGAGCGACGCGACCCGCGCGAACAGTCCGGCGTCGAGGTGGATCGCATCACTGTGCGCGGCGAGCCGTGGGTTGAGCTGCGCTTCCAGTTCCTGCACGGCCGGGTTGGTGTCGGCCGAGGACTGGTTGAAGAACACGTTTCTGACGCGCCGCAGCAGGGCCCCGGATCGCTCCAGCGCCACGATGGTGTTCTCGAAGGTGGGCGGCTCCTGGCTGCCCGACACCGCCGCGACCTCTTCCAGCTGCTCCGCGAGGCCTCGCTCGAACGCCGGGAGATAGTGCTCGTCGCGGATCTCGGCGAACGGCGGCAGCTCGTACGGAAGCGGGCTCGGGCTGAAGAATGGATTCGTCGTCACCCGTCCGACCCTACGCCGCCGCCCTGCTTCCACCGGAGGACGAGGGGGATCGTCCGGACACCCCTGTCAGGCAGATCCCCGACGGCCGTGGGGCGGGCTCGGGAAAACGAGCCCGCCCCACGGCCGTGGGCAAGGAAGGGTGCGGGTCGTACGGATCAGCCGCCGCTCTTGCGGCGGAACTCGCGCTGTCCGCCGGCTCGCCCGTGGGCACCGTGGATCTTCGAGCTGTCCGGCCCGCCGCCGGCGGCAGCGGCGCTCTTGTTGCCTCCGCGCTTGCGCTCCAGGGCTTCACGGAACTTGCGCTTGACCTCGTCCTCGGCCGGCTCGGCCGCGGCGGACGCGTCCGCAGTGTCGGGCACCTCGGTCGCCTCGGTCGCCTCTTGGTCTGATGCCTCGGCAGTCATGGGGGCCTCCTGGTTTCGTTCGGTTACGGCCCAAGCCTCGCATGCCCGGCCGCGTACGACACACTGCAATACCGGCGGCGCGACGCCGGACCGCTCTCAGGAAGGACGTGTTCCATGACCTGGATGCTGTACGGCGCCACCGGATATACCGGACGCCTGATCGCCCGGCGGGCCGCGGCCCGTGGTGAACGGGTGGTACTGGCCGGCCGCAGCATCGCCAAGGTAGCGCCGCTCGCGGCGGAACTCGGCCTCGAACACCGCATTTTCGGCCTTTCCGACCCGGTCGCCCTCCGGCGCGCACTGGAGGGCGTCGAGTCGGTCGCCCACTGCGCGGGCCCGTTCTCGGCTACGGCGCTGCCGATGGCGCTCGCCTGCATCGAGACCGGGACGCACTATCTGGACATCACCGGCGAGATCGATGTCTTCGAGCAGCTGCACGCCCTTGACGGGCGGGCCCGCGCCGCCCAGGTCGTCCTGCTGCCGGGCGCGGGCTTCGACGTCGTGCCGACCGACTGCCTGGCCGCCACCGTCGCCGCGGCCCTGCCCACCGCGAACCGCCTCGACCTGGCGATCCTGGTCGGCGGGACCGCGAGTCCCGGCACCGCCAGGACCGCGATCGAGGGGCTGCCCGACGGCGGGCGGGCCCGGATCGACGGCACGATCAGCGCGGTGCCGATGGGCTGGCGCCGTACCAGGGCGGCGTTCCCCTCCGGGCCGCGGATGGTCACCTCCATCCCCTGGGGTGACGTCAGTACCGCCTTCCACTCGACGGACATCCCCAACATCACCACCTACATGCCGCTGCCGCCCGGCGCCGCCGCCTTCAGCAAGGTGATGCGGCTGCGCCCGGCGCGGGTCCTGGCGCACGCCGCCGTCGGCGCTCTGGTGCGCGGACCCAGTGCGAAAGCGCTGGCCGGAACGCGTTCCGAGGCCTGGGCGCGGGCGAGCGACCCGGAGGGGCGCAGCGCCCAGGCGACGGTGACGATGCCGAACAGCTACGAGCTGACCGTCGAGTCGGTGCTGCGGATCATGCCCCGGCTGGCCGGTCTGCCGCACGGGTCGCAGACGCCGTCCCGGGCCCTCGGCGCCGGTTTCATCACCGAGTTCAGCGGCGTCACGCTCACGGAGTCGGGAGCCAAGCGCGGCTGATGACGGTGCGGCTCAGTTGCCGTGCGCGCCGAGTACGAACAGCAGCCAGATGAACCCGGCCAGCAGGTGCGCGACGACCACGTAGACGAGGACGCGCAGGACCACGGCCCGTTCCTTGCGCCGCTCGCTGCCCTCGCTGGTACGCAGCTCCGGGGCGAGCGGTTCGTGGCGCGGGCGGCCGGTGGCGGTGTTGGTGGCGGTGTCGGCGGCTGCGGCGCGGACCGGGGTGGTGCCGGTGCCGCTGGGGGTGGTTTCGGTGGGGGCGGTGTCGTTCATTTCGGGGCGTCCGCTCTCTTCGGGTCCTGCGTGTCCTGCGGGGTGATGCACAGGCCGGCCGCCTCGCTCTGCATGAGGGTGTGCAGGAAGAGCAGGTCGACCCCTTCGGGGGAGGCGGCGGCGAGGCGGTGCGGCACCAGCGAGTCGAAGTGCGCCGCGTCGCCGGCGTCCAGCAGGTGGGTGTTCTCCCCGAGGGAGAGCCGCAGCCGGCCGGCGGTGACGTAGAGCCACTCCTCACCGGGGTGCACGCGGACCAGCCGGTCCTGCGCCTCGGGCGGTACATGGACCCGCAGCGCCTGCATGGCCCGGCCGGTGCCGCCGGCCCGCCAGTAGGTCCAGCCTCCGGCGGGCACCGGTGCCATGCTGTCGCCGCGTACGATGGGGAACGGTTCTGCGGTCGTCTCCCCCAGCAGGTCCGAGACGGTCGTGCCGTACAGCCGGGCCAGCCCGAGCAGTACGGGAAGCGACGGCTGCCGGAGCCCGGATTCCATCCGCGACAGATGCGCGGCGGAGAGCTCGAGCCGCCGGGCGGCGGCCTCCAGGGTGAGGCCGGTACGACGGCGCTGTTCCTTCAGCCGGGGGGCGAGGAGCAGCGTCTCCGCGGACGCGATGTCGGTGTCCATGCCTTTGATGGAACAGCATGCCTTGCCTCTCGGGCAAATCTTTTGCCCGAGAGGCAAATCACCCCCGGCCGCTCCTCAGCCCCCTCAGGTCTGCCGCTCGGGCAGATAGCCGTCCGCGTCCAGCCCGAAGGTCCAGGCGACGCCCTCCCGGGCGGTCCTGGTCCGCGGCGGGACCCGCAGCCAGTACGTCCGGTGCGTGCCGTCCGGCTCCGGGGTGGAGTTGACCACCTCGACCATCACCACCGCCTCGTCGTCGTCCAGCTCGATCCGCCACAGGATCCCGGTCTCGTCCCGGGCCACCGGCCTGGCACCGGACTCCGCGAGATAGCGGTCGTAGCCGTAGTACTCCAGCATCACGCGGCGCAGCTCGGCGTTCTCCTCGGTCCGTATCCGGGCCGGGGTGAGGTCCGCGAGGCCGGCGAGGAATGCGGCCGGCACCGGCATACCGCGCCAGGCGTGCAGGGCGAAGCCGTCGGGGAAGGCGAGCGCGGGCCCGTCGCCCCGGTCCAGCCGGCCCGCCTCGTCCCGGTGCAGTTCCACCGGCCGCTCCGCTATCACCACGACCCGCTCGTACGGCCACCACCAGCCGGCGGCGCGGGCCACCGCCGAGACGCCTTCGAGCGTCCCGGCCTCCTCGTCGAAGGCGGCCAGCCACGCCGCGTCCTGCTGGCCGAGCACCGCGTCCAGCAGCACCAGGCGGACGGCGGCCGCGCCGGCCGGCTCCTCGCTGAGCGCCTCCACCACACCGGTGCGGATCCGGTCGGCGAGCGAAGCCGTCGAGTCCCACAGCTGGCCGCCGGTCAGCGCCCACCGCTCGGCCCAGCCCGCGGGGCCGAGCGCCGCGTGCCGGCGCTGCCGCTCCGCCGCCCACGGGCGCGTCCGCACCGCGTCCCGCACGCAGCGTCCCGTACCGTCCTCCGCCACCAGCCGCATCGCGGTCGCGGCGGCCTCCAGCGGCGAGCCGGTCCACACGACGCGCTCCGGTGCCGGGAGTCCGGCCTGCCAGTACGCGAGCTGTATCCCCGCCTCCGCCGCGGCGCGGTCCGCCGCCCCGGTCTCCGCCGCGATCGCCCGCCAGCGCGCCGCCGTCTCCAGTGCCGTCGTCATTCCGTCCGTCCCCGCCCCTCGTCCTCGGTCACTTGCACTCCCCCGCCGGTCGCGCGGCACCGCCGCGCACCGTCAGTCCGCCACGACGCGTACGGCGCCGGGCACGTACTCGCGCTGCCGCACCACCCGGAACCAGCCCTTGGGCAGCGGTATCGCCGCGTGCTCCTCGTGCACCACCCGCCCGCCGTCCGGGAGATGGAGGAACGCGTCGCCGAACGGCCCGGGCTCGCGGAGCAGGGTGCCGGGCCCGACGACCGCGTGCGCGTGCCCGGTCACCTCGCCGAGCGCGAGCACCAGCCGCCCCTTTCCGTCCCGTGGCTGGCGCGCCAACGCCTCGACTCCGCGCGGCGGTTCCCCCGCCTCCAACGGCATGATCAACACGTCCCCCTGCCGGTACACAGCACGCTCCCCTCCGCCGTCCGCACCCTGCGGCGGCCGATGTCCCGAAGCTACGTGGCCGGTCTGACAACGCCCGCCGTCCGCGTTGTCAGTGCGGCTTGGTAGAACTCTTCCCAGATCAGTCGTCAGACCCGTCCCGCCCGTGTCAGGAGACCCGCGTCATGTCAGCCGTAGAGCATCTGCAGGAGTTGCACGGCCTTCCTGCCTTCGACTTCCCCGGGCCCGACAGCAAGGACGAGCTGCCCGCGCCGGAGACCGTCGCCTGGCGGCTCGCCGCGGATCCCTACGACGACGACTCGGACGAGGAGTTCGGGGACGTCTGGGACCGGTTCCTGGACACGGTGGATCCCTCCCGGGTGCGGGCGATCATCATCGGCCAGTGGGGCGAGGCCTACGAGGAGGACTCCACCGGGATCGTCGAGGACCTCGTCGACGCCAAGGACCAGCTGACCGCGCTGGAGGCCGTGTTCATCGGTGACCTGGAGCAGGAGCAGGCCGAGATCTCCTGGATCGAGCAGTCCGACGTCACTCCCGTCCTGGCGGCCTATCCGGAGTTGCGGGAGTTCGGCGCCCGTGGCGGCACCGGTCTGCTGTTCCCGGCGGTGCGGCACGAGCACCTGCGCACCCTGACGTTCGAGGCCGGCGGCCTGCCCGCCGAGGTCGTCCGCGGTATCGCGGCGAGCGAGCTGCCCGCGCTGGAATACCTGGAACTGTGGCTCGGCGTCGAGGAGTACAGCGGCACCGCCACCGTCGCCGATCTCGCCCCGATACTGGCCGGCGGCGGCTTCCCCGCGCTGCACCATCTGGGGCTGCGCAACAGTGAGATCCAGGACGAGATCGCCGCCGCGGTCGCCGCCGCCCCGGTGGTGGCCCGGCTCAGCTCCCTCGACCTGTCCCTGGGCGTCCTCACCGACGAGGGTGCGACCGCGCTGCTGGAGGGCCAGCCCCTCACCCATCTGCAGTGGCTCGACCTGCACCACCACTTCCTCAGCGACCCGATCGCCGCGCGGCTGCGCGACACGCTGGTGCCCGCCGGCGTCGAGGTCGACCTGTCGGAACCGGGCCGCAGCTGGAACAACGACGGTGTCGTGCACCGCTTCACGGCGGTGGCGGAATGAGGGACACCTTCGCCGGCCTGCCGGTTCACGCCCTGACGCATCCGGCCGGCCCCGTGGACGGCCTGCCGGCCGCGGACAGCGTCGCCTGGGGGCTGGAATGCGGTTACGGCGCCGACACCGCGTTCCCCGAACTGTGGCGCGGCTTCCTGGACACGGTGGACACCGAGCGGGTCACCGCCCTGGTGATCGGCTCCTGGTGGGACGGCGACTACACGAGCCTGGGCCCGGTGGTGGAGCTGATCACCTCCGACGCGGCCCGGCTGCCCGGCCTGCGCGCGCTGTTCCTCGCCGATGTGGAGGGCGAGTCCTGCGAGATCTCCTGGCTGCGGATGGCCGACATCACCCCCGTGGTGGAGGCCTTCCCGCTCCTGGAGGAACTGGGAGTGCGCGGCGGCAACACCGGGGACGACGCCCTGGTCCTGTCGCCGGTGCGGCACACCGCGCTGCGCGTGCTGCGGTTCGAGTCCGGCGGGCTGCCGGGGAGCGTCGTGTGTGCCGTGGCCGCGAGTGAGCTTCCCGCCCTGGAGCACCTGGAATTGTGGCTGGGCGTCGAGGAGTACGGCGGGGACTCCACGGTCGCCGACCTCGCCCCGGTGCTGGCCGGCGGCCGCTTCCCGGCCCTGCGCCATCTCGGGCTGCAGAACAGCGAACTGCAGGACGAGATCGCCGCGGCCGTGGCCGCCGCCCCGGTCGTCGCCCAGCTCACCTCGCTCGGTCTCTCGATGGGTGTGCTCAGCGACGAAGGCGCCGCCGCCCTGCTCGGCGGGCAGCCGCTCACCCATCTGACCCGTCTCGACCTGAGTCACCACTACCTGAGCGACGCGGTCATGGAGCGCGTCAGCAGTGAACTGGGCGCCGCCGGGGTGACGGTGGACCTCTCCGAACAGGAGAGCGCGGAGGATGAGGACGAGGACGAGGAGTGGCGCTATGTCGCCGTCTCCGAGTAGCTCCACCGTCCGCTCCGACGTCCGCTTCGCCGTCGTCGGCAATCCCGGCAACCGCCGGGTGACGATGTTCGCCGACGCCGTGCGAGCCGCCGGACTCCCCGCGCCCCGGCTCGTGGCCTGGCGCGATGTGCTGCGCGGGGCGTACGGGTTCACGCCGGGCGAGATCGTGCGGGTGGACTCCCCCGGCGAGGACCCGGAGGTCGACCGGGCGCTGCGCGGCGGCGGCGATCCGACCCGTGTCGAGGGCAGTGCCGTCTGGTACCGGCGGTTCACCGGCGCCGTACGGGAAGTGGCGCGGGCCGCGGTGGAGGCGGGCGCCACGCTGCTCGACGATCCGCAGGACGTCGCCGTGCTGTTCGACAAACGGCGCTGCCACGCCCGGCTGCTGGCGGCCGGCGTCGCCGTACCGCCCGCGCTCACCGCGCCCGTGCGCGGCTGGGACGACCTCAGGGAGCAGTTGCGCGCGGCGCGCATGCCGCGCGCGTTCGTCAAGCCCGCGCATGGCTCGTCCGCGTCGGGCGTGATCGCCCTGGAGTTCGGCGGGCCCGGCCGGCTCCGGGCGACGACGTCGGTGGAGCGGACCACCGACGGACGGCTCTTCAACTCGCTGCGCGTTCGGCGCTACGAGGACGAGCGCGAGGTCGCCGCGCTGGTGGACGCGCTGGCCGGGGACGGGCTGCAGGTGGAGCGCTGGCTGCCCAAGGCGGCGCAGTACGGCAGGGCCGCCGATCTGCGGGTCGTCGTCGTGGACGGCAGGGCGACCCACGCGGTGGTGCGCACCAGCCGCTCCCCGATGACCAATCTCCATCTCGGCGGCGCCCGTGGGGACCTCGATGCGGCGCGCGCCGCCACCGAAGCGGCCGGACTCGGCTGGGAGAGGGTGACGGGCATCGCCGAACAGGCCGCGGCCTGCTTCCCCGGAACGCTCTGCGTCGGGGTCGACGTACTGCCCGGCACCGGCTGGCGGCGCTTCGCCGTCGGCGAGGTCAACGCCTTCGGCGACCTGCTGCCCCGTCTGACGGGCCTGCCCGGCAGCGGCGCCGAGGAGCAGGACACCTACGCCGCCCAGGTGGCCGCCGTCCTACGCAGGGAGCGCCACCGTGCCACAGCCGCCGCTTGAGATGAACGAGATCGTAGGCAGTCACGACCTGCTGCTCGTCACCCTGGACACCCTGCGCTTCGACGTGGCCCAGGAGCTGGCGGCCGCGGGCCGGATCCCGCATCTCGCCGCCCGTCTGCCCGTCGGCGGCTGGGAGCGGCGGCATGCGCCGGGCAGCTTCACGTACGCCTCCCACCAGGCCATCTTCGCCGGTTTCCTGCCGACTCCGGCCACCCCGGGACCGCATCCGCGGCTCTTCGCGGCCCGCTTCGCCGGCAGTGAGACGACAGCGGACGGCACCTATGTGTTCGACACACCCGACCTGGTGTCGGGTCTGGCGGCGGCCGGGTACCGGACGGTGTGCATCGGCGGCGTCGGCTTCTTCAACAAGCAGGCGCCCCTGGGGTCCGTGCTGCCCGGGATGTTCCAGGAGAGCCACTGGGAGCCGGAGTTCGGCGTGCCCTCCCCCACCTCCTTCGAGGCGCAGATCACCCGCGCCGAGGAGGTCGTCGCCGGGCTGCCCGACGAGCAGCGGCTCTTCCTCTTCGTGAACGTCTCGGCACTGCACCAGCCCAACTGGTTCCATCTGCCCGGCGCCACCCGCGAGGCGGGCGACTCCCGCGCGACGCACGCCGCGGCGCTGGAGTACGTGGACCGGCACATCGGCCGGCTGTTCACGGCGGCGAGCAGCCGCCGCCCCTGCTTCGCGATCGTCTGCTCCGACCATGGCACCACGTACGGCGACGACGGCTTCACCGGCCACCGGCTCGGCCATGAGGCCGTCTGGACCGTCCCCTACGCCCACTTCTTCCTTGAGGCCGAGGCACAGCGATGAGCACCACGACGATCGACCCCGCGACCTCCACCGACACCGGCACCGACACCGACACCGGCACCGGCACCGGCACCCGGCCGTACGAGAGCTACGTCTACGCCTACCCGCACAAGACCGCGTACCGGAAGCTGCGGGACCGGCCGCCGCTGCGCGACCTGTGGGCGGGCGAACCGGTGGGCGCGCTCTCCCTCTACGCCCACATACCGTTCTGCGAGGTGCGGTGCGGCTTCTGCAACCTCTTCACCCGGATCGGCGCCCCCGAGGGGCTCACCACCCGCTATCTCGACGCCCTGGAGCGCCAGGCGGGCGCGGTCCGCGAAGCGCTCGACGCGTCCGGCGGCGAACCGCGGTTCGCGGCGGCGGCCTTCGGCGGCGGGACACCGACGTTCCTGGACGCCGCCGAGCTGGAGCGGCTCTGCGACATCGCCGAACTGCGCATGGGCGCCGACCTGCGGGCGATCCCGCTGTCGGTCGAGGCGTCGCCGGCCACGGCGACCGCCGACCGGCTGGCGGTCCTCGCCGACCGCGGCACGACCCGACTCAGCCTCGGGGTGCAGAGCTTCGACGACACCGAGTCGCGCGCGGCGGTCCGCCCGCAGCGGCGCGCCGACGTCGAGGCGGCGCTGTCCCGGATCCGCGGCGCCCGCATCCCCGTCCTCAACATCGACCTGATCTACGGCATCGACGGCCAGACCGAGCGCAGCTGGCAGCGGTCCCTGGACGCCGCCCTCGCCTGGCAGCCCGAGGAGCTGTACCTCTACCCGCTCTACGTACGCCCGCTGACCGGCCTCGGCCGCCTGAGCAGCGGCATGGGTACTGACACGGCCGACGCGGAGACGGCGTGGGACGAGCAGCGGCTGCGCCTGTACCGGTTCGGCCGTGACCACCTCCTGGCCCAGGGCTACGAGCAGGTGTCGATGCGGATGTTCCGCCGCCGGGGCGCGCCCGCCACCGGCGGAGAGGACTACGCATGCCAGACCGACGGCATGATCGGCCTCGGCTGCGGCGCCCGCTCGTACACCTCCGCGCTGCACTACTCCTTCGACTACGCGGTCGGCATGAGTGAGATCCGGGGGATCATCGACGACTACACCACCCGCTCCACCCAGCAGTTCGCCGTCGCCGAGTTCGGCCGGCGAATGAACGGGGACGAGCCCCGCCGCCGCCATCTGCTGCAGTCGCTGCTCCAGGCCGGGGGCATGCCGGTGGACGACTACCGGGCACGCTTCGGCACCGGCCCTGAGCAGGACTTCCCCGTCGAGCTCGGCCGGTTCGCCGCCGCGGGCTGGCTCGACGGTACGGCCGCCCCCGAGCGGCTGCGGCTGTCCGCGGAAGGGCTGGCGCACTCCGACGCGGTCGGCCCCGCCCTGTTCTCGGACCCCGTCCGCGCCCTCATGGCCGAGTACGACGCGAAATGAGCACTCCCACGGCCGACCCGAACGACGCACCGACCCCGATGGACCTGTCGATCCTCTACCGCGGTCCGCTCGCGAGCTGCGACTACGACTGCCCCTACTGCCCGTTCGCCAAGCGCCGCGACAGCCGGGAGCAGTTGCGCGCCGACCGCGCCGCCCTGGAGCGCTTCGCCGGCTGGGCCACGGCACAGACCGGCGACCGGCTGTCGCTGCTCTTCACGCCCTGGGGCGAGGGCCTGGTGCGCTCCTGGTACCGGCGCACCCTCGCGGAGCTGAGCCACCTGCCGCACATCCGGCGGGTGGCGATCCAGACCAATCTCAGCTGCCGCACCGACTGGCTGGAGGACGCCGACCCCAACACCCTCGCACTGTGGTGCACCTACCACCCCGGCCAGACGCCGTACGACCGGTTCCTCGCCAAGTGCCGGGACCTGGCGGACCGCTCGGTCCGGCACAGCGTGGGCGTCGTCGGCCTCCCGGAGCATCTCGCCGAGGCCCGGCGGCTGCGCGCCGACCTTCCCGACCATGTCTATCTGTGGATCAACGCGGCCGAGGGGCACACGTACACGGACGCCGAAGCGGACGGGTGGACGGCCATCGACCCGCACTTCCCCTACAGCCGGCACCCGCACCGCAGCGCGGGACTGCCCTGCCGCACCGGCGAGTCGGTGATCTCGGTGGACGGCGAAGGCACCGTCCGCCGCTGTCACTTCGTACCCGCCGAGCTCGGCAACCTCTACGACGGCTCGTACCGCCGGGCGCTGCGGCCGCGGGCGTGCCCGCTCGCCGTCTGCGAGTGCCACATCGGCTACGTCCATCTGGAGTCGCTCCCGTTGTACGACACCTTCGCGGGCGGCGTGCTGGAACGGATCCCCGCGCCACGCGTTCAGCTCTTGCGGGCCACTCCGCCGTAGAACCCGACCCGGCTGACCTCATCGGCCGTCGGGCCCGCTCCGTCGGGCCGCCACAACGGGACCTGTACCAGGCCGGGTTCGAGAAGGTCGAATCCGTCGAAGAAGGGCTCGATGTCGACGCGCTTGCGCACGTTCAGGGTGGCGGTGGCCTTTTCGTAGATCTTGCTGACCTCGGGGAAGCTGCCACCGTGGAAGTCCGCCGTGGCGTGCGACATCACCAGGTAACTGCCCGCGGGCAGTGCGTCGCGCAGGGTGGCCACGATGCCGGCCGGGTCCTCCTCGTCGGTGACGAAGTGCAGGACGGCGATGAGCAGGACGGCGACCGGCTGGTCGAAGTCGATCAGTTTGCCGATGGCCGGGTGGTCCAGGATGGTGCGCGGCCGGCGCACGTCACCGAGGAAGAACTCGGTGTTCCCGCTGCCGGTCATCCTGGCGCCGGCGTGCGTGGCGACGATCGGGTCGTTGTCGACGTAGGCCACCCGCACATCGGGCGATACGGCCTGCGCCACCTCGTGGGTGTTCGGTGAGGTGGGAATGCCGGTGCCGATGTCGATGATCTGGCGGATGCCCCGCTCCGCCAGGAAGCGCACGCTCCGGTGGAGGAAGTGACGGTTGGCGCGCGCCCCCGGGATGATGTCGGGGAGGACGTCGATGACCCGCTGCGCGGCCATCCGGTCGACCTCGTAGTTGTCCCAGCCGCCGAGGTAGAAGTCGTACATGCGGGCCGGGTGCGGCATGCTGGTGTCTATCTCGTCGACGGGAAATCCCTGGTCGGTCACGCCGTCCTCCGGTTCGGTTCTGTTCGCCCGGCCGCGGCAGCGACGGCGGTGCGCATGATGGTCACGACCGTCACAGGAGGAAGTCCGCTTCGCCGGCCTTCGCGCCCTGGATGAACGTGGAGATCTCAAGATCGGTGTAGATCAGCGCCGGGCCGTCGGGGTCGGTGGACTGGCGCAGCGCCACCCGGCCGTCGTTCAGTTTCTTGGCTTCGACGCAGCTGCCGCCGTTGCCGCCGCTCCACGGCTTCCGCCAGCCCTCGTGACCGAGGTCCTTCGCGGGCATGCCGTTGTATATGCGACCCATGGGTCAGATCTCCTTGCGAATGCCACCGAGGATGGCCTTGGTGCTCTGTGCCGGCGCGGCCTGCGCGCACATCCGGTCCAGCGCCTCCAGAAAGGCCGACACGTCGTCGCGTTCGTCGAAGTACGCGCCACCGATCAGGCTCTCGGTGTAGGCGATGTCCGGGAGTTCCTGGATCTCGAACCGGAAGATGTGGAAGGGCCCGTACATCGCGGAGTGCGGGCCCGCCGTGAACGGCATCACCTGCAGCCGGACGTTGGGCAGCTCGGTGAGCTCGGCCAGGTGCGCGATCTGGGCGCGCATGACGTCCACGCCGCCGATGGGACGGCGCAGCACCGTCTCGTCCATCACGACCCACAGCAGGGGTGCCTTCTCCCGGGTGAGCAGCGCCTGGCGCTCCAGGCGCAGTGCCACCAGGCGGTCGATCTCGTCGACGGAGGCGTGCGGCAGGCCGGCCCACAGCACCGCACGCGTGTACTCCTCGGTCTGCAACAGCCCGGGTACGTAGTGCGGCTCGTAGGCGCGGATGATGCTGGCCTCGCCCTCCAGGCTGACGAAGGCGCTGAACCACTCCGGCAGGACGTCCCGGAAGCGGTGCCACCAGCCCGGCCGGTTCGCCTCGCGCGTGAGCGCGAGAAAGCCGCTGACCTCGGTGGGAGACGTGACTCCGTAGGTCTGCAGCAGCTTCTCGACGTAGGGCAGTTTGAGGCCGACCTCGGCCTTCTCCATCCTGCGGATCGTGGCATGAGTGACATCGAGAGCCAGACCGGCCTGCTCGTAGGAGAGGCCCGCCTTCTCCCGCAGGTCCTGGAGTCGTTTGCCGAGCACCACCCGCAGTACGGTCGGGGCGCCTCCCGGCCGTGCTTCCGCCACGAGTCTCCTCCTCCAACTTCCCTCGGTGGTACGCAGTGTGCCATGCCGTCAGTGGACCGAACAGACCGTACAGGCGATTGTGTAATTTACAGATCGGACCTTGCCATGTGTTCGGCGCGACCCTCATAGTTGCGGAGTGGCTGCTTCCCAAGACGCTCTCCGGGTAGCACGTCATGACGGCCCGGTCCATCCCGGCCGCCATGACGTCTTCCGGCTGCCCGCGCAGAACGCCTCCGTGGCGGACGCGCGCGGACGCGTCCGCGCGCGTCTGCGGGACTGGGGGGTGGATCTCGAAGTCACCGACGACGCGGGGCTGGTGGTGACGGAGCTGTTCACCAACGCCGTCCGCCACACCGACAGCGAGAAGATCACCTGTTCGCTGCTGGCTCTGGGCCGGGTGCTGCGCGTCGAGGTCACCGACCAGGGGCACGGGCGGACCGAGCCGCGCACCCGCACCGCCGATGTCGACGAGGAGTGCGGGCGCGGACTGCTGCTCGTCAGCGTTCTGGCGCAGTCCTGGGGGGTGGGCCCGGCCGAGGACGGCGAGGGGCGCGTGGTCTGGGCCGAGCTGCCCTGCCCGCCCGCCCGCCGGCACCCCTGACCGTCCCCACGCCGCTGCCCGACCGTTTCCCGAACCGCCGCCTCCGACCGCCCCGCTGCCGACGGCCCGTGGCGACTCCCGCCCACTGCCTACAGCGGCAGCAGGTCAGGACGCTTGGGCTCGACGTGGTCGCCGGAGGATTCGCCGCGCAGCCGGCGGCCGATCCACGGCACCAGGTGCTCGCGGGCCCAGTGGATGTTGTCGCGCCGTACCTCGCCCGGTGCGCGCACCGGCTCCGGCTCCCAGGCCTGCTCGGGATCGGCGCACACGGGGAGGCCCAGCACCTGCGCCGCGCGCAGCGCGACCAGGGTGTGGCCCTCCGGGGACAGATGGAGCCGGTCGCCGCTCCACGCCCGCCGGTCCTGCACCGAGCGCAGCGACCACAGGTCGAGCACCGGGCAGTCCTGGCGGTCCGCGATCGACCGGACGTGCGCCGTGTACGTCGCGATCTTGCCGCGCAGATGGCGCAGCACCGGGACGTCACGGGTGTCGAAGCCGGTGCAGATCAGCACCGTGCCGACCGAGGAGTTGAGGTCGGCGACGGCCGCCTCCAGCCGCTCGGCCACATCGTCCGGGTCGCTGCCCGGCCGGAGGATGTCGTTGCCGCCCGCGCAGAACGTCACCAGGTCCGGTGCGAGCTCCTTGGCGCGTGGTACCTGCTCGGCCACGATCTGGTCGAGCAGCCGGCCGCGCACGGCGAGGTTGGCATAGCGGAAGTCGTGTTCGGCTCGCCGATCGGCGAGTTGAACGGCCAGGCGGTCGGCCCAGCCGACGAAAGCGCCGTCAGGACCAGGGTCGCCGACGCCCTCGGTGAAGCTGTCCCCCACCGCGGTGTACGACCCGATCGCGCCACTGTTGTCTGTTTTCGAATCGTCAGCCACGGCAGCCCATACTCCCCTTCCGGAAGTGACCTACGCCATCGTAACCGGGGGTTGACGCGGCGTGATTTAGAACACGAGGTCATATTCCGCGCAGCCGGAATACGGCCGCGTCCAGGTCGCCGGCCAGCCCGGTCCGCAGTCCGCGGGTGGCCAGCACGGCGCCGCGGTGCACGGTTCCGGTGGCGGGATCCCGGTACGCGGACGCCGGGTCGAGGCCGCGCAGCCGCAGCGGCGGCTGCGGTTCGCCGAAGGACTGGGAGTGCAGCCAGGCGAGGACGACGATCTCGTCGCCGTGCACGTACTGCACGGCGCTGAGGCCGCCGTCGCCGGGCGCGCGCAGCCGGTACAGGTCGCCGTACTGCACGACGGGCCGGATCGCCTTGTAGAGCTCGACCCAGTCCGCGGCCTCGGCCAGCTCCCGCTCGCTCCACGCCGTCAGGTCGCCGCCGACGCCGAGCACCCCGGCCATGGCGCTCACGAAGCGGAAGCGCAGGCTGCTGACCCGGTGGTTGAGTATGCGGTTGGGGCTGTCGGTGACCCAGGCGGCCATCACCCGGGCGGGGTGCAGCTGACTCAACCCGTACTGGATCGGCAGCCGGTCCAGCGGGTCGGTGTTGTCCGAGGTCCACACCTGGTCGGTACGGGACAGGATCCCGAGGTCCACCCGGCCGCCGCCGCCCGAGCAGGACTCGAAGGCGACGCCGGGGTGCGCGGCCCGCAGCCGGTCGAGCAGCCCGTACAGCCCGTGCACATGGTCGACCCACAGCCGCTGCGGGTAGGGCTCACCGGGCCAGCCGGCGTCGGTGAAGCACCGGTTGAAGTCCCACTTCACGTAGTCGACGGGGGCGCTGTGCAGCAGCGCGTCCAACTGCTCCCAGAGGTACTCGCGCACGTCCTCGCGGGCGAGGTTGAGGACGAGCTGGTTGCGGAACTCGGTACGGCGCCGTCCGCTGTGGTGCTGCACCCAGTCCGGGTGCGCGCGGTACAGGTCGCTGTCGGCGTTGACCATCTCCGGTTCCACCCAGATGCCGAACCGCATGCCGAGGGCGTGCACCTCGTCGGCGAGCGGCTTGAGTCCGTTCGGGAACCGGTCGGGGTTGGCGGTCCAGTCGCCCAGTCCGGCGCGGTCGCTGGTCCTGGCGCCGAACCAGCCGTCGTCGACGACGAAGAGCTCGACGCCCATCGCAGCGGCCCGGCGGGCGAGTTCGCGCTGCTGCTCCTCGCCGACGTCGAAGCGGGTCGCCTCCCACGAGTTGTAGAGCACCGGCCGTGGCTGTTCGGCGTCCGGGATCACGTGGGCCAGCTGGTGGGCGTGCCAGGCGCGGCTCGCGGCGCCGAAGCCGCCGTCGGTGTAGAGCCCGGCGAAGACCGGGGTGGTGAAGGACTCCCCCGGCTCCAGCCGCAGCAGTCCCGCGTCGTCGTGTCCGGCGCCGCCGGTGGCCTGCACCCGGCCGTCGGGCAGTTGCTGCACGGCGATGCGCCAGGAGCCGGACCAGGCGAGCGCGGCGGTCCACACCTCGCCGTGCTCCTCGCCGGCGTCGCCCGCGTCGAGGCCGATCCACGGCAGGTGGTGGTGGCCGGTGTGGCCGCGCCGGCTGCCGATCATCTTCTCGCCCGCGGTGAGCCCGGTCCTGGCCAGCCGGGTCTCGGCCGCCCAGCGGCCGTGCAGGTGCGACAGCCGCCACCCGTCGCGTTCCGGCAGGGTCCAGGCGGCGGAATCGGCGCGCAGCAGCTCGACGGGGCCGGTGTGCCCGTTGGCCACGTGGGTGGCGGTGGTCCAGCGCTCGACGACGTCGGAGCCTGTGCGGACCCGGTAGTGCAGGGTCAGGTCGAGATGGTGGACGGAGTCGTGGAAGTGCAGCCGCAGCTCGTCGTCCTCGGTCTCGGCCTCCTCGAAGCACCATTCGGTGCCGCGCGCCGTGGCGTCACGGACCGACAGCGCGGGCCGGACGAAGCGCGGGCCGCCTTCGACGGGGTACTCCTCGTGGCCGTCGAGCGGTGACTCGAAGGAGCTCCCGCCGGGGAGCGGTTCGGCGGCCAGTGCCTCGGCGTCGGCGAGCTGGATCCGGGCGCCCCAGTGCAGGTGGAGCAGCTCGTCGCGCTCGGTCAGATGCACGGCGTAGCTGCTGCCGGGACCGGAGAGCAGCCACAGCCGCCCGGTTCCGCTCGTCTCAATCATCAGAACTCCCCTTTTCCGATCACGTCCGAACATCGTCACGCGCGCGGGAGCCGAAGGCAATGGCGCCGCGGACACATACCGGCCGGTACGTCAGCGGACCCGGTGTCGTATCGTCGGCTGAGGTTCAGCCCCGAGCTCTGAGCCGTGACCCGAAGGAGCGCCGGTGACCCAGCAGCTGCCGCAGACCCCCGCCACCGACACCGAAGCAGGGACCGGCACCGCGCCCGGTGCCGAGCCGGTACTGACCGGTGTCCGAAACTTCCGTGACGTGGGCGGTCTCCGGGCCGCCGACGGTCGCCGGGTCCGGCCGGGGAAGCTGTTCCGCAGCGGTCACCTCGCGCACACCACCGACGAGGACGCGGCCTTCCTGGCCACCCTCGGCCTGCACACGGTCTTCGACTTCCGCAACGCCGACGACATCAGGATGGAAGGCCCCGACGTCGATCTGCCGGGAGTCCGCAACGTCAACATGCCGCTCAGCGACCCGGCTCACGGCGCCGACTTCTGGCACACCGTCCGTGACGGCGACCTGGACGCGCTGCGCGACGCCCTCGGCGACGGCAAGGGCGCCGAGCGGATGACCACCGCCTACCGGCAGCTCATCCTGGACCGCACCGCCCAGCACAGCCGCATGCTGGAACTGCTCGCCGAGGAGCCCGCCGTCCCGGCCCTGCTGCACTGCGCCGCGGGCAAGGACCGGGCCGGCACGTCGATGGCGATCATCCTGCTCGCCCTCGGCGTGGAGCGCGCCGACATCGAGGCCGACTACCTGGAGAGCAACGCCGCCCACCGCCGCTACAAGGTCCAGCGCGGCGACGGCGCCACCGGCTCCGCCATCGACCCGGAGATCATGAAGCTCCTCAGCCCGCTCTTCGAGGCCCGGCTGGAGTACCTCGCCGCCGCCTTCGACACCATCGAAGAGCGCTGGGGCTCCGTCGACCGCTATCTGTCGGAGGGCCTGGGCTGTACGGAGGAGCGGCGCGCGCGACTGCGCGAGCTGCTCCTCACGGACGCCTGAGACGCGACCGCCGGGTCACCAGCCGCCCCGGCCCCACCGCTCGTCGATGACCGCGTCGTGCGGGTCGGTGACCCAGCCCGCGGTCAGCACCAGCCCGGTGGCTCGGTGCACGGCGAGGAAGCCGAAGGGGCGGTCGAAGGTCACGGCCACGAACTTCGCCTTCTGCTGCGGTACCCCGCCCGCGACCATGGAGAATGCGGTCACGGCCGCGGCCACGAAACCCTCCGCGCTGAACGAGGCCGTGATCGACTGCCGTGCGCCGCCCACCGCCAGCGGCACCTCGCTGACCCCCGGGAAGTGACCCCGGCTCGTGTCTCGGGCCGCTGCGAGACCGAACAACTCCGCACGCTGCAGCAGGTCGTGGTCGTCGCTGACGGTGAAGGCGGCGGTCGTCGTGTACAGCTGTGGGTCGGAGCTGAAACTGGTGATCTTCCGGATCGCGACTCCGGGCCCCGGGAGGCCCTCGGCCAGCCGCCCGCCGGGTACCACCTCGTACGCCCCGGCCAGCACCTCGGTACCCGCCCGGAGCACGTCCCCGGCCGCGGCGGTCTCCTCGCCGAGCAGCAGGCGGACGTCGATGCCGTTCGCACCCTTGACGTCCAGGACGGTGAGCGCTCCCGCCGGGGTCGCCGCGACGCCCAGCAGACCCAGATCGGACCCGGACCGGGACAGCCCCGCGACCTTGCGCTCCGCCCAGGGGCCGCGCTTCGGCTCCAACGTCCTCGGGGTGAACGGCTGCTGCCATTGGGTCTGTACGCACAGCGCGCTGGCGAGCACCATCAGCGTCGAGGCGTCCAGCTCGACGGGCATCTCCTCGATCAGGCCGTGGGTGTTACGGGCGGCCCAGGCGTCGAGTTCCTTGCGGTCCACGGCCGCGTCGCCGGTCAGCCGGCCGGCGACGCCGAGCGGAAGCCGCTCCACCCACTCCTCGCGCAGCGGCACCTCCCGCTTCGTCCACACACCCAGCGCCGTGTCGATGCCGTCGGCCGCGCCCAGCGCCTCCAGCAGCGCGCGGCCGTGCTCGACGGCCTGGTCCGCGGGCACGCCGAGCGCCTGCTCGAGCTCGGCGCGGGCCGGGCCGTCCGCCGCGCCGCCGAGGAAGGCCAGCAACGGCCAGACGCCGACCGCGCTGAACGCGGTGCCGTTCCCCGGCGTGACCGCCACCCCCGCCCATCGCGCCGTCAACGCGTTGACCGCCCGCACCGTCGCCGTGTCCATCACTCGCCACCCCGTTCTCACCGATTGGCGACCGCCTGCTTGACCAGCGTCCGCCCGAAGTCCCACATCAGCCCGCCGCCACCGTGCGCGTCGTCCATCACGGCGGTGAACGCCTCGACGAAGCGGTCCACGTCCGACTCGTCGATGATCAGCGGAGGGATCAGCTTAATGACTTCGAGGTGGTCGCCCGAGACCTGCGTGAGGATCCGGTGCCGCTGCAGCAGCGGGACCACCACCATCTGCGCGAACAGGCCCTTGCGGGCGGCCTGCAGCATCGCCCAGCGGCTGCGCAGGCCGAGTGAGGTCGGCTTGCCGAACTCGATCCCGATCATCAGGCCGCGCCCGCGCACCTCGCGCAGCAGCTCGTAATGGTCGACGAGGGCGGCCAGCCGGGTGCGCAACAGGTCGCCGGTGTGCCGGGCGTTGGCGACGACGCCCTCGTCGTCCATGACGGACAGGGTGGCGAGCCCGGCCGCCATCGCCTGGGCGTTGGAACCGAAGCTGGCGGAGTGCACCAGGACCCGGTCCATCGAGGAGTAGACCTTCTTGAAGATCCAGTCCTTGCCGAGTGTTGCGCTGACCGGCACATAGCCGCCCGACAGCGCCTTGGAGACGCACAGCAGGTCGGGCTCGACCCCGGCCTCGTGCTGGTAGGCGTAGAAGTCGCCGGTCCGTCCGAGGCCGGTCTGCACCTCGTCGGCGATCAGCAGCGCCTTGTGCTGGTGCAGCAGCTCCTGCGCCGCGCGGAGGTAGCCGGGCGGGGCCTCGTGGACGCCCTTGCCCTGGATGGGCTCCACGATCAGTCCGGCCACGTCGCCGCGCTTCAACTCCCGTTCCAGCGCGTCCAGATCGCCGAGCGGGATCGCGGTGTCGGGCAGCAGCGGGGCGAAGCCGTCGCGGAAGCCGTCCTCGCCGTTGACGGACAGCGAGCCCGTCGTCAGCCCGTGGAAGGCGTGCGAGCAGTACAGGATCCGCGGCCTGCCGGTGGCGTAGCGGGCGAACTTCAGCGCGGTCTCGACGGCCTCGGTACCGCTGTTGCCGAAGAACACCCGGTCCAGGTGCGGGCTGTAGGTGAGCAGCTTCTCGGCGAGCAGTCCTGGCAGCGGCTGGCAGTCGAAGCGGGTCAGGTCGGCGAGCCCCGCGTCCAGGACGTCGTGCAGCGCCTTGCGGACGACGGGGTGGTGCCGGCCCAGGCCCATCACCCCGAAGCCGGCGAGCATGTCGAGGTAGTCCTGGCCCTCGGCGTCCCAGAAGTGCGCGCCCTCGGCCCGCTCGTAGACCTTGTCGAAGCCGATGGTGTGCAGCATGCGCGGCAGTTGGTGGTTGAGGTGCCTGGTGTGCAGGTCGTAGCGCTCGCCGCCGCGTTCGGCGAGGAGGGTCGCGAGGTCGAAGCCCTTGGCCACGGGTGGTGGCTCTACGGGCTGCGACTCAGACGGTGTCATCGGGTGCCAGCTCCTTGATTGCGTCTCGCACGTCGCCGGCCCCGTTGCGGCGGGCGAGCGTGGCGCTGATCCGGCCGGCGATCTCGGCCGGGGTGAGTCCGATGTCGGCGAGCACTTCGCCGCGCTTGGCATGGGCCAGGAAGTCCTGCGGGATGCCGAAGTCGCGCAGCGGTACGTCGACGTCCGCGTCCCGCAGCGCCTGCGCGACGGCCGAACCGACGCCGCCGGTACGGCTGTTGTCCTCGACGACCGCCACCATGCGGAACCCGGCGGCGAGCGGTGGCAGCGCGGCGTCGACCGGTTTGACCCAGCGGGGGTCGACGACCGTGACGCCGAGGCCGCGCTCGTCCAGCAGGTCCGCGACCGCCAGGCAGGTGCCGGCGAGCGCCCCGACCGATACCAGCAGCACGTCCTGGCGAAGGCCGCGGCGCAGGACGTCGAGGCCGCCGATCCGCTCCAGGGACGGCACCGCCGCACCGACCGTCTCCTTGGGGAACCGGACGACGGTGGGCGCGTCATCGACGTCCACGGCCTCACGCAGCTGGGCGCACAGCTGGTCGGCGTCGCGCGGCGCGGCGATCCGCAGCCCGGGGACGACCTGGAGGATCGACATGTCCCACATGCCGTTGTGCGAGGCGCCGTCCACGCCGGTGACGCCCGCCCGGTCCAGCACGAACGTCACACCGCACTTGTGCAGCGCCACATCCATCAGCACCTGGTCGAACGCCCGGTTCAGGAACGTCGCGTACACGGCGACCACCGGGTGCAGGCCGCCGGTGGCCAGGCCCGCCGCCGAGACGGCGGCATGCTGCTCGGCGATGCCGACGTCGTAGACCCGCTGCGGGAACGCGGCGGCGAACGCGCCGAGCCCGACGGGTTGCAGCATGGCCGCGGTGATGGCGACGACGTCCGGGCGCTCCGCGCCGATCCGCAGCATCTCGGCGCCGAAGACCGAGGTCCACGAGGGGCCGCTGGACGGCGCGAGCGGCTCGCAGGTGAGCGGGTTCATGGCGCCGACGGTGTGGAAGCGGTCGGCCTCGTCCTGCTCCGCCGCCGCGTAGCCGCGGCCCTTCTGGGTCAGGCAGTGCACGAGCACCGGCCCGTGGAAGCGTGCGGCGCGGCGCAGCGCGGACTCGACGGCCGCGATGTCGTGCCCGTCGATCGGTCCGACGTACTTCAGCCCCAGGTCCTCGAACATGCCCTGCGGGGCGAAGGCGTCCTTGAAGCCCTTCTTCGCGCCGTGCAGGGACTCGTAGAGCGGCTGGCCCACCACCGGGGTCCGCTGCAGCAGGTCCTTGCCCCAGGCGAGGAAGCGCTCGTAGCCGTCGGTGGTGCGCAGCGTCGCCAGATGGTTGGCGAGGCCGCCGATCGTCGGCCCGTAGGAGCGCTCGTTGTCGTTGACGACGATGATCAGCGGCCGGTCCTTGGCCGCGGCGATGTTGTTCAGCGCCTCCCAGGCCATCCCGCCGGTCAGCGCGCCGTCACCGATGACCGCGACCACATGGTCGGGCCGGCCCAGCACCTGGTTGGCCTTGGCGAGGCCGTCGGCCCAGCCCAGCACCGTCGAGGCGTGGCTGTTCTCGATGACGTCGTGCTCGGACTCGGCGCGCGACGGATAGCCGGACAGGCCGCCCTTGCCGCGCAGCTTCGAGAAGTCCTGCCGCCCGGTGAGCAGCTTGTGGACGTAGGACTGGTGACCGGTGTCCCACAGGACGCGGTCGGCGGGCGAGTCGAAGACCCGGTGCAGGGCGATGGTCAGCTCGACCACGCCCAGGTTGGGTCCGAGATGGCCGCCGGTCCTGGCCACCGCCTGTACGAGGAAGTGGCGGATATCGGCGGCGAGTTCGTCGAGCCGGGATTCGGGCAGTGCCTTCAGGTCGCGCGGGCCCCGGATGTTCTCCAGTATCGACACGATGGACCTCGTTCCCCCCTACCGGGATTGCTGCGGTCAGCCGACAGTGACTTCCGGTACCCCGGAGAACGCGCCGTCGGATTCCATCTGCTCGGCGATCTTCATCGCCGGTTCGACCGGCGTGCCGGCCGCGGCCGCCGCCCTCGCGATCGTCGGGGCGCTGCCACCCAACGCGACCGGCCCGCTCCCGGTGCGCCGCGAGGGGCGGCGCATCGGGAGCGGGCGGGCCGGTACCCCGGGCAGGCCGAGCGCTACCGGCTCGATCCCCGACATCGCGGTCGTCACTTCCCGCGGTTTCCTGCCACCGTCTCGCGGGCGGCACGGAGCGACTCCTTCAGGGAGCCCATCGTCGCGAGTACGGCGGTCGGCTCGTAGCCGCAGTGCGCCATGCAGTTGGAGCAGCGCGGGTCCTTGCCGCGACCGTACTTGTCCCAGTCGGTCTCCTCGACGAGCTCCCGGTACGTCGGCACATACCCGTCACTCATCAGGTAGCAGGGGCGCTGCCAGCCGAAGAGCGAGTAGTTGGGGATGCCCCAGGCGGTGCACGGGAAGTCCACCTTGCCTTCCAGGAAGTCCAGGAAGAGCGGGCTGTGGTTGAGCCGC
This sequence comes from Streptomyces sp. RKAG293, assembly GCF_023701745.1. Lineage (NCBI taxonomy): Bacteria > Bacillati > Actinomycetota > Actinomycetes > Kitasatosporales > Streptomycetaceae > Streptomyces > Streptomyces sp. RKAG293. The sequence continues at coordinate 7,178,452 of NZ_JAJOZB010000001.1, read as the reverse complement.
CACTTCCGGCGGTTGCCGTTCGCGAAGGACTTCTTGAACAGCTCCCTGGTCTGCTCGACGCCGAGGAAGTGCTCCTGGTCGGGTGCCTTCTCGTAGGCGTAGGCGGGCGAGATCATCATCTCGTCGACCTTCAGATCGTCATTGAGGTAGTCGAGGACCTCGATGATGCTCTGCGGGGTGTCGGTGTTGAAGAAGGTCGAGTTGGTGGTGACCCGGAAGCCGCGCTTCTTGGCCTCCTTGATCGCCTCGACCGCTTCCTCGAAGACGCCCTCCTTGGCGACCGACTCGTCGTGCCGCTCCTTCAGCCCGTCGATGTGCACGGTGAAGGCGAAGTACGGGGACGGCGTGAAGTTGTCCATCTTCTTGCGCATCAGCAGCGCGTTGGTGCAGAGGAAGACGTACTTCCGCTTGGCCACCAACTGGCGCACGATCTCGTGGATCTGGGGGTGCATCAGGGGCTCGCCACCGGCGATGGACACCATCGGGGCGCCGGACTCGAGCACCGCGCCGACCGCCTGGGCGACCGGCATGCGCTGCTTGAGGACTCCCGCCGGGTGCTGGATCTTTCCACAGCCCTCGCAGGCCAGGTTGCAGGCGAACAGCGGCTCCAGTTCCACGATCAAGGGGAACTTGTCACGGCGTCGGAGCTTCTGTTCCATGAGGTACGTTCCGACCCGGATGGACTGGCGGAGCGGCATAGCCATCTAGCTCACCTCCAGGAGAGCACAGCGGTAGTACGGTGCCATTCGAAAAAGGCAGGAAGAATAGCCCTTAGCACGCGGAATGCGGTAATTCCGGTGCGCAGCGTGCCGACACGGAGCAATTCATGCTCGGGAGTGTCGACAACAACGCGGACGGCGGCGACAGGCCGCGGTCCGTGCGCCAGGGCGGCATGGAGTATTGCGGTGGATTCCATATCGACCGCGATCGCTCCTGTCGACCGCAGAACGGAGCGTTCCGCGCCCCGTACGACATGGTCGGACCCGGCCAGGCGTCCGGTGTGAACGGTGTGCCCCGCCGCTTCGAGTGCGGCGGCCAGTTGTCCGGCCCCGTGGGTCTCGTCCGAGACCACCAGGTCGCCGGGGCGCATGCCGGGGCTGAGCCCGGCGCAGAATCCGGTGGCGAGCACCGCCGCGTCCCGCAGTTCCGGGGCGCGCAGTGCTTCGGTGACGGCCCGGCCGGCGGCCTGCGGTCCCATGCCGGTGCGCAGCAGGGCGACGGGCCCCGCGGCGCCGGTCCGGTCCCCGCCCCGCAGGGCGAACCGTTCGACGCCGAGGGCGCAGACGACGAGCAGAGCCGTCATCCGGCCGCCTTCCCCTTCGTCACGTTGCCGATGACTCCCAGCGGTTCATCGCGGGCGTAGCGCCCGAGCGCGGTGAGCGGGAAGACCATCCGGTACAGGTGGTAGTTGATCGAGAAGTCCCGGGGGAACCCGGTCCCGGTGAAGTACGGCTCGTCCCAGGAGCCGTCGGCCTTCTGGGTGTCGACGAGCCAGCGCACCCCGCGCTCCACCGCCGCACTGTCGCGCTCGCCCGCCGACAGCAGGGCGAGCAGCGCCCAGGCGGTCTGCGAGGCGGTCGAGACACCGCGGCCGATCCACTCGTGGTCGGAGTAGGAGCGCAGGTCCTCGCCCCAGCCGCCGTCCTGGTTCTGCACGCTCTGCAGCCAGCTGACGGCCCGTCGGACGGCGGGGTGGGTCACCGGGAGGCCGGCGGCCACCAGCGCGGGCACCGCCGAGCCGGTGCCGTAGATGTAGTTGACGCCCCAGCGGCCGAACCAGGCTCCGTTGTCCTCCTGTTCGGCCAGCAGCCAGTCGATGCCGCGCCGGGTGTGGGTGTCGTCCTCCAGGCCGAGCGAGGCGAGCATCTCCACCACGTGCGCGGTGACATCGGCGGACGGCGGGTCGATGACCTCACCGAAGTCGCAGAACGGCAGCCGGTTGGGGAACGCGCTGGTGTTGTCGGCGTCGAAGGCACCCCACGCGCCGTTCTTCGACTGCATGCCGATGTTCCAGCGGACGGCCTTCTCCACGGCGGCGTCGACCCGTCCCGGATCGGGGTGCTGGACCCGCAGCAGGGCCAGCACGACCTCGGCGGTGTCGTCGATGTCCGGGTAGTTGTCGTTGTGGAACTCGAACGCCCACCCGCCCGGCTGCAGCCCCGGCCGCTGGACCGACCAGTCGCCCGGCTTGGTGATCTGCTCGTCGAGCATCCAGTCGACCGCCTTGACCAGCGCCGGGTGGTCGGTCGCCACCCCGGCGTCGGCCAGCGCGATGGTGGCGAGGCAGGTGTCCCAGACCGGGGACTGACAGGCCTCGATCATCCGGGTGTCCTCGTCCGGCCACACGGCGAAACGATCCAGCGAGTCGAGCCCGGCACGCACCACCGGATGGTCGAGTTCATAGCCGAGCAGATGCAGGGCGATGACCGAGTACACGGCGGGCGGCTGGATCCCGCCCCAGCAGCCGTCGTCCTCCTGGCGATCGATGATCCAGCGCGCGCAGGCCTTGAGCGCGGTACGGCGCAGCGGTCGGACGCCGACCCTGCGGTACAGGTGCAGGGCCCGGTCCAGCCGCTGGAAGAGCCCGTCCCAGCTGGCGAGCGGTGCGGGCGGGCGCGGCGGATTGGGCTGCGCCGGGTCCTTGTGCAGTTCGCTGATCCCGAAGTGCGCCGGCCGGACCGGCCGGTGGGCGGCGACGACGGTGAGCGGGACGATGGTCTGCCGGGCCCAGCAGCCGAAGGCGTAGATGTTGAGCGGGAACCACTTGGGGAGGTAGATGATCTCCGGCGGCAGCTCGGGGAGGTCCTCCCACCGCCACCAGCCGAACAGGGCCAGCCAGATCCTGGTGAAGACCCGGGCCCCGACGACACCGCCGGCCTCGCGCACCCACGCCGAGGCGCTCGCCATGTGCGGCGCCTCCGGCGTGTCGCCCGCCAGCCGCAGCGCGACATACGCCTCGATCGTCGCGGACAGGTCCCCCGGCCCGCTGTGGAAGGTGGGCCAGGACCCGTCGTCGCGCTGCAGCGAGCGGATCCAGCGGGCGGCGGCCTGGGTGGTCCGCTCGTCCTGGATGCCGAGGAACTGACGGAGCAGCAGATCCTCGGAGTCCATGGTCACGTTGGTCTCGAGGTCGCCCTTCCACCACCCGTCGGGATGCTGGGCCGCCAGGAGATGGGCGGCGGCGCGTTGCGCGGCACGCTGCGCCGCCGCCTCGGCACCACCGACGTGTACGGGGTGCGGTGCCGAGGTGGTGCTGGCCGAAGGTGCCTGGGGGGCTGGGGCCCCCGGACCGCCGTCGGTCGTCGCTGTCATGGCTTCCCCTTTGCAGTTGAGACTTCTGCGGTGTTGGGGCTGCCGTCGACCGTTACACGTGCTTGGTCGGCGACGTGCTGCGCTCCACGTTAGATCTTTATTTCTCGCGAACCACCACAAAATCCGCCAGGCCTACGAGCTTACGTTGAATTTCGTCCGGCATGTCCATTTTATCCAGCGCGGCGATTGCAGTGGCGTATTGCCGGCGGGCTTCCTGGGACGTCCACTCCCGGCCTCCCGCCTCTTCGATCAACGCCGCCCGCAGGGCGAACTCTTCCTCACTGAACGCACCTGTTTCAGGATTCTTGGCATCTGCCGCCAGCAGTTCCCCGAGTTGTTCCGAAGCGCTGCCGCCGGCCGCCAGCGCGGCGACCACGGGCAGTGACTTCTTGCGCTGCCGCAGATCGCTCCAGGTCTGCTTGCCGGTCGCGGCCGGGTCACCCCAGATGCCGAGCAGATCGTCGATCGCCTGGAAGGCCAGCCCGAGGTGGTAGCCGTACTCCTCCAGCGCGTCGGCGTCGGAGTCCGACGCGCCGCCGAGCACCGCGCCGATGGAGGAGGCGCAGGCCAGCAGGGCACCGGTCTTGTTGCCCTCCATCTCCAGGCACTCCTCGACGGTGACCCGCTCGCGGTGCTCGAAGGAGATGTCCTGGGCCTGGCCGTCGATCAGCTTGCGGGTCGCGACGGTGAGCCGCCGGGTGGCGCGGCCCGCGTCCACGGTGCACTGCTCCAGCAGCACCTCGTTGGCGAGCGCGAACAGTGCGTCACCGACCAGGATCGCCTGGGCGGGACCGTGCACCTTCCATACGGTGTCGCGGTGCCGGCGCTGCTCGTCGCCGTCCATCAGGTCGTCGTGCAGCAGTGAGAAGTTGTGGACCAGCTCGACGGCGACCGCGCCGGGGATGCCGACCTCGGGCGGCACTCCCGCCGCCTCGGCGGACAGCAGGGCCAGCGCGGGGCGCACGGCCTTGCCGCCGTCGCCGTCGGCCGGCCGGCCGGCCGCGTCGATCCACCCGAAGTGGTAGGCGGCGACGGTGTCCATCGGTGGCGCGAGCCGTTCCACGGCCGAGCGGAGCACCGGTGTGGACAGGGTGCGGCCGCGCTCCAGCAGCTCAAGGACGCCGGCAGCGGTCACGTTTACTCCTCTGGTTGCACTGGCTGTGCTCATACGGCCCTCACAACATCGTTCTCGAACGGAAGGCCTAGTGCGGTCAAAGCTTCTCGGGAGGCGTGCAGTCCGCTGCGCACGGCGCTCTCCATGGTCGCGGGCCAGCCGGTGTCGGTCCACGCGCCGGCCAGGTACAGACCGGGGGCGCGGGTGGCCGCTCCCGGCCGCAGCCGGCCGACACCGGGAGCCGGGGCGAAGGTCGCCGTGCGCTCCCGGGTGACGAAGAAGTCCGTCACACCGGCCCCCCTGGCCGCGGGCAGCAGACGTTCCAGCTCCGGCAGATAGCGCTCCCGCAGCTCCGCGACCGGCAGATCGATCTCGTCCTCGACGGCGGACTGCGAGACGGCCAGGTACTGGCCGGGACCGGTCATCCCCGAGCTCCCGGTCCGGTCGAAGACCCACTGGACGGGGCTGCCGAGCGCGGCGAAGAACGGCTGGCGCAGCACCTGGCGGTCGTAGACGACGTGCACGTTCAGGATCGGCGCGGTGCCGATCCCCAGCAGCGCGTCCGGGTCGTCCAGCGCGCCCTCGGGCAGCAGCCCGTGGGTCTCGCGCTGCGGCAGGGCCATGACGACGGTGCCGGCGTCGAGCTGCTCGCCGCGCCCCGGCCCGGTCTCGGCGTCGACCAGCCAGCCGCCCCCGGCGGCCGGCTTGATGCCGGTCACCCGGGACCGCAGCATGATCCGGACGCCCGCCGCGTCCAGGGCCTTGCGGGCCCGGTCGTCGTGCAGCTCGCCGAGCGGCGCGGCGGCCCAGCCGATGTCGGCGGCGCCGGCCTCGGACAGCAGCCCGGTCTTGAAGACCATGGCGGCCAGCCCCAGCGAGGCGTTCGCCGCGGTGGCGTTGAGCGTCGCGACGCCCACCAGGTCCCACAGCGCCTCGATGGTGCGCGGGGACTGGCCCCGGTCCCGCAGCCAGCTCGCGAAGTCGGTGTCGTCCAGTGCCGGGTCCGCCAGGTCCAGGGCGCGCAGCGCCAGCGCGGCGCGGCCGACCGTGGCCCGCTCCCGGAGCGACAGGTGCGGATACGTGGCGAGGCTCGCCGCCAGGTGCAGCGGCACGGGCAGCGCGGCGCGGCGCAGCCGGCCCAGCCGCATGGTCGCCGCGTCCAGGACGGGCACGTCGAGCCGGTCCTGGAGGGTGACCAGGTCACGGGCCGCGATCCGGTCGACGAACCACTGGTAGGCGGTGCAGCAGCGCAGGAAGACATGCTGCCCGTTGTCGACGGTCAGCTCACCGCGCTTGAACGAGAACGCCAGTCCGCCCAGCCGGGGACGTGATTCGATCAGCGTCACCCGGAGCCCGGCGTCGGCCAGCTCCAGCGCCGCCGTGGTGCCGGCCAGCCCGCCGCCCACGACCACCGCGGCCGTCTCCGGAGGACGTCCGTACACCTCGGATCCGCTCATCCGCACTCCCCCCTTTCGCCGGCGCCCGACGCGACACGACGCTCCGTCACCGGCACTGACGCGCTGGGGACCTGACTGGTTGCTAGGAACGTCACCCGCGCCCCCGTGCCGAGCGGCGGGCGTCGAGACCGGCCAGACCGCGTACGGCTACGTACGCCTTCTGGTGACCCGGAAGCGAAACCCGGCCGCGCAGCACCGCCTCGGGATCCGCGGCGATCCGGTCCAGCAGTCTGCGGTAGATACCCGCCATCGCGGCCACACAGGCGCCGCTGCGGCGGTCGAGCATAGGTAGCAATTGGTAGCCGGTCGCGAACAGGGCGCGGGCCCGGCGTACTTCGTACTCGATCAGGCCGGCGAAATCCGAGCCGGGCGGCGGGGTGTCGGTGTGGAACCCCTCCGAGCAGCCGAACTTGGCGAGGTCCTGGGCGGGCAGATAGGTCCGGCCGTTGCCGGCGTCCTCCCGGACGTCCCGCAGGATGTTGGTGAGTTGCAGGGCGAGGCCGAGGGTGTCGGCGTACCCGGCGGCGCGCTCCATGTCGCCGGTGCCCCGTCGGCCGGGACCGACGGTGCCGAAGACGCCCAGCGAGAGCCGTCCGATGGCGCCCGCGACGCAGCGGCAGTACGCCGCCAGGTCGTCCCAGGTCTCGTACGTCTCGCCGTGCACGTCCATCAGGACGCCGTCGATCAGTTCGTCGAGTCCGCCGAGCGGCAGCGGAAAACGGCGTGCCGCGTCGGTGAGCGCCACCGCCACCGGGTCGGTGTCGTCCTCGCGGATCTCACCCGCGCGGATCCGGGCCAGCAGGGCCCGGGTCTCGTCGAGCCGGATCTGCTTGACCGCGGGGTCGAGGTCGCCGTCGCCGATGTCGTCGACGCGGCGGGAGAAGGCATAGAGGGCCGACATGGCCTGCCGCTTGGGGAGGGGCAGCAGGCGGATGCCGTAGGCGAAGTTGCGGGCCTCGTGCCCGGTCACGCTCTCGCAGTAACGGTAGGCGGCGAGAACCGGCCCGGACGTGTGGGCAGAACCGTTCACGGTCCGCCTCACCCCTTTCTTCGCAATGTCGACCCCACTTCGCGCAGCAGGCTTGGTCTGGTGGCTTTCGGCGGTCCCGGGAGCACGTCGTAGCCCGCACTCTCGACCGCCTTCAGCGCGGCACGCCCGCCGCCGACGAAGCCGGCGAGCAGAAGCCTGAGCCTGCCACGGACGCTACCCACCAATGGGGTGCCTTCATTCAGAAGGTCCCGGGCGCGTTCCGCTTCGAATGCCACCAGTGCGCGCACCTGTGCGCCAGCGGTGGGGGCGGCGAGGTCCGCTTCGGTGACTCCGAAGCGTTTCATGTCCTGTGCCGGCAGGTAGATACGGTCGCGGCCGAGGTCCTCGGTCACGTCCTGCAAGTGCTCGACGATCTGCAGCGCGGTGCAGACGGCGTCGGAGAGCCGGTTCCGCTCGGGTGTCGAGGTGCCCGTGATCCCCAGAACGAGCCGGCCCACCGGGTTGGCGGACAGCTCGCAGTAGGCGAGCAGGTCCTCGTACGTGTCGTAGCGCCGGACCCGCTGGTCCTGGCGGTTGGCCTCGATCAGACCCTCGAAGGGGCCGGGGGTCAGCCCGTGCCGGCGGACGGTGGGCTGCAGCGCCAGGAGCAGCGGATGGCGGGGGGTTCCGGCGAAGACCTTCCGCAGATCGTCCTCGAACGCGTCGAGCATGACGATCCGGTCCTCGGCGGCGTCCTGCGGAAGGCCGAGCCGGGCGGCGTCGTCGCGGCCGCCGTTGGCCAGATCGCCGTCGCCGATGTCGTCGACGAGCCGGGCGAAGCCGTAGACGGCCATCAGATCGCCGCGCCACGCCTTCGGCACGAAGAACGGAGCGACCGGGAAGTTCTCGCGGGCGGCCTTGTCGAGGACGGCGCGCGACTGCGCGTCGGCGGTCACCGCGGGCTTCCCGTCCCACGCGCGGCCGGCGCGCTGTGGAGCTGGATGGTCCCGATCTTCATGGCCGCCACACTCCCCGTTCTACACCGCTGGGAAGAATCTTCCCATTTCGGACACGCCGCGCCCACCCCGGAGCACCGCTACAGCTTACGTCGGGCAGGTCACCGGCGTACGCCGGGGGCGCGAGCGACCGGCGGGATTCCGTTCGGATTCCCCCCGTCCGCCGGCAATCGGGCTCCCGGCAGCGCCGGTTGGCGTCCCCGGAGAGGGGCGCACGGGATGTTCCAGGCGGGTGCCCGGGCCCCGGCGGCGGATCACGCGCGAAACGGACGGGCCCCCACCGGTTCTGCCCGGCGGGGGCCCGATCGTCCGTGCGGCGGCGCGGACCGCTGGTCCGGGCCGCCCGCCGGCTACTTGTTGCTGGCCTCTTCGTAAGCCTTCAGCACGTCGTCCGTCGGGCCGTCCATGAGGAGCTCGCCCTTCTCCAGCCACAGCACCCGGTCACAGGTGTCACGGATCGACTTGTTGTTGTGGCTGACCAGGAAGACGGTGCCGGCTTCCTTGCGCAGCTCACGAATGCGTTCCTCCGAGCGGCGCTGGAAGGAGCGGTCGCCGGTGGCCAGCGCCTCGTCGATCATCAGCACGTCGTGGTTCTTGGCCGCCGCGATCGAGAACCGCAGCCGGGCCGCCATGCCCGAGGAATACGTCCGCATCGGCAACGAGATGAAGTCACCCTTCTCGTTGATCCCGGAGAACTCCACGATGCCCTGGTACCGCTCGCGGATCTCCTCCTGCGACATGCCCATCGCCAGGCCGCCGAGTATGACGTTCCGCTCGCCGGTCAGGTCGTTCATCAGCGCCGCGTTGACGCCCAGCAGCGAGGGCTGGCCGTCGGTGTAGACCCGGCCGCTCTCCGGCGGCAGCAGACCCGCGATGGCCCGCAGCATCGTCGACTTGCCCGACCCGTTCGACCCGATCAGGCCGACCGCCTCACCCCGGTACGTAGTGAAACTCACCCCGCGCACGGCATGGACCAGCCGGACGTTGGGCGACGACTTGCGCGAGATTATGCGTCCCAGGGCAGCCGTCGCGCTGCCTTTGCTGTTTCCCGCGCCGTGCACCCGGTAGACGATGTGCACATCGTCCACGATCACGGTGGGGACACGGGTTTCAGTCTGCTCAGCCACGGCCGTACTTCTCCTCAGCCTTCCAGAAATACACATACCCGCCGACGCCCGCGAAGATCGCCCAGCCCACCGCGACCGCCCACACGTGCGGCGGCATCTGCTCGGCCGTCACGCTGTCGATCAACGCGAAGCGCATCAGGTCGATGTAGACGGCCACCGGGTTGATGTCGAGCAGGAGCTTCACGAAGTACGGTGCGTCCTTCGTGAAATTGGCGATGCTGTACATCACGCCGGAGGTGTACATCCACGTCCGCAGGATGAACGGCATCAGCTGCGCCAGGTCCGTCATCTTGCTGCCCAGCCGGGCCACCGCCAGCGCCACACCGGCGTTGAACACCGACTGGATGAACAGCGCCGGAATCGCCAGGAACCACGACCAGGTCGGCACCTCACCGGTCATCAGCACGATCGAGAACAGCACCAGCATCGACATCAGCAACTGCTGCAGCTGCATCAGCGTGAACGCCAGCGGCATCGACGCCCGCGGGAAGTGCAGCGCCCGGATCAGCCCCAGGTTCCCCGCCACCGCCTTCACACCGCTCATGATCGACGACTGGGTGAACGTGAAGATGAAGATGCCGGTCACCAGGAACGCGATGAAGTTGTCCACACCGCGGTCGGTACCCAGCAACAGCCCGAAGATCAGGTAGTACACCGCCGCGTTCAGCAACGGCGTCATCACCTGCCACAGCTGACCCAGCCGGGCATCGGTGTACTGCGCCTGCGTCCGCGCCTTCGCGAACTCGTTGATGAAGTGCCGCCGGCCCCACAACTGCCGGGTGTACTCGGCCAGGCCCGGCCGGGCACCACTGACCGACAGCCCGTACTTCGCCGCCAGCTCGGAAGCCGACAGCCCGCCGTCGGCCGGGGAGTCCGATGGGACACTCACGGCGACGGCGCCGTCGTGCGCTGTTCCGCTCACAGTAGACACTTTCGTCCTCAAGGTGCGCGTCCGGGGTAGGGGGGTCCCGGACTGCGACCGATGCTCTCAGGTTCGAGCTTGTCAGATGATCGGGGGTCGGCCCAGTCGGGTCAGCCGCCATACCGTGCGCCACTTCATGGGGCGCCGGGGGCCGCACGGTGTCGACCAGCCTTCCCGGAATCCACCGATCCAGGCCCGCAGGGCGGGACCGGAGGGGCGTCTGGCCAGGGTCAGCAGGATCCAGGTGCCGAGGTAGGCGGGCACCAGGGGCCAGGGCAGGTTCCGGCGCGCCAGCCACACCCGGTTGCGGGCCACCATCCGGTGGTAGACCGCGTGCCGGCTGGGCTCGGTGAGCGGGTGGTGCAGGACCATGTCCGACCGGTAGTCGATCATCCAGCCGGCGTCCAGCGCCCGCCAGGCCAGGTCCGTCTCCTCGTGCGCGTAGAAGAACTCGTCCGGCAGCCCGCCGACCTGCGCCAGCACCTTCGTACGGACCGCGCTGGCGCCGCCCAGGAAGGTGGTCACCCGCGAGGAGTGCATGGGGTCGGACGCCCGCAGCCGCGGCACGTGGCGGCGCTGGGTGGTGCCGGTCTCCGGGTCCGCGATCCGGAAGCTGACGATGCCCAGCTCCGGGTCGGCCGCGAAGGCCTGGCGGAGCAGCTCCCCGGTGTCGGTGCCGGGCAGCAGCCCGTCGTCGTCGAGGAACAGCACCACGTCGACGTCGGAGCCGTTCGGGCCGAAGAGCTCGACGCCGACGTTGCGGCCGCCGGGAATGCCCAGGTTCTCGGGCAGCTCGACGGTGCGCAGCCGCGGCGCGGACCCTGCCAGCTCGGGCAGCGGGGACCCGTTGCCGACCAGCGCGACCTCGATCGGCGGGCCGTCCTGCTTGGCGACGGAGTCCAGCAGGTCGCGCAGCTCCACGGGACGGTTGCCCATGGTGATGATCACCGCGCCGAGCTTCAGCGGCGTACTCACTTCAGCCTGCTCGACGCGAGGATGCTGACCAGGTGCAGGAGCGACTGCAGCAGCGCGATGCCGGCCAGCACGGCGATGCCGAGGCGCGAGAAGAACAGATCGCCCCTGACCTGGTCCAGGATCGCCAGGACCAGGATCAGCAGGGATGCCTCGATGCCGAGGACGAGCCGGTGGAACTTCAGCGCCGCGGCGGCCTTGCGGGCCAGCGCCATACCGGACGAACGCGGCTCGGACGCCGCCTCCTTGACCGGCGGCAGCCCGTGCTGGTGACGGGCGACGCCGACGAGATCGGTCTCCGCCTTGATCAGCACGGCGCCGAGGGCGGCCAGCGTGCCGAGGAAGGCCCACAGCCAGTCGATCCGCCCGGAGCCCCACAGGTCGGCGCCGCGCAGACCGAAACCGACCAGCACCGCGGCGTCGCACAGATAGGCGGCGACGCGGTCCAGGTACACCCCGCCCAGGGAGTACTGCTTCTTCCAGCGGGCGAGCTCGCCGTCGACACAGTCGAACAGCAGATACAGCTGGACCATCACCACGCCGAGCACGGCACCGGCGATCCCCGGCACCAGCAGAGCCGGGGCGGCGAGGACGGCGGCGACGGTCATCACGTACGTCACCTGGTTGGGCGTGACCCGCGTGTTCACCAGGTGCCGGTCGATGTGCAGCGAGAGCTCGCGCATGTAGAGCCGGCCGGCCCAGTGCTCGCCGCTCCGCCGGTCCTTCACCCCTGGGGGATGAACGACCGGGCGGAGTTCAGCTACTGATGGTTTTGGCATAGTCGGCGTATGCGTCCTTGATCTGGTCTGCGGACAGGTCGAGGTGTTCCAGGATCGTGTAGCGCCCGGGGCGGGTCTGCGGTGCGTACTCGACCGCCTTGACGAACTCCTCGTCGGAGAAGCCGATCTCGCCGGGTGTGACCGGCAGGCCGTGGCGTCGCAGCACCTCGGCGATCAGGCCGGACTCCTCGTGTGCCCCGCGCAGGTACATGGCGAAGGCGGCGCCCAGGCCGACCTGCTCGCCGTGCGCGGCGGCGCGCTTGGGGTACAGCAGGTCGAAGGCGTGGCTGATCTCGTGGCAGGCGCCGGACGACGGGCGGGTGTCCCCGCTGATCGACATGGCGATGCCGGAGAGCACCAGGCCCTCGGCGAGCGTGGTGAGGAACGCGTCGTCGCCCACCCCGCCCGGGTGCCGCAGTACGGACTCGCCGGCGGAGCGGGCCATGGCGGCGGCGAGACCGTCTATCGGCTCACCGGTCTCACGGTGCGACAGTTCCCAGTCCGCGATGGCGGAGAGGTTGGAGATCGCGTCGCCGATCCCGGAGCGCACGTAGCGCACCGGGGCCTCGCGGATCACGTCCAGGTCGATCACCAGCGCTATCGGGGTGGGCACCCCGTAGGAGCCGCGCCCGTTGTCGTTGTCCAGCGTGGAGACCGGCGAGCAGATGCCGTCGTGCGAGAGGTTGGTCGCGACGGCGACCATCGGCAGCCCGACCCGGGCGGCCGCGTACTTCGCGACGTCGATGATCTTGCCGCCGCCGAGGCCGACGACCGCGTCGTACCGCTTGCCGCGCATGGCGTCGGCGAGCTTGACGGCGGCGTCGATGGTGCCGCCGTCGACCGGGTACCAGTCGGCGCCGGGCAGCTCGGGAGCCAGCCGGTCGCGCAGCTTGAGGCCGGAGCCGCCGCTGACCGCGATGGCGAGCTTGCCCGAGCTGGAGATCCGCTGGTCGGCCAGGAGGCCGGCCAGATCGGCGAGAGCCCCGCCGTTGATGTCGACGACGACCGGCGAGGGGATCAGCCGAGTCAGTACTGGCACGCGATCCCCCGTGCCTTCTTCAGGTCGTCGTGGTTGTCGATCTCGACCCAGGCCACGTCGCCGATCGGCGCGGTGTCGATGGTGAAGCCGCGGTTCACGAGCTCCTGGTAGCCGTCCTCGTAGTAGAGGTCGGGGTCCTTCTCGAAGGTCGTCTTCAGCGCGTCGGCGAGGTCGGCGGCGGCCGACGACTCGATCAGCGTCACGCCGATGTACTCGCCGGTCGCGGTGGCCGGGTCCATCAGCTTGGTGATGCGCTGAACCCCCTTCGCCGGGTCGGTGATGACCTTCATCTCCTCGTCGGCGAGCTTCTTCACCGTGTCGAGGGCGAGGATGATCCGCCGGTCCTGGCCGCGGGCGGCCAGCAGGGTCTTCTCGACGGAGACCGGGTGCACGGTGTCGCCGTTGGCGAGGATCACACCCTCCGTGAGGATGTCCCGGGCGCACCACAGCGAGTAGGCGTTGTTCCAGGTCTCCGCCTTGTCGTTGTCGACGAGGTGCAGCTTGACGCCGTACTTCTTCTCCAGGGCGGCCTTGCGCTCGACGACGGCTTCGCCGCGGTAGCCGATCACGATCGCCGCGTCGGTGAGGCCGACCTCGGCGAAGTTGCCCAGGGTCAGGTCCAGGACGGTGGTGGTGCCCGCCCCCTCGGGATCCACCGGCACCAGAGCCTTGGGCAGGGTGTCGGTGTAGGGACGCAGACGCCGTCCGGCGCCGGCTGCCAGCACGAGGCCGATCATGCGGGTTCTCCTGATTCGTCGTGTACAGCGGGTGCGGCTGACGACACCCAGAAACGGATGCTCTCGGTGAGCACCACGAGTGTCAGCGCCCCGGCGATGACCGTCAGCGTGACGGTAAAACCTGTGTGGTGCGCGAGGGCGGCCGCCGCGGTGACCGCCAGCGCCCTGCCCTCGTGTCCGCCGATCGCGCGTACCAGGGCCCTCGGTGGCGCCCCGGTGCCGCCGCGGATGCGGTACACCGTGTCGTAGTGATGGTAGGCGACGGCGGCCACCAGGCCGAAAGCGGCGGGCAATGCGCCGTTCACGTCCGAGACGGCCGCCAGCGCGAGGATCGTGGTGTATTCGCCCGCCCGGAAGAACGGCGGGACCAGCCAGTCGAGCGCGCCCTTCAGCGGCCGGGCGACGGCCAGACCCGAGGTCAGGACGTATACGCCGGCGGCCAGCACCGGCCACCAGCTGCCCCACGGGGCCAGTGCCGCGGTGGCCACCAGTGCGGCGGAGCCGAGCAGGGCGACAGCGGGGGCGGTGAAGGACGGCAGCCTGCGGGCGAGCGGCCCGGTGGCGCGGGCGACGGCTTCGGCCAGCGGACCGCTGTCGGCCAGCTCGGCGAGCGCCTGGGCGGCCCGGTCGGTGCGGTTCGCCTTCCGGGTCAGCGAGCGCAGCACCCGGCCGGCGGTGGTGTAGCAGGCGGCGAGCGCGCAGCCGATGATCAGCACGGTCAGGGTGGTGCGCGGCGTGGTGACGGCGGTGAGGACCGCGATCATCGCCCAGCGCTCACCGATCGGCAGCACGATCATCCGGCGCACCCAGACCGTCCAGCCGACGCTGTCGAGCTTGTCGGACAGCGCGGCGGTCGGGCTCGTGTTGGCCGTCGCGTCGTGGTTGGCCTCGGTGAACGAGAAGTCGACGACGTGCCGGCAGGTCTGCAGCACCATCGCGCCGAGCGCCAGCGCCCACACGTCGTCACCGCCGCGGGCCGCGCCCAGCGCGAGGCCGGCGTAGTACGCGTATTCCTTGGCCCGGTCGAAGGTGGCGTCCAGCCAGGCGCCGAGCGTCGAGTACTGCAGCGAGTAGCGGGCCAGCTGCCCGTCGGTGCAGTCCAGGACGAACGAGGCGATCAGCAGGACACCGGCGGCGACGAAGCCGGGCCGGGTGCCGGTGGCCGCGCAGCCGGCCGCGATCAGCGCGACGAGCAGGGACGCGGTGGTGACCTGGTTCGGGGTCAGCCCGCGGCGGGCGCACCAGCGCGCGAGGTACCGGGAGTACGGGCTGATGCAGTAAGTGGTGAAGAAGCCGTCGCGCGCCTTGACGGCGTTGCGCAGCCGGACCTGCTCCCCGTCGACCGCGGCCACGGCCGCGGCGGCTTCGGCACGGTCGGCGTCCGAGGCGGGTACGGCGGCGACCAGGACACCGAGCTCAGGACGGTGCGGAGGCACGCCCTCGGCCTCGAGGGCGGTGGCGAGGGCGTCCGGCACCCGGCCGCCGGCCGGCCCGGCGGCGAGCGCCCTGACCAGCGCGGGACGCGCCGCGGCCTGTACGGCCAGCGCGCCGGGAACGGCGGAGGCGTCGAAGCGGGGGTCCGTGAGCGCCAGTCGCAGTGCGTGCGTGTGGCCGACGAAGCGCCGGTCGACGACGGCCACCCGGTCGGTGGCGGGCACCGCGGCGATACGTGCCGCGAGACCGCCGGCCGCCGCTTCGGATCCGCTTCCGGACTCCGGCGCTTCGATCACGTCGAATCCGAGCGACCTCAGGTCGCCCTCGAGCGGCGACGCCGGAGCCGGCGGGCCGGTGAGGATGGCGATCGGCAGAGGAACTCACTCCCTGGACATGTGGGGGTGCCGGCGAGGATGGCGGTCGGCGGGCCGGTGTGGACGGCGGTCGGCAGAGGCTATCGGATCCGCGGAAGCGGCCGTTCACCACCCGTTTGCTTGCCCGTGCGCTTGCCGGAGCCCTCCCCGCCATGCGAACCACGTGATCATCATGGTCGATCCGGGCCCCAGCAACAAACAGCGGCCGTGCGGTGGCCGCACTCGGCCGTCCGGGTGACGCCGCAGCGGCTCCCGGACGCTTCATCGCCGCAGCTCATCGCGGACGGCGGAGGTCACCGGTAGCGGCCGGCGCACTGTGCGTCACGCCGTCGCACCGGCAGCCGGCACACCGGGAACGCGCGTTCCACCGACCCCGTCCGGGTGACATGGAGCAGGCGGTGCAACCACTTCGGTGAGCGGCGCGTGAGGCAGACTGAGGACTTGTCGTCGAATGCGAAGGATGGACATGCCAACCAGTCCCGCCACCGGCCGGCCCGGCACCCCCGCGACGGATCCCTCCAGCAACGGGGTCGCGGAACCGATCATGCTGGAGCTGGTCGACGAGGCCGGTGTGACGATCGGCACCGCCGAGAAGCTGTCCGCGCACCTGGCCCCCGGCCGGCTGCACCGGGCCTTCTCCGTCTTCCTCTTCGACGACGAGGGCCGGCTGCTGCTCCAGCGCCGGGCGATGGGCAAGTACCACTCCCCCGGCGTCTGGTCGAACACCTGCTGCGGGCACCCGTACCCGGCGGAGCCGCCGTTCGTGGCCGCCGCCCGCCGCACCGCGGAGGAGCTGGGAACGGCTCCCGCGCTGCTGCGTGAGGCCGGCACCGTCCGCTACAACCACCCGGACCCGGAGTCCGGGCTGGTCGAGCAGGAGTTCAACCACTTGTTCGTCGGCCTCGTGCGGGCGCAGCTGCGGCCCGACCCCGAGGAGATCGGCGAGACCGCGTTCGTGACGCCGCCGGAGCTGGAGGAGATCCGCGAGCGCGGCCCGTTCTCCGCCTGGTTCGGAACGGTGTGGGACGCGTCGCTGCCCGCGATCCGCGAGCTGACCGGCGACGCCGGCTGGTAGGAACGTGCTGATCCGCCGGGGCGGCTCCACGGAGCGGCCCCGGCGGGCCGGCTCCACAGCGGTGAAGGTTCGTGATCGTCAGCGCTGGAGGGTCGTGACCGTCAGCGTTGAAGGTTCGTGATCGGCAGTGGCAGCAGCGCCCAGATCACCTTGCCGCCGGAGTCGGTGTGCGTCACGTCGCACATCCCGCCGGCTTCCGCCGTGATGGCCTTGACCAGCAGCAGGCCACGGCCGCCGGTGTCGCCGTACTCCGCTTCCAGCGCCTTGGGGCGGTACGGGTGGTTGTCCTCGACGCCGACCCGGATCCAGTCGGGGCCCACCGCGATCTCGATGGTGATCTGCGGTGACAGCAGCGCCGCGTGCCGGACCGCGTTGGTCACCAGCTCCGACACGATCAGCAGGATGCCGGCCATCAGATCGTCGCCGACGGGCACCCTCCGGTCGGTGATGAGATCCCGGACACCGTGCCGGACCTGGGGTACCGAGGAGTCCACCGCCGGTGCGGTGAAGCGCCACGCCCCGGCGTACGGCGGTGGCGCCGCGAACGGAGCGCCCGGCCCGCCCGAAGCGCCAGGACCACCCGGATCATCCGGATCGACCGGCACCTCGGCCGTCGCCGGATCGGGCGGGACGCTCCCGCGGACCTCCATGACGGCATCCACCATCGCCTTCGTGTGACGTGTCCCCGCAGTTCCCGCCACTGCCCGCTGTCGGGCCGACGACGAGATCCGCCTCACGGATCGAGTCTCCGGAGTGGGGGCAGTTCACCGGGCGGGTGCCCGTAAGTCCGCACTTTTCGGCGCTTCATGTCCATCGGCGAAAGACTTTGTCACTCGGGCGATTGATTCCGATCGCCTTGTTCCTGCTTCGTGGAATGTTCCACCATCGGGTCATTCGGCGGTCCCGCCGGCGCCGCGGCTTCCGGGCCCGGCCCCGCCACGCCCTCCCCCCGCGCTTCCCCCTGGGCCGCCGCCTCGGCGCGGGCGTCCGTGACCATGCCGACGACGCGCCGGCCGCCGATACCGCCGGCCATCAGCCCCAGGCCGTCGAAGAGCAGCATGAGGGAGAAGAAGAAGCCGAGGACGTACCGGCTGCTCTCCGGCCAGTTGGCCAGCACCAGGACGCCCAGCAGGATGCCGACCGCGCCCTGCAGCACGGTCGAGACCGTCTGCGGGCCGCGCACCACCAGTCCGCCGAACAGCCGGAACACCCCACCGGCCAGGAAGAGCAGGGCGGCGAACATCGTCAGTGCCGCGGCGGTGCCGTCCGGCCTGCGGATGACGACGACGCCGGCCGCCAGGTTCAGCGCGGCGACGACCAGCGCGAGCCAGAAGAAGTTCGTGTCGCGCGACTGGACGGCGTGCAGCAGGCCGACGAAGCCCCCGATCAGCAGCAGCCAGCCGAAGAGCAGCACCGAGGTGAGGGTGGCGAAGGCCGTGTAGGCGAGACCGAACAGCCCGCACAGCACCAGTACGGCGCCGAGTGCGGTGAGCCATCCGAAACTGCGGCTGATCCGGGCCTCCGGTCGCGGGTCCCGCTTCCTGAGTGCGGCCACGGCTGCCTCCTCGCCTCGATCGAATGGATGTGCCCTATGGCCTTTTTACCCCTATTCGGTCGCGGATAGGATCCGATGATCGGCCACCTGCGCACAGCACGCGCGCCGCGCGGGACATGCGGAACATACGGAAGGGGAGCCCGGATGCCCGAGCCCGGCCCGAAGCCCGGCCCACAGCCCGGACTGCTGCTGGACATCGCGGACGGCACCGCCACGGTGACGATCAGCAATCCGGCGAAGCGGAACGCCATGACCACGCAGATGTGGGAGGCGCTCCCCGGCCTGCTGGACGGGCTCGCCTCCGATCCGGCCGTCCGGGTCCTGGTGCTCACCGGGGCGGACGGCACCTTCTGCGCGGGCGCGGACATCTCGGGGCTGCGGGAGGCCGGCAGCGGCTCCGCCCGGACGCAGGACGCGGCGGTCCGGGCCGAGGAGGCCCTGGCCGCCTTCCCGAAGCCGACGATCGCGGCCGTGCGCGGCTTCTGTGTGGGCGGCGGCTGCCAGCTCGCCGCCGCCTGCGATCTGCGGTTCGCGGCCGAGGGGGCGCGCTTCGGCGTCACCCCGGCCCGGCTCGGCATCGTCTACGCCGCCTCGTCCACCCGGCGGCTGGTCGGCCTGGTCGGGCCCGCGACCGCCAAGTACCTGCTGTTCTCGGCCGAGTTGATCGACCATGAGCGGGCACTGCGGACCGGGCTCGTCGACGAGGTGCTCCCGGACGGGCAACTCGACAAGCGGGTCGCGGAGTTCACCGCCGTCCTGGCCTCGCGCTCGCAGCTCACCCAGGCCGCGGCGAAGGAGTTCGCGGCGCCCGGCCTGGACCCGTCGCGGATCGAGCACTGGGAGCGGCAGGCGCGCGCGAGCGAGGACACGGCCGAGGGCGTCGCCGCCTTCCTGGAGGGCCGGCCGGCCCGGTTCGCCTGGTCGCCGACGGCCGGCTGACCCGGCCCGGAGGGCCGGTCCTGAAGGCCGGCCCCGGGAGGCCTTCAGGACCGGCCCCGGAGATCAGCCCGGCAGATCAGCCGGCGTGCCCGCCCGCTCCGCGACGTGCGGCGGGAGCGGGATGCCGGCTCGCAGGGCCGGGTCAGGCTCGGGCTCGCCCCAGGTGTGGAGCAGCGGCAGCACCCCGGCCCATACCGGCAGTTCGCCGTCGGGGCCGTCGGCGTCGTCGGTGTGGCCGGTGCTGGTCTTCACCGAGGCCTCGTCGATCCCGAGCGCGAGCAGCGTGGTGGCGGCGAGCTCCTTGCGGGACGGGCCGCGCGCGTAGTCCCACCGGCCGGGCGCGGACTGCTCGGCCAGGACGCGCAGCCCGTGCAGCTTCTCGTCGGGATCGGTGACGGCGCGCGGCACCCCGAGCACCATCGCGCTGCGGTAGTTGACGCTGTGCTCGAAGACGGACCGGGCCAGCACCAGTCCGTCGATGTGGGTGACGGTGACGCAGACGGACGCCCCGGGCGACTGCACCAGGCTGCGGCTGGCGGCCGAGCCGTGCAGATAGAGCGTGTCGGCGGCGGCGTCGAATCCGTAGACGGTGGGGACCGCCAGCGGCGAGCCGTCCACCACCACGGCGAGGTGGCAGACGAAGCCGGCGCCCAGCACCGCGTCCAGGTCGTCGCGGGACACACTGCCCTGCTCCCGCAGCCGCCGATGACGGGTCCGATCCGTGACCGGGAGCATGCGCGCGGGTATGTCGGTGGACATCAGGGCCTCCGTAGGACGTACAGCGGACACCTCAATACTATCGATCTCATCACTTTGCCGCCGCTCCTTCCACCGATTCATGATCCTGGAACTTCTCGTACAACGTTTTCCGTCGCTATGGCCGGAACGTGTGCACGTCTCTCGGCAGCATGCTGACCGGTCGGTAACCTGGGTTCATGACTACTACCGCTTCGGACCCCCGCGCGTCGCGCCGCTGTCAGAACACTCTCAACCCGCTGCACTCCAGTACGTACTTCTCGCCCGAGTTCGCCGCCGAACTCTCCCGGCTCGGCCTCGAGCCCGGCAGCATGACGTACTTCGCGGGCCGGGCGGCGCCGCTGGGGGCCGTCGGAGCCGGTACGGTCACCGCGACCTTCTACAACTTCAACCACGACCTGGTGGCCCGGCACATCCCGCGCGCCTGGACGATCGCCACCCCCGAGGCCGTCATCGACGCCCGGCTGCGCGCCGTCGACACCGCGCTCACCCGGCTGCTCGGCGCGGACACCGTCGCCTCGCCGGAGATGGCGGAGGCCGCCGCCCTGGCGCTGCGCGCCACCGAGGCCTGCGACCGGGCCGCCCGCCCGCTCTACGCCGCCAACGCCGACCTGCCGGTGCCCACGGAACCGCACCTCGCGCTCTGGCACGCCGCCACGCTGCTGCGCGAGCACCGCGGCGACGGGCACCTCGCCGCGCTGGTCGCGGCCGAGCTCGACGGCCTGGAGGCCATCGTCAGCCACACCGCGACCGGCAAGGGCTTCACCCCCCGCTTCGTCCAGGCCAGCAGGGGCTGGACGGCCGAGCAGTGGGCCGCCGCCCAGGACCGGCTGCGGGAGCGCGGGCTGCTCGACGCGGCGGGCGAGCTGACCGACGCGGGCGTCGAGCTGCGGCGGGACATCGAAGCCGGCACCGACCGCGTCGACCGGGCCCCGTACGAGCACCTCGGCGCCACCGGCGTCGCCCGTCTCACCGAACTGGCCGGATCCTTCACCCAGACCGCCCTGGCGTCCGGCGCCTTCCCGCTGGAGCACTTCGGCAAGGGGTGACACGGCCGCTCGGCAGCGGGAGGAACGGGCCGTTCGTGATCGGATGCACAAGCGCTGGGCGGCGGGTGCGGCAGGATGGGATCCATGCCGGAACTGACGCCCGCCCAGGTGCGGTCCTGGCGCGTCCACGCCCAGGGGCTGGCCGGCCCGCGCGACGGGGCCGGGGTCGTCGACGCGGCGCGCCGGGCCGGCGCGCTGCAGGCACAGGACGCCAAGGCGTGCCGGTTGCAGGTGCGCGCCAGGACCTCGGGGCTCACCGCCGGGGACGTCGACGCGGCGTGCGGCGCCGGTGACCGGTCGCTGGTCCGTACGTGGCTGATGCGCGGCACCCTGCACGCCGCCCCGGCGGCGGACGTGCGCTGGATGACGTCGCTGCTGGGCCCGCGTGCCGCCGCCGCGCAGCGCGGCAGACGACTGCGGCTCGGCCTGGACGAGGAGACCTGCGCCCGCGCGCTTCCCGCGCTGGAGAAGGTGCTGGCCGGGCGCCCGCCGATGCTCCGCGACGACCTCGTGCGCGGCCTCGGCGAGCTCGGCCTGGCCCTGGATCCGCGCAGCCAGGCGCCGGCCCATCTGCTGCTGTACGCGGCGGCGACGGGTCTGGTGTGCCGGGGGCCCGAGACCGAGGGCGACAAGTCGACTTATGTGCTGCGCGAGGAGTGGCTCGACGGGGTCGCCGGACCGGACCTGTCGGGGACCGAGGCGCTGGCCGCGCTCGCCGAGCGATATGTCTCGGCCTACGGACCCACGGCCGAGAAGGACTTCGCCAAGTGGTCGGGCCTGCCCGCCGGCCAGGCCCGGCGCGGCTTCCAGGCGGCCGGGGAGAAGCTGGCGGAGATCGCGGGACCGGTCGGCCCGCTGCGGGTGGCGGCCGGCACGGACGCGCCGCGGCCACCGGAACCGGCCGTCCGGCTGATCGGGCACTTCGACCCGTATCTGCTCGGCTACCACGACCGGGATCTGCTGCTGGATCCGTCCTTCGCCCGGCTCGTCGCGACCGGCGGCGGGTTCCTCACCCCGTGCGTGCTGGTCGACGGTGAGGTGGTCGGCGTCTGGCGGCACGAGCGGGGCAGCGGCGGCCGGCTCACCGTCCGCGTCGACCCGTTCCGGCCGCCGCTCGACGCCGTCGTCGCGCGCGGTATCGAGGCCGAGGTCGCCGATCTGGGGCGGTTCCTCGAGGTCGACGCCGGCTGGGACCGGGATTGAGCGCCAGGTAGGGCCGCAGCAGCACTCCACTCAGCGGCGCGACCCTCAGCTCGCGCTCGCCGTGGGTTCCTTCTCCGGCTGGCCGTCGGACTGCGCGCACGGCATCGCCGGGTGCCGTCCCAGCAGCACCACCCCCACCGTGATCGCCGCGAGCCCGGCCGCCTCCCAGGCCAGCGCCCCGGGTGTCACCCGCAAGCGGTCCCCGAGGAAGCCGATGCCGCAGGCGATGCCCGCCAGCGGCTGGGCGGCCGTCAGGGCGGGCAGCGACATCCGCAGCGGGGCGGTCTCGAAGGCGCTCTGGACGAGGACGAGCCCGGTGAGCCCGATCGCCGCGACCACGTACGGCTGCCAGTGCACCGCCAGTATCTGGACGCCGTCCTCCCGGGCCAGCTCACCGCAGATCCGCGTCAGCGCGTCCTGCAGCCCGTAGAGCAGGCCGGCCGCCAGCGCCAGCAGGGTCGCCTCGGACGAGGCGGGCAGCCGTTTGGCGCAGGCCACCAGCAGCAGCGCGAGTCCGACGACGATCCCCAGCACCAGCCAGTGGCGCAGCGCTCCCGCCTCCGGGCCACCGCCGGCCGGCTGCCCGGCGACGATGAACGCCGTCACACCGAGGGCCAGCAGCGCCACTCCCGCCCAGCCGCTCCGGCCCAGCGGCTGCCCCGACAGCCATCTGGACAGCGCCAGGGCGAACAGCAGGTTCGTGGCGAGGAGCGGTTCGACGAGGGAGACCTCGCCGCGCGCCAGGGCCAGCGCCCCGAGCACCTGGCCGCCGATCATGAGGGCCATGCCCAGCAGCCACTGGGGCATCTTGATCAGGTCGAGGAGGAGTCGGAAGGAGAGGAAGTCCGCGAGCGGGGCACGCTGCGCCGCGCGCTGCTGCAGTACGAAGCCCAGTCCGAGGCAGCAGGCGGCACCGACTCCGAGCAGGAACACGGCCACGCGGCCACTTTAACTCCAGTGACGCGCGACCGAACGCGTCCCGGCCACCCCGGCGGGGGGACGCTCGCGACGGCCCGGCGACCCCGGCCCGGTCAGAGCCCGGCGCCGCTCACGACGGCGGATCCGTGGGCCGTGTCTCGGCGCTCCCCCATACGGTCAGGAAGGCGAGGCGCAGACAGCCCGCGAGGGCCGGGTGTTCGATGAAGAGCGCGGTGGTGGAGCCGGTTCCGGCCACCGGGTCGGGCATGTCGCACAGCACCAGCGAGGCGTCCGCGATGATCAGCTTCATCGGCAGCTCGGCGGCGAACCGCGCCTCCTCCCCCGCCTCGCCGAACCGGCGGACGTTCTCCAGGACTTCCGCGTCGCCGAGCGCGTCGTGCGTGTAGATCGCCCGGACCGTTCCCCCGGCCTTGCGCAGCCTGCGGACCACCTTGATGCCCTCGGTGTTGGCGGCGGGGGCGACGAAGGGCGGCTTGCAGAAGCTGAGCAGCTCGTACCCGGCCTGCTCCTGGATGTCCGCGAACCGCTCGGCGATCACCTTCGGGTCGCGCAGCACCTCGATGTAGTCGAGCGGATCGGTGTGCGTCCGCCCGTCGGTCCAGATCGGCAGCAGCGCGGAGGCGAGCCCGGCCGAGACCCGGTCCAGCCGTTCCAGCGACTCCCGCTGGAGGGCCATCAGCCGGGCGATGGCCAGTTCCGGCGCGATCGCGGAGAACGTCGCCACCCGGCCGGGCCGGGCGACGGCGAGCCGTCGGCGCACGAGCGCGTCGAGGACGTCGTAGACCCGCTGCCGGGGGACGTCCGCCTCGCGGGCCACCTCGGCGGCGGTGTACGACTCGCGTCTGACGAGCGCGAGGTAGACGCGTGCCTCGTACCGCGCGAGCCCCAGCGCCACAAGGTCGTTGACCGGACCCTCTTCGAACTCCATGAGCGCTCAAGCTATACGCCCGAGATCACCTACCGAAAGGAAGACTTTGCCATTGCCCGGTAGTCCCTTGGGGGCAGGTGTCACTACGTTCAGCGTTGGCCACCACTGAACGGGGTGGCAGTTCTTCCCCCCAGCGTCGGCGTCACCCTCGCCGCGCATTCCTCACCAATGAACGTGCGCCACTCGAAGCCCTGCGGCGTTCCCTTCATCAGGTCATGTCATGACCATGACATTGACCTGGACGGTTGCCCGCCGCCGGGAACCGATCCCCCCATGGAGGGCTGTTCATTGCCATCGAGAACCCCCACCCGCGCCAGACGCCTCACCCGCCGCGGCGTCACCGCCGTCCTGTCCGCGGCGGCCCTGGCCTCCGCCGGCATGCTGGCCGTCGCCGGCCCGGCAGCCGCGTCGGCCACCCCCGCAACGGCCGCCCCGGCCGCGGCGAGCAGCACCACCGCCCACACCGAGCGGCTCTGCTCGGAACCCACCCAGGCCGGCTACATGGCCTGTCACGCGCTGGCCCGCACCGACCTGGTCCAGCACCTGACCCTCGCCCCGAACGCGCTCCCGTCCGGCTACGGCCCCACTGACCTGCAGAGCGCGTACGCCCTGCCCTCGGCCGGTGCCGGTGCGACCGTCGCGATCATCGACGCCAACGACGACCCCAAGGCCGAGGCGGACCTCGGCTCGTACCGCAGCACGTACGGCCTGCCGGCCTGCACCACCGCCAACGGCTGCTTCAAGAAGGTCGACCAGAACGGCGGCAGCAACTACCCGGCGGCCGACGCCGGCTGGGCGGGTGAGATCTCGCTCGACGTCGACATGGTCAGCGCCGTCTGCCCGCAGTGCCACATCCTGCTCGTCGAGGCGACCACGGCGTCCATGGAGGACCTGGGCGCCGCGGTGAACCGCGCGGTCACGATGGGCGCCAAGTACGTCTCCAACAGCTACGGCGGCGACGAGGACTCCACCGACCCCAGTTCGGACGCCGCGTACTTCAACCACCCCGGCGTCGCGATCACCGTCAGCTCCGGTGACAGCGGCTACGGCGTCGAGTACCCGGCCGCCTCGCAGTACGTCACCTCGGTCGGCGGCACCTCGCTCAGCCGCTCCAGCACCCCGCGCGGCTGGACCGAGAAGGTCTGGGGCGCCACCAGCGGCGACGGCGCCGGCTCCGGCTGCTCCGCCTACGACCCCAAGCCCTCCTGGCAGACCGACACCGGCTGCGCCAAGCGCACCGTCGCCGATGTCTCGGCGGTCGCCGACCCGGCCACCGGCCTCGCGGTCTACGACAGCTACCAGGCGAGCGGCTGGAACGTGTACGGCGGCACCAGCGCCTCCGCGCCGATCATCGCCTCCGTCTACGCCCTCGCCGGCACCCCGGCCGCGGGCACCAGCCCGGCCTCGTACCCGTACGCCCACACCTCGTCGCTCAACGACGTGACCACGGGCACCAACGGCTCCTGCGGCAGCAGCTACCTGTGCACCGCCAAGGCCGGCTACGACGGCCCGACCGGTCTCGGCACCCCCAACGGCACCGCCGCCTTCACCAACGGCTCGACCGGCGGCAACACCGTCACCGTGACGAACCCGGGCAGCCAGTCGAGCACCGTCAACACCGCGGTCTCGCTGCAGATCCAGGCCTCCGACTCGGGCAGCGGACAGACCCTCACCTACAGCGCCACCGGCCTTCCGCCGGGCGTCACGATCAACCCCTCCACCGGCCTGATCAGCGGCACGCCCACCACCGCCGGGACCTACAACGTGACGGTGACCGCCAAGGACGGCACCAACGCCACCGGCAGCGCGTCCTTCACCTGGGTCGTGAACCCGGTCGGCGGCGGCTGCGGCACCTCGCAGCTCTTCGGCAACCCGGGCTTCGAGACCGGCACCGCCAGTCCCTGGACCGCCACCGCGGGCGTGGTCGACAACAGCGCCAGTGAGGCCGCCCACTCCGGTTCCTGGAAGGCCTGGCTCAACGGCTACGGCTCCACCCACACCGACTCGCTCGCCCAGACGGTGACGGTCCCCAGCGGCTGCCACGCCACCCTGACGTTCTGGGTGCACATCGACACCGCAGAGACGACCACCTCGACCGCCTACGACAAGCTGACGGTGAAGGCCGGCACCACCACGCTGGCCACGTACTCCAACCTCAACAAGAACACCGGCTACGCGCAGAAGTCCTTCGACCTCTCCTCGTTCGCGGGGCAGTCGGTGAAGGTCACCTTCACCGGTACCGAGGACTCCAGCCTGCAGACGAGCTTCGTGCTCGACGACACGGCCCTCAACATCAGCTGAACCACCGCTGGTTGAGGTAGTCCCGCATCCCGCGAAGAAGTCAGACGGACCCGGGCAGGCCCCCACAGCCTGTCCGGGTCCGTGTCTATGGCTGCCGCACGTCGACCGTCACGGTCCATGCCTGCAGGGCGTGGCAGGAGACCATGCCGGGTGCGGAGGGCGCGGGGCAGGCCTTCCGGGCGGTGGCCAGCTTCACCGAGCCGGGGGCGGACGCGCGGAAGGAGTCGGCGGAGACCTCGGTCAGGCCGGCGCCGGACGTGGTCACCGGGCCCCACCCGGCACCCGGCAGCGCGACGCGGACCGAGCTGCCCACGTCGAGGCAGAGGTGGTTGCCGTCCGACGACTCGGTCACGACGGTGGACCCGCAGCGGGGCGCGCCGGCCTTCCCCTTCTGCGGTTGATCCGCACCGCAGCCGACCGCACTCAGCAGCGCCAGCACGGCAACTGCCCCTGCCCATACGCGCATCCGGCGGCCTCCCGGTCTCCCGGTTCCTGAACGGTCACGGGTTGGACGTGGCCCGCGGCATTCCGGTTCCGCCCGGCTGGCCCCGGCCGGGAGCAGGCCCTGGACCAAGCCCGGATCAGGCCCGGATCAGGCTTCGGAGACCCGGCCGTCCGCGACCTCGATGCGCCGCGTGGTGCTCACCGCGTCCAGCATCCGCCGGTCGTGCGTGACCAGCAGCAGCGTGCCGTTGTACGAGGCGAGCGCCGACTCCAGCTGCTCGATCGCGGGCAGGTCCAGGTGGTTGGTCGGCTCGTCGAGGACCAGCAGATTGACGCCGCGGGCCTGCAGCAGGGCCAGCGCGGCGCGGGTCCGCTCCCCCGGCGACAGCGTCGCCGCGGGGCGCAGCACGTGCGCGGCCTTGAGGCCGAACTTGGCGAGCAGCGTCCGCACGTCGGCGGGCTCCAGGTCGGGGACCGACAGCGAGAACGCGTCCATCAGCGGTTCGTCGCCGAAGAACAGTCCGCGGGCCTGGTCCACCTCGCCCACGACGACGCCCGGGCCGAGTGCGGCGTTGCCGGCGTCCAGCGGGAGCCGGCCGAGCAGCGCGGCGAGCAGCGTGGACTTGCCGGAGCCGTTGGCGCCGGTGATCGCGACCCGGTCCGCCCAGTCGATCTGCAGGTCCACCGGGCCGAACGTGAAGTCCCCGCGGCGGACCTCGGCGCCGCGCAGCGTCGCCACCACGGCCCCGGACCGGGGCGCCGCGGCGATCTCCATCTTGAGCTCCCACTCCTTGCGGGGCTCTTCGACGACGTCGAGGCGTTCGATCATGCGCTGCGTCTGGCGGGCCTTCGCGGCCTGCTTCTCGGATGCCTCGCTGCGGAACTTGCGACCGATCTTGTCGTTGTCCGTGGCCTTGCGGCGGGCGTTCTTGACGCCCTGGTCCATCCACGAGCGCTGCAT